>JANQRC010000037.1 GCA_028284745.1 Flavobacteriaceae bacterium
TCACAGGAAAATATCTGAAGGACAAGCTCGGTTAGTACGTCCAGAAACCCGCTAAAATAATCCCGAAAGCAACAATGGGAATAACAAATAGGAGAACGGCGGATATTGCTGCTGTTCTTATTATCGCCCCCAGCCAACTACTTCGGTAAAAATTGTGCATTGCAATAAAAAGGTATACAAGAAAGGAAAGATAGACTGTTGCATGGAGCCAACCAGGAATCTCAAAGACCCACCGTTCTACAATTAGCATCACGGAGAATGTGGTAAATAGAAACGTGAAGTAATAAAAACTGAACACCATATGGTAAGCAAATGTGGCGCGCTTCCAATAGAACAACTTCAAAATAAAGGCGAACAAGGGTAAAATTAAAAACATGGTAATCGGGATGGTATCGACGATCGTCTTAAAAATACCACCTCCTCTCCGTTCATAGAACTTCAGGATCTTTGCATTCATGTTTCGTTTAAAGCTACCAGCCTCTTCATTCATACCCATAGCGACCAGCTTTTCTTCTTCGGTTGCACCGATGGCAATCAACGAATCTAACAGCTTGCGGTCAAAGCCAAAATCAATGTTTAGGACATCATTGCCAGAAACCATTGAAGAGTCAATGGCAGCTATGTCCTCATCACTCATTCCTGTAAATTTCTTATTGTCGCGTAAGGTCTTCATCGCTACGGCTCGGGCCATAGAATCCTTTTCTTGCTCTTCAACGTCTGTTAGCGCCTCGCTATCGAAGCCTTTTGCTATGCTCTCATTCAAATTTTGGTCAACACGCCTTACAGTAAACGAAAACAAAAAGAAGAACACCACTGAAATAAATAAATAGAACTGCGCCGGGTGCAGGTATGACAATCGCTTTCCATCTACAAAACGTCTCGCCAGTATGCCAGGCTTCAACATTAATGGAACGAAACTCCTGAAAAAGCGCGCATCCACCGAAAAATAATTGCTGATCGTATTGTTGAACAACACACCAAATGTCAGGTTGTCTGCTGCTTTTTGGCCACAGTAAGGGCAATATTCATATGAGGCATCAAAGGAGGCTTCACAGTTCTTGCAAATGGTGGTTCCTGGCATTAAAAGTGGTTTTGTTAAAAGTACAAAACATGGTTGGATTATCGGAGAGTTGGGCCACTTGATCGTTTGATGATCCGATCATCGGATGTTTTTGATAACTGGAATTTTGGGTCTTGGAATTTAAAAACTCACTCAAAACGCTAACAATCAATTAGTTGAATTTTTGGCACGGTGCTTGGTCCTACTTGGGCAAATAGCGTAGGCCGAAAAGCTAAAAGAGTAGGCAGAACCCAAAATTTGGAACCTATGAGAACCATTACACTTTTTCTGATGAGTTTGTTACTCGGTGTAACCTCATCGCATGCCAACGAGCAGATCGCTCCCGATAGCTATCGGGGAAAGACCACCAAAGAAGGGGTTACGAAACGCTATCGCAATCCGCAACCTATTCGGTTTGTAGAGCGTGGTGTCACCTTCTTTGTATTCCCAAACGGAGAGTTCGACTTCAATACACACAGAAGTATGTACCGCAGAGGTCGTAGAGGTAATGTGAATGCCACCTTTGGTGCGCCCGGTATTCGTGTGCGATACACGAGACCAAGAAACAGAGATCACCGATACGGAGTGCGTATCGAGCACGACCGATTCGGTAAGGTAAGAAGAGTAGGCAATACTTTTATCAACTACGACAGATCTGGTAGAGTAAAGCGAATTGGATCCGTATACATGCAGTATGGCAGGTTCGATCAACTTAGGCAAATCGGAGGAATGCGTGTGAAGTATAACAGATGGGGCAGGCTCATCTGGAGCAATGGAACCGTGAAGCATCGACCTATCGGTCACATCGACCACTACGATCATGATGATGATCTTTATGATGACTGGGATGATGATGACTGGGACGATGATGATGACAACTTCTACTATAGAAGTAGAAAGTCTGAGGATAAAGATGAAGAGGATGATTGATCATCTCTGATGATAATTTTTGGTTGGTGCCTACCGCTCGGTAGGTAAGATGAAACCCCGCTGGATGCTCATGCTGAAAGTGGGGCTTTCTTCTTGATAACGAAAATACTTCATACAAGACCCTGCTATCTACCCAAAATAATACGGGAAAAACCCTGACGAACAATCCGCCCATTCTTTCCAATTTAGGTCACCTGAACAAATTTTAATTTGCATGGCTCAACCCCTTACAATGCAAGCTGAAGCATCTCAAGCGTCGCCAAACAGAAAGGCAGGCAGGAAAACCGGGGTACAGTCGTCCAAGGCAACGCACGACGGATTCATTCAACCCAAGCTAAAGGTCGGACAGCCGAATGATCGTTACGAACAAGAAGCGGATGCAATGGCAGATACCATTGTGAATCGTAAGCAAGCAAATCATAGTGCCACAAACACTCCAATACAACGAAAATGCGGTCAATGCGCAGAGGAAGAGTCTGTTCAAAGGAAAGAAGACGAAGAAACCACCGAAGAACAGGAAACTGTGATGCCCTTGCAGCGAAAAGAGTTAAGCGCATACCCAATCC
The DNA here is from genome assembly GCA_028284745.1 of Flavobacteriaceae bacterium. Classification (GTDB taxonomy): domain Bacteria; phylum Bacteroidota; class Bacteroidia; order Flavobacteriales; family Flavobacteriaceae; genus JANQRC01. The sequence goes on from JANQRC010000037.1 coordinate 2,557, forward strand.
AAAGAAGTACGAAAACTCAAACGACATCACCTTCCTCTGAATTTGAACAACAATTGCAGGCTTCTAAAGGAAGAGGCCAAGCATTGGGAAATAAGACACGTGGTCAAATGGAGTCCGGTTTTGGAGTTGACCTAAGCGGTGTTCGTATACACACTGACAACACTGCCGTACAAATGAGCAACGATATTGGTGCCCATGCCTTTACTCATGGGAATGATATCTATTTCAATCAAGGAAAGTATCAGCCCGATTCACAACAAGGGAAACACTTGTTGGCCCACGAGCTCACCCATACACTTCAACAACGACCCCAACGTATTTCTAAACGCCCTATCACAGAACACCAGAGACTTCAAAGAAAAGCCATCAGCAAAGCAAGTAGCCAACGCATGCCAATACCACTAAGGGTGAAACAGTACACGCATGAGAACAGCATCCAAAGAGAAGTATCTGGCACTACAACTCGTGAGCGTGCAAGTATTGAAAGTGCTCAACTAGACGAACTAGAAGCGGGTGTGAATCGATTGATGGCAGATTCAGCAGCAATGCGATCGAGCACACAGATACGGCAACTTATGGCCTTAAAGGAGCAGTATGCAGCCATGGACGGAACTGTTACTTTTTCGGGGGGTCAAATGCGCGACATCGAAGGTTTGTATCGCAGTTTACAACCACGCTTACCTTATTGGGCCAGTTTACCAGAGGTCCAGTTCAGTTATAGTCAGCCCCAGCAGGAGGTCACCTTACAAAGAACTGTTATGGCTGCACCCGCGGCAGGAGCTGCACTGGGCGGTGGGATAGCAATATCCATTCCTGTATGGGTCATTATAGCCATCATCTTGGCGGTGATCATCGTTGTTGCATTGATCATTTACTTTTTATTGGATGATGGGCGCCCGACTCCCGAACAAGAAGCCGAGGCAGAGCGATTGACCGAAGAGGCTCTTAGAAAAATGCGCAGGCCGCAAGGAGAGCAAAGACCTAGACCTGATGACCGTCCGCCACCGCCACCACCACCGCCCCGCCCAAGAAGAAGACGCATCTGTTATAGAGATTCGCTTGTGCTCACCTATGCCACCGCAGGAAGACTCAATCCGCTTCCGTCTGGCATGGTACCCACACCCACAGACCTTCGTACAGCCGCTTGTAGTGAGCGCGCTGCAACGGGCACTACTGATACGCACTTTCAGCGTCGCAATATTGCAGTAGGCAGATTTAGAGTTGGCAGTAGCTATCATGTGATCGCATCTGCCAATCCGGAGCGTAACATTCACTCAGAGGATGCCATTGTATCTGAGGCTGAACGCAGATGGCCAGGAAGGTACCGCCTAGACGCACTTTTTACCGAACGAAAACCATGTACACGTTGTGCCAGAAACATCTATGGCCTTGTTAGACCTTATTACAGAGACTTTAGAATCTATTCTATCATTAACAATGACTATCAATGGACTGAAATTCGTCATGCATATTTTGGGATACGCTAAATAGATTTTATCGTAGCGTGTACCTAAAGCCAGCTACTAAATTCAATAAATTATTATACCATATAGTATTTTTTAGTATATTTGGATGTGAATCAATGATCTACGATGTTGACCAAAGCCGAAAAGACCACCCAATACATTATTGAGACTGTTGCGCCGATCTTTAACCAAAATGGCTATGCGGCTACCAGTCTCAGTGACCTGACAAGGGCAACTGGCCTTACAAAAGGAGCCATCTACGGTAATTTTGAGAACAAGGAGGCGTTGGCCATGGCTGCATTGAAATACAACATCAAGAAAATGTTGAAACGAATAGAGGGGCACATGGCCCAGGGAGAAACTTCTATTGATAAGTTGTTGTTGTTAGCTGACTTTTATCGCAACTATTATGACTTCAGTCAAGAGTTGGGCGGTTGTCCGATCATCAACGTTGGCGTAGATGCGAATCATCAGAACGAAACGTTACTAGAAAAGGTTCAGCACGTCATTAAACTCATAGAGCGCGACCTGGCTACCATCATCGAAGAAGGAAAGGCCAACGGAGAAATCAGAAAGGCCATCGTAAGTGAAACGTATGCCAAACGTTTTTACGCACTGCTGCAAGGTGGCACCTTCATGGCGCATACCCTAAGAGACAATAGCTACGCGATCGATGCGGCCAATGTCATCAGTGATGTTGTCAAACAACAATTCAGAACCTAATTTTTTCATCCTAAAAAATACCATTTAGTATATTATGGGGCCTTTCTCGACCACTCGACTTCCAAAGACCGTAAAAAGCACTGCGATCATTCGCTTTCAAGATTGTGACCCTTTCAATCATCTCAATAATGGTCGTTATTTAGACTATTTCATGAATCATCGTGAGGATATGCTGAAAGAACACTATCAGCTAGATATTTATAGGATCGCGAGCGAAAGCGGCATAAGTTGGGTTTCCACTTCCAATCAGATCGCTTATCTGCGGCCAGCTTTTCTAATGGAGAACGTACACATCGAATCCCAATTGCTGAGCTATAACGAAAGTGAGCTTCTTGTTGAAATGCGAATGTTCAATGAGAATACAGCTGAGCTCAAAGCAGTCATCTGGTGTGGTTTTACACACTTCGATCTATTAAAACAGCGCAGAGCGCATCATTCTGACGATTTGATGAAATTTTTCAATGAGATTCACTTGCCAGTAGATGCTACAACATTCGAAAAGCGTATACTAGACATCAAAAGACGCAACACCTAGTGCTCTTGGCACTAGATCAGGATGTGACCAAGTCTTTGTATTGGTCGAAGGTCTGATGTAATAGCCTCAATTAATATTCTTATTTTAGCAGGAAGCAATTCTATATGAAAAAAATCCTTCTCATCATCTTTTTTAGTTGTAGCTATCTTCTAAGCGCACAAGAGGCAGACCTGCCCACAACATACTACTTGATACGTCATGCAGAAAAAGACCGAAGCGATCCAAATGAGAGAGACCCTTCGTTAACGGAAAAAGGGATGAATCGTGTGAAAGAATGGGTGAAGCTATTTGAAAGCACTCCCTTTGATGCGGTTTATTCCACCAATTTTCAACGTACTCGACAGACAGCCGATGCCATTGCAGCCACAAGACAACTGACCACTACACTCTACAATCCGCGTTCTTTTAATATGAAAGCCTTCAAGGCGGCCACAAAGGGCAAGCGTGTATTGGTCGTAGGTCACAGCAATACCATTCCTTTCCTTGCAAATACGCTCTTAGGTGAAAAGCGATTCGATATCATTGATGATGATATCAATGGAAATCTTTATGTCGTTACCACAGTCAACAATAGATCTTCGGCAAGTTTGCTTCATTTTGAATAGCATTTCATCGGCAAAACGACACACTTCATCTATTTTTTGGGTACTTTCATCGAAGGTGAACTTATTTTTAACTGATTAATGGCCCAAGAATCAATAACCCAAGCCTGATGCCCAAAGCACTGACACTATCTTTGCTATTGGCCTTTTATTTTACAACTGCCCAAAGCAATGCGCAACTACAAAGTAGTTACTACGTGCAACAAAATGAAAGTGCCACAGGTATACAGTTGCATATACCCATTGTTGTCAAGCAACAAGCCAAACCACACTATATATTCGATACACTTTTGTCGTTGACCCCTACCAAAGGGTATGATGCTGACAAACAAAAGCAAAGTGTATTCATAAAGGAAATACACATCTACACTGATAGTATCGGGGAAGAAAAGACAAAGATCATAGGCAAGCTAGACCTCAATTGTTGTTTTGATGTCATTGCCCGAGTGGAGCTGCAAGACAGAGTTGGAAACACCCTTGTTACAAGCAATACCGATGAGGATGGTGAATTTGCTATCATTGGACACCATGGCAAATTACTGTCCGAAGACCGAAAGAGTCTGACATTGCACTTTGGCAGGCTAGCCATCTTGGACCTCTCGGGAAATCAACATGAGTATCAGATCAAGAAGATCCTCTAGCAACTTTCGCATACTAAAACGTCAACATTCTCCAGCTCGATCTTAGAAAGTAGCTGTAACGAATTCGAAGCATACAAGCTATCCAGGTCATATAACGAGGCTTCCTTATCGGTCGGCTTGAAGTTGCGATAGTCCACAAATCGTACGCCATTCTCAATGCGCTCGTTATACGCTTCTCGAAAGCGCTTTCCGCCACCATTCACGTGGTATTCGTAGGCTAGATAGTTCATCTTGAAAGTTTCCTTATCTACCCAATACAGGAAGACATCTTCAAAATCGGTACCACCACCCTCTTGAATGAAGGTCACTTGAATCACATAATGGCCTTTTCCCTTTAAAGTCTTCTCTCCTAGCAATTGTTTACGAGCTGCCGCTGCATTCAACCCATAAGGCAAATAGGCAAAATAGTGCACAGAGTTCACAGAATTGCCATAGCGCATAGCCAACGAATCTGGCAGAGAAGTCTGCCGTGCATCTATAAACCGTGTAAATCCCTTATTAGACAATTGGTCACAAACCGCTTTTTGGCCATCTACCGAAAAGCGATCTAGAATATACTGACCGTTGTTTCGGGTAGCTGTGTAGTGCTTTCCCCTAAAATCAAAGCTAGCTGTAGCATTGTCGAGAATGTTGCCACCCGAGACCTCGATCGACCGATCGACGATCTCATCGGCCGTAAGTGTTTTGGTCTCTTCTTTGCACGCAAGAAGCAGGATACAACAAAAGCTTAACGCTATGGTCTTTTTCATACGATTGGATCTTCCCTTCAAAAGTAAAGAAACTTGTGGCCTTTTGAACACAAAGTTCTCATAATTTGAAATGCCTTACTTTTGCACTCCCCGTGCAGAAGAACATCAACATAAAGAACCGTAAAGCACGCTTTGCATACGAGGTCCTCGATAAGTATGTGGCGGGCATTGTATTGGGTGGAACAGAGATCAAGTCTATCCGACAAGGCAAGGCCTCTATCGGCGAAAGCTTCTGCCAGTTCAACGACCATGGCGAGTTGTTCATCATCAACATGCACATCGACGAGTATTCGCATGGGTCGCACTACAACCACAAACCGCGTGCCGAACGAAAACTTTTGCTCAACAAGCGTGAATTGAAGAAGCTCCAAAAGGAAGTACAGGACACAGGCCTTACGATCGTGCCGTTACGCTTATTTATCAATGACCGCGGTTTGGCCAAGATGGAAATCGCTCTTGCGCGCGGGAAAAAGCTACATGATAAACGAGAGACCATCAAGGATCGCGACAACAAGCGCAACTTAGACCGCATCAAAAAGCAATACCGCTAGTACTTTATCATTCGTAATTCAAAAATCTCAGGTTGGTCATTGATTCTTATCTTCTAGCAAAGGAACGAAACGAAAAGTACCATGGACCGTCTTTTCGAACTCTTTTTCAGAAGTGCGGACAAGCACGGTCATCTTCTGAGAGTTTTCACCTATGGGAATCACCAATCGCCCTCCCACCTTCAATTGTGCCAGTAAAGGCTTTGGTATGAACGGAGCGCCTGCCGTGACGATGATACTGTCATACGGTGCTTCATCCTTATGACCCTTATATCCATCACCATAGATCAGCTTCTTGGCACGATACCCAAGTTTAGGGAGAAACAATGAGGTTTTCTTGTAGAGTTCTCGTTGTCTCTCTATCGAATACACCGCGGCTCCAAGTTCTAGCAACACAGCGGTCTGATAACCACTTCCCGTACCTATCTCCAGCACCTTATCACCTTTTTCGATCTGTAACAGCTCTGTCTGAAAAGCAACAGTGTACGGCTGCGAAATGGTCTGTTGTGCTCCTATGGGAAATGGCTTGTCTTGATACGCATGGTCTTCAAAGCTACTATCCATAAAAAGGTGTCGCGGAATCTTAGCGATTGCTTTTAGGACACTTTCGTCCTTGATGCCCTTAGAGACCAGAAGACCTGTCAATTTCTTTCGCTTCCCTTGATGTTTCGGGGTATCTTTCATTCGTATGCAAATTACCTATAAATGTGGATTGATTGATGTTTATGCCAAAAATATTTTTGTGTGAACAATTTAAAATTCCACGTCATGGACAAGCCATTATTCAAGTCTGTTCCCTTTATATTATTGATACTGGCAACGCTTACTGTGTTTGCCCTTCTTCCTAGAGACAATAGTGAGCTCATTTTTAAGACTATAAATCTAAAAGGATTGAAAATAAGCGAGGTCATTGCCGCACTTACTGGACTGATCGTAATCTCACTGCTCATTGAGCAGTTCATAGAAATCTTCATTAGCGACCCTGACAAAGAAGAAAAAGAGCGTTTAGGGCTTTTGCAAGAGAATGTCTTGAAAGACCTTTCCCAAGTAAGAAAGACGAATAACCGATTTTTGTTTTCAAATCAGGCTATCGGCGCTGGTGCAAATACTGCCGCTGAAGATAATCTTGTGAAAAAACAGGCACAGGTTACTTTTGATAAGAAAATTCTGGAGAAAAAGCGAAGTAGGCAAACATTGATCATTGCTTTTGTCATAGGATTGATCATTGCATTTATAGGCGTCCGATTGATCACTGGCTTTCTTCCTATGGAAGGCATAAAAGCGCAACAAGAGACAGCTCTCAACATGTTAGACATCGTTTTGACCGCAGGGCTATTTGCTGGCGGAAGCAATGGGATCCACAAGGTGCTAAAAGCCATACAATCTAGCCTTGCCAAAACCTAAAAAACTATAATTTTCGAATAGTTTCACCACACCTCATAAATCCGTATTTTTGTTTCAAACAGAAATACTATGCTAAAAGCAGGTGTGCTAGGTGCCGGGCATCTAGGAAAGATCCATCTACGTCTTCTCCAACAATCTGAAAAATATGACCTCGTAGGTTTTTACGACCCAAATGCCGACAATGCTGTAAAGGTGGCCGAAGAATATGGCTATCATGCCTTTGCTACTATCGAAGCGCTTATTACAGCGGTAGATGTTGTAGACATCGTAACACCTACACTATCACACTTCGACTGCGCAAGAAAGGCCATAGAAGCTGGCAAGCACATCTTCATCGAAAAACCGATCTCTAATACAGTGGCAGAAGCCGAGGAGATCATTCGCTTGTCCAAAGCACATGATGTAAAGGGACAAGTGGGGCATGTAGAACGTTTCAATCCAGCATTCACTGCGGTGAAGCATAAGATCGACACGCCCATGTTTATCGAAACGCATCGCCTAGCTGAGTTCAATCCGCGGGGTACGGATGTTCCTGTGGTGTTAGACCTTATGATCCATGATATTGACGCGATCCTAAGCGTGGTGAGGGCTAAGGTAAAAAGCGTCAACGCGAGTGGCGTATCAGTGATCAGTGACACACCCGACATTGCCAATGCGCGCATCGAGTTCGAAAACGGCTGCGTGGCCAACCTCACTGCAAGCAGGATCTCCTTGAAGAATATGCGCAAGTCTCGTTTCTTTCAGCGAGATGCATACATATCTGTAGATTTCTTGACCAAAAAGGTTGAGGTCGTAAAGATGAAGGATGCTCCAGAGACACCCGACGAGTTTGCGCTGATCCTCCAGAATGCTGAAGGTGTCAAGAAGCAGATCTACTTCGAGAACCCAGACATTGAAGCAAACAACGCCATCTTGGATGAGCTAGAGACCTTTGCAGATGCCATCAACAACAACACAGAGCCTATAGTAACGTTAGAGCAAGGCACGGAAGCCCTTCGTGTGGCAAAACAAGTGATCGCCGCTTTCTAAATTTCAACCTAAAAACTACATCCTTTGAAGAATATTGCAGTTATCGGAGCAGGTACCATGGGCAACGGCATTGCCCACACCTTTGCACAGTTTGGTCACAACGTACAATTGATCGATGTTTCGGAAGAAGCCTTGGACCGTGGATTATCTACCATCGAAAAGAACCTGGACCGGATGGTTTCCAAGGAAAGGATCACCGATGCTGAAAAGCAAGAGACCTTGTCCAATATTACGCTCTATACAAATTTGGCCGAAGGTGTCAGTGATATAGACCTCGTCGTAGAGGCTGCTACAGAAAACTTGGACCTAAAGTTGAACATTTTCCGTGAACTGGATGCGCATTGCACTCCTCATACCATCTTAGCTACAAATACTTCTTCTATTTCCATCACCCAAATTGCGGCGGTCACTTCGCGCCCAGAGCTGGTAATCGGCATGCATTTCATGAATCCGGTGCCCCTTATGAAATTAGTTGAGATCATTCGTGGTTACAATACCAGCGACACTACGACACAGACCATCATGGAATTGTCCAGAAGCCTCAACAAGATTCCTGTAGAGGTAAACGACTATCCAGGATTTGTGGCCAATCGAATCTTGATGCCGATGATCAACGAATCTGTCGAGACCTTGTACAATGGTGTCGCAGGTGTACAAGAGATCGACACCGTGATGAAATTGGGCATGGCACACCCCATGGGACCCTTGCAGTTGGCAGACTTTATAGGCTTGGATGTGTGCTTGGCCATCTTGAATGTGATGCATGACGGTTTCAAGAACCCGAAGTACGCGCCCTGTCCCCTACTGGTAAACATGGTTCGTGCCGGAAAATTAGGCGTTAAATCTGGTCAAGGTTTCTATGATTACTCCGAAAGCAGAAAAGCTGAAAAAGTAGCAAAGCAGTTCAGTTAATGGCCAAGGTTCGCCCGTTCAAAGCAGTAAGAGCCCCTAGGGCATTCACCAATTTGGTGGCCTCCCGATCGTATCAGGATTATTCTAAGGAAGAACTGGCAGCAAAACTGGCCTATAATCCCTATTCGTTCTTACACGTGCTGAACCCCGGTTTTCGCTACAACAAAGAAGTTTCGGGCGAGCAGCGTTTTCAACTGATCCGCAATCGATATCTAGAGTTCAAGGAAGAGGGAATCTATGAACAGGATACTGATGCCGCCTTCTATGTGTATCTCATGAAGACGCGCGACCATTCGTTCTTTGGGATCATTGCAGGCACCGCTGCTGAAGATTATGCCAGAGACGTCATCAAAAAGCATGAAGAAACGATCCAACGCCGGGAAGAACTGTTCAAAGATTACCTAAAGACTGTAGGATTCAATGCCGAGCCTGTGCTGCTCACCTATCCTGATAGCGAGGTCATTGCCACTGTGACCAACCGTGTGTCAAAGGTCATCCCAGATTACGAGTTCACTACACAAGACCGCGTTACGCATGCCCTGTGGCCCATCGTTGATAAAGAGACTGTAAACACCATCCAAGAGGAATTTGAAAAGATCCCCGCATTGTATATTGCTGATGGGCATCATCGCACAGCTTCTTCTTACCTGCTGGCTGAAGACCTAAAAGCCGAGAACAAAGGCCACAAAGGCAACGAGCCCTACAATTACTTCATGAGCTATTTGATCCCAGAGTCTGAACTCAAGATCCATGAGTTCAACCGTATGGTAAAAGATTTGAATGGTCTGACCAAAGAAGAGTTCTTGGTGGAACTGGACAAGTGGTTTCGTATCGAAAACCGAGGCACGGAATTTTATACACCCTCGAAGAAGCACCACTTCAGCATGTATCTAGACGGAGAGTTCTACTCGTTATATCTTCGGAAGACGCTTTACAAATTCACCGACCCATTGAGTGAATTGGATACACAGATCCTATACAAGACCGTTTTAGAGCCCATCCTTGGGATCACCGACCTAAAGAACGACCGCCGCATCAAATATGGTTATGGCAAATATCATTTATTGAATATGAAGGAAGATATAGATAAAGGCAAGCATGCTGTTGGTTTTAGTATGATCCCGTTGAATGTGGAAGAGATCAAAGCCGTGGCCGATGCGGGCCTTACCATGCCACCAAAAAGCACCTATATCGAACCTAAGCTCCGTAGCGGACTTACCATCTATGAATTCTGATATGAGCATCGCACAACATCTTCAGCAGATCAAGGAAGCCCTTCCTGAGCACGTCACCTTAGTGGCCGTCTCTAAGACCAAGCCCACAACGACCATCATGGAGGCATACGAAGCAGGCCAGCGCGTATTTGGTGAGAACAAAGTTCAAGAGATGGCCCGAAAGTGGGAGACCATGCCTAAGGACATCCAATGGCATATGATCGGCCATGTACAGCGCAATAAAGTAAAATACATGGCTCCTTTCGTCTCACTGATCCATGGAGTGGACAGCCTAAAGCTGTTGAGAGAGATCAATAAGCAAGCGCAGAGGCACGATCGCATGATTGATTGCCTTATGCAGATCCATATCGCCGAGGAAAGCACCAAGTTTGGGATGAACGAGGCAGAGGTGACCTCCCTGCTTTCTTCAGAAGAATTTCCAGAAATGAAAAACATCAAGATCGTTGGTCTGATGGGTATGGCCACATTCACCCAAGACCAACAACAGGTCCAAAAAGAGTTTGCATACCTTTCGGAGCTTTTCGAAAGGCTCAAGAGCGATCATCTGGAAGCTTTCAACTTGAAACTCGAAACCTTGAGCATGGGCATGAGTGGTGATTACAAACTAGCCATTGAACATGGCAGCACCATGGTGCGTATAGGAAGTAGTATATTTGGAATCAGGAACTATGAGTGAGTCTTCGATTGTCCCATCATTATTGGATGGTTGGGCGACAGATGGAAAAGATAAAAGAATTAAAGAGTCTGGACTACTGAATACAGAAAACCAATGACTGGTAGCCGAGGTTTCAAAAGCAAAGAAAAAAACAAGGACAAAAGAGTCAAGAGTCATAGCCAATCTCCCAATGCCAAACTGACAACTGCTTACTGAGAACTGAACGTGTACGCGATATTAGACATAGAAACTACGGGCGGTGCTTACGATGAGGAAGGCATCACGGAGATTGCCATCCATAAATTTGACGGACACCAGGTAATCGACAAATTCATTACGCTAGTGAACCCCGAGCGCCCCATACAGCCTTTTGTATCGAAGCTCACTGGTATTAACAACAGGATGTTGCGCAACGCGCCTAAATTCTATGAGATAGCCAAGCGCATCATCGAAATTACCGACGATTGCGTGCTTGTTGCTCACAATGCCGGCTTTGACCATCGTATGCTTCGCACTGAATTCAGAAGATTGGGGTATGATTTTCGAATGAAGACCTTGTGCACCGTTGAGTTAGCCCAAAAGCTACTCCCAGAGCAAGAGTCTTTCAAATTGGGTAAGCTTGTACGCTCTTTAGGGATCCCAATGAGCGACCGTCACCGGGCCAATGGCGATGCGCTCGCTACGGTAGAGTTATTTAAAATACTGCTCAACAAAGACACCAAAAAGGAGATCATCGCCCAAGCTGTGAATACGGGAGTTGTAAGCAAGCTACCTTCGCGCCTGTTGAAAATTGTCGAGGACCTCCCTTCGGATATTGGAGTGTATTATGTTCACAACGAAAAGGGGGATATCATCTACATCGGTAAAAGCAAGAACATCAAAAAGCGTGTAAACCAACATTTCACAGGAGAGAGCGCCAAGGCAAAGAGGATACAGACCGAGGTACATGCAGTAAGCTATGAAAAGACAGGGAGCGAACTGATCGCACTGTTGAAAGAACAGCATGAGGTCAAGGAAAATCAACCCAAGTATAACCGCTCTCGCAAACAAAGAATCTTCAAATATGGCCTAGAGGTCATCAATAACAGCCCTGGATATCAATTGCTTCAAATCGATAAAGTGAAGTACAACGGAAGTTACATCACCACATTCAAAAGTCACAACGAGGCAAAGAATGTACTCCACAAGATCTCTGACGAATACCAACTATGTTTGAAACTAAATGGTTTGCACAAGACCCATGGCGAGTGTTTTAACCATGGAATTGACAAGTGCTTGGGCGCATGTGTACAAAAGGAAGCTATAGAAGCCTATAATCTTCGAGTAGGAGAAGCCATAAAAAAATACAGCTATCAACAAAAGAGCATGGTTGTCATAGACCGTGGTCGTGATGTAGACGAGCGCAGCGCAATTCTCATTGAGAATGGCGAGTACAGGGGATACGGCTTCTATACCCTGAACCACCAAGTTAATCATATAGACATACTGCGATCGATCATCACTCCCATGGAAGAGAATCCTGATGCCAAACATTTGATCCAGTCGTATTTGAGAAAGCGAAAGGTCATGAAAGTGCTTGACTTAGAGGCGGGCACCCCTGACCTGAAATCATAGATTTTTATACTTTTACCAAAATCCTATCAAGCTTTGGGCAAAGACAACAAACCATCACGGTCATGGAGAGTAAAGCTGCACGAGGTCATCTACGGCGCCGACACTCCAGCTGGAAAGTGGTTTGACATATCCCTGTTCATCATCATTATCATCAGCATTGTCTTGGTAATGCTAGAAAGTGTAAAAGAAGTTGACGACCGATACCACGACCTTCTTTACATCGCTGAATGGGTCATTACCATATTCTTCACCATCGAGTACATGGCACGGGTCATTTCGGTAAAGAAGCCTTCAAAGTATATTTTCAGTTTTTATGGCATCATCGATTTCTTATCGACAATCCCATTGTATCTTTCGTTCTTCTTGGTGGGCTCGCAATCGCTTGTAGCTTTACGGGCACTTCGACTGATGCGCATTTTTAGGATCTTGAAGCTGGCACGTTTCATTGGAGAGTCTACCAATTTCGCAAGGGCACTAAAGGCCAGCCGGGCCAAGATCTCCGTCTTTTTGTTGTTCGTACTGGTGTTATGCATTATCCTTGGAACGGTAATGTACCTTGTCGAAGAGACCGAAGAAAGCGGTTTTACCAGCATCCCGCGAAGTGTGTATTGGGCCATCGTTACTTTGACCACCGTAGGGTATGGCGATATTGCACCGATCACGCCACTAGGCCAATTCATTGCGTCCCTGATCATGATATTGGGATACGGAATCATCGCCATACCTACAGGCATCGTCTCTTCTGAGATGACCAAGGTCAAGAAGCGGGATGTACACACAAACACGATCTCTTGTCATAACTGTTTGGCCGACGATCATAGAGACGATGCTGAATTTTGCTACAATTGCGGAAACCCGTTTCACTAAATGAAGGGCAATACGTTGATAAACATTGTTGGGCCAACAGCCACCGGGAAGACCTCGTTGGCGATTTCGGTCGCAACGCACTTCAAGACAGAGATCATCTCTTCGGATTCGAGGCAGTTTTACAAAGAAATGAAAATAGGCACCGCTGTTCCTTCAGAAGAAGAGTTGGCAGCAGCAAGACACCATTTCATTCGACACTTAAGTATCGAAGATGCCTACAACGTTGGCATGTTTGAGAGAGATGCCTTGCAATTGCTAGAAACGCTCTTTTTAAAGCATGAGGTTGTTGTCATGGCTGGGGGATCTGGCCTGTACAGCAATGCTGTGGTGCAAGGGCTCGACGAATTCCCGGAAGTCCCTCCTATTGTCAGAAAAGAGCTGAACGAAAGGTTACAACAAGAAGGCATCGCCAGTTTACAAAGTCAATTAAAGATACTAGACCCTGGCTATTATGAGCAAGCAGACATTGAAAACCCGCATCGTATCATGCGAGCTTTAGAGATATGTCTGGCAACAGGAAAACCTTTTTCAACCTTTTTGAACAAGCCAAGACCAAAACGGCCATTCAATAGCATCAACATAGGACTCACTGCAGATAGAAAAGTGATCTATGACCGAATCGACCAGAGAGTAGACATCATGGTAGCCAATGGGCTCATAGAAGAAGCACAGGCACTTCACCCTAAAAAACATCTCAATGCCTTACAGACCGTTGGCTATCGTGAATTGTTCAATTATTTTGAAGGTGAATGGGCACTAGACTTCGCTATTTCTGAGATCAAGAAGAATACACGCCGATTTGCCAAGAGACAACTTACCTGGTATCGAAAAGATGAAAGCATACGTTGGTTCGAACACGAAACTGCCCACCAACAAATTGTAGAAGAGATCTCGTCTCTCATTGAAAAAAAAGAAGCCTGATCAAGAAAGGCCAGGCTCTGCACTGTTGAACATCCGGACAATTACGCCTCTGACTTCACTACCAGGCGGAATCCTTCGCCGTGTATATTTAGGATCTCGACAGCATCGTCCTTCTTCATGTACTTGCGAAGTTTAGCAATGTAGACGTCCATACTTCTGGATGTGAAGTAATTATCATCCCGCCATATCTTGGTCAATGCCAATTCGCGCGGCATTAGGTCGTTCTCGTGCAACGCAAGCAATCTCAAAAGGTCGTTCTCCTTGGGTGAGAGTTTGATAGGGTCTTCGTCTTTATAGGTCAAAAAGCGTAGCTTGCTGTTCAAGTGAAAATTACCGATGGTAAATTCAAATTGCTTGCTATCGGCCACAGAGTCACTTGCCTTGCGCTGCATGATCGCTTTGATCTTGAACAATAGCACTTCACTATCAAAAGGTTTGTTCAGGTAGTCGTCTGCCCCTACCTTGTATCCTTTCAGCACGTCTTCTTTCATCGTTTTGGCAGTAAGGAAGATAATGGGCACTTCTTGGTTACGCTCTCTTATCTCTTTGGCCAAGGTGAATCCATCCTTATAAGGCATCATCACATCTAGGATACAAAGGTCATAATTGTCCTTTTTGAACTTTTCGAAGCCTTCCATGCCGTTTTTGGCAAGGACAACGTCAAACTCATTCATGGATAGGTAATCCTTCAAGACTGCACCAAAGTTGGGGTCGTCTTCAACAAGTAATATTTTTTTGTTAACTGTTTCCATGTTCAAATTCGTTTCTAGATTAATGGCAATTTTATGTAAAATGTACTTCCTACTCCCTTTTCACTTTCGGCGTACACCTCACCTTGATGATCTTCTATTATTTTCTTCACATAGGCCAGGCCGAGACCATGACCTTTCACATTGTGTATGTTTCCAGTATGCTCGCGATAGAACTTTTCAAAAATTCGCTTCACGACTGCCTTGTTCATCCCACTTCCTTGGTCTTCGATCTTTATAAGGATGTTGTTCTTTATATTTTCGGTCTCGACATCTATTTTAGGAACATCAGGCGAATACTTTATGGCATTGTCCAAAATATTTACCAAGACATTGGTCATGTGCATATCATTGGCCAGTACCTCGTCGCTGAAAGCGTCCAGCTTGGTATGTATATAACCGTTACGGTTTTCTACGATCAACGACACATGATCAATAGCATCACCAATGATGTCGTGCACACGTACCCTATCCTTACTAATATCTAACTGGTTCTTCTCTAGTTTAGAGATGCGTAGCACGTTTTCTACCTGAGCGTGCATTCGCTTGTTCTCATCACGGATCATGCCCAAATATCTCTTAACCTTCTCTCTGTCATCTACAACTTTTGGGTTCTTAATGGCGTCCAAAGCCAAATTGATCGTTGCAATAGGTGTCTTGAATTCGTGCGTCATGTTGTTGATGAAGTCGCTCTTTATCTCAGAGATCTGTTTTTGTCTTATCAACTGATACAATGCGCTTGAGTATGTGATCACAATGATCAACGTGAGGATCACAGACAGCAATGCCATCCCGAAGATCTGTGACATGAGAAACTTTTTCTTCTCTGGGAAAGAGACCACGAGGTCAAAATTGCTCTTTCCTTTTGAGTCTACAAACAGTGGCGTCACATATTGTTTTACGCCAACGATCGGTTTATAATCAGCACTTTTTACCTTGGTGGCCAACCCGTTACTATACACACCATAGCCAAAATCGATATCGATACCTAGGTCCATAAACTCTCTGGAAAGCAATAGCTCTAGCTGCGTCTTGTTCAATCGCTTGTGAACTGGCTTGGACTTGACCATGTCTAGAAAAGCTTCTTCGTAGATCGCCTTTTCCATTGAGGCAAGGCGCTCTACCGTTTTTATCTTCTCTATAGGTGTCATGGTACGGATCATCTCATCGAACGAGCCAGACTCTGCGTACGTTGTTCGCGTACGGATACTTTTAAGGTCCTTGACCGTAGCCGAATCTTGCAAATTTTTGTCAAAGAACGAAGCTGTGATATTGTACTCTTCTTCTAAAACGCCATGCGAGTAGATGAAGACTTGGTCTGTGCTTTCGTCGCGATCAGCAAATAAGATGATGTCCCTTATCTGTGATTCTTGTGGCTCGCCTATACTATCCTTTAGCTTATCGAACGCTGCGATGAAGTCGCGCTGCTCTTTATCTCGTATCTTCTCCGAGACCCGTATCAGGGCTTGGTTTATCGTTTGTGAGAATTGTTCTTCTTTGCTATCTACAGATGTCTTGATCCAATACCCTTGAACTAGAATGATTCCGATCAATGAGAGACTCATCAAGACGACAAGCGAAATGAACAGACGTTTACTCATTCGGTCAAATTTAAATGTTTACGCAGTAGGCTGTTTTCGTTTTAACCTCAACTTAACAAAATTGTTAATGTACTGAAAGAATTAACCTTCATCGTGAAGGATCTGGCGATGAATCTCTTTCACTTGTACCAAGGTGTCTGCCAAGTCGATGTTATTGATCACATGATCCGAAAGTGCCACCCGCTGCTCATCGGACCATTGATTTTTGGCACGTGCCAGAACCTGGTCTTCTGTGGCGTCATCTCGATCCATTACACGCGCTACCCTTATTTTCACAGGTGCGGTAACAGTAATAACGATATCACATTGATGATGTAGGTCGTTCTCGAATAGGATCGCAGTTTCTTTGATCGCATATGGCGATTCTTGCGCTCTTGCCCATTCCTTGAAATCCTTGCCTACTGCTGGGTGCACAATACTATTTATGGTATGTAGGGCGTTGGCATTGTTGAAGACGATCGCTGCCAAGTAACTTCTGTTCAGTTGACCGTGCTCATCATAAGAATCTTCTCCAAATGCAAGTGTAAGCTGCTGCTTTATTTCATGTGAAGTGACCATGAGTTGTTTGGCTCTCTCATCTGAGGTATAGACAGGAACACCTAATTCGTTGAACATTTTGCTCACTGTGGTCTTCCCGCTTCCAATTCCTCCAGTAAGTCCTACTACTTTCATTCTTTGATCAAATAATCTATTTTGCTATTCTCGATCCTTGCTGCAGCAATTGAAGATGGGCGGCTTGTCAACACAGCTTCCAGAGGGCTGTCTCCTTCGTTATAGTAACACTCTACCGTAAACTCTGTTGGGTCTATCTTATCGATGTCTTTTAGGCCAACCGTGTATATGATGTTCACACTATTAGGAAACAATCGAATCGTTGTTCCTTCTGGCAGGTCTCTTATCGTAATTGGCACTTCTACCTCTTTCTCTGTATATCGGTCTACTTTTGCAGAAATGGCCACAGAAGTTTCTACTGTCTTTATCAGCTTACTTGCGGGTGATTCAAACGTAAGCTCTAGAGCTATATCATCGGCAACATCCTTCAGGGTAGTTGCTTCGGTATATATTTCTGTAATAGCATCCAGCTGTGCCTTGGGGCCAATTAGCTGAATCGAGTCCTTTTCCAATTGCATGGTACCCACGTAGCCATAGCCTGGTTTGAAGGCTACTTCAATGTTAGGTATGACTTTCACATACTTGCTGTCACTATAGCTAGTCTTTATAAAAAGTGTGTCTGCATTTAGGCTCAAGATCTGAACATCGGATGGAAATTGCTTTACAAGATGGCCTAACTGCTCATCCGCTATGAGATAATCTCTGTCGTTGGTCGTCGCTAGCTTTTCCGCATTGAGTGATACATCCTTGCCAAAAAGCTGCATGCCCAGTAATCTGAAACCGTGTGAAGAAACAGTGACAGGCAATGCCATGGGAGATGGATCGTACAGAAAACGGTTCTGTGGTAGCTGTTCTACAAAGGCATTGCAAACTATTGTAGTGGTGTAGGTCTTAGATAGCTTGTTCATAAACCAAGTGACCAACGAGAATACGATGAATATCAAGAACATCTTGATCTTTCTACGCTGAAAGAACGATAGCAACTGCTTATTGAGCTTACTCATGCAGACAAAGATAATCCTTTTGAGAAAGAAGAAGCCACCGCTAGGGTGGCTCTTGTACATACAATCGCTATTGACCCTGATCAATCTTCTGTAAACTCGTCGATCACTTCTTGACTAACTCCCGTATTAGAGAATCCCCCGTCATGGAACAGATTCTGCATCGTTACTTTTTTGGTCAGGTCAGAAAACAGCGAGACGGTATAATCGGCACAGTCTTGGGCGGTTGCATTGCCCAATGGTGACATCTTTTCCGCATAGGTGATAAACCCATCAAATCCCTTTACCCCCTTACCAGCGGTAGTAGGTGTTGGAGATTGTGAAATGGTGTTGACCCTCACTTTCTTCTCTTTACCGAAGAAATAGCCAAAGCTACGAGCCACCGATTCTAGATAGGCCTTGTTATCTGCCATATCATTGTAGTCAGGAAAAGTACGCTGGGCTGCCATATAGGTCAATGCGACAATGCTACCCCATTCGTTCATGGCATCATTTTGGAACAAGGATTGGCAGACCTTGTGAAAAGATAAAGCAGAAACATCCCAACCTTTGGTGGTCCAATCGTACTTCTCGTCTGTATAGTGACGGCCTTTTCTAACGTTTACCGACATCCCTATAGAATGCAGCACAAAGTCTAACTTCCCACCAAGGGCCTCCATAGACTGGGTCACTAGGTTATTCAGATCGTCCATATTGGTAGCATCTGCAGGGATGATCTGTGCGCTTGTCTTTTCGGCCAAAGCGTTGATCTGCCCCATGCGCATGGCAATGGGTGCATTGGTAAGCACGAAAGTTCCTCCTTCTTCGTGTACTCGTTCGGCGGTTTTCCAAGCTATTGAATGCTCATCTAGCGCACCAAATATGATTCCTTTTTTTCCTTGTAGTAAATTATATGCCATTGGTCAAAGTTTTCCTTAATTGATCAGCCGCAAAGATACTCCAAAAATCTAATTGAGTAGCTGTTTGGCATGTGCCACTGCAGAATCTGTTATTTGGCTTCCGCCAAGCATCTGAGCAATCTCTACCACACGTTCTTCTTGGCTCAATTGTTTCAAGTGCGAAGCAGTGATGGCTCCATCATCGGTCTTGTACACTTTATAGTGTTGATGCCCTTTTGCTGCTACCTGTGGTAAATGAGTGATTGAAAACACTTGCATGCTATGACTCATCTGCAGCATGATATCGGCAACCTTTTCGGAAACAGCGCCAGAAACCCCAGTGTCTATCTCATCGAAGATGATCGAAGGCAGTTTCGTGTATTTTGAAATTATCGCCTTGATACACAACATGATACGAGAAAGTTCGCCGCCTGAGGCAACCTTCTTGAGCAGACCAAAATTTGCGCCTTTGTTTGCTGAGAACATAAAACTGATCGTATCCTTGCCATTCATCAAAAAGCTATCGGTATGTGCTATTCTAATATCGAAACGCGCATTTTGCATACCCAGGTCTACCAACATTCGCTCTAGCTGACTTGTCAGTTTTGGGATTGCTGCCTGCCTATTCTCATAGATCGACCTGGCTAGCCTATTCAGCTTACCCTCAATTTCATCGCGTTCTTTTTGAAGAGCATGTATCTCTTCATCTACATTTTCAGTGGCAACGACTTTTTCTTCAAGACTATGTGCAACCGCCACGAGTGCCGGTATTGTGGAAACACTGTGCTTGTTGAATAGGTCATGAATTGTCTGCAGTCTCGCATTGACATCGGCCAATCGCTGCGGATCTGCTTCGATACGTTCTTCAGTACGTTGTACCTCATCGAAAATGTCTTCCAACTCAAGCGATGCGCTTGCAATTCTATCTGCGATCTCCTGTAAGGGTTCTGAAAAGCCCGCAATGCGATTCAGCGTATTCTTAAGCTGCTGCAAATTGCTCAAAATGCCTAGGTTCTCATCGTTCAGCAACTGATAGGCAGCTGTCAGCTGCTCGCGGATCTCTTCGACATTGTTGAGCGTTTCATGTTCTTCCTCCAAAGAAGTAAGTTCTTGGCCCTCTAACTGGGCTTCTTGAAGTTCTTTAAGCAAAAAACTATTATAATCTAATTCTTTAGACGCTTCTGCTTTGAATTGTTGTAGCTGTTCTAACCTCTTGTCTATCGATTTGAATTCTGAAAGTGCTTGCCTGTATAAGCCTAGGTCTTTTTTGGTGTTGGCAAGTGCATCTAGCACCAAAAATTGAAAGTCGTTATCGGCAAGCTCCAAGGTTTGGTACTGGGAATGAATGTCTATCAAGCGACTTCCCAGCGCTTGCATCACTTGCAAGGTTACTGGCGAGTCATTGATGAATGCCCTAGACTTTCCACTTGGCAAGATCTCGCGACGCAGATAGGTCTCAGCATCATGATCAAGGTCGTTCTCATCAAAAAAACGTTGCAGTCCGTATTGTTGTATCTGAAATACAGCTTCGATGATGCACTTTGCATCCCTTTGCCTTAAGCTACTCAGGTCTGCACGTTTGCCTAGTACCAATGACAGCCCATCGAGCAGAATGGACTTTCCGGCTCCTGTTTCTCCCGTGATGATCGTAAAGCCTTCAGAAAAGGCCACATTGATATCATCTATCAACGCAAAATTCTTTATGGAAAGTGTGGTGAGCAACTAATTCTGGTTTATCGTATCAAACAAAGATAAGCGCTGGTCGCAGAACAGCAAACTGGCCTCAGTACTTGATGCTTTGCCATTTGCTGGCAAAAAAGGGTGCTACATCATTGAGTGTTTCTTGTAACTCAGTGATGTTTAT
Source organism: Flavobacteriaceae bacterium (assembly GCA_028284745.1). Taxonomy (GTDB): domain Bacteria; phylum Bacteroidota; class Bacteroidia; order Flavobacteriales; family Flavobacteriaceae; genus JANQRC01. The sequence goes on from JANQRC010000037.1 coordinate 23,163, forward strand.
AGATGGGCCATCACTAAATACCTGTTGAATTTCATCACTTTTCGCATCAAAGAAGACCTGTGCCAGGAAAGAGTTGGGGCGCCTTTTGTTCATGGTCTCGAAACTAAGCAATGCCCGTGCAATTGTTTCCTTTGCCCGGAGTTGTTTGTCGCCCATTGTATCCAAGCCTAGACGGTGGTAATCATACATCACACTACGATATTCCCTAAAAGTATCAGACAAGATATTGTCTATAAGCCAGAAGCGATTGCGTAATCCATCATTCTGACTCCAACCCAAAAAACCACTCTGCTGCGAGAGGTTAACGATGCGTTGTGCTACTTCGTAGTATTCCGTGCCACCTCTAAGTGAGAAGGTATCAGCATCCAATCCCAAAATGATATAAACGTAGTACGTGACCAAAGAGACCAAATTGGTCTCGAATCCATTAGGGTTGTATACCAGAGGCTGAAACTCTAAGTACAAGAAATTGGCATCCTTGTCTTGGAAGTTGAACACAGGGGTCTCGTATGTAGACTCGTATACTGGGCGTTGGGATTGCACCTGTAATGCAGCTGTAAAGCGATCGCTCTCGTATTGCGAAATGTTGAATACAAAGCTACAATTGATACGCTCGTGCTCTGCATATTGTTTGTTGGTCCACTGGGTCTTGTTAATGAGATCATTGAGCGACCGCTCTAAAGATTTAAATATTTGCTGATTGGTCTGATTGACAAAATCTGCATTCACCGATACTGTCGCATTCAACTCTTGTGCTGCAGCCAGGTTAGAAAGCAATACCGATAATATAACAACAAACTTCTTATGCATTGAATGATCTTAATATGACATTGAATATGTCTGCGGCCACTTCTTCCTTTGGTTTCACTTCAAACGGAAATTGTTTGAAATTCTTATCAATAATAGTGATTTTATTGGTAGGTGTACCAAAACCAGCTCCCTCATCCTGTAATGAGTTCAATACGATGGCATCCAGATTCTTTGTTGTCAGCTTCTTTCTGGCATTTTCCACCTCATTGTTTGTCTCTAAAGCAAATCCTACTAAGAATTGTTTGTCTTTTATTTCACCCAGGGACCTCAAGATATCCTGAGTGCCCTCTAGTTCTATGTTCATCTCGGCTCCCTGTTTCTTGATCTTGATGTTAGATACGTTACGCGGGCGGTAATCAGCAACCGCGGCTGAAAGAATAGCAATGTCTGCAGTGGCGTATCGCTCATGACAAGCCTCATACATCTCCTGTGCACTAACTACACGTTTCACGGTAACCAAGGCATGGTCTAGTTGAAGGTGTGTGGGCCCAGTCACCAAATATACCTCTGCACCAAGATCGGCAGCTTCCTTGGCCAAGGCAAAGCCCATTCTGCCAGAAGAGTGATTGCCGATAAACCTAACGGGGTCTATGGCCTCATAGGTTGGTCCCGCAGTAATGAGTACTTTCTTTCCTCTTAGCGGGAGCTTTTTTAGCACATCATGCTCTATAAAAGAAACGATGTCGTCTGGCTCCGCCATACGGCCTTGACCGACCAGACCACTCGCCAATTCGCCAGAAGTGGCAGGTATCATGATGTTCCCGAAGGAAATGAGCTTTTCAAAATTCTCTTTAGAAGAAGGATGTTGATACATGTCCAGGTCCATTGCTGGAGCAAAATACACTGGGCATTTGGCCGAGGCATAGGTGGCCAACAGCAGATTGTCGCTCTGGCCAGCGGCCATTTTAGACAATGTATTGGCCGTAGCTGGAGCAATCACCATGTGATCCGCCCATAGGCCTAGCTCTACATGGTTGTTCCAAACGGCATTCTCGTCTTCTTCGTTTGTAAAAGAAGAGTGAACAGGATTCTTAGAAAGGGTCGATAAGGTAAGTGGTGTCACAAAATCTTTTGCGGCTTCTGTCATGACCACTCGTACGCGAGCACCAGCTTTAATGAAGCCACGCACAAGAAAAGCTGTCTTGTACGCTGCTATTCCACCTGTTACACCCAGCAGGATGTTCTTGCCGCTGAGTATAGACATCACTATGGGTTCTTTTCAGTATTCCTGTGGTAGATCTTATCTTCTAGCCATTCCTCTACTGCCAGTGCATGAGGTTTAGGCAGACGCTCATAGAATCTTGACACTTCTATTTGCTCTTTGTTCTCAAAGACTTCTTCCAAGCTGTCTGTGTAGGTAGCAAATTCGTCTAGCTTTTCTAGCAACTCCTTCTTGATCTCTGAATTGATCTGTGTTGCGCGCTTTGCAACGATGGAAATAGCTTCGTAGATGTTCCCAGTAGCCTCATCAAACTCGTTACGGTTTACGGTTGTGGTAGATACTGGAGCGTTGGAGTTCTTATAATCCATTTTATTTAGTTTATTGAAAGTCTTTTAGTTGTTCGATAGCTTCTGCATTCATTTCAGTGGCGTCTTCCAAAAATTTCGATTCGCCATAGTTGTGCGCGAATGACTCATAGATCGACAGCACATTCTCTAGGCGTTCTTTCTTTACAAAGTCATAGCTGTTAACTGCCAATTCGAAGGCTGAATCTAGTTTGTAGAAAAGTGCCTCTTCCCTTAATGGTGTTCCAGGGTGGTCTGCAATGAAGTTATCAAAGGCATTGATAGCAGATTGGTAATCTCTGATCGTGTTATACTGCCTGGCTATCTCAAAATCCTTCTTCTCTAGCTTTTGCTGTAATTCGGTCATTAAAGTATTGGCCTCTTCTACCTTTAAGGATAAGGGATATCGATTTATAAAACTTTGTAACTTATCGATAGCCTTTACTGTTTCTGTCTGGTCTATGCTATGTCTGGGCGAAAGCATGAAATAACTCTTCGCGCCAAGAAAAGCAGCCTCTTCTGCTCTTTCACTCTTCGGGTACGACTTAGAAAAACGCTCGAACTGATACCCAGCCAAGTAATAGTCTTCGTTCTTGTAGTATGAATCGGCATGGAAGAACAAAATTCGCTCTCCTTGTGGTTTCCCTGTATAACTAGGCATGATCTGCTCGTACAAGCGATTGGCTTTTTTATACTTGCCTTCATTGTACAGCTTCTCAGCCAATTCGTTCTTTACCTTTATGTCGTCTGATTTCAATGCCTTTTGTAGTTCGCTACATGAAAGCAAACCCAGAAAGCAACAAAGAATCATCAATCTTCTCATGAGGTGAAAATATCGTGCAAAAGTAGCCATTAATGATGAATTAATAAAATGATTTTTCAAGCCTCTAAAATACCATTGAAAAATGGCATCACAAGTACTTTGACAAAGTTTTAACGAAGCCGTACCGGTTGCACCTAAAGGCTGTTTAAAAAATCTAGTATCCGGTTAGATAAGTCCTGCGAAGCAGCCACCAAAGGAAGTCTGACATTGGGGTTACATATACCATCATGGCTTAGCATTGACTTGATACCGGCGGGGTTGCCTTCTTCAAATATCAGGTCTATCGAAGGCATTATTTGGTAGTGAAGTTCATTGGCTTTGTCTATATCACCTTCCAAGGCTGCATTTACCATATTGGTGAACCGTTTGGGAATGCCTTGGCCGATCACTGAAATGACACCATCGCCTCCGGTCAATAGCATTGGCAAGGTGATCATGTCATCACCAGAGATGACCATGAAACCTTCGGGCCTGTCCTTGATAAGACGCATTGCCTGGACCATATCGCCTTTTGCCTCTTTCACACCAACGATATTTTGAAGATCATTGGCCAGGCGAAAAATGGTCTCGGGGGTCATGTTGCTTGCCGTCCTACCGGGCACGTTGTATAGCAGCACAGGTATTGAAGAAGCCTCGGCAACTGTTTTGAAATGCTGATAGATGCCTTCTTGGGTAGGCTTGTTATATGCTGGGGACACCGATAGCACGGCTGTAAAAGGAGAAAGGTCTGTATTCGTAATGGTCGCTACTACTTCAGCTGTATTATTACCACCGATTCCGATCACGATAGGCAATCGCTGTGCGTTCGAAACAATCACCTGTTTGATCGCTTGATCCTTTTCTTGTTTGGCAAGTGTTGCACTCTCGCCCGTCGTACCCATGACCACGAGGTAGTCGACCCCGCCATCGATCACAAAATTCACCAACGTATCTAATGCATGAAGATCCACCTCTCCTGAATCTGTGAATGGTGTGACCAATGCAACTCCAGTTCCTCGCAATGACCTCATTATAGCTTCTTTAAAACTTTTAAATATTTCTTTAATTCTTCCTGAAAGACCGCTTGGTCTTCGGGTCGGCAATCTATCACGATATCGTTCATGCGCTCGTCAATACTGGCGAAGCCGGCCGAAAGGTCATTCTTGCACATGCTAGATGCCAATTTTGAAGCCCAGATGCCATCGTCAGCATAGTAATTCACCAATAGATGATGAGGTTTAGACAAAAACTCTCTTAGAGATTCATTGTTAACCTTTCCCTTCCAGCCAAAATCCTCACGATGAAAATGCACTGAATACATCTCTCCTGCCATATCCCTCACCTCTGTATGAATTAAAAAATGGACATTGTTAGGGTGAATTCCCAGATCTGAGAAGTACCTCTTCAATGGCTCTATCCTGCTCGCATGCTTCTCATCGATGATGCAGCCCACATTTTTAATAGGATTCTTGTCGAATTGATTCTCACCTGCTCGTCTTGCTAGATTTGACTCTAGAACTTTTTGAGCTGATCTTTGCTTCAGCGATTTAAAAAACATCTATATTTATAATCGAAACAAAATTAAAAAAATTAGCCTCTCCTCTCCTAACATCTTCATCAATTAAAATGAAAATACAACATTTTGTTATAACAATAACAATTCTTGGGATTGTTGCTAGCTGCAAAAAGGAATACATTGCACAGTCTAGAATCGAAGGATCACAGATCGGCATCACTGATTCGCTTACACCCGAAGCTCCTATTGAAGAATTCATCAAGCCGTATCGCGACCATATAAAAAATGACCTGGATAGCATTCTTGCCTACTCTCCCGTGGATATGAGCGATCTAGACGGAGAGTTCGAGACCATTATCGGAAACATGGTGGCAGACATGCTCATGGAGCAGGCTTCTCCTGTATTCGAAGAGAGAACGGGCAAGAAAATAGATTTCTGCTTGGTGAACCATGGTGGGATCAGAGCAGACATAGCCAAAGGCCCAGTGAGGAAACGAACTGCCTATGAAGTGCTTCCCTTTGAAAATAACATCGTGGTCGTAGAACTTACAGCTGAAAAGGTAGGAGACTTGATCACCTACCTCTCGAAAGCAAAGCGCGCGCACCCTATAGCTGGAATGACACTTGCGTTGAACACTGACTATTCAGTACGTGAAGTCTTGATCGACGGAGCGCCTTTGGATCCAGCGAAGACCTACAATGTGCTTACAAACGATTACCTCCAAAATGGTGGAGATGGCATGCTGTTCTTCAAGGATCCCATAAAACTGCATACCCTTGACTACAAAGTGAGAAACGCTCTGATCGATTACTTTGCAAAGATCGATTCATTACCTGTCGTGCTAGACAGAAGATTCATCAGAATACAATAACTATGAAAAGAAGAACTTTTATACAGCAAACTGCAGCAACGTCGGCATTCATAGGGCTAGGTGGTGTAAGTCTTCAGGGGTGTAAGACAAATGCCCGAAAACTCACGGTATTGCACACCAATGATGTACACAGCCACATAGACCCTTTTGACACAGATCATCCCAGGTTCTCGAACATGGGAGGTGTGGCAAGACGCGCTACCTTGATAGAGACCATCCGAAAAGACAACCCCAACACATTACTGCTAGATGCAGGCGATATATTCCAAGGAACTCCATATTTCAATTATTACGGAGGTGAATTAGAGTTTAAGCTCATGAGCATGCTAAAGTATGATGCCGCTACCATTGGCAACCACGATTTTGACAATGGCATCGATGGGCTTCATGCACAAATGCCTCATGCTGATTTCAGGTTACTCTCAGCCAATTACGACTTCAAGAATACGGTGATGGAGGGGCTTGTGTCCCCCTATCATGTCTTTACCAAAGAGGGTGTCAAGGTTGGTGTCTTCGGCCTAGGGATAAAGCTTCAAGGATTGGTAGACCCAAAATTATCGAAAGAGACCCAATACAATGACCCCATAGAAGTCAGCAAGGACATGGTCACAGCACTTAGGAACAAGGAAGAATGCGATCTGGTCATCTGCCTCTCTCACCTAGGCTACTACTATAAGAACAGCCCTAAAGTGGTCTCAGACCTCAACCTAGCCAAAGAGACCAAAGGCATCGACTTGATCATAGGTGGGCACACCCATACGTTCTTACCGAAACCAACCGTAGCCAAGAATGCTGACGGAAAAAATGTTCTTGTGAATCAAGTTGGGTGTTACGGCGTTAATGTGGGAAGAATAGATTTCTATTTCGATACTGCAAAAAATGTGACCTCACAAGGTGGGCGTACCATCATTGTCTAGATTGAATTTTGGCACTTCCTCGTATGTGATGTAATAATACAAAGAGAAGAGAAATGCCAGAAAAAGTACTCTCGTGAGAACAAGCAAAAAACTATTGTCATGATAAAAATAGGTGATGCCACCTAGAAGCATTGAAAAAGCATAGGTGACAGAGCAGATCATCAAGATCCTTGACTTATCGGACCCTGAAAGCAAGTAATAAAAAGCGCCAAGCGTAATGAAAACGACTAGTATAAGGCCATAGATCAACAAGAAGAACACCTCCATTCCGCCAAACTCTGGCGCAAGCAACAGCATTGCAGAGTACATAAGGTAAATGTTGAAGACAAGCAAAATGGCTGCCATCACATTGATCATGGCATTGATCTTCTTGAAGCTTATATTAGGAAAAAAAGAGTTCATCAGAATGCATGTGCAAACTCCCCAGATCGCAAAGCTGATAGAATACGAGTTGATGATATTGAACTGAGCCAGCGTAAAGAACACAAAACCCAAAAAGAACAAGACCATAAAACGGTCGAAGAGACGATTGTTCTTATGCCCCCTATCGTGATACCACCAAAACAGTGAGATAAGCACAAAACCTGTACTAACGCGTTGAACAACAATTGAGTCAAGAAACGAGGCGAGCATATAGAACCATAGGCTAGCAACGCCAAACAAGGTGCTCACCTTCTCATAAAATTGCTTCTTTGCTTTCAAAGATAGGTCTTTACAGGTCGAAAAGATAAGTAAAATAATTGCATCGAAACTTCAATGATAGATAATCATCCATCAATCATAGATAAAAACTCACCTTCTGAAATAATAGGCACAGAGAGCGACTCAGCCTTTGTGTGCTTGCTCGGCCCCATGTTCGCGCCAGCAATCAGAAAACTGGTCTTGGACGAAACGGAGGAACCTACCTTGCCCCCATTATCTTCGATAAGCTTCTTTAGCCCGCTACGAGAAACTTTTTCAAAAACGCCAGAGACCACAAAAGTCTTACCTCCTAATGTGTTGGATCGCTGCTGAAGGGCCTCTTGTGAGATCTCGAGCTGCACACCGTATGCCTTTAGGCGCTCAGCAATGGTGTTATTTTCGTCTCTTTGGAAGAAATCCAAGACACTATACGCTATCTTCTCTCCTATCTCTTCCACACTTACCAGGTCCATTAACGAAGCGTTGCGAAGGGCATCAATGCCCCTGAAGTGCCTCGCTAGCTTTTTGGCCACAGTCTCACCTACAAAACGAATTCCCAGGGCATACAACACACGTTCAAATGGTATTTGCTTCGATCTCTCGATACCATTCACCAAATTCTCAGCAGATTTCTCTGCCATACGCTCTAGTGGAATGACCTGCTCCTTGGTCAATTCATACAGATCGGCATAGTTTCGGACCAGACCGGCCTTATAGAACAACTCTACCGTCTCGCCCCCCAAGCCTTCGATGTCCATAGCTTTTCGAGAAATGTAATGTTGAATGCGTCCCACAACCTGTGGCGGACAGCCTTCCGCATTCGGACAGAAATGCTTGGCCTCACCTTCCTCTCGAACCAACTCGGTTCCGCATTCTGGGCAGTGCGTGATGTATCTTGTTGGCAAAGAAGCAGCTGGACGTTTTGAGAGATCCACACCCATGATCTTAGGAATGATCTCACCCCCTTTTTCTACATACACCGTATCTCCTTCCCGAATGTCCAGCTTTTCTATCTGATCGGCATTGTGCAACGAAGCACGCTTCACGGTTGTCCCTGCCAGTAACACGGGTTCAAGGTTAGCCACAGGTGTGATAGCTCCTGTTCTTCCCACTTGATGGGTAATTTCACTCAATACGGTAGACACCTGTTCGGCTTTAAACTTATAGGCCATGGCCCAACGTGGTGCCTTTGAAGTATACCCTAATTCGTCCTGGTGCTGGAGGTTGTTCACTTTTACGACCACACCATCGATCTCGTATGGCAGCTTATGGCGTCGAGTCTCCCAATGATCCACAAATTCGAGTACCTCGTCTGTGGATTTCACCAGAATGGCAACATCGGGCACTTTGAATCCCCATTGGCGTGCCTTGTCTAGACTTTCGAACTGCGTGGTAATACCAAGTCCATTGCCTACTAAACTGTAGAGCAGACATTGCAAAGGTCGTTTGGCCACTTCGGCACTGTCTTGCAGCTTCAGGCTTCCTGAGGCTGTATTTCTGGGATTCATGTAGGCTTCTTCTCCATTGGCTACACGCATCTCGTTCATTTTGTTGAAACCATCGATAGGTAGAACGATCTCGCCTCGAATATCGAATTTCTGAGGGAAATCACCTTTCAACTTCAACGGAACCGACCTGATGGTCTTTATGTTGGTCGTGACGTCATCACCCTGAAGACCATCGCCCCTGGTCACTGCTCGGAGCAATTCGCCATTCTCATAGGTCAGACTGATGGAGGCCCCATCATATTTCAACTCACAAGTATATTCGACCTCTACATCGCCTAAGATCTTCTGAATGCGTTTCTCCCAATCTTCCAGGTCTTCTTTAGAGTACGAGTTGTCTAACGAGTACATGCGATGCTCGTGGATGATCGTTTCAAAGTTTTTAGTGATGTCACCGCCTACTCGCAATGATGGCGAATTGGGGTCGTAGAACTCGGGATGCTGTTCCTCTAAAGCTTGCAACTCCTTTAAGAGCATATCGAACTCGTAATCACTAATGGTAGGTTGATCAAGTACATAGTACTTGTAACTGTGCTCGCGAAGTTGATCGCGGAGTGCAGCTATCTTTTGTTCTGTGTTCATACTCATGTCTGTTGTTCTTTATCTAGCCACTTTTGTACTTCTAAAGGCACGTAGGCTTCCATCTTTTCAAGCAACTGGTCTATCTCTTCATCTACTAGCAACATATCGTAGTTCTCTTGTTTTAGAAAACCTTTGTCGACCATGGTCTTCAGCATGTTCAACAGATCGTCATAGAAACCGTTTGTATTCAAAATACCAATGGGCTTGCTATGAAGCCCCAACTGTGCCCAAGTGATCATCTCGAAGAGTTCTTCTAAGGTACCGTAACCGCCAGCCAATGTGATGGCACCATCTGAAAGATCGTGCATCTGCAACTTGCGTTCATGCATATTCTCTGTGACAATTAGTTGCGCCAATCCTAGATGGGCAACTTCTTTCTGCTTCAAGAAGTTTGGTATCACTCCGATGGTATGCCCTTTCTTGCTCAAAGCCCCTTCGGCCACTTCGCCCATGATACCTACATTGCCTGCGCCATAGACCAACGTAATGTTTCGATCGGCAAGTTTCTGCCCTAGCAAATATCCCTGTCGGACGATTTTTGGGTCGTTGCCCTTGCTGCTTCCGCAGAAGACCACTATACTGTTTAGTTTTCGTTTTACTCCTTTGATCATTCTGGGGTTGTCATTGATGTCATTCCGCAATTCGACTGAGTTGAAATGATGCGAGGTCAGCAAGGTTCTCATTTCCTCTCCAAGATACTGATTGACCTCAAAGTACAATGTGCCGTTTCGTTTCAATGTATCAACAGCCAGTTCAGTGATGCGCCTGTAAAAACACAACGCATCGTCATCTTCTACGAAGAGTGCAACATGCGGTTCATGTTCCAGTACATTCTTTTTCATTTCAGCCTTCTCTGAGCGCTTCACGTATGGAGGATTGGAGATAATGATATCAAAGTTGTCTTCTTGCAATGCCTCTGAAAGAATGTCTTTTTTGAACAATGCCATGCTCACTCCATTTATTTCAGCATTGTGTCTTGCCAGTTGCAGTGCTTCATCTGAAATATCCAAGGCCATCACTTTGGCGTTGGGCAGATGCTTCGCTAGGGCAATGGCGATGCAGCCGCTACCGGTACCGACGTCTACGATCTTTAGTGGCGCGTTCTTGTCTTCAATATCCGAGAGCACCCAATGCACCAGCTCTTCGGTCTCTGGCCGTGGTATCAATACATGTGGGTTGATCTTGAGTGGAAGTCCACAAAATGTGGTCTCGCCAAGAATTTGCTGGATGGGACGCTCTCGCTTCAACTGTGCCAATGCTTCAAAAAAAGGATGCTCTTCTTCCTTGGTCATGGTAAATTGCGGCTGTAACACCAGCGCGAAGCGTTGTAAGCCCAGGTACGTTCCCGTTAGTAGAAAGAAAAAGCTATCCACTTCTTCCTTCCCATAGATGGCGTCCAATTCCTTATGAAATATGTGCTGTACTTCTTTTAGTAACATCATAAGGTTTTCAACATCCAGACTGGGCAACTGTAGTGGCCTGTATTTCCCATGGGGCTGTCAATATATTCGAATCCGAACTTCTTGTAGAGTTTTTGGGCTGCATCCATGTAAGGCATGGTCTCTAGATAGCAAGCGTCAAAACCAAAGGCACTCGCCTTATCCAAACAAAGTTCCATCATGGCATGACCCAACCCTTTGCCACGAGCTTCGGGAGCAAAATACATCTTCTGCAATTCACACACGTTCCCACTATAATTGTCTAACTGGGCAATGCCGCCGCCGCCATGAATTCTTTTCTCGTCAGCTACCACGTAATAGATCGCCCTTTCTCTATCGTAGGTCTCAAACATCTTGTCGAGTGCTGGATCTTCATAAGCCGTACCTATCTTGCAGATACCTAACTCATCAAAAACACTTCTGATCACGGCAGTAACTTGCGTATTGTCTTGAGGTTGGATCTCTCTCACTATCATCTATCGGGAAGCTGGTTGAATTGTACTATTTTTGCGAAGTGAAGATACTGCAAATTCTAAGTTTACCCTTTATGAAGAATCTCATTTTGTTAACACTGTTTTCCTTTGCTGTAGCAAGCTGTACCATCGACGAGAAACCTTTGTTTGTAAAGGTTGAAAACGTACAGGTTGACGAAGCCAGTATAGACACCTTCAAGCTTTCAGCCAATGTTTTCTTCATGAACCCCAACGATGTGGGCGGACAATTAAGGAGTGATGGCATTGAGGTGTACATCAATGACCTGAAAGTGGGCGATGTCATCGCGGAAAGCTTTCCCGTACCAGCACGCGAAGAATTCTCCATCCCCCTAAAGGCCAACATCCCAGCTAAAAAGGTATTTGAGGACAATCAAGGTGGCGTACTTGGTGGTATTCTCAATAGTATTTTGACCAAACGTGTAAAAGTGCAGTATCGGGGCAGCATTACGTATTCTACCTTTGGCCTTTCCTACGAGTATCCCATTGACATTATCGAAGAAGTTCCCATCAAGTATTGAGCGCGCACAAAATCTATATGGAACGTGCCTTGCAATTGGCGCAACAGGGAATCGGGACGACGCGGCCCAACCCAAGTGTGGGCTGTATCATCGTTCATGATGATAAGATCATCGGCGAAGGGTTTACCAGTCCTTACGGTGGGTCGCACGCAGAGGTGAATGCCATCAATTCTGTTGTTGATGCATCGCTGCTACGAGAAAGTACCATCTACGTCACTTTAGAGCCTTGCAACCATTATGGAAAAACGCCGCCGTGTAGCGACCTGATCCTTGAAAAAGGAATTCCGAACATTGTGATCGGCATGTTAGACCCTAATGAAAAAGTTGCTGGGCGTGGTATCAAAAAGCTAGAGGATGCAGGGCGAAGTGTAGCTGTTGGTGTGTTGGAAGAAGCATGCAAAACGCATCATAAACGCTTTTTGACCTTTCAGACCAAAAAAAGACCATACATCATCCTAAAATGGGCGCAGACCATTGATGGTCTTATCGCTCCCGAAGCTTCTACCCGAAATAAGAACGAGCCCATTTGGATCACCAATGTGCATTCACGACAGCTGGTTCACAAATGGCGAAGCCAAGAGCATGCTATCTTGGTCGGCACAAATACAGTGCTGGCCGACGATCCAGGCCTCACCGCACGCGATTGGGCAGGCATTTCGCCCATACGAGTTGTTTTGGACAAGCACGGAGTCATCGATAAAGGCTATTCGGTGATGAGCGATGATGCAAAAACCATAGTTTTAATAGAGAAGTCAGAGGTCAGAGGTCAGAGATCAGAATTCGACCATGTAGATCACATCCCGATCTACCATACCAAGGAAGTCGTACAGCAAACTATTGATGTACTTTTCAACTTGAACATTCAATCTGTAATTGTGGAAGGCGGTGCCAAGACCTTACAGCTATTCATCGATGCAGGACTTTGGGACGAAGCGCGTGTATTTACTGGGGTCATTTCCTTCGGGAATGGCGTAAAGGCTCCACGGTTCAAGGGAATGAAGACTTCGCAAGAAACCATCATCGACGACACATTAACCTACTATCGAAACGCATGATCAAGAACATCATCTTCGATTTTGGCGATATCTTCGTCGACCTAGACAAAACAGCGACCATCCGTGAGATGCAAAAGTTGGGCATGCAGACCGTTTCGGAAGAAATGACCCATCACTATCATCTGTATGAAAAGGGAATGATCAGCACTGACGACTTTGTGGGTTATTTTCAGGGGCTCTTCCCATGGATCAGCGAGCAAGAATTAATACAGGCATGGAATGCCGTCATTCTCTTCTTTCCTGAACACCGACTGGAGTGGATCAAAAAACTTTCCGCAGCAAACCAGTATCGCCTATTTCTACTGAGCAACACCAATGCGCTGCATATCAGCAAGGTAAAGGAACACATGACCAATGAGCGCTACAATGACTTCAAAGACTGCTTTGAACAATTCTATCTCTCGCATGAAATTCATCTGAGGAAGCCTGACACCGAGGTCTATGAGTTTGTGTTAGACGAAAACAATCTTCAAGCCCACGAGACACTCTTTATAGACGACACTACCGAAAACACCGAAGCCGCTTCCAGATCGGGCATTAAAACATGGAACTTGGTCCCAGGTAAGGATGAGGTCACAAGATTGTTCGACCAAAAACATGCATTCGATTGATCTATCTGGCACTTAGCATATTGATTTCCAGCTTATTGTTTGTGATCTTCAAATTGTTCGATAGATTTCAAGTAAATACTTCCCACGCCATCGTCGTAAACTACTTTGTGGCACATATTTGTGGAATGCTGGCTTACTCTGGAAATTTGAAACATATTGAAATTCCTTCCCAAGGTTGGTTTGGTGGTGCAGTCTTTCTTGGTCTCCTGTTCATTCTGGTCTTTAACATCATGGCTTTGACCTCGCAGCGCAATGGCCTTTCGGTAGCTTCAGTAGCCGGAAAAATGTCGGTAGTAGTGCCTGTGGCCTTTGCCGTGGTCGTCTACAAGGAGCGTCTAGGGTCGATCAAGATCATGGGAATCGTCTTGGCATTGATCGCAGTATATCTTACTTCGATGAAAAATAAGCGAGGCGTATCCATACAGCGGAAAACGTTATGGTTGCCTTTTCTGTTATTCTTTGGCTCTGGGGTCATAGACACTGCTATCAAATATTTTGAGACACGATATGTGGCAGAAGGCGACGTTCCCATATTTTCGGCCACCATATTCGCGTTTGCTGCTTGCATGGGCATGCTCTTCATTCTGAAAGAAGTCATACGGAAGCGCTTCCACTTCGAATGGAAAAGCATGCTTGGTGGAATCGTCTTGGGAGTCCCCAACTACTTCTCGATATATTACCTGCTGAAAGCATTGCAGGCAGAAGGCCTGGAGAGTTCTACCCTCTTTACCATAAACAATGTGGCCATTGTGATGCTCACCACACTTTTTGGGCTTTTCTTTTTTGAAGAACGCCTGCTCAAAAAAAACTGGCTGGGAATTGGTATTGCCGTCGTCGCGATCATCTTAGTAAGCTATCGCTAATGGAGATAAAGGACACCTACAAGACAATAGCAACATCTTCAGGCGAAGTGCTCTTCAAAGACCGCAACAGCAAATTCTATGCATACGCATTCGCTGTTCAGAATGAACAAGAGATCAAGGCACACCTAGAATTCCTGAAGAAACAGCATCATTCTGCCAGGCATTGGTGCTATGCCTGGCAATTGGGTACAGAAAAGACCCGCCATAGAGTCAATGACGACGGCGAACCTAATAATTCTGCAGGGCAACCTATCTATGGGCAAATACAATCGTTCAACGTCACAAATACTCTGATCGTTGTTGTACGCTATTTCGGAGGAACAAAATTGGGGGTAGGCGGTTTGATCAATGCGTACAAAACTGCCGCCCAGATGGCGCTGGAGGCCTCAGATATCATAGAGAAGACGATAGACACGCAATTTCAATTGAGTTTCCAGTATAAGGAAATGAACAAGGTGATGCGCTTGGTCAAGGAGTTGAATGCAACTATTGTGTCACAGACCTTGGAGATAGACTGCGAATTGTTGGTCTCTGTAAGAAAGAAGGATGTTGAAACGCTTACTCAAAGACTAGCAGCCTTGTTCGAGCTGGAGTGGAAACAACTTTAAGATCACCGAGGCTGTAACTTGTCCAAAATATAGTCCGGGCATTTCATTGGCCGATTGGTCTCCATACTTATAAAGGCAAGTACTACTTCAGCTTCGATAACGGTCTCGCCCGTCTCGTTGGTGATCAAATAGTCGAATCCTATTTTCACTGAAGGCAATTGCTGTAGTCTGGTGTGCACCGTCAGCAGGTCGTCGTACTTTCCCGGGCTCTTGTAATGTATGGTCATTCGTACTACGGGCAGCATCACGCCGCTATCCTCCATGCTTCTGTAAGAAACGCCTAACTTCCGTAGCCACTCTACCCTTCCCAGCTCTAAATATTGGGCATAATTACCATAATACACATAGCCCATTTGATCAGTTTCAGCGTATCGAACACGCACTTGCAGTTGGTCGGAAAAATGTTTCAATTAAACGATATTTTAAAGTTTTTTCTACGTTATGAAAATGTAAAACGAATGTTTTTATAATGCGAAAAAAATTCTGTAATTTCAACCTTGTTTGATTTTTTTTTTAGATTTTTTGTTCACATATTTGCTTCCCATTCAGTCGAGGGAAAGAGTGAAAAATCATTCGCCTACAGCTTAACTAAGAAACACTTCAAAACCAACATGAATAATACTGCGGAATCGGTATGGGAAAACTGTCTGTCCTTTATTCAGGACAACATTCAACCCCAAGCTTATCGAACATGGTTTGAGCCCGTGAAAGCAGTGAAGTTGGTCGACAATGCGTTGAGCATTCAGGTTCCTAGCAAATTTTTCTACGAATGGTTAGAGGAGCATTACGTAAAACTCCTCAAAGTCGCCCTTCGAAAAGAACTTGGGGAGAATGCCCGCTTGGTCTACATCATCAAGATGGAGAACACCTATGGCAACCGCCTGCCTTTCACAGAGAAGATCCCGAGTGCAGAACGCTCGCATGTGAAGCCGCAAGAGGTAGATGTCCCCATTAAGAACAAGAACCCAGAGTTGCGAAATCCCTTTGTGATTCCCGGCATCAGAAATGTGAAGATCGAATCACAGCTAAACCCCAGTTATAATTTTGAGAGCTTTCTAGAAGGTGATTCCAATCGCTTGGCAAGATCCGCTGGGATGGCCGTCGCCAACAAACCGGGTGGCACTTCTTTTAATCCACTGTTGGTCTTTGGTGGCGTAGGTCTTGGAAAAACGCACTTGGCACATGCCATCGGTGTTGAAATAAAAGAGAAATATCCAGAAAAAACAGTACTGTACATCTCTGCTGAGAAGTTCACACAACAATACATAGAGTCTGTAAAGAAGAATACACGCAATGATTTTATCCACTTCTACCAATTGATAGATGTGTTGATCATTGATGATGTACAATTCTTTTCTGGCAAGACAGGCACGCAAGATGTATTTTTCCACATCTTCAACCACTTGCACCAAAACGGAAAGCAGGTAGTACTTACCTCAGACAAAGCACCTGTTGATATGCAGGACATAGAGCAACGCCTATTGTCACGTTTCAAATGGGGGCTTTCTGCCGAATTGCAAAGCCCAGATTTTGAGACACGGGTCTCCATACTCAACAACAAGCTGTATCGCGACGGCGTAGAGATGCCAGAAGAGATCGTAGAGTATGTAGCAAAGAACATCAAGAGCAATGTTCGCGAGCTTGAAGGAGCCATCATCTCATTGATCGCGCAATCATCTTTCAATAAGCGAGAGATAACCCTTGAACTAGCAGCGCAAGTGGTAGACAAGTTCGTGAAGAATACCAAGCGTGAAGTTTCTATCGATTACATACAGAAGGTCGTCTCTGATTATTTTCAAATGGATGTAGAAACGCTGCAGTCCAAGACGCGAAAACGCCATATCGTGCAAGCACGCCAATTGGCCATGTTCTTTGCAAAGAAATTTACCAAGGCATCCTTGGCCAGCATTGGCTCTCAGATAGGAAGCAGAGACCACGCTACTGTACTTCATGCTTGTAAAACGGTAGACAACCTATCTTCTACAGACAAGCAATTCCGCAAATACGTGGAAGACCTTACCAAGAAGCTTTCCCTTTAATTCGCACAGATGAAAACAAAAGTACTCATGGTGTGCCTCGGCAACATTTGCCGATCGCCACTGGCCGAAGGCATTCTGAGGTCTAAGGTCGATCCTGAAAAGGTCTTTGTTGACTCGGCTGGAACTGCAGGGTATCATGTAGGTGAATTGCCAGACCCTCGTTCTATAGAGGTCGCACGAAGGAACGGCATCGATATTACCGATCAGCGTTGCAGAAGGTTCTCCATCGCTGACCTTGAAGACTTTGATCACATTTATGTCATGGACAACAGCAATCTCATGAATGTGAGAAGGGTTGCGAATTCTGAAAAGCACAGAAAAAAAGTGATGCGTATTTTAGATGTACTGGGGCGTGATCTTCGCGGAGAAGTGCCTGACCCCTACTATGGCGGAGATCAAGGTTTTGAGAAGGTGTTCACGATGTTAGACAGGGCATGCGATGAGATCGTCAAAACAATTTTATGATCTTTTGTATCTTGATCTCCCAAATCATACATGACCATCCATGTCTGAACCCATATTGAAAGGCAACCTCTATCTGATCCCGACGAGGCTTGGCGAGAACTCTCCGTTAGAAGTATTGCCCATCTCTGTCAAGAAGGTCATCGGTGTGGTCAATGACTACATCATGGAGAATGAGAAAGTTGGACGTGCATATATCAAACGGATATTGCCCAATAAATCACAACAAGCACTCCAAATTCAACTGATCAACAAATTCACCAACGAGATAGAGCGCAAGGATCATCTAAATCCTTGTTTGGCCGGTAGGCATATGGGGTTGCTTTCGGATGCTGGTTGCCCAGGGATAGCTGACCCAGGCGCCGATATCGTGGCAATGGCTCATGAAAAAGGGATCAAGGTAATTCCTATGGTCGGGCCATCTTCTATACTCATGGCCATGATGAGCTCTGGACTGAACGGACAAAATTTTGCATTCAATGGATATCTACCCATCGATGCTTCAGAAAGAAAAAAAGCCATCAAGGCATTAGAACGAAGGTCAAAAGAGCTGGGGCAATCTCAAATATTCATGGAAACTCCCTATCGAAACGACAAGATGCTACATACGTTGAGATCCACGCTCTCTCCCGAAACAATGCTATGTGTTGCCACAGACATTACACTGCCCACCGAGATGATCGTTACAAAAAGAATAGCTGACTGGAAGGACAAGGTCCTGAACCTGCATAAGCGTCCCACCATCTTCATCTTACACAAGAGGTAAACATCCACCAAATAGAGCTAGAGTTTTCAGTGGATACCCTCTTCTCTTCTCCCTCAAGGGAGAAATTCAGATCGACTGTGTGCTTGCGCTAAAGCTTCAGCGACATGCACAAGGACTTTAGGGGTGCTATAGCGTCAATGAGGTTAGATTCAACTAAAAAAAGGCAAGACCAAGGGGTGGGCTTCCGTCTTAGGTGGAAGCTTTAAGTTTCAATAAAAGGCCGCCTTTTGGCGACCTTCTAAATGTTGTTACACTCTCGGATTCTTGATGGGAGCGACACTAGAGGTGTCATACCCGGAAAATCTTTTCATGTAGTATTGTATGGAAGTACCAAAGGCATCCTGAAAATCGTGACGCCCATAGCTTCTAAGGTATTTTTTTACATTTCCTGGGCCCGCCAAATGTGCTGCGGCCAATACACCAGATTCTGTGACCAGCACACCATTGATTCGCTCACCAACAAAACGGGCAATGTCCTTTCGCAGCACCCATTTGTTGCGCTCGGTGTTTAAAATAAAGGCCTTTTCTTGCAATTCTGATGACCGTAGAAACGCTGAAGTGTCTCGGATACCATACAGTGCCAATGTCTCCCTACCAAACTGGTATTTGCCCATATATCCAAATTCGTTCACCGAAAAATAGTTGCCCCTGGACTCTTTGAAAGCCAAAGCTTCCTTGAAGCCAACAAACGAGTTGCCTGTAAAGGGAATGACCGGGTGAACACTTTCTGAGGCCTCTGTCTCGGTGGGCACCGAGTAGAGCATGGGCGTGGTTACTACTTGCTCTGCTGGGACAAGAGCCTTGTTCTTGTTTGTCGTAAAGCTTACACTTGCAAACAATAGAACCGCGGGCAATACGGTTAATTTGAGCGTGCGTTCAAGCATACAAAATATTTCTCTAAGGCTTACACGCTTTGGGGCCCACAGTGCTTAGAATTTCGGGTTGCAAAATTATAAATGTTCTTATAATCACCAAATATTCTCGACGAAAAAGGTCAAAAGTAGATGACATGTCCTTTCAAACCGCCATTATCATTGAATTCGATGGCTGGCGCAGGAATCTTTATGAAGTTAAAAATGCTAAAGAATGAACGTAAGAACTTGGATTCTGTCTCGATCCTTGTCAAGTCGACATCAAGACCGAGGTAAAATTGACGAAAACGTTGTCGTGAATCTGGGAATGCCATTGCCTGCATTTCCGGTGTTCCAACTAACATCCCCTCTCCTCCATAACCAATGGCTAGATTTAACCATTTAGGAACTTTGCTTTCTTTGAAGAAGGAATGTAGGTTAGCACTTAACCAATAAGTCTGTCCGTTGTAATCTTTCAGCACCTCTTCTAAGAGCCCATCTCCCAGTTTTTCAGGGCTTCTATCTGGGAACCCCGTACGATGGTAGGAGAACTTCAGTTTTATACGCTGTTCGTCCCAAAGCAATTCTTGCCCTACGTAGAGCCCGGTACCTAGAGCATTTGCTGCAACGTCTCCCCAGGAGGCTCCCCATTCTTCAGAAAAACCATCCATCACCTCAACAATAGTTAGAAATCCGAATCCCAATGTTGCGCCATACAACAATTGGTCGCTTTTAGAGACTCCTGCCCAATTCAGTGCGTTAGCGCCTAAGTTGCCCAGGTAATATGCTGAAAAAACATGTCCTGCCTTATCCATCTGCAACCATTCGTCGTTGTCGTTTATAAATCGAAAGGACGAACGTGGAAAATCTGCATACCACAAGCGATCGAGACCTATCAGTGTTGCGGTGGCCAAACTACCCTCAGTGATCACCACGAAATTTCGCCTAGGCTTGTGAAGGGTATCAGCGACCTTAAAGAACGAAGGCGGTGTTAATTGTGCAAAACTAGATATGGTGATGCAAAATAACACAAAAGACAACACCTTTTTCATCTGAAGATCTTCTGCTCATTTATCCAACGCCTGTACTGGTCTCGATTGCGGTTGTGTTGGGCAAGTGTCTTTGCAAACATATGATATCCCGGACGTTTCACATCTGCGACAAAATACATGTAATCGTGTTTTTCATGATTCAAGACAGCAGCTATCGAAGAAACATCCGGCATAGAGATCGGGCCTGGTGGCAATCCTCTGTATTTGTAGGTATTGAATTTTGAATCTATCTCCAGATCCTTGTAAAGCACACGCTTGATAACAGTATCCGGATTGTCATATTTCAACCGTATGGCATGGATCACGGTAGGGTCGGCCTGTAGCGGCATGCCTCGCTTCAGGCGATTCAAGTACACCCCTGCCACCCTGGGGCGCTCGTCTACTTTGGCAGTTTCCTTCTGTACGATGGCGGCGAGCGCTATAACTTCGGATGGCGTTAGCCCTAGCTGCATCGCCTTGTCGCTCCTGTTTTGAGTCCAAAACTTTTTGTATTCCTTGAGCATCCGATCCCGGAATTCTTCTGCTGAGGTATCCCAGAAAAACTCATAGCTGTTTGGAATGTACATGCCGAGCGCGGTCTCTTCACTAAAACCATGCTCTTTGATGAAATCCTCATCTAAGAATGCTTTCAGAAGGGAAGTGCTATCAGCTTCAATTTGAGACGAGATCCTTCCTGCAAGTCGAGGTAAGGTCTCTTGATTGTTGAACGTAAGTCGGATCGGCAGGTTATTCACCCGAAGCGTGTTCACGATGTCGCTGTTGCTCATGCCTTTGTCTATGGCATAGCGCCCTGCTTTTACATTGCTGGTGTAACCTTTCTTCTTGGCCACCAATTCAAAGGCGTCAACATCTTTTAGCAATGGTTCGATTTGTTCTTTTACATCACTGAAGCTAGCATCTGTCGCAATGACCAGAAAGGCCTTTTCATTGTTGAATACAGTATTTGGGCCGAATATCGCGCTGTATATGTTATACGTGATGAATCCGCCAACGATCAACCCAAGCACTAGGACCAGTGTTATGATTCTTCTTATATACATGTCTAGCTCCTTATCTTTTGAAACATTAACTGATCTTTGAAGGTTCCTCCGGAAAATATCCAATCACGCTGTGTTCCGCATTGCTCAAAACCAATATTCTGAAACAGTCGGATACTTGCAGCATTGTCTTCAGAAATACACGCAAACAACTGATGTAGCTGTAATTGATCGTAGGCATAGTGTAAAAGAAGTTGCAATGCTGCTTTCCCAGTTCCCCTATTTCTATCGCTTGTGTCAGAAATGATGATGCCAACGCCCGCTCTTCGATGCTTCGGGTCAAAATCATACAGATCGATGAGCCCCAAGGTCCTTTGATCATTATTGCAGATAGCCAACCTAAGCTGTTTTGCCTGGTAGATGTCTTTATGGGAGTTCTTCAGGTACTTCTTAAGCACAAATTTCGAATACGGCGTTTGCGTATTGCTGACCTCCCATACGGACTCGTCGTTCTCTATCTCATAGAGAAAATCCAGGTCTTTTGGCTCTAGGGCACGCAGATAGATATGTTCTCCACGTAATGTTAACATAGGATCGAGCCTTGGTATATTTTTTTGGCCTCGCCTCTCAGGTGAACATTCTTATACCCTATTCCATTTGGTTCAAAAGTAACCTGAAGCCTGCCTCCTTCCGTATTTAGTGTAATGGCTGTAGATCCTGTTTCACCTGCATCAAACATAGCGATCGCTACAGCAGTAACGCCAGTTCCGCAAGATAACGTCTCACCCTCTACACCACGTTCATAGGTGCGGACGGCAAAAATGTCCTCGCTTATTTTTTCAACGAAGTTTACATTACTTCCCACCTCGTAATACGGTGCGCCATAACGTATTTTAGCCCCTTTCTGCTTCACGTCAAACCGGTCAAGGCCATCTACGAGCTGCACATGGTGCGGAGAGCCCGTATCAACAAAGGTGTGTGCCTCAAATTGCTGAACCTCCTGCACGTCTTGCATCTGGAGGGTAACTGTATCACTTTGAATTACTGCGTGGTGCAAGCCGTCAATGGCGATAAACGTAGTCTCGTTTTCGATCAGGCCAAGGTCTCTAGCAAACGCCACAATGCATCTGCCCCCATTACCACACATTGTACTTTGATTTCCATCGCTATTAAAATACACCATCTTGAAATCAGCCGCATCGTCATTCTGAAGCAAGATCAGCCCATCAGCACCAATGCCAAAACGTCGGTCGCAAAGCTTGGCGATACGTTTGGCATCATTTTGGGGGAACCGTAATTGGCGATCGTCGATAACGACGAAATCATTGCCTGTTCCCTGATATTTGTAGAAAGTAATTTCCATGATATTTTTTCAGTGGCAAATGTACAAATATTTTGAGTGCAGCGTTAGCTGTTAAATAGGCGTTAAAGTTAGGCCAAACGTACAATGATCTATTAATTTTAAATGTTAATTATCGAATCAAAGAAACGACTTATGAAGAAATTAGCAACCCTACTTTTCGTGTCTATCCTAGGTGGTGCCCTCACTCTAGGAGCCTACAAGGTGTTCATCGAAAAAAAAGCGTCTGAACAAGCAGCCCAACAACAAATTGTTTCGCCAACTTTTCTCCCTACTAGTTTTGTAAATGCTGATGGGGATAATGTAAGCGTAGATTTTACAGGAGCTGCCGAGAATACTGTGAATGCTGTCGTACACGTCAAGAACAAGGCTAATAGCAGTCAGCCAACAAGTATCTTGGACCTTTTTTATGGTAGAGGAAGTGAGCGTACTCGTGTAGGCACAGGTTCTGGGGTGATCATTTCACCAGATGGGTACATCGTTACCAACAACCACGTGATCGATGGTGCTGACCAGATCGAAGTAACGCTAAATAGCAATAGGACGCACAAGGCCACATTGGTCGGCACCGACCCCACCAATGACATTGCACTCCTGAAAATTGAAACTGGCCAGGAATTGCCTTTCATCGTATTTGGTGACTCGGATGCCACTAGATTAGGAGAATGGGTATTGGCCGTCGGGAATCCCTTCAACCTGACATCTACTGTTACTGCAGGCATAATAAGTGCCAAAGCTCGTGACCTCAATGAACTAGACAACAAAAACCAATATTTCTTACAAACTGATGCAGCTGTAAACCCTGGCAACAGCGGTGGTGCCCTAGTGAACACGCGTGGCGAGTTGGTAGGGATCAATACAGCCATTACATCGCAGACAGGTTCGTATGTCGGATATTCGTTTGCTGTACCTAGCAACACTGCCAAGAAGATCATAGAAGACTTGTTAGAGTATGGCAGTGTGCAAAGAGGATTACTAGGTATTTCAGCCTTGAACAGGAATTCTCAGTATGCAAGAGAAAATGGCCTAAGCGAAATAGAAGGTGTCTATATCTCTGACATAGAGCCTGAATCGGGTGCAGAGAGCGCTGGCCTTGAGTCTGGAGACATCATTAAGATGTTGGACGGCGTGAAGATCCGCAAGTTTTCAGACCTTTCAGGATATCTCAGCTCCAAACGACCAAACGAAACGATCAACGTAACGATAGAAAGGTCTGGCAGAGAACATAGCTATGATGTAGTGCTTTCTAAACTTAACAGGGTGCAATTCCTAAATATGGAATTTAGAAACCTTAGCAAAGAAGACAAAAAGCAGTACAACATAGACAAAGGTGTCAAGGTCACAGACAGTAGGAATACAGGATTATACCAATCTGGTCTCGTACCTGGGTCATTCGTCATAGAAATAAATGGCAAGTCTATAAGAGGCATAGAAGACCTGAGAGACTATGACACCAATAGCGTAGAGAGCATCGCTTTTATAAACCCTAAAGGAGAAAGAGAGCGCTTGGTATTCAGATAGAGATCATTGTATAATGACCTCATATAAAAGAAGCCTTCACGAAAACGTTTGAAATTAATACTTTTGCCGAAATTTTCTAAACTTTGATCATGACGACAAACAAAACCTATGAAAAAGAATTGGCGTTTCAGGCAGACCGCAGAAAGGCATCTGTAGAATTCATCAAGATCATACACGACCTCTGGTATGACAAATCTGTAGAACTGGTCTTTTTTAGAAACCAACTGATCGACCGGAATGTAAGTGACATCATGAGCCTACACCAGTATGCATACCAATTTGTCCAGAAGCCCATATCGGTATTTGATACCGTAGAAATTGCTCGTGAGTTGTATAAGATGAAATTGCCTCCCGCAAAGCTGGATATCGGAAAGCTTACTTATGAATTTCACCTACAAGAAAATGAATCCTTGAGCATCACCTCTTTCTTGATAGAACACCTAAAAGATGCCAATCAATTCAAGGACATTCAACCAAAAGATGTCGTACTCTATGGTTTTGGAAGGATTGGCAGGCTGTTAGCCAGAGAACTTATGGCTCGCACTGGCAGAGGAAGCCAGCTAAGGTTACGTGCCATCGTCACTAGAGGAAACATCGATAAGACCGTGTTGGAAAAAAGAGCATCTTTGCTCAGGAATGACTCCATTCATGGGGATTTTCCTGGCACGGTAAGAGTAGATGAAGAAAATCGATCCCTAGTACTAAACGGCACCACCGTGCATATGATCACTGCAAGTGCTCCAGAAGAAATAGACTACACGCAGTACGGTATCAACGATGCACTTGTGATCGATAACACGGGGGCCTTCAGAGATAAAGAAGCCTTGTCAAGGCATTTAACTGCAAAGGGCATAGACAAAGTGTTACTAACTGCGCCAGGAAAAGGAGTTCCCAACATCGTGCATGGCGTCAATCAGAATGAGTATGACCCAGACCAAGTCGATATCTTTTCAGCTGCGTCCTGCACCACGAATGCCATCACCCCCATTCTAAAGGTCATCGAAGATTCTCTAGGTATCGTTTCGGGACACCTTGAAACGATTCACGCCTATACCAACGACCAGAACCTGGTAGACAATATGCACAAAAAGTACCGCCGCGGTCGCTCGGCAGCACTTAATATGGTCATTACAGAGACCGGGGCAGGAAAAGCTGTTAGCAAGGCGTTGCCAACACTAGAAGGCAAGCTCACATCAAATGCCATCCGTGTGCCTGTGCCCAATGGCTCATTGGCAATATTGAACCTACAGCTAGAAAAAGAGGCTTCCGTAGACGGCATCAATGCCATCATAAAAAAGTACGCGTTGGAAGGTGACCTAGTCGAGCAGATAAAATTTGAATTGAATGATGAGTTGGTCTCCTCAGACATCGTAGGAAGCTCAGCACCTTCTATCTATGACAGCAAGGCCACCATCGTGAGGCCAGATGGAAAAAATGCAATACTATATATATGGTACGACAATGAATATGGTTATTCGCACCAAGTAATACGCTTGGCCAAGCACATTGCCAAAGTTCGCAGGTATCACTATTACTAGCATAATTAATTGTTCGTCAAGTTTTTATAGTTGGAAACATAAAAAACCATACTTTTGCCAGCCAAAACGTCACTTTTTATCGACGAAATACAATAATATGGATGCCGCCATCGTTTCACCTTGAAACCCAATGACCATGAAAAAACTACTATTTTTCCTATTGCTTCCGTTAAGTTTCTTAGCAACTGGCCAAGAACAACTTCGAACCAAAAGCATCAACGAAGGCACTATCGACCAACAGTTTGAGTTTGCCATCAAGCGCTCTAATAACTGGCAAGAGTTCGAAGTCATCAAAAAAACATGGATGCGTCAGCTACGCGCCAACGTGAAAGACTCGCTAGTGAAAGTGAAGCAAGATGTAATAGCATCTCAACAAACCATCAAAGACCAAAAAGGCCAAATAACCTCATTGCAGAACAATCTAAATGAAGCCAATACACAGATATCCGGCCTTACAGAGGAGAAGGCTAGCATTTCGTTCTTCGGAGCGTTGATAAATAAAGGCCTATACCAGACTATCATGTGGACCATCGTTAGTGGGCTGCTCGCCTTGCTTGCCTTTTTCATATTCAAATTTAAGAATAGCAATGTGCTCACACGTGATGCCAAATTCCGCTTAGAGGAGATCGAAAAGGAGTATGAAGATCATCGTCGCACTGCCTTAGAGCGTGAACAGAAGGTAAGACGTAAACTTCAGGACGAGATCAATAAGAACCGTACGTTAAGCAAGACTTCTTGACCATCTGGTCTCAGAAGCAACCGATCTCTTTCAGAATCTTTGCATCTTTGTATTGATTTTGAAGCTATACAATGCGCATAGATATCATTACTATTTTACCAGAGTTGCTCAAAAGCCCTTTCGAAGCATCCATTCTCAAGAGGGCCATCGATGCCGACTTGGTAGAGGTCTGCCTTCATAACCTCAGAGACTACACCAGCAATAATTACAAACAGGTAGATGATTACCAGTTTGGCGGTGGCGCAGGCATGGTAATGATGATAGAGCCCATAGACAAGTGTATCTCACAACTAAGGACAGAAAGGAGTTATGACGAAGTCATCTATATGACACCCGATGGGCAGACACTCGACCAATCCATGGCCAATGAGCTGTCGCTAAAGGGCAATATCATCATTCTGTGCGGGCATTATAAAGGTGTAGACCAACGCGTGCGCGACCATTTTGTCACAAAAGAGGTTTCTATAGGTGATTTCGTACTCTCTGGTGGAGAACTGGCAGCCGCTGTTCTGTGCGATGCCATCATACGTCTTATTCCAGGTGTACTAGGCAATGAGACATCCGCACTCACTGATTCCTTCCAAGACGATCTGCTGGCGCCACCGATCTATACGAGACCGTCGGAATATAAGGGTTGGAAGGTTCCGGAGATCCTTCTATCAGGAAATACGCCCAAGATAGAAGCCTGGCGAGAAGAGCAAGCTTACAAGAGAACCAAAGCAATTAGACCAGACCTCTTAGATGAATGACTTTACTGAATATACAGCCCTCTTTTCGGCATTGGGCATAGGAGTTTCCCTGTCGATCGATCTTTTTCTCTTGGTCGTCACCACGATCTTTTATATCAGAAAAAGAACTACAGCTAGCCTGGTCATGCTAATTGGCATCTTGCTGATGCTTCTGCAAATCATCGCCGATCCAATACTTATGGCGCTCATCGCTCATCAAGGCAGTCAGCAGTTGGCCAACTATGTGTTGGTCAATTCATTGATAGGCATCTTGCCTTTTTTGGTCTTCGGAATTGGTCTTGCCATTCACCTGATACAAAACATGAAAAAAACTCCACATTAAGTAGCTCGCATATAGAATATTTAATTAATTTTGCGCCCAATTCGGTTCAACCTCTGGCGAGAGACGTGAATGTTGGTTCGATATCACTGTAAAAATTCATGTAGAAATGGATTCTATCTTAAAGTTTGTTGAAGAGTCTTTTGTTGAGAAAAAAGACTTCCCAGAATTTGGAGCTGGTGACACCATCACCGTGTATTATGAAATTAAAGAAGGTCAAAAGACCAGAACACAGTTCTTTAGAGGTGTGGTCATCCAAAGAAGAGGCACAGGCTCCACCGAGACATTCACGATCCGAAAGATGAGTGGAACCGTAGGTGTAGAGCGGATTTTCCCTGTAAACCTTCCGGCCCTAAAGAAGATCGAAGTGAACAAGCGCGGTAAAGTTCGCAGATCCCGCATCTTCTATTTCAGAGAGCTTACCGGCAAAAAGGCTCGTATCAAAGAGAAGAAGTAAGAGTTTTTCATATAAATGCTTGAAAGCCTCGCAATTGCGAGGCTTCTTTATTAACAATTGTTAATAACGTTGGTGGGTAACTTGTTGATTTTTAAATGCTCGCAAAGTTTGGAAAATTAAATTCTTGTTCTACATTTGATATCAGAATTAGCAACCAAAGCGGAGAAATCCAAAAAGGTGTGATTCGTAAAGAGAACGTTCTTTAACATAGTTGTTTTCAAATACTGCAGTGATGCTGATGATTGTAGTAACAGTCATTCAATGACACTCCAGAAAGTTCGGGTAGTTGTGTGTGCCTCGGTACACAAAGCTAGACGAAAGTTCCAAAGTGTCGATTGTTCTGCCAATTGATACTGTTGGAATATTTAAAAGCAACTGGAAGCACGAAGCGTTTGTCTTGATTCTACATTGAGTAAAGCACAGAATGCTTCCATCGAAATGGTCAGACTTGAATCTTTAAGGTGAAAGATGATAGTTTGCAACAAACGAAGCCTAAGGGGTAACACCTATGGTCGCGCAGAAAGCAAACGACGTTCATTGGGACACTTGAGTCAGTAGAAATACTGAGAAGGTCACGCGAGGTCATTTCAAAGAAAGCCATGTCAAGGTATGCAAATACAATGATATGGCTTTTGTCTTTTGTGGAAATTTCCTCATTCCTATTTTTTGAGCTCCCTCCCGTTTAGTTTTACAGCTTCTAAATTGTATATTTGCAATCGCTTAAAAACAACTCCTACAAAACAATTCAACAATGACAAACGCTTCCAAGATATTCTACACAAAGACCGATGAAGCTCCTGCATTAGCTACCCGATCATGGTTGCCCATCGTGCAAGCATTCACAAAGACCGCTGGTATCGAGGTCGAGACCAAGGACATTTCTTTGGCAGGAAGGATACTGGCTACTTTCCCGGAATATCTAACCGAAGCTCAAAGAGTAGAAGATGCACTCGCTATTTTAGGAGAGATGGCAAAGAAGCCTGAAGCCAACATCATAAAGCTTCCCAACATCAGTGCGTCGATACCCCAACTAAAAGCTGCCATTGCTGAGTTGCAGGCAAAAGGATTCGACATCCCAGACTTTCCGGATGAGCCAGAGACCGAAGAGGAGAAAGCTATCCTAGCACGTTACAATAAGATCAAGGGAAGCGCTGTAAACCCTGTGCTTCGTGAAGGAAACTCAGACCGCCGTGCACCAAAAGCCATAAAGAATTATGCCAAGAAGAATCCACATGGCATGGGCACATGGAGCACAGATTCTAAATCGCATGTGGCAAGTATGACTGAAGGTGACTTCCGCTCCAACGAAAAGTCAATGACATTGCTGAAGCCATCTACAGTGTCTATCCAGCATGTGCCAAACAATGGCGAAAAGAGCATACTAAAACAAGGGCTATCACTTCAAGAAGGTGAGATCATCGATGCTACGGTAATGAGCAAGAAGAAGCTAATGGCATTTCTAGAAGCCCAGGTGGCTGATGCCAAGGCTAACAATGTACTCTTCTCTTTACACATGAAAGCAACCATGATGAAGGTATCTGATCCCATCATCTTTGGCCATGCAGTAAAGTCTTTTCTAAAGGATGTCTTTGAAAAGCATGGTGAGACATTGGAAGAAATTGATGCTGAACCAAACAATGGTCTAGGCAATGTACTGAAGAGTCTTGAAAAGCTTCCGAATGATAAAAAAGCCGAGATAGAAGCTGACATTGAAAAAGCGTTTGAAAATGGCCCAGATCTGGCCATGGTAAACTCTGACAAAGGCATCACAAACCTGCACGTGCCCAGCGATGTGATCATTGATGCCTCTATGCCGGCAATGATCCGCAACTCAGGGAAAATGTGGAATGCGGAAGGCAGGCCACAAGATACGAAAGCCGTGATACCCGATAGCAGCTATTCAAGCATCTACCAGGCCACTATTGATTTTTGCAAAGAGCACGGTGCGTTCGACCCGACCACCATGGGCACCGTACCCAACGTAGGGCTCATGGCACAAAAAGCAGAGGAGTACGGTTCGCATGACAAGACCTTTGAAATAGCCAACGACGGTGTTGTTCAAATAGTTGACCCCGAAGGAAATGTGCTTATTGAGCACAACGTAGAGACCGGCGACATTTGGAGAATGTGTCAGGTGAAGGACCTTCCTGTTCAAGATTGGGTGAAGTTGGCCGTGACACGTGCAAGAGCCACAAAAACTCCTGCTGTATTCTGGTTAGATAGCGAAAGAGCTCATGATGCAGAATTGATAATGAAGGTGAACAAATACCTTCCTGAGCATGATACAGACGGCTTAGAAATTCACATCCTATCTCCATTAGAGGCAACTAAATTCACACTAAAAAGGATCAAAGAAGGCAAAGACACCATCTCAGTTTCTGGAAATGTGCTTCGTGACTACCTCACCGACCTCTTCCCTATTCTAGAAGTTGGTACAAGTGCCAAAATGCTTTCTATCGTACCGCTTATGAATGGTGGTGGCCTTTTTGAAACAGGCGCTGGCGGTTCTGCACCAAAGCACGTGCAGCAATTTGTAAAAGAAGGGCACTTAAGATGGGATTCGCTAGGTGAGTTCATGGCATTGGCAGTCTCGCTAGACCATCTTGGCGAAAAGAATGGCAATAACAAGGCAAAGGTCTTAGGAGATGCACTAGATCAGGCTACCGAAACCTTCTTAGATAACGACCGTTCTCCCTCAAGAAAGGTTGGAGAGCTCGACACACGCGGAAGTCACTTCTACATGGCATTGTATTGGTCAAAAGCGCTCGCCTCGCAGAATGGCGACAATGACCTAAAAAATGTTTTTGAAGGCATTGCCCAAAAATTAAGTGAACAAGAGATAACGATCCTTTCTGAGTTGAACGGTGCCCAAGGGTCTTCGCAAGATATTGACGGATATTACGAGCCAACTGAAGAGATGGCAACAAAAGCCATGAGGCCAAGTCAAACGCTAAATACGATCATAGAAGGTATCTAGCTGATAACTAGCCGCCTAGAATTCGATCTAGTTAGCACGCGCAAAACAAGACAACAAAGATGTTCTTTTTAAAGTTCATTTCTTTATTGGGTAATTGTTGCGCCTTATTTTTGCTGAAAATTTATGTATGAATAAGGCTTTGTACATCACCACTACCGAAAAACACAGCGGTAAATCTCTTATTGTATTAGGATTGATGCAGTTGTTGCTCGGCAAGATGGGGAAAGTAGGCTACTTCCGCCCCGTTATTGATGACCGGAACGATGATCAGATAGACAATCACATCAATACGATCATCACACACTTTCAGTTAGACATCGATCCCAATGAAGCATATGCATTCAAGAGAAGCGAATTGAATGCGATACAAAGCAACGAAGGGGCCATCATCGACCGAGTCATCGATCGCTATAAAAAAATAGAGGAGCGCTTCGATTTTGTACTGGTAGAAGGGACAGATTTCACAGACGATGGCAATGTAAACGAATTCAACATCAATCGTATTGTCGCCAAAAATCTGAATATGCCTGTCATCATTGTGGGCAATGGTTTCAATAAGACCAAAGAAAAACTAGGTGCTTCTCTCAAATCGGCTGTCAATTCTTTTAAATCGAAAGATGTAGACGTTTTGGCTATCGTGGCAAACAAGGCAGAGTCTGATGATCTTGAAAGATTGAGCACTTACTTCCACGAACAATTTCAAGATGAAGTCCACACCTATGTCGTACCCAGGGTAAAAAACCTATCACACCCAACACTAAAGGAGATCGTAACAGCGCTTGATGGTCGTGTGCTTTATGGCGAAGAGCATCTAGACAATCAAACGGGAAGCTTCGGAGTTGGCGCTATGCAATTGCACAATTACCTAGCACATCTAAAGCCCAATAGCCTAGCCATCACGCCAGGAGACCGTGCAGATATCATTTTAGGGGCTTTGCAAGCCAATTTATCCAGCAACTATCCTAATGTTTCTGGAATGATCCTTACAGGTGGGCTTATTCCAGAAGACACCATTCTAAAGCTCATCGAAGGTTTTGACCACAATGTACCTATCATCTCTGTTTCGCAAGGAACTTTCAGGGCAGCCAACGAAGTCGGCGCCATCGAATCAAGGATATATGCCGAAAGCAAGCAGAAGATACAGACGTCGATAGATCTTTTTGAAAAGTACATAGATCAAGAAAAGCTTTCCCAACGATTGGCAACTGTTGAAACAGAGGGCGTCACGCCAAGGATGTTCCAATATAACTTGTTACAACGAGCCAAAAAAGCAAAGAAGCATATTGTACTGCCTGAGGGCAACGACAATCGTATCTTGATCGCAGCCGCCAGATTACTTGCTCTAGACGTTGTAGATATCACGATCCTCGGGTCAAAAAGTCAGGTGCTGAATCAAGCTTCTCAGCTTGGCATAGATATTGGCAAGGCTACAATTATCGACCCTGTCTCTTCTGAGAATTTTGATGATCATGTACAAACTCTCTATGAGCTTCGGAAACACAAGAAAGTAAACTTAGATATGGCGAAAGACATGATGACCGATGCCTCATACTATGGTACTATGATGGTCTATAAAGGCCATGCGGATGGCATGGTGTCGGGTGCCGCACATACTACACAACACACCATACGGCCTGCGCTGCAGTTCATAAAAACGAAACCAGGCGTGTCTGTGGTATCTTCCATATTCTTTATGTGCTTAGAAGACAGAGTTTCTGTTTTTGGCGACTGCGCCATCAATCCCAATCCAACAGCATCACAGCTTGCCGAGATCGCCATATCTTCAGCAGATTCTAGCGCAGCTTTTGGAATTCAACCTAAAGTAGCAATGCTCTCCTACTCTTCTGGCACCTCTGGCAAAGGCGAAGATGTAGAGATTGTACGAGAGGCCACAAAGACCATAAAGGAAAAACGTCCCGATATCAAGATCGAGGGACCTATTCAATACGATGCAGCCGTAGACATGAACGTCGCCAAAAGCAAGATGCCCGATTCTGAAGTCGCAGGACAAGCCAACGTGCTTATTTTCCCTGACCTTAACACAGGGAACAACACATACAAAGCTGTGCAACGAGAAACAGGCGCATTGGCCATCGGACCAATGCTGCAAGGGCTCAACAAACCTGTAAACGACCTGAGTCGAGGCTGTACCACCGATGATGTATTCAACACCGTGATCATCACTGCCATACAGGCGCAGGGATTATAATTAGCAACAGTCATATGAATATACTTGTCCTTAACTCTGGAAGTTCCTCAGTGAAGTATCAATTAATAAGTATGCCACACGAAGAAGTAATGTGCAGTGGCATGATAGAACGTATAGGGCTAGATGACCCTGTGATCACATACAAGACCTCAGAAAAGAAGATTGAACGAAAAATTCAGGTCAAAGACCACGGTTCTGCATTGGCTTACATTTCAAAGCTTCTAATGGATGATCAAGATGGGGTCATCAAGCACAAAGACGATATCAATGCTGTTGGGCACAGAGTCGTACATGGTGGCGTACTCTTCACTGATACCGTGATTGTTGATGAAAAAGTAAAAAGGGCGATTGACTCGTTGGCTGCCTTAGCGCCTTTGCACAATCCGCCAAACTTAGAAGGTATTCGTGTTGCTGAGCACACATTCCCAAATGCGAGACAAGTAGCGGTGTTTGATACAGCCTTTCACCAAAGCATACCAAAAAAGGCCAGTACCTATGCCATACCCAGGTCATTGTCTGAAGAGTACAACATCAAGCTCTATGGTTTTCATGGCACAAGTCATAAATATGTTTCAGAAAAGGCTAACCAACACCTACAGCACAAGAATACGAAGCTTATTACCCTACACCTTGGAAATGGTTGTAGCGCCAGTGCAATCCTAAACGGAAAGTGCATAGACCATTCGTTGGGCTTTGGCCCTGTGAATGGCCTGGTGATGGGCACCCGTTCAGGAGACATCGATCAGTCTGTGATCTTCTATTTGATGAAACAGCTAGACCTCTCTTCAGAAGAGGTGAACGCTATACTACAAAAGCAAAGTGGCATGCTTGGACTTACAGGCTTTAGTGACCTAAGGGATATAGAAGGTGCTGCCAAAGCTGGCGACCAGCAGTGTCAACTAGCATTAGCGATAAGTGCATACAGAATAAAGAAGTACATAGGAAGCTACGTAGCAGCTATGGACGGTATTGATGCTATTATATTCACTGCTGGCATCGGAGAACATTCGGCCACCATGCGAAAGCTAGTATGTCAGGATATGAATTTCTTCGGAATTGAATTGGATGAAGAAAAGAACTTGGGAAAAATAACCCACTGTACAGAAATTCAAAAAGACACATCAAAAGTGACGCTATTGGTGATCCCTACAAACGAGGAATTAGAGATCGCCAAACAGTGCTATCAGCTAGTCGAAAAATAGTAGGATATGGGCTAATACCATGCATGACAGTTAGTTTTAAAGAATTGTTAACATGGTCCCCCATACCTTAAGATCGTCTATTTTATCTTTAAAAAATTGTTAATGTAAGGCAACTCACCTTCCTATTGTCTATTTTTAAAAAAAATCACTTTTCATGACGCAACGGTTTTTTGCCATTTTGCTCCTATGCTCTTCACTACTCTCTGCACAACAACGATTCACACTAAGTGGTAACGTCACTGACGCTACAAGCAACGAATCCCTTATCGGTGTGACCATTCTTGTGAATGAGCTCAATACAGGCACCGTCTCAAACGAATATGGTTTCTATTCCATCACGATTCCTGAGGGCGAGTATACCGTTACCATCAGCTATTTGGGCTATGGCGACCAACAACGTTCAATTGTACTTGATAAAGCCATCAGAATGGACTATCAACTGGTTCCCGAAACAGAGGAATTAGACGAAGTCGTGGTTACGGAGGATGTCGAAAAGATCAATATACGAAAGCCAGAGATGAGCATCAATCGCTTGTCTATTCAGACCATAAAACAAATACCAGTGGTCCTGGGCGAGGTAGATGTCATCAAGTCCATATTACTCTTGCCTGGTGTCACCAATGCAGGCGAAGGGGCATCTGGCTTTAATGTGCGTGGAGGAGCTGCAGACCAAAACCTCATCTTGCTGGATGAGGCGATCATCTTCAATTCTTCACATTTGTTTGGCTTGTTCTCGGTCTTCAACCCAGATGCCATTAAAGACCTAAAGCTTTATAAAGGTGGGATTCCTGCCCGATATGGAGGACGTGTCTCGTCGGTATTAGACATCTATCAAAAGGAAGGGAATAGCAAGCAATTTCAACTCAATGGAGGTATCGGTGCCGTGTCTAGTAGACTTCTCGCCGAAGGTCCTATTGTGAAGGATAGAGGTTCGTTCTTGGTAGGCGGCAGAGCTTCGTATGCCCATTTGTTCCTACGACTAACGGACAACGACAATACAGCCTATTTCTATGACCTGAACACGAAGTTGAGCTACAAGCTAAATGACAGCAACAGTCTATTTCTTTCGGGGTATTTCGGGAGAGATGTCTTTAGCATCAGCGACAGCTTTGAGAACCTCTATGGCAACTCGTTGGTAAATCTCAGATGGAACCATCTGTTCTCTGACCGATTGTTCTCGAACCTCTCTCTGATCTACAGTGACTACTTTTATGGTTTAGAGTTAGATTTTGTGGGCTTTGAATGGAATTCGGGCATCACCAACTTCAACCTAAAATATGATTTCAAGCACTATCTGACCGATGATTTTCAGTTAAACTATGGGTTGAACAACATCTACTATAAGTTCAACCCAGGTGAGATCACCCCCAATGATGAGTCCTCGGGCATCAACCCAGACAAGCTGATCGACAAATTTGCCAATGAGTCTGCAGTATACATCGATGCAGAGCATAAGCTAAATTCCAAACTAGCGTTGCAATATGGCATACGGCTCAGTCATTTTATACGCCTAGGGCAAGACCAGCTGAACACCTATGAGAATGACCAACCCGTATTGTTCGATCCTGAATTGCAGATCTATCAAAAGGCAGATCCCCTCGCAACAGAAAGTTTTTCACGGTCTGATGTCTTGGAAAGCTTCACCAACCTAGAGCCACGTTTTTCATTGGCGTATAGTTTCAATGACAATACAGCCATCAAAGCTAGCTATAATCGGCTGAGCCAGTACTTGCACCTGATCTCTAACACCAACTCTCCTACTCCTCTAGATGTCTGGGCGCCAAGTGGCCGTTACATTAAGCCGCAGATCTTGGACCAGTATGCGGTTGGGTACTTCAAGAACTTCAAGGATAATGTGTTCTCATTTGAAACTGAGGCTTTTTACAAGCAGATCGACAATCGCATCGATTACATAGATGGTGCAGACCTGATCGCCAATGATGCCATAGAGCAGGTCATCCTGAATGGTGAGGCAAGAGCATACGGTTTAGAGTTCCTATTGAAGAAGAACCTTGGTGACTTTCAAGGATGGCTGGCCTACACGCTATCCAAATCTGAACAGCGTACCTTGCCCAGAACACCAGAAGAAACAGGTATCAATAATGGGAACTGGTACAATACACCATACGACAAGACGCATGACATCTCGTTCAACGGAACTTATAAGATCAATGACCAATGGCGTTTCAACACGAATTTCATCTACCAGACCGGGCAACCAGTTACCTATCCCATAGCCCAGTTTGAGTTTCAAGGCCTTGTTGTGCCCCAATTTGGGCTCAGAAACGTGAATCGCCTACCCGACTACCATCGCTTGGATATCTCGGCCAATTTCATTCCAAAGCGAAAAAATGGCAAGCAGTGGAAAGGTGAGTGGGTGTTTGGTATCTATAACCTGTACAACCGCAGGAATGCCGCTTCGGTCACCTTTAGTGAAAACTCAGAGACCGGAGTCAATGAAGCCACGAGATTGTCCATCTTTGGGGTTGTTCCATCGGTGACCTATAATTTCAAATTCTAGACCATGAAAACACCTGTTCTTCTTTTACTATTAGCTTGCTTTGTCCTCTTCTCATGCGAGGATGTCATTGATGTAGACGTGCCCACAACGGAACCCCAACTCGTGGTGGACGCCTACATACGAACGGCACTTAGTGAGAATGGCACGGCATTTATAGAGGAAAACGAAATCAACCTCACACTCTCTGCACCCTTTTTTGATGATGAAGTACCACTAGTAACGGATGCAACAGTCAGTATTACCACTGGCTCAGGAACTACTTTTGTCTATGATGATGTAAATAATGACGGAAGTTACTTGCCTATCACTCACTTTGGAATCATTGAATCTGATGAAACATATACCCTTACCATCGAGTATGAAGGAGAAACCTATACTGCAACCGCACAGTTGATACCCTCAGTCCCCATCGACAATATTGAACAAGGTGATGATACGTTGTTCGACGGTGATGAGATCGAGATCATACTCAGCTTTACTGATGATGGGACAAGAGATGACTACTACCTCTTTGACTTTGACTTTGGCGAATTCCTTACCAGTGAAGATCGTTTTTACCAGGGCAATGCATTCTTCTTCTCTTACTTCTATGAAGATATGCCAATAGGGCAAGAAGTCACCATAAGCATTCTTGGCATTGACGAGCAGTTCTACAATTACATGAACCTCCTTCTAGACCAATCTGACGATACTGACGGACCGTTTGCTACTCCACCAGCCACGGCGCGAGGAAACATCATTAACACTACAGATCAGGAAAACTTTGCGCTAGGATACTTCGCGATCTCGGAGAGTGATTCACAACAATTCACTGTCCAA
>JANQRC010000003.1 GCA_028284745.1 Flavobacteriaceae bacterium
ACGCAATGACGATACCGAACGCAAGATTGACCCCCATGCCTCCTCTCCGTTTGAAGGAAGCCACTGCCACCGCAATGATCGTGAGGATGAATACCGCAACTGGTAGACTAAATCGCTTATGTTTTACCAGCACATGATTGTTAAGCAACGATGAGCCGCTCTGCCGCTCTGTCGCTATGAAATCGTTCAACTCATTAAAATTCAGTGTCTCCGCCATATAGTTCACAACCGATAGGTCTTCTATCTCGAATGGGAATAAGGCATCGACCTTTCGTTCACTTTCAAGGAGCTCCTTATCTCCTTCGAATGTTCTTCGCTTGTATTTTGTAAGACGGTACAAAGAATCTTCTTCGATCCATCGAATGTTATTTGCTGTGATCTTATATTTCAGCGTATTCCCCTCAAAGTGTTCGTACGCAAAATTATAGGCAATCTTTTTCTTTGGATTGTAGCTGCTGACATATACGTAATCGTTGTCATTCACTTGTTTGTACAGGTCAGTGGTCTGCCTAGATTGTTTTACCCTTGAACTGCTCTTCAGGTACTGATAATCAAACTCGTTGTAGCTCTTGCTAGCGGCTGGGACAACGTACAATCCCCCGATGAGCGTAATTACCGCCACAATGCTGGCCGCAACCATAAAGGGTCTCAAAAATCGAGAGAACGAAACTCCTGAGCTCAATATAGCGATCACCTCAGTATTATTGGCCAGCTTGGAAGTGAACCAAATCACAGAGAGGAATAGAAACAATGGATACAACAAATTGCCCATGTACACTGTGTAATCAAGATAAAATCTGGCTATCTCATCAAAAGGCACCTCTTTTTCCTTGTACTTGTCTATCTTCTCAGAGATATGGACCATGATCCCAATAGGAATGAACAAGAGCAACATCACAAAGAATGTCGACAAGTATTTTTTAATGATATACCAGTCTAAGATCTTCATGCTACAATCGCTTATCCATTTGTTCTACCATTCTCTCTTTCCAACTGCCAAAGCCACCCTCAATGATATGTTTTCTAGCCTCTCGCACTAACCAAAGATAAAAACCTAGATTATGAATAGTGGCAATCTGTTTGCCTAAAAGCTCATTTACCGTGAAGAGATGCCTCAGATACGCTTTGGAATAATAGGTATCCACATAGGTATGTCCCATTTCGTCTATGGGCGAAAAATCATCCTCCCACTTCTTATTTTTTATGTTGATGGTGCCATGCGCCGTGAACAGCATTCCGTTTCTTGCATTACGCGTAGGCATCACACAATCAAACATATCGATGCCCAAAGCAATATTCTCCAGTATATTTATCGGTGTACCAACGCCCATAAGGTATCTAGGTTTCTCTTCAGGAAGTACATTGCACACCACTTCGGTCATGGCATACATTTCCTCTGCGGGTTCGCCAACCGAAAGTCCTCCGATGGCATTGCCATCGGCCTCGACACTTGCTATGTATTCTGCCGATCGAATCCGAAGGTCCTTGTACGTGCTTCCCTGAACAATAGGAAAAAGGCTTTGCGAATATCCGTACTTTGCCGGGACCTTTTCAAAATGGTTGATGCATCTATCTAACCAACGATGTGTCATATGCATCGACCGCTTGGCATATTGATAGTCACATGGGTATGGTGTACATTCGTCAAATGCCATAATGATATCTGCACCTATACTGCGTTGTACCTCCATGACATTCTCTGGGGTAAAGACGTGGTAAGAACCATCGATATGCGATTTGAACTTCACGCCTTCTTCTTTGATCTTACGATTCGCCGAAAGCGAATATACCTGATAGCCGCCACTATCCGTCAGGATGTTACGGTCCCAATTCATGAATCTGTGCAAGCCGCCAGCCTTTTCTAACACCGTGGTCTGCGGGCGTAAAAACAAATGGTATGTGTTTCCTAGAATGATATCTGCATTGATATCGTCTTTGATCTCTCGTTGATGCACCCCCTTTACCGAAGCCACAGTACCTACTGGCATAAAAATGGGCGTCTCTATGACACCATGGCCAGTCGTTATGCTTCCCGCTCTGGCTTTGGTCTGTGGGTCTTTTGCAATTAGGTCGAACTTCATGAACAGATTTCTCGATCGGCAAAGATAACCAACTAATTCGCTGTAGGATATTAATAAAAAACTAAAATGGACCTATACGTTAAAAAGTAGTGCCATGCTCACTTTGCCAATGCCCAATAATGATTTACCTTTGGCAGCGAATCTAATCATGAGATAATGCCAGACAATCAACAATTGCAAGACGTTGCAGTACAAGTGAGACGCGATATCCTTCGTATGGTGCACAAGGTGAACTCTGGGCATCCAGGTGGTTCTTTAGGCTGTACTGAGTTCTTCGTTGCCATGTACAATGATATCATGGAACTTAACGAAGGCTTTGATATGAACGGTGCAGGAGAAGACCTATTCTTCCTCTCTAACGGGCATATCTCACCTGTATATTACAGCGTGTTGGCAAGACGTGGCTATTTTCCTGTGGAAGAACTAAACACCTTCCGTTTATTAGATTCACGTTTGCAAGGACACCCAACTACTCATGAAGGATTACCAGGTGTAAGAATCGCCTCAGGTTCGCTTGGCCAAGGCATGTCGGTCGCCATTGGTGCGGCACTTGCCAAGAAGTTAAATGGTGATGACAAGGTGGTATACAGCCTACATGGAGATGGTGAGCTGCAAGAAGGACAAAACTGGGAGGCTATCATGTATGCTGCTGGAAAAGAAGTAGACAATCTGATAGCCACCGTCGATCACAACGGCAAACAAATAGACGGAAGCACCGATGAAGTACTCCCTCTAGGGAACTTGAGAATGAAGTTTGAGGCCTTTGGCTGGCTAGTGCTAGATATAAAAGAAGGGAACCACCTAGAAGCCATCATCAAGGGGATGCGAGCGGCCAGGTCGTTATCAGGCAAAGGAAAACCTGTGTGCGTATTGCTTCATACCGAAATGGGCCATGGTGTTGATTTTATGATGCACACACATGCCTGGCATGGAAAGGCTCCCAATGACGAGCAATTAGAGATCGCATTGACTCAAAATCCGGAAACCTTAGGGGACTACTAAAAAAACTCGACATGAAAAAATACATAGACACAGGGAAAAAAGATACCAGATCTGGTTTTGGAGCAGGACTTACAGAACTTGGCAAGACCAACCCCAATGTTGTAGCGCTTTGTGCCGACCTTACAGGTTCTTTGAAGATGAATGATTTTGAGAACAACCATCCTGGCCGTTTTTTCCAAATCGGGATTGCCGAGGCAAACATGATGGGCATCGCTGCAGGACTTACCATTGGCGGAAAAATTCCTTTCACAGGCACGTTCGCCAACTTCTCTACCGGCAGGGTCTATGACCAGATCAGGCAATCGATCGCCTATTCCCACAAAAATGTGAAGATCTGTGCTTCGCATGCTGGTGTAACACTGGGTGAAGATGGTGCCACACACCAAATACTTGAAGACATCGGTTTAATGAAGATGTTACCCGGCATGACCGTTATAAATACTTGCGACTACAACCAGACCAAAGCGGCTACCTTGGCCGTTGCAGAGCACCATGGTCCCGTATATCTTCGTTTTGGGCGCCCCAAAGTAGCCAACTTCACTCCTGAAGACCAAAAGTTCGAGATCGGTAAAGCTATCATGCTAAATAAAGGGAGCGACATCACCATCGTTGCAACCGGTCATCTGGTATGGGAAGCACTGTTGGCTGCAGAGACACTTGAAGAAAAAGGTATTTCCGCCGAGGTCATCAACATACATACGATAAAACCACTGGACGATGAGGCCATCTTGGCTTCCGTGAAGAAAACTGGATGCATCGTCACAGCTGAAGAGCACAATCATCTAGGCGGTCTAGGCGAGAGCGTAGCCCGAGTACTGGCCACACATCATCCAACCCCACAAGAATTTGTGGCAACCAATGATACTTTTGGTGAATCTGGCACGCCTGCGCAGCTTATGAAAAAATATGACCTCGATGCTGAAGCCATCGTAAATGCTGCTAAAAAAGTGTTAGCCCGGAAATAAAAACACTTGCTTTTTCGTTCTATTGCATAGTAACCATAACCTCATGTACAATGAAAAAGCTTCTTTTGCCAATATTGGCATTGACCTCGTTTCTTGCTTTCCCCCAAAAAGAATTTGGCCTCAAAGCTGGGCTGAACTTTGACTCTAACGGCAAGATAAATTTCACGGAGATCGCAAACACTGCCGAGAATATCATTGAAGATGAAGGCAGTGCAAGAACCGGCTTCCACATTGGTGGATATGCCAAGTTTCACATCACTAGCTTTTACATTCGTCCAGAATTGGTCTTTACAAGAACAACGAGTGAGTATAATGTGAACAGTGATTCAGGCGACCTGAAGGTCTCTAAAATTGATGTCCCCCTATTGTTGGGCTACAAGATCGTTGGCCCCTTGAGTATCTTTGCAGGGCCTTCCTTTCAATACATACTAGACAACGACCTGGATATTAGAGATGTGACCATTGCAGATGTTGACAATGACCTCACTGTAGGTTTCAATATAGGTGCAGGCATACAACTGGGAAATTTGGGGCTAGATGTGCGATACGAAAGAGGTTTCACAGAGAATGAGGCTGACTTCATTCAGAACAATGTAAATGATGATATTGCTGGTAGAATAGACGCTAGGCCTTCACAGCTGATCTTCAGTCTGTCTATGAAATTATAGTATCTGGTAAAGTCCTCGAACAACAAAGGCGAGCATATGGTGCTCGCCTTTGTTGTTCGTATGATCTTTTTTATTAGTTGTCAGCATCTAAATAATCGGGTGTACCATCGCCATCCGTATCAGTGAACGTGATGCTACCATCGTCATTTATCTCGATCTCATCCCTTGTTAGCAAGCTATCTCCGTCATCGTCATTATCGACATAATTAGGTAAGCCGTTATCATCTGTATCATCGTTGAAGAAATCGTCATCCCCATTTAGGTCTTCCAAACGATTAGGCACGCCATCATTATCATGATCGGACTCGTTGATCGCTAAAAGGTCATAAGTGAATACCAATGGTGCATATATTGGAATTCCTGAGGGTGGCGTTGCAAAGTATGCAAGCCCGGATGGCATAAAGGCAGCCCCTATACCATTTCCTTCGTAACTCACCGTACCATCCGGGTTTTCGATAACTGCGCCACTAGACCTAACTGTGGCCATGGCTTCCCCAAAACCACGTATGGCTCCTCCGATGTTGGCAAAAGGGTTCCCGATCAGATCAAACCAAAATGGTTGTTGCCTATTGTCAAAGACCGTACCGTTCAGCAATCTGCCTTGGTAGCTTACAAAAGTAGAGTCTACCCTTGTAGGAGCGTCTCCTTCACCTTCTCTCACCACCAGAAAATAGATCGTATGTGGCACATCTGTCCCATCATCATCTAAGTTGATGACCCTGCTGGTGACTTGGTCTATCAAAGGAGTTTTATCGGCATTCGCTCCAGCAATAGTGTCAAATCGTATTGCGAACCCCTCAGGCTGTGTCTGAAACTCTTCGTAATTGTAGCAATGCGTTTGCAGGTAGGCTTTAAGGTCCGCATCATTTTCTGCAGCTACTTCTGCCATGTCCCTAACTTCGATCCTAACAATATCATCATCGTCATCACCACATGATGTCAATGCAATAAGGGCCAACAAGAATACTATAAGGATGCTTGGTATTTTCATCATAAAAATTTGCTTTGCAAGATACAATATTATCCTATTTTTGTTTCTTACGTTAACGCAGATTTTAGACATCACCGATGCGTATAGATAAATACTTGTGGGCCATACGGTATTTTAAGACCCGAAATAAGGCGACAGAGGCCTGTAAGAAGGGGCATGTTCGTATAAACGGCAACGCGATAAAACCAGGGCGAGAGGTCTATCCGATGGACAAGCTTAGCATACGCAAAGACCAGATCGATCATCAGCTTACCGTCTTAGACATCCCACAAAGCCGTG
The DNA here is from genome assembly GCA_028284745.1 of Flavobacteriaceae bacterium. Taxonomy (GTDB): domain Bacteria; phylum Bacteroidota; class Bacteroidia; order Flavobacteriales; family Flavobacteriaceae; genus JANQRC01. The sequence goes on from JANQRC010000003.1 coordinate 5,987, forward strand.
TTGGTGCGAAGCTCGTAGATATCTATCGGAAGGACACGACACCAAGCGAGGCATTTCATAACACAGACCTATTGAAGCTTGCCAAAGACCATTACAGAAAAAAAGGAACGGGAAGACCCACAAAGAAGGACCGAAGAGATATTGAAGACTATTTAAATGACGATGACCTATAACAACTCTACACTATGGCCAACGAAGAAAATATCATTCTGAACCACGATGAGATCAGACACAAGACCAGGCGCATCGCTTACCAGATCTACGAAACGTTCGCTAGCGAGAGCGAGGTGATCATTGCTGGTATAACTGGTGGAGGTTTTACATTAGCAGAGAGAATTCATGAGACCCTCATCGAAATTAGCGGTCTAGCAGTAAGCCTATGTGAAGTGAAGATAGACAAGAAGCGCCCGCTCGATCCGATCGACACTTCTCTTACTCCATCAGAATACACCAGTAGATCTGTAGTGCTTGTTGATGATGTGTTAAATTCTGGAACCACATTGATGTATGGTGTCAAGCATTTTTTAGAAGTCCCGCTGAAGAAGTTTAAAACAGCTGTACTTGTCAATCGAAACCACAAAAAGTATCCCATAAAGGCAGATTTCAAAGGAATTTCGTTATCAACATCCAGCAAAGAGCACGTTGAAGTAGTGTTAGACGGTGAAAACGATAAAGCTTATTTAGTTTGAAGATGCCCTAAAATTTCTTCGGTAAGCTGAAGCACGGTTTTGTCATCGATTGAAATGGCCTCGTGTGAAGCCTCTCGGTAAAAGGTGTCACGCTCAAACAAGTGTTTCCCTAGAAATTCTATAAGTGAGGCATTGCATAACAAATGTGAGATGAGGGGTCTTTGCGAACGCTCTTTGGCCAGTCTCTTGGACAAGGTAGGGATAGTCCCCCTCAGATAGAACGTGTGCCTCGCCTTTTGTCTTATACTTTCAGCATTCTTTCCAAAACAGGGTGTCCCGCCACCGAGCGACAAGACAATATCTGGTCTTTCTCCTAGGAGAGTGTTCAGGTATTCCGTTTCTTTTCTTCTAAAGTAGACTTCTCCTTTTTTAGAAAAAATATCAGAAATAAGAGCATTTTCTTGTGCTTCGATATAGTCATCAAGGTCGATGTGCTCAATGCCAAGCTTTTTGGCCAAGGCCTTGCCGACGGTCGATTTTCCAGACCCCATGTATCCAAGCAAAATGATCATTTATATCGAAAGAAGCGCAAGTTAAACCTTCGTTCTTAAACCACATAAAAATATAGCAGAAATGAATGGGAAAATAAATTATTGATAGTATATTTGCACCCGCCTTTACAAAAACAACAGGCTGTCTTTTTTGCAAGCAAGCTTGCATTTTTTTTGACTCGGTAGCTCAGTTGGTAGAGCATCTCCCTTTTAAGGAGAGGGTCCTGGGTTCGAGCCCCAGCC
>JANQRC010000009.1 GCA_028284745.1 Flavobacteriaceae bacterium
AAGACCTATCTCTAGCCAAGCTGGTAATCCCCCATCGAGTACTGCGATGTCTTTATGGCCCATTGCCTTGAACATCCACCAAACTCTTGGGCTAGAATACATGCCCAAGCGGTCATACACAACGACCTTACTGCCTTGGTTTATTCCTAATGCTTGTGCGGCAACTGAAAAATGCGCTGCGTTGGGAAGCATGTTCGGCAATGGGCTTTCTGTGTCTGAGAACTTTTTCTTGATATCAAAAAAGCGAGTCTTCGGAATTTGAATGTCTGGAAAAGGAATGTCCCTCATATTACCTACCACTTTGGGGATGGTCGCATCTAAGATCACAAGGTCTTCATTTTGAAGATGCTCATGAAGCCAAGAAACGCTGACCAGAGAAGATTCGAAAAAGTTTTCCATATTCTATCAAAAATAAAAAAAGCGTCTATGATAGACGCTTTTGTTGTACCTCTTCTATGCAGTTCTTATTTCTGCATGTTCTTTGCCTCGATGCTCAGCGTTGCATGCGGCACCAACTTAAGACGCTCTTTATTGATCAACTTCCCCGTAACGCGACATACGCCATAGGTCTTGTTCTCGATACGGATCAACGCATTTTTAAGGTCGCGGATAAACTTCTCTTGGCGAATGGCCAATTGCATGTTACGCTCTTTGCTCATCGTCTCTGAGCCTTCTTCAAAGGCTTTGAAGGTAGGTGCCGTATCATCGGTACCATTGTTACCATCGTTCATGTACGCGCTCTTTAACAACTCGAGGTCGTTTTGTGCGTGCTCTATCTTTTCTTGTATGATCTTCTTGAACTCAGCTAAGTCCTTATCTGAATATCTTACTGCTTTTTTGCCGGCTGTTGTTCCCATTTTATTTTAATGTTTTTGTATGAGCAATTTCGTGCTTACTTCATCGAACGCAATTTCTGTTCCGTTTTCGACTATTTCAGACAATTCTAGGGAAGCGGTTAGCGTTTCATTCTTGATGTAGGTCAGGTTTTTTGCTACTGCTTCTTCCACGACACCATCTTTTTGCAAAGTGATGTCGATCTTGTCTGTTACTTCAAAACCAGAATCCTTACGCAAGTTTTGGATCCTGTTGATCAACTCTCTGGCGATGCCTTCTTTTCGAAGTTCGTCAGTAATGTGGACGTCCAATGCCACGGTCATTCCTCCTGAGCTGGCCACTAGCCAACCTTCGATATCTTGTGAAGTGATCTCTACTTCATCAAGTGTCAAAGTAATATTTTTTTCATTAATGTCAAGCGTAATTTCCCCCGTCTGCTCTATTTTTTGGATATCTTCTTGGCCAAGTTGCTGAATTTCAGCGACTACCAATTTCATATCCTTGCCAAATCTTGGCCCTAACCTCTTAAAGTTTGGCTTTATCTGCTTGACCAATATTCCCGATGCATCGTCGATCAGTTCAACTTCCTTCACGTTCACTTCAGACTTGATCAAGTCGGCAACGGCTTCGATCTCTTGCTTTTGTTGCTCTTCGAGCACAGGGATCATGATACGTTGCAACGGCTGTCGTACTTTGATCATCTCTTTTTTCCGTAGCGAAAGTACCAAGGACGATATACTCTGGGCATTTTCCATCTTGCGCTCTAGCGCTTTGTCTATGAGCGTTTCGTCGGCCTTTGGGAATTCAGCTATATGTACGCTTTCAAAATCTTCCTTCTTGGTGGCTCTGTTCAAGTCTTGATATAGCCTGTCCATAAAGAATGGAGCAATAGGCGCACTGAGTTTGGCAACATTCAGCAGACAAGAGTACAACGTCTGATAGGCCGAGATCTTATCTTGTTGATAGTCGCCTTTCCAAAAACGTCTTCTGCTTAAACGTACAAACCAGTTGCTGAGATGCTCTTGTACAAAGTACGAGATGGCCCTTGTTGCCTTGGTGGGTTCGTAGTCAGAATATGCTTCGTCTACACGTTTGATCAACGAATGAAGCTCTGAAAGGATCCATCGGTCGATCTCTGGTCTTTCAGTAGCGGCAACATCTTTCTCTGTATAGTTGAATTCATCGATATTGGCATATAGACTGAAGAAAGAGTAGGTGTTGTACAGCGTGCCGAAGAACTTTCTTCGCACCTCGGTGATACCGTCTAGGTCGAACTTTAGGTTATCCCAAGGATTGGCATTGCTGATCATGTACCAACGCGTAGCATCAGGGCCATGTTCTGCCAAGGTAGTGAATGGGTCTACGGCATTGCCCAAACGCTTGGACATTTTTTGGCCGTTCTTGTCGAGCACCAGTCCATTAGACACCACATTCTTGTACGCCATAGAGTCGAACACCATGGTAGCAATGGCATGCAATGTATAGAACCATCCGCGTGTTTGATCTACGCCTTCGGCGATGTAGTCTGCTGGGAAAGCCCTCCCTTCATCTATCTTTTCTTTGTTTTGGAAGGGATAGTGCCATTGTGCATACGGCATACTGCCTGAATCGAACCAAACATCGATCAGGTCGCTTTCGCGCTTCATCGGTTTCCCTATAGGTGAAACCAGTATGATCTTATCTACGATGTGTTTATGAAGGTCTACCTTTTCGTAGTTCTCTTCGGTCATGTTGCCTACTTCAAAGGACGCATAAGGGTCTTCGGTCATAAGGCCCGCTTCTATAGCCTTGGCAATTTCTGTCTTCAATTCTTCTACAGAACCGATGATGCGGGTTTCCTTGCCATCTTCTGTTCTCCAGATAGGTAGTGGGACCCCCCAGAATCGAGAGCGTGACAAGTTCCAGTCGTTAGCATTGGCCAACCAGTTGCCAAAGCGGCCTTCGCCCGTAGCTTTTGGTTTCCAGTTAATGGTCTGATTCAACTCGAACATACGGTCTTTGACCGCTGTTGCTTTGATGAACCACGAGTCTAGCGGATAATACAGTATGGGTTTGTCGGTACGCCAGCAATTAGGGTAGCTGTGCACATACTTTTCAACCTTGAAAGCTTTGTTCTCCTCTTTTAATCGAATGGCCAGCTCTACATCTACTGACTTTTCAGGAGCGGCGCCATCGTCATAATATTCATTCTTCACATACTTGCCGGCCAATTCTGCCATCTCTGGACGAAAGCGCCCCTGCAAGTCTACCAAAGGCACCAGCTTGTCATTGTTGTCCATGACCAACATAGGTGGTACTTCGGGCGACGCTTCTTTGGCCACTTTGGCGTCATCAGCGCCAAAGGTAGGGGCCGTGTGTACGATTCCTGTACCGTCTTCAGTGGTCACGAAATCCCCAGCAATCACACGAAACGCGTTTTCGGGGTTATCGTGAGGCAGTGTATATGGAAGCAACTGCTCGTACTTGATCTCTACGAGGTCTTTTCCTTTGCATTCAGCTATTATCTTGAAAGGAACCTGCTTATCCCCCTTTTTGAAGGTTGAAAGTACTTCTTCATCTTCAACTTCTATGAAGTTCTTGCCAGCAAATTGCTTCCCTACCAATGCCTTTGCAAGCACCACGTTTATCGGCTTGAATGTATATTGGTTGAACGTCTTCACCAGCACATAATCGATCTTGGGCCCAACCGTCAACGCCGTATTGGAAGGCAGCGTCCAAGGTGTGGTGGTCCATGCCAGGAAATGAATGTTTCCATGGTTCTTTAAGAAATCTGGCAAGGTCTCATGTGTTGCTTTGAACTGTGCCACCACTGTGGTATCCGAAACATCCTGATAGGTGCCTGGCTGGTTCAGCTCGTGCGAGCTCAAGCCTGTGCCTGCCTTTGGCGAATAGGGTTGAATGGTATACCCTTTGTACAGCAGGTCTTTGTCATAGATCTGCTTCAGCAACCACCAAACACTCTCCATGTACTTAGACTTGTAGGTGACGTAGGGATCGTCCATATCTACCCAATAGCCCATCTTACGTGTTAGGTCGTTCCAGACATCGGTATAGCGCATTACTGCTTTTTTACACGCCTCGTTGTACGCTTCGATGGTGATCTTCGTACCGATATCTTCCTTGGTGATGCCGAGTTCTTTTTCAACACCCAGTTCTATGGGCAATCCGTGTGTATCCCAGCCTGCTTTTCGCTTCACCTGAAAGCCTTTCATGGTCTTGTAGCGAGGAAAGATGTCTTTGATCGTACGTGCCAATACATGGTGTACGCCAGGTAGGCCGTTAGCGGAGGGAGGGCCTTCGAAAAAGACGAAAGGGGTATTGCCTTCTCTAGAGGAAACACTTTTTTCAAAAACGCCTTTTTCTTCCCAGTACTGAAGTATTTGTTCGGCTATCTTTGGCAGGTCTAATCCTTTGTATTCGGTGAACTTCATAAGCGTCCTTTCGGGTTTCATGCTGTAAGGCTGCGAAATTAAGGATTTTGGGTGAAAAAAGTGAACCTATGTAACTGAAAAAAGCCCTCATTATGAGGGCTTTTGAGCGTTATTGAAAATGAGCTTAGCCAACTATGAACTTCTTGCTCAATCTTCCTTTTTCGGTTTCTATATGAGCTATGTAGATGCCTTTAGGGCCTTTTACAGAAACCTCTAGTGTGTTCTGGGCAAGGTTGTCATTTCTCGTAGAGACCATTCTTCCTAGAAGGTCATAGACCATTAATTTTTTGATGCGTACATCTGAGGTATTGATCAACCATAATTTTTGTGTCTGAAGGTCATAATGCACTTGAAAACCGTTCTTCTGAAGATCTGTTGCAGAAAGTGTTTGGCTAGCATCGAGAATCTCTAGCGAGAATCTATCTTCAAAATTACCTACACCGATCGCGGTCTGGTAATTACCCTCTCTTAGATTGTGCTCGGTCCCGTGAAGGTTATCTAGCAAATACACCTGAAAGGTATCCGGAATATTCTCTAGTGCATCTATCATAAAAGTGGCTTTGCCACCTGATTTGATATCAGCACCGATCTTCGCGTTGAAGCGATCATGAATGGGTTCGACTGCTTGAATAACATAGCGCCCTTGTTCTATCGTCCAGAAGGCATCGTTGAGTTGATCGTCTATAAGTGCTCCTTCGTATCCGAAATCCACTCCGTCTGTAGTTCCCTCAATAAACGCAAGCATCAGCTGACGATGAAACCCTCTATTGTCTTCAAAGCCCAAACGCACACGGGGCACTTGGTCTTCAGTGTTAATATTTTTAGGGGCCGGGTTGGCAAAGGCTTGGCCAAAACTTAAGATAAGTAAGCAGATAAATACCCAGGCTCTGGTTTGAGAAATCTTTAGTGTGCGCATAATGGTATGGTCATGTGGGCAAATAATTACGCTACAAAGAAAGTCGTAGATGTTTTTCGACAGCAAAATAATCTACTAAGAGCAGACAATTATCGCCCATCAGCATTTTGGGAGCATCTTGGCGGGAATTCTTGTAGTTTAACGACCGACTAGAAGCTATACTTTAGCGATGCTATGAAATTCCTGCCCGCTGATGCAATTCCTGAGGAGTAGGTACGATAGCGCTGGTCAGTGATATTCTCTATCGCTATGGTGGTGGTTAGACGATTCGCAAAATTGTATTGGCCCCTGATATTTAGCGTGTACCAAGATGGTGAGTATGGGTCTCCGTTCTGGTCCAAAGCGTATAAGAAAGGTTTGTTTTGCTCTGATGGAGCCAGCTGGTCGAATGTGATCTCTCCGTTGTAGTTTGCAAATAGGTCTAGTTTTAACCGATGGTTGTCCCATATAAGGTGGGTATCACCAAAAATTGGGGGAGCATGCCTCAACGAGGCATTCGTGCCATCTTCTTGCTCTTCATCCCCGCCCGTATAGCTTACCTTGGAAGCTAGTTTTAATCGATGGCTTAACGTAGCATTCACCCCTGCTTCAAAACCATAGACACGTGCCTTCGCCGCATTCTGAATGGCAAATACGTTGCTTAGCTCTCCATCGTATAAGATCTCTCGCTCTCCATTCAAGGTAAATGACCTTCGCACAAGGGCATCATCAAGAAACGTATAATAGGTGGCAAGTTCGATCTTCACTTTTTCAAAATTCAACCCGACACCTACTTCGCCATTGTATGCGTACTCGGGCCTAAGGTCTGGGTTGGGCACGATGACGGCGCCTGGCTCAGAATCAAATATCTTTCCTATGTCATCAATGTTGGGGGCTCTAAAGGCTGTTGAGAAGTTAAGTTTCCATTGGATGGCCTGATTGGGTGACCAGTTGAGACCAAAGCTTCCCGTTAGAGCGCCCGTACTTACTTTAGCTTGCTCGAACGGAAGATTGAAAAAGGCATTGTTCTCGTCAAAATCTGCATTTGCCAACACATAGTTGTATCGCAACCCTCCTTGTAGGCTTAGGTTGCGCACGGGTTTATACAGGTAATTTGCATACACTGCCATTGATTGCCAATCGGACCCATCTGGATAGCGCGTAGACGTGGGTTGTGTTGTGTTGTCAATGATCGAAATGTCTTCACCCTTCGAGAAGACATTGTTCAGCACATATTCGGCTCCATAATATAATTTAGAGGTAGGCGAGAGTTTCTTCTCCAGGTCTAGATTGGCAGAATAGGCGTCTACCTGTTCTTCCCTGCTAGTACGTATGTCTGCTTGAAAATCCCGATCGTTGCGACTTTCTTCAAAATACTGAAGAGCCGTGGTGAGTCGAAGCTTATCGTACCAATCATTGCTCTTCCTGTTCTCTACGCGCAGATTGGTCATCAACCACCGCTGCGGGCCATAGAACCATTCTGCGGATCTGGGCAACCCGTCTTGATGACGGATCAACCTATCGTAACGTGGGTAGTCGGTCGTTTCTGTGTAGTATAACCCAAAGCCAAAATTCCACCGGTCGTTCGGCACAAACTCTATCTTTTGCATGAAGTTGGCCTGATCGTAGCCCGTGGGCCTTTGTACTTTGGGATCATCATTTTCGACTATGCGATCCACACCACCTTCGGTCACTACATACTCTGGTCGCAGATACTCATCAGGCCCATGAGACCCCATCACAAGGTCATCAAAGTCTGAAAAGGTAATGCTGGAAACAAATGCCCACTTGTTAAAGCCCAAAGAGAAGTCGGCATGGGCCGTTTTCTCATTGTTGGCTGTAGCGTGTCTTATAAAGGCGTTACCGTTAAATATGGGCTTGCCATCTGCCGACAAGGTTGGCCTCAGCGTGAAAAAGCTCATGGCGCCACCAACGGCATCACTGCCATAGATGGTAGATCCCGGACCTAGGATCACCTCTGTGCTACTGACAGAAAAAGGGTCGATAGAGATCACATTCTGAAGGTTTCCGCTTCTGAAAATCGCGGTATTCATACGAACACCATCTACGCTTATAAGCAGGCGATTGGCAGAGAACCCTCTGATCATCGGGCTACCTCCCCCTTGTTGGCTTTTTTGAACAAAGACCTTCCCACTGCTACTCAACAGGTCGGCAGCAGTCTGAGGGTTCGCAAATTGTACGTCGGCCCTATTTATGCTCACCACCTGATGACTCACCTCTTCTTTTCGCTGCTTCCATTTTGTAGCAGAAAGTACTACTTCATCCAGCAAACGTGTTTCTGCTTTCAGATAGACCACGTTCCCAGCATGCTCAATGTCACTCTTGACGAACTCTTGCTGAACATGTGATATGTGGTCGAATATGATCTGTTCTTCACTTCCAAATTGTGAAATATCCACTTGTCCCCTAACATTAGTGGTCGCAAACTTTTCTTGCGAACGGTTGAATACTGCCACATCTGCAATAGGCAAGCGGGTGTCTACGTCTATAACACTTATCTTTTGCGAATGCCCAAAAGTGATTATAAAGAGTGGTATGAAGAAAAGATGGTTTCTCATGAGCATCCAAAGCAATTTCCTTGCTTTTCACCTATGTTCTATTGCTTAAAAACCTCGTTGAGTATCACTAGTGACCTGGGCTTCTTGAAGCCGTGCAAATGTAGCTGAAAATAGTGAATCAAGGTATTGAGCAAAGCCTTTCGTTTATCGTTGGTCAACTTAAGTGATGAAATTGCATCAAAATCTGTGCCCAACAGCTCTTTAAAGCCTTTTAATTCTTCGCCTGCTAAAAAACCATGGTACGGTCGATGTTCAACAAAAACGGCTTCTTGAAGGTCAAAAAATGGAAGGTGTAGATGCTGGTCATCAGGAGAGAACCCTAGATAGCGTGTCAGTTTTAGCAAGAAGACAAGATGAAAGTCAGCGACCTGATCATGTGCATTCAACCAACGCAGCGAGGTCTCTAGGAATTGAAACAAACTCACATTGGTCTCTTCTTCTTGTATTGACATCGAAAGCACCTCGGCCAAAAAGGTCGCAATGGCTCCTTTGCTGAAGTCTGTCTGGATGCTATGAAATGCTTCAACTACACTAGCGTCTCGTATAAACCCTAATGAAGTATTGCTCTTGTCGGAGACTGCGATCTCTAGCAATGTAAGATGTTGAAAGTATGCTGCCTTGAGCTTTCCTTTCTTACTGGATAATATTCCCTTTAAAAGGTAGGACCGAATCCCCAGCTGTCTTGTGAAGCATTTTACGATGAGACTGGTATCGCCATATCGTATGCTAGAAAGCACCAGTGCATGCGTGTTGATCATCTAACGACCATTACTTTTTTGATCGTGCTATCTTCACCATCTTGCGAGCTCACCAGCACAAGGTATACTCCTGATGCAACCCTGTGCCTGCCAAATGCGGTCAAGTCCCATTCTATGCTTCCGCCTTCCGAAGTTGTCTCAAACACTAGGTTGCCTTCTATATCTGTGATCTTGACATTGGCCCTTGAAGTAAGGCCTGCAATCGTCAAGTTGCCTGCAAATCCAGGTCGTACAGGATTTGGATATGCGTACACTTCTGAAAGGTCATCACTTGGGTCAGTGGCCGTACCGCTAAATGAAAGCATTCCTCGATTGGTAGCAATGAAGACCTCACCCGTGAGGCCATCGATCTCTATGTCATTGATGTTGTTTGAAGGCAACGGCGAGTTATCTTCTGTAAATTGATGAATGGTCTCTTGCCCATCAGGAGAGAAATAGAAGATCCCCGAATCTACCGTACCTACCCATTTGTTGTTTGAGCCGTCGACTTCAATATCTGTGATAAACTGTTGGAACAACAGCTCGCTGGCCTCACCGTCATCTAAGATTATGATGGGCTGGGGCTCTGGAAGGTTTTCGGGGTCGAAGAAGTTTGCGGTATTGAACAACACTCTTAGCCCTGCTGAAGTTCCTATCCACAACCTACCATTGTTGTCTAATGCCAATGTGCGGACATTTACATCGGGGAGGCCTTCTTCTCCTATAATTCTAAATCGACCTGCCTCGGCATTACCCTCATTGAAACCGACCAGCCCATTGGCTTCAGCTCCAAAAAACAGCGTGTTGTTACTGGTTGTTATAATGTTGCTACAACCGTTATTTGATTCGATAAGCACATCGTCTGCATCAAAACCTCGGAAGCTACCATCGGTTCTTCTCACCACAAGGTCATATCGAACTCTATGGGCCTGAGAAACAGTAAACCAGTAGTCCCCATTGTCAGCAAAGACTCCATCACCAACCCTGTAATCCATATTGTTATCATTATTGGGGTCTGTATCTTCAATTTCAGGGGTGTTCATGCCATTGAACAGTGCCGCCGGGGTATTATCTTGGAGCTCAAGAAGCCCTTCGTGATATGACCCTATGTAAAGATGTGTCTCATCATTAGGGTCAATACTGATCGAAGACAGAACGCGTGCATTAAATGCATCTGCAAATGGAATCGTCTCCCATATACCCTCATTGAGTATGCTTATGCCAAATTCGTTGAGCCCCCCTAAGGCAAATGGATTATAGAAAAGATTGTATTGCCCAAACACTGCCCATAGTCGCTGAGTGGCCTTCTTTATAGCAAAGCCATTATTTCTCAATGGTCCTGATGGGTGTATTTCTTCCACCATTGCAGTATTGAGGATCGATGTCTTAAGAATCCCAAACTCGGTGGTGCCCAGAAAGAGGTCATTCCCTACGGAAATTGCCGTGGTGAACGTTACTTCGGGGTATTCTATAAAACTATCTATGTTAAGCACTTCTTGAAAGTCGGCATCATATACATACACTTGATCATCGGTGGTGAGCACTAAAAAGCCATCGCTGACCTCGACATCAAGTATCTGACGTGGAAGCTGTGTCAATACAGAGAAGGTGGTGCCATCGAAAGAAACAATCTGTCTCGAAGTGTCGCCCAGATACACCAATCCATTGAACGTTGTCACTGTGGTGTAATCTCCTACTCTGATACGCTGCCACTGGTCGAAATCTATGAGGTCATCATTCATTACAGGGGCTGCATACAAGCCATCATTAGTGGCTGCATAGATAAAGTCGTTGGTAATGGCCGTCTGCCTCACCTGCACCTGAGCTCCATTTTCACCAATGAAATACGTGTCATCAAACTCTAGCTCATTGATATCATAAAGCGATATGCCAAAGTCTGAAGCGATGTATATGAAGTCTCCGTACCTTAAAAAGTGGTTGATCTTCTTGACACCTGGAGATATGGTAACCTTCTCTAGAATGTCTACCACTTGCAAGACATCTTGTGTGTCTTCGGTATAAACTTGGAAAGAACCGTCCTCGTGCCCAAGTACAAGTCGGTTGGTCTCAATGTCAAACAAAGAGGTGGTTATTGTCTTTCCGGACAGTCCATTGACTGAAGATATTTTTGACAATTCGCCCAGTTCGTTGTAGGTAAAGAATGCATTTTCAGCACTTGCGTATATCATTTGGTCACCAGAAGAAATGTCTTTGATGTTGTTGTAGGAGTAATAGCCCGTCCAATTTTCGGTTTCATTTTGCGCAAAGCAAGCAAAGGGCACCCATAAAAGGGCAATGAGCATTTTTTTGGTCATGAGACAAATTTAGCTTTTTATCCATAACGAACACTTTTAAGAAATAATATGAAAAAAGCCTTCTAAAAACGAAGGCTTTCATGTATACTGGGTCCAAGAAGATCTTCTATACCACTCCTTGAGCAAGCATGGCGTCTGCCACTTTTACAAAACCAGCAATATTGGCGCCTTTCACGTAATTGGTGAAGTCTCCTTCTTTGCCATAGGTCATACTTGCCTCGTGGATGTTGTTCATGATTCCTTTTAGTCTATCATCGACCTCTTCCCGGGTCCAGCTATACCTAAGAGAATTCTGAGCCATCTCGAGGCCAGATACCGCCACTCCTCCTGCATTGGAGGCTTTCCCTGGAGCAAAAAGGATCTTATTATGCAAGAAGACCTCTATGGCCTCTGGTGTGCTTGGCATATTGGCTCCTTCGCTCACACAGACACATCCATTGTCTACGAGTTCTTGGGCTGCCTTCCCGTCAAGTTCGTTCTGTGTGGCGCAAGGGAGTGCAATGTCACAAGGAACGCTCCATGGTTTTTTGCCTTGGTGGTATTCTGCTGAAGGGTATTTGTCGAGATACTCATGTATCCTAGCTCTTTTCTCGTTCTTTAGCATCATTACATACGCTAGTTTTTCTTCATCTATGCCATCTTTATCGTAGATATAGCCTGAAGAATCCGAAAGTGTCACTACTTTTCCGCCAAGCTGTATGGTCTTCTCTGCAGCATACTGAGCCACATTTCCTGATCCAGATATCGCCACGGTCTTGTCTTGAAAACCTTGGCCCTTGGTCCTTAGCATATTTTCAGCAAAGTACACATTGCCATAGCCTGTAGCTTCGGGGCGTATCAGCGAACCTCCCCATGACATTCCTTTTCCGGTAAGCACTCCTGTAAATTCGTTCTTGAGTCTTTTGTACTGGCCAAACATATAGCCGATCTCTCTGCCGCCTACACCGATGTCTCCGGCGGGAACATCCTTATTGGGTCCAATATGCCTGAACAGTTCGCTCATAAAGCTCTGGCAGAAACGCATCACCTCATTGTCTGACTTTCCTTTTGGGTTGAAGTCAGAGCCTCCTTTTCCGCCTCCCATAGGCAATGTGGTCAAACTATTCTTGAAGACCTGTTCGAAAGCTAGGAACTTGAGAATGCTCAGGTTTACCGAAGGATGAAAACGAAGCCCTCCTTTGTAGGGGCCGATAGCCGAGTTCATTTCTATTCTGAAACCTCTGTTCACCTGAATCTCTCCCTGGTCGTCGATCCACGGAACACGAAACATCAAAACACGTTCAGGCTCTGCCATTCTTAATAGAATATTCTTCCCGTGATAGATTTCGTGCTGCACGATGTAGGGTATCACTGTTTCGGCAACTTCGCGCACGGCTTGTAAAAATTCCGGCTCATTTTGATTCTTGTCTTCAACAAGTTTCATGAAAGCATTGATCTTGTTTTCCATTGAAAAAATCAGGTTTGTTTAGAAGATATACAATTTGTAGATTGAAAAGTAATGCAAATATACGTTTTCCTAAAAATAAAGTGCTCAAAATTTACAATACCGCAAACATGGAGGGAAGGGCTATTCAACAGGATCACAAAAAGCCATAGACCACAATTATTTAGAGATTTACTACATTTTATTTTGAACATATACCCCTTTTCATATATTTGCCCAGACGAACCCCGAAATTCGTTAACCTACTTGATAAATGTTTAGGCTAAAGAAAATACTTTGTTGTATTTGGTTGGGACTCTCCATGAGCTATGGTTTCTCTCAATTAGGATTCTCGCATGAGCTTGGCTTCATCGCGGGACCTGCCCCTTTTCAATCAGACTATGGCCAACGCTACGATTGGGAAACCAATAAGGGCAATTTAGGCTTTAAGGCAGCACTCATACATTATCTGAACTTCTCGTATCAGAGCGAATGTGATTGCTACACGACCTATACCTATTTCAACGATCACTTCAAGATAAGGAATGAGATCTCTTACTTTTCATCCAAGCTAGACCATTTTGGGGAATTTGCCGAGAAAGACAACGTTGGTGGGCGTTTCCTGAGAGATGAAATGAACGGAAAGACCACTGTCTACGGTATCGGAACACAGCTGGAATTCTTCCCCAGGAGCGTAAGGGACTACGAAAACGGTGGGTTTCTGTTTTCTCCCTATGGGAGTATTGGTGTGAAGTTCAACTACTTTGTCCCTGAGGTAGATGTAGATTACAGCAATATTGGGGAAGGGTCCTTTTTGGGCACCAAGTTTGGCCCGCAATACATCTCTGAGGAATCAGATACAACACTCTCATTTACTGCCAGTGCTGGGTCACGATTCAAGCTATCAACTCTTTCGGACATCGTGGTCGAGGCCAAGTGGGAATATTTTCTGTCTAACTGGGTCGATGGTGTGAACCCAGACGAGACGATCTACCCCGAGAACAGGGCTAATGATTGGATGTTCTTCATAGGGGTTGGTTATATCTACTATCTAGATTTCCAGTAATCCTTCACATCAAAAAAAAAAGACTTCACAACATTGTGCAAAGTCCTCGCTTTGAATTTTCTCTTTGTTTTCTAACCGATCGCCTGCGCTAGGTCGGCAATAAGGTCATTGATGTCCTCAATTCCTACGCTTAGGCGGATCAACGAATCGACCACCCCTGTTTTCTCTCGCTCTCCCCTTGGAATGGAAGCGTGTGTCATACTTGCCGGGTGGCCAGCCAAAGATTCTACGCCGCCCAACGATTCGGCCAAGGTGAATACGTTCAAGTTCTCAACGATACGAATGGCCTCAGCATAATCATTCCCTTTGGCCACAAAAGAGACCATGCCTCCAAAGTCGTCCATCTGTCTCTCGGCGATCTCATGATTGGGATGGTCTTCAAAACCAGGCCAGTATACGCTCTCGACCTTTGGATGGTCCTTCAAATATTCAGCTATCGCCTTTCCATTCTCACAATGGCGTTGCATGCGTACATGCAAGGTCTTGATACCGCGCAATACCAAGAAGCTGTCCATGGGGCCGCATACCGCTCCGCTCGCATTCTGCAAGAAATACAGTTGGTCGGCAAGTTCCTTGTCCTTTACCACCAAGGCACCCATGACCACATCACTGTGACCTCCCAAATATTTAGTGGCAGAGTGCATTACGATATCAGCCCCTAGGTCTAAAGGGCGTTGCAGATATGGTGTGGCAAAGGTATTATCTACCGCCAAGAGAATATTGTGTTTCCTCGCCACTGAAGCCACTGCCTCAATATCGATGATATTCATCATGGGGTTGGTGGGCGTCTCTACCCAGATCAACTTGGTATGCTCATTGACATAGTCTTCGATCGCCGAAGCATTTTCCATGCCTGTGAAGTGAAACTTTATTCCAAAGCCTTCAAAAACCTTGGTGAACAAGCGGTATGACCCTCCGTACAGGTCATTGGTAGAGATCACTTCATCGCCTGGCCTCAATAGCTTGATCACGGCATCAATGGCTGCCAAGCCACTGCCAAAGGCAAGGCCAAACTTCCCGTTTTCTATACTAGCGAAAGCATTTTCCAATGCTTTGCGCGTTGGGTTGTGCGTTCGGCTATACTCAAATCCCTTGTGGCCGCCCGGCGTGGTTTGCGCGTAGGTAGATGTCTGGTAGATGGGTGGCATCACAGCACCATAGGCTTTGTCGTGCTCTTGGCCACCATGTATTGTTCTCGTGTTGAATTTCATAGCCTCTGGACTCATGTATTTCTTCTTAAAAGCTCGACAAAAGTACCGTTTCCTTTTGGGGTTTCCAACCAAGCGAGTACATTAGCTTTACATTTAAACCCTAGTTGAAAATGAAGCGATCCTTCTGCCTTGTTCTTGTTTTGCTCACCATTAGTTGTGCAGAAGAACATGCCCTTACATTCGTACCTGTTGAATATCATGGCGAAACTTGTGAAGAATGCCCTGTGATCGAGGTGAATATTCCCGAAGCGGTAAGTGATGACAGCGTTTCTGCCAGCATCAACGCTTCACTGAGAGAGGTAGCCATCGCGACACTAAGTCTTGTTGAAGAGGGCGATGCAAACACGATAGGAGAGGCCATTGAGCAATTCAGGGCGCAGTATGAAGACTTGAAAGAGGATTATCAACAAGCCGCGCCTTGGGAAACCACCGTTGACGGAGAGGTTTCTTATAAAAGCGACCGTGTCATTTCTGTGCGTATGGAATCCTACTCGTTTACGGGCGGGGCACATGGGTATGGCGCTACTTCATTTGTGAATTTTGATGCCAAGACTGGCGAACAGCTACAGGTCGAAGCACTCTTCAAGGATGCCAAGGGCTTTGCCTCTCACTGTGAAGAACTTTTTCGCAAGCAAGAGGGGATTCCGGTAGATGAGAACATCAATGCCACAGGGTTCTTCTTTGAAGGTGATACCTTTCATCTGCCCGAAAACATCGGTTTCACTGAAAAGGGATTGCTGCTTGTTTACAATGCCTACGAAATTGCCTCGTATGCAGACGGGCAGAGACGATTAGAGGTCATTTATGAAGATGCAGACCCTTTTCTTACCAAGCGATAACGGTCGCATAAATAGTCTTTTTGATGCCGTTTATGCTTTGTTGGGCATAGCTATTTTTCTCCAGTTTCTATTTCGATTATTTCTTTTCCGTACATTCCAAGGTACTGAGCAAGTAACTTTTCATAAACTTTATATCCATCATCAATATTTGTAAAAATCAATAACCCTTGTTTTGTCTTTGGAAAGATAAAGACAATAGTCTGAACTCCATTATCAGAACCTCCATGTGAAAGTGCAAAGTTACCGTCTTTAAAATCGTATTTTTCAAAACCTAGTCCAAAATGCTTTCCTTTTTGCGAACTCACTTGGTTGGATTGCATTTCTTTGAATATTGATTCAGATAAACCATATCCATTCAAAACTGCGGTTAAAAACTTTCCATAGTCTTCAACTGAAGTAAGTAGATCATCAGCACCATTTGCCACTTTTCTTCGATAGGTTACTTTATAGCTTTTTACTTCTCTATCGTAGCCCAAAGCCAATCTCTGTTCGTCTATAGTATCATCCCAAACATAATGGGTGTCGTTCATCTTTAGAGGCATAAAGATCAATTCAGTTGCAAGCTGGTCAAGAGGCTTATCAAACTTGTTTTCAATAATCTTTCTCAAATATTCAAAACCCTCTCCTGAATATTGATATTTAGTGCCAGGTGTGAATTGGAACTTCAATTTTTCGTCTCGCCAGTTAGGAAAGCCTGTTTGGTGACTTAGTATGTGCCTTATTGTTATTTGCTTATGCCTTGCGTCATTTTTTAAGTCAGGGTCAGTCCAATATTTATGAACAGGTTCGTCTAAACTTAGTTTATTTTGACTGATTAACATCAAGGCCAGATAGGCAGTTACGGGCTTTGTTAATGAAGCAACGTTGAATATGGTATTTATAGACGCTCTTCCTTTTCCATTATGACTACCTATTACTCTTACTTGCTCTAGTTGGCCATCGTCAATTATGCCAAGTCCAAGAGCAGGTATATTATTATCAATTAACCACTGCTTAAGTTCGGATGAGTTGAACAAGTTTGCACTTTCTATTTCTTTTTTATTCTTATGGTTAAAACTTAAACTCCTTTTTAATTTCCAATCATCGTTCTCCAACATCCACAGATGATCAAAATCCGCAGAGCTCGCAAATTTTTCTTTACCGCCATTTATAGTCTCATAAAAATTATGGACGCCCTTTTGGATGGCACCGTATAAACTTCCATTATCATAAAGCGGATAAATCTTAGTTGAGCTATCTATTAATTCTCTCCTTGATTGATAATCCTCAGGCGATCTGCACAATCCATTCTTGAGAGCATTCAAAAATTCAGCTTTATCTTGCTTCCCGCCTTTATCGTGAAAAAATTCAAAGTCATGAGTCAAAATATCTTCAAACTGACTTATGTTGCAGGTATTAAAACCAACGCTGAATAAAAGACTATCTTTTTTAATGATCTCTTTATATAACTCGAAGTCGTTAGTGATTTGTGCTTTAGAACTGGAAATTGTTAGTAGAAGGGAAACTAAAACAATACGTTTATTTTTCATCTAGTGAAGCTGTTTTCAAGGTCAGACGAGTATCCTTACTATTTGTTACTGCGGTCTGTCATGATTATCTCCCAGCTCTTCGCAATGCTAAAATGTATCCAAGGTGGATGCCTTCATGAAAGTTGTTGAACTCAATGGCGTTCTCAGCATTTTTGATCACTGTCTTTGTCGAGGTGGTGTATTCCTCATATTCCTTAAAAATCCCATTTGACAGATCTTCTTGTGTCTTCTCCAAGGTCGAAAAGAGCAGGCGGCTCACCTGGTCAACATCGTCTTTGGTTGCTTCTTTTTCTGGTCTGGTGCCCTTTTTATAGGTTAAGATAAACTCCTCTGAAACCATAGGCGTCGAACCTGATCTCTTATATACCAGGATCTGCTGGGTTGCCACGCAGTGAGCAATGTTCCAAAAGATATTGTTGTTGAAACCTTCAGGAATTCGATTCAATTCTTCTAAGGGAAGGTCTTGTAGAAAATAGTAGAATATCTTTCGATTTTGAAGCGCAATGTGAAAGGCGTAATCCATGTTGTAAATTTTTGAGAAAGATAGGTCTTTCTCCAGAAATGGTTTTTCTTTGCAATACAGAATTATCAGAGAAGTTCTGTTTTACCCTCACCCAAAGCTGTGCTTGCAGTTTTGACCTCTCCCTCGGGAGAGGCAGCAGTGAAAATTCTGGGACAAGCCCCCGAGACATCATTTAAAGTGAAACTCATCCTCATGAAAAAGATCTATCACCTTGCCGCTTGCAACACCTGTCAACGCATCATCAATGAACTCCAACTACCGGCGGGTTTTGAACTTCAAGAAATAAAGACACAACCCATGACTGAAACGCAGGTCGACCAGATGAGATCGTTGGCCGGAAGCTACGAATCCTTGTTCAGCAAACGTGCACAGTTATACAAGCAGCGCAATCTAAAGGAGCAGCACCTAAGCGAAGACGATTTCAAAGACCTGATCTTAGAACACTACACCTTTTTAAAGCGTCCTGTGATCATCATAGGCGATCAGATCTTTGTGGGCAACAGCAAAAAAGTGGTCGAAGCCGCCAAACAAGCCATTCATCCGTAATGAACAAGCGAACGCTTGCACTGCTCGCAGCCTTCGGTGCCAGCCTGATCTACGCACTGAACCACACCATTGCCAAAGGCATCATGCCTACCTATATCAAACCCTTTGGGTTTATCTTTTTACGGGTAACCGGAGCGACGCTCTTGTTTTGGATCATCTCCATTTGGGCTCCCAAAGAAAAAATTGCCAAGAGTGATTGGTTGCGCATCATTGCGTGTTCGTTGTTCGGAATGGCCATCAACATGCTCATGTTCTTCAAAGGGTTAGAGCTTTCTACGCCGATCAACAGTTCGGTGATGATCACCATATCACCTATATTGGTGTTCATCCTCTCTGCTTTCTTGATCGGCGAGAAGATCACCTGGCTTCGTGCGCTGGGCATTGCATTGGGTTTTGCTGGTGCGCTGGGCTTAATCCTCTTTGGAAAGGAAACTAGAGCCGACGCGCCCAATATTCCCCTAGGCAATATACTATTCATTATTAACGCTTCGTCTTATGCTGTGTATTTGGTCTTGGTGAAACCATTGACCGCAAAATACCATTCGTTCACCTTGATGAAATGGTTCTTTCTCATTGCGGTCTTCATCAACTTTCCGATCACCATCTCAGAGTTTACGGAGGTAGAGTGGCAAGCACTGCCTGTACAGGTCATCTGGAAAATGGCCTATGTGGTGGTCGGCACAACCGTACTCACCTATTTACTGAATATTTTAGCTTTGCGCGAATTGAAGGCATCGACCATTGGCGCCTTTATCTATCTTCAGCCTTTGTTGGCCATCATCTACGCGATCGCCGTTGGTGCCGATTCCTTGAACCTGGTAAAAGTAGTCGCTTCGATCCTGGTCTTCTTGGGAGTCTATTTGGTGACCAGGCAAGTGGAGAAGAAAGTTTAATCCCGATCTAGGTCCACAGGTCTTTTGGCGTGCTTACGTGTGTCTTCTTTGGTGAGGACCCTAAAACTATCAGGCCGATCTACTTCATCCAATAACGCATAAACTTCTCTGGGCAATGGGATCAACTTGCGTTCTTTCAAATCTATCCACGCTCCCATCATTTCGTAATGGGCAAAGTTTCTTCCTTTATGGTCATAGAAGTTCTGGGTGAATTCGAAGAACATCCCGTCTTCGCTAAGGCCTGTCAGTTCTAAAGAAACCTTCACCGGCTTTCCTGAAAACACTTCTTTGAAGAAATAGATGTGCTCGTAGAACACTACGGGACCAATGTTGTGCTTGGCCATCATACGTTGGTCGAATCCATGTTTATTGAGAAAGCCCATCCGTGTGTGAGCAGCGTATTCGATATAGGTCTTATTCGCTAGATGACGGTTGGCGTCTAGATCGTTCCAGCGAATGTCAAATTCTTTGAGATACATAGGTGAAGTTTTGAATGTCAAAAGTAAGGAAAAGTAGTCCGCAAGAACACATCTCAGAATCTAATGTCCTTGACCATCTTTAGTGAAACTGACCCATGCATGCGATCCACTTCTCTTTTCAGTTCGAAGATATTCTCGATCCTTCTGGCAAATTTCAGTGACATCTTGGGGTATGGCATCAGGGCAAGGAAAAAGCGATCACGAAAACTCCGCAGCCTGTAACGGCATGAAAAAAGGCCGCCCCGAGTACTGGGGCGGCCTTTTATTGTTTTAGTCAACGAGTGGCCGGCCTTTCAACCGTTTCTCGATCTTTTGCTTTTTAACGGTGAGTCGCTTCATCAAGTCCATAAGGTTCGCATCTTTGGTCTGCTTGTAAATTTCATTGACGCCTAAGACGTACTCCTTTAGTTTACGAGCGGCCACGATACGGTCGCTAGTCGTCTTGATGGACAGCTTCTGCTGTTCGTAGGCTTCTGCCTCCAAAACTATGTTGGTATTCATATATTGAAATTTTTGATAAATTTAATTTGCACAATTTACAATTTTTGTTAAACCTTGGTTAAAGTCTTTTCGACAAAAAATTCTTTTTAATTATTCTTCCATAAATAATGCCTATACTACCCTCTCGCTATTCACCACCTCATCTATTTAGGAATGGTCACTTTTCTACCATCTATGCGGGACTGATCCGAAAAGTGAGCGGTGTTTTACAAACAAGGGAGCGTATCGCCTTGCCCGACGGAGATTTTTTGGACATCGATTGGAGTTATTCATCGCAAAAAACCGATAAGGCGATCATTCTTCTACATGGTTTAGAGGGAAATGGACAACGGCCATACATGACGGGCTCTGCAAAACTCTTCAATCAAAAAGGGTTTGATGCCGTCTGCGTGAATCATCGCAGTTGCAGTGGCGAGCCCAACGAACTTTATAGGTCTTATCATTCTGGTGCGACCGAAGATGCCGAAGCTGTCATTGAACATGTGCTTTCGCTAGACACATACGAAACGATCATCCTGAAAGGATTTAGCCTTGGCGGAAACATGACTTTAAAGTACCTGGGCGAACGTGATTTGCTTCCTGAGCAGATCAAAGCAGCGATTGCCATCTCTGTCCCTTGCTTTCTGTATGGCTCCATGCTTGAGATCCACAAACGGAAGAACTTCTTGTATGCCAAACGGTTCAAAAAGAATTTGAGCGCAAAGCTGCGTTGGAAGCAGGCTCGATTCCCAGAAAAGGTGAATGACAAAGACCTCAAACACATCAAAACACTAAAAGACTTTGATGACTTTTATACCTCTAGGGCACACGGCTTCGAAGATGCATTGGACTACTACGAAAAGGCACATTGCCTTCAGTTCTTGCACAACATCAAAATCCCCACGTTGTTGATCAATGCACAGAACGATTCGTTCTTGTCACCAAAATGCTTTCCCATCGAAAAGGCCAAAGCCAACAAGAGCCTGTTTCTGGAAATGCCCAAGTACGGAGGTCATGTGGGGTTCTACGACAAGAACAACGTTTATTATAACGAATGGCGTTCTATCGATTTTGTTGAAGAATTCATCTGAGAATTCAGTATCTTGGTATGATAAAACCAATTCGAATGAAAAACATACTCCCAGCTGTATTGACCCTCTTCTCTTTTATGATGATCTCCTGTGGTGGTGGAGAGAAGAAAGAGAAATTCACCTATCAGACTCAAAAGCAAAAGAACACATCCAACAGCAACGATAATGCAAAGACCATTCCTGTAGATATGGACAACCAAGGGATTGGCCCAATCAAGGATTTTACATTTGAAGATAGTGTGAACCAAGAACTAGCTAGCATAGGCGAAGGAGTATTCAAGGCCAAGTGTACCGCCTGCCACAAACCGGCCCAGAAATTCATTGGCCCGCCTATGAAAGGTATCTATGAGCGTCGAAACCCGACCTGGGTGATGAACATACTGTTGAATCCAGACGAGATGCTACAGAAAGACCCTGTCGCCAAAGCTCTACTGGAAGAATACAACGGAGTGCTCATGATCAATCAAAACCTTACTGAAGACGAAGCCAGAGCTTTGGCCGAGTATTTTAGGACCATAAAATAATCTTCGCCTTTTGCTTCAATTCAAAACGATCGCCGAATACCGTAAGGCGATTCATACTTCACCCCCCTAAGCAACCGTATTTTGATATTTTGCGATGGCGAAGATGTTAGAATCGATCAACATGCCATAAGGTGAGAACTCGATTTATCTTGATGCTCACCTTTTATCCATATCAAGTTTATCATTTGTTCTGACGGAATTATCATTTCAACAGTATTTATTGGGCGCAAGAGTTTAATTAGCCAAAAATTATAAATACCATTTCATGTTGAGAAAACGAATCCTCAAAGTCGTCAAATGGGTGTTTATCACATTTGCAAGCTTATTCATTATTGTCTTTTGCTTTGGTCTGTGGTTCAAGGGCCTTATCCCCCCTAAGGATGTAACAATAGAAAACTCTCAGGCAAAAGACCTACCGTACCTCTCACAGAACATTCAACCCTACAAGGGAAAGATCCTGGCGATGGTGACAAGTACCGACATCATGGGAAATAGTGAAAAAAGCACCGGATATGAATTGACAGAGCTAGCACGTGCCTATTATGTGTTTAAGGCAAATGGTTTTGAAGTAGATATCGCTAGTCCCTTGGGAGGTAGACCTCCCGTTGTGATCGATGACGAGGACATGGGCGCATATGACTTTGCTTTCTTGAACGATACTGTTGCCCAATCCAAAACAAACAATACTATTCCGATAAAAGACGTCGTGGCAGGAAACTATGAGGCCATCTTCTTTGCAGGAGGAAAAGGGGCCATGTTTGATTTCCCAGAAAACAGGAGCATCCAGTCAATCATAAGAAACATGTACGAATCAAATAAAGTAATCGGTGCCGTGTGCCACGGCCCTGCAGCCTTGGTCAATGTTCGGTTGGGCAATGGTGATATGCTTTTACAAAACAAAACCATAAGCGGCTTTACCAATGAAGAGGAACTGCTTCTGATACCTGATGCTGCAACGATATTTCCTTTTCTTCTACAGGACAAACTGACTGAGCAAGGAGCGCATTTTAGCAAAGGAGCCATGTACTTGGAAAAGATCAGTCATGACAAGAACATCATCACAGGGCAAAATCCATGGTCTACATGGGCCTTGGCAGAGGCCATGGTCAAACAGCTTGGCTACACACCAAAGCAACGAGAGGTCACTGCAGAGGAAAATGCAGTACGAGTGCTAAATGTATACGAAGCAGAGGGAAAGCAAAAAGCCAAGGAAATGATCTACCAAATGTCAGCAGTGGAGAACAAGCCTTTGGGCAGGATCCTCATAGCAAAACACAGTATCATTGCCATGATGAAGGGAGAGCTTGGTCGCTTCGTCAATCTTGTGGGACTAACTGCCTATGCAAAGAAAATATCCAAAAGCAAATAAAGATCTCTACATTTGGAAAAAATAGGTCATTGAGTTTAGCAGACATTCTTCTGATAGTGATTAGTAGTGCCGGTCTTTTGCATGGGGGCTTGCTTGCCTTTTATCTATGTTTTTTAAAGAAGAAAAGGATGCTGACCAATCTCTTACTAGGGTTGGTCTTTGTCTTTATGGCCTTCAGGATAGGCAAATCGGTCTTGTTGAATTTTGGCAGTGACTTGGAGCCCGTGTTCATCTTCATCGGTCTGGCATTCTTACTGCTAATTGGTCCTTTGCTGAGATGGTATGTTGAGGGAATGACCAAACCCGATCATAAGGTCGGCAAATATCAACTCTTAGAATTGGCACCCTTTATGCTCGTGTTTCTCGCAAGCATTTTCCTTGTTGAAGATAATTTGGATATCAACGATGAGCAGGTCATCATCATTTTTGGCAGCACGTTGATCTTCATATACCTACATTTTGCATTCTATATTGCTGTTGCTGGTTGGTCGTTAAACCGAGCAAAGAGCTTCTATCGGCATGCGTTGCAAACAAAATCTCAGAAAGCCATATTCTCTTGGCTAAAAGTGTTGATCTTAGGCTTTGTGATCATCTGGATATCCTACTTTTTGAACATCATCGAGGATACCGTACCCTACATTGCTGGTCCTGTAGTATACTCTGCTGTTGTCTATTTTTTAAGCTATAAAGCCTTTCAGCTGAAAATAACAGATATTGACGGCGACGTGTTCAAAGAGAATGACGACAAAACATTGTTCAGCAAACTATCCGAGCTGGTTGTCAGAGAAAAATTATATCTCGAAACTGACCTGTCGCTCTCAAACTTGAGCAAATTGATTGGAAAGAGTACCCAAAAGACATCCGAGGTGATCAATCAATACGCCAAACGAAACTTCAATGATTTCATTAATCACCACCGTGTCAATGACGCAAAGGAAAAGCTTGTGGACCCAAAGTCAAAAAACCTGACAATTGCTTCAATCGCCTTCGACACAGGTTTTAGCAGTCTGTCTTCTTTCAACAGCGCATTCAAAAAATTTGAGAAGACAACACCTTCCGAGTATAGGAAGAACAACCAAGGCTGAGTTCCTTGCCTGACGAACCCTACCATGAACATCGTTCTTCGTCTTGTAAAAAAGTCGCCGCTTCATCGTTCAGGAGATCGAGCTACACCGCCCGTGGTTTCCACGAGGTCGATACAGCCTTTTTGTTGTCCAGGTATCGGTCTATAATACAGGATGTTCTCGCCGACCAACTCACTTTGTCGATATCCCCAAATGGCCAGTCCTCTGATATTGCTCAGCGCAACGAACATTGCGGTTTCATCTGGCAAAGTAGCCTCTTCGTCTTTTTCCACGGCTTCGATATACGGGCCTAGACTTTGGAAGAGTTCCTTCTCCTCTTCTTTCGTCTTCTTTAAGGTGGAGGCTAACAGTGGTTCGATGTCTTCTGTCTTCAACTTAGACAACAGTTCCTTCCCTGAGTCTGCCAAGAGCTTAGTACCAAAGGCTCCAAAAAACTGTTTGGCCATTTGCTGCTCTTCGAGCTCAACGACTTCGGCAATATATTGATCCACAAACTTATGTACGTTCGCATCGAGCGCGCCTGGCAGGGTTTCGGTTGCTGGCAATAGCATGTCTAGCGTCTTCCGCAGCAGGCTCCCTTCTTCCTCAGAAAAAAACACTGGGACCCAAGGTTCTCCGGTCTGGCAACTTTGTAAAATGCTAAGGGCTGTTGGCGTGGCCACCAAAAGCCCGAAAGACAATCCGATATTCTTTAATGCTTCTCTTCTTTCCATTTCGCAAAGGTTACAGGTTCATCTTTTTCAATTCTTCAACGGCATGGTTCGCCGCTCTGGCGGTCAATGCCATGTAGGTCAGTGATGGGTTCTGGCAACCTGCAGAGGTCATTGCTGCTCCATCTGTGACATACACGTTAGGCACGGCATGTATTTGGTTGAATTTACCAAGCACTGAGGTTTTAGGGTCGCGGCCCATACGAGCCGTACCCATTTCGTGGATTCCCAAGCCGGGTGCCCCAATATCATCTTGTGGTTGTATTTCTGTGAATCCTGCTCTATCTAACATTTCCATGGCCTGTGCGATCATATCCTTGCGCATGTCCGTTTCGTTCTGTTTGAATTCCGCATCGAATGTGATCGTCGGCAAGCCCCAATGGTCTTTCTTATCGTAATCCAAGTACATACGGTTTTCGTGGTACGGAAGGGTCTCGCCAAAACCATTCAGCCCTAAACGCCAAGCGCCTGGTTCTGTGATGGCCTGGGTCAGATCTTGCCCGTAGCTTAGCTCTCTGACCAGAGCAGTCCAGTCTTCTCGGCTGGCACCACCTTGATAGCCATACCCCCGTAAGAAATCTTTGGCATCGGTATCGCCGCCTAAATTCCTGAATCTTGGGATGTAGATACCATTGGGTCTGTTTCCTGTGTAATACCTGTCTCCAAAACCATCGTATCGCCCCGAAGCGCCCGCCTTAAAATGGTGATCCATCACATTATGGCCTAATTCACCCGAATCGTTCCCCATGCCAGCTGGAAAACGCTCGCTCTTCGATTGCAACAGAATGCTTGTTGAAGCAATCGCAGAGGCACAAAGGAAGATCACTTTGGCCTTGAATTCGACAGTTTCCTTCGTCTCGGCATCGATGACCTTGACGCCTGTAGCTCGTTTTTTATCCGTATCATATGCTACCTCATAAACGATAGCGTTAGGACGAAGCGTCATATTCCCAGTTGCCTCAGCCGCAGGAAGCGTAGAAGAGTTGCTACTAAAATATGCTCCAAACGGACAGCCTCGCATACAACGATTTCTGTATTGGCAATTGCTTCTACCTAAGCCTGGCTTCGTACCTTCAGTAATATGTGCCGTACGACCAATGGTCAACACACGATCGTTGTAGTTCTGTGCGATGTTTTCTTTCAGGTGTGTTTCCACACAGTTCAACTCCATAGGCTTAAGAAACTTACCATCTGGCAATTGGGGAAGTCCTAGATTCTCACCACTTACCCCTATGTATTCCTCGACATGATCATACCACGGTTTTAGGTCTGCATACCTGATGGGCCAATCTACAGCGATGCCTTCTCTGGCATTCGCCTCAAAATCGATGTCGCTCAAGCGATAGCTTTGTCTGCCCCACATCAAGGACCGTCCGCCCACATGATAGCCACGCATCCAATCGAAACGCTTATCCTCGTTATAGGGATGGTCGATATCATCAACAAACATATGGCTATGCCCCTTGTACGTAGTGTAGCCGGTGCGATGTTGTTTTTCTTGGCGAGCAACGTCCTCGCGTGTGGGTTGCCCTGCATTGGGAAAGTCCCACGGGTCCTTGTGCATGTGCTTATAATCTTCTACGTGTCTGACATCGGACCTCGTTCAAGGACCAAGGTCTTCAAACCTTTCTCGCAGAGTTCTTTGGCGGCCCAGCCACCACTTATGCCTGTGCCTACAACAATGGCATCGTATTCCTTTTGGGGAGAATTATAATAGAAAACACTCATGAATATAAAGGTTGGTCAATTGGGTTCTTCACTCTAAAAATAAAATTAGGTAACTACTTACAAGTTTACACCAAAAATGCGAAAAAAATATAATTTTTGCTAATACCCCCTTGACACTGTATCAAAGCCTCTTTTATTTATTTCATAATAAATTGATATTAAGCCAACCATAAACGATGCATTCTGGTATTGGAACTTTATAAAGAATGATGCGATTGATAGTGATACGCCTATTACTAATAATGAAATTGCAGTTTTGTTTTTGTGGGATGGAGCCACATATGTACCCGAAAAAATAAATGCAGCACCAGATAAAAAACCAACAAAGATATTTGTAGCTATAGAATCTGGAAAAATACCACTTAAAACTAAAAATATTCTTTGTAAAAAGTAAGTTACAATTATAGAAATAAAAGCTACTGGTAATACCAAAATCCATCTTATAATATTCATAGGCTATATTTTAGAAATGCCCAAGCTCAAAGCAAATATTATAAATGAAAGAAGCGTGAGCTTGTAGCCTATTTGCTAATAGAGGTTCTGACAAAACCTTGCAACACAAATAGTAAAACCCACGCCTATAGCATGAGCATTAACTACTTTAATTCTGTGTTGCTAAATGAAACAGTCAGATTTCTATTAACAGAATAAAGGCTAACGCTTTATTTTTATATTTTATCGTTTCAAATCTACATATTTTCTTTTGGATCCCAGTCTATTCCCTTTTTCAATTTTTTATTAAAATCAGAAAGGTTTTGTTTTTCTTTTGATTCTTCTTTTGGCAATTCTCCTGTTGTAGATATAATACCTGCAACCTTATCAAAATCAGATTTGAAATTTTTATCTTGAATAGGTCTAAATTTCTCATACTCTTTTTCAGCAAGTTTCTTAGCTACTTTAGCAGATATTCTTCCTGAATCTTTTAGTATATCATATTCATTAAAATCTAAAAATAAATCAAGCCTCTCAACCCAATCTTTCATCTTTAAACCTTTCCTTCTTCGAGCCATATTTTCAGCAAAGTCTAAATACATTGATACTACTCTATTTAGTTCAGAAATTTCTTCTTTTTTTAAATAGTTTTTAGCAATTGAAACATCACTCTTATATATTTTCCCACCTTTTTTTTGATTCTTCCAATGAGTAAGTCCCATAAATGGTTTTTTGGCATTTGCACGTTCATATACTAATTCAGCAGCAGTATGATGTGTAATAGCCCAATGCAATTTATTCTGAACAGTAGCATAAAAATCCTTTGTTATTTTTGCATTTGGGTCATAATCTAAACTACAGTCTTTATATATATCTGTAATTTTTGAGTAAAATCTTCTTTCAGATGCGCGTATCTCACGTATCTTCTCTAATAACTCATCAAAATAATCTTTACCAAAAAATGTTTTTCCTTGCTTTAATCTTTCATCATCTAAAGCATATCCTTTTACAAGATATGCTTTAAGTATTTTCGATGCCCAAATTCTAAATTGGGTTGCTTTTTGAGAATTAACCCTGTAACCAACAGATATAATCGCGTCAAGATTATAAAACTCTACCATGTAAGTTTTTCCGTCATTCCCAGTTGTTGCATTTTTTGCAACAACTGAATCTTTATCCAACTCTCCCTCTTCAAAAATGTTTTTCAAATGTCTTGAAACACCTGATTTGTTAATATCAAATATTTCAGCCATTGATTTTTGTGTTACCCAAACAGTTTCATTTCCAAGTATAACTTGTATCTTAGTTTCTCCATCATTCCCTTGATAAAAAAGAAAATCAGTATATTTTTCTAAACCACTCATTTTTTGTTTTTTAAAGGTAGGGTACAAATTGTACCTACCCATTGATTAATTCTTTATAAGTTATTCTATTTTCAATTTGATGCAGAAATATGTCAAGTCTTAATGAATCTGCAAAGACTCTGGTATTATATCTAAACACAAATTCATCTACATATTTTTGTAAATGTTTTTTTGATGTAAAATGATATATTCCAAAAATACCACGCTTGAGCAATGACCAAAAACCTTCTATAGTATTTGTATGAATTCTGCCATTTACGTATTCGCCTTGATTATGCTTCACTATACTATGATCATAAATTCTACTAACTCCTTTATAACCTAACCATTCATCAGTATAAAGTTTTGCACTCTCCTTGACTTTTTTTACTATCTCTCTAGTAAGAGTTTCTGATTTTACATCTGTAACCTTTTTAGCAGAAAGTAAACCATTTCGTTGAACCATCCCTACAACTGGAGTCTTGTCTTTGGAGCTTCTACCTTGTGAGCCTTTTACCTTTTTATTGGCGTGTCTATTTTTATTTTTCCCACCAATATAAGTTTCATCTGCTTCAACTTCATTTTCCAATTTAGTGTTAGAGTAATCGCCGAAGCAATTTCTAATCCTTTGAAGCATAAACCAGGCGCTTTTTTGTGTAATATTTAAGTCTCTACTTAACTGTAAAGATGAAATTCCTTTTTTATGAGAAGTAACTATCCATATAGCTAAAAACCACTTTTGTAATGGCATTTTAGTATTATCAAAAATAGTATTAGTCTTTACATTAAAGTATTTTCCAGTATTCTTACACTTGTATCTATTACCTTTACAATTATATACCTTAGAAGTAGCATCAAAAGGACTAATTACATTACCATTCCAGCGTAATTGTTCTAAATGATTAATACAGGTTTGCTCATCAGGAAAAGCATTAATAAGGTCTAAAACTGATTTTACTTCTTTATTGAACATTGTTGTAGTATTTGACCACACAAATATAAGAAGTTAATTACACTAAAACAAATTTAATTAGTGTAAAATTATATATAATTACCTAAAATTAATTTTCTACTTTTAGGAGGTGTATTTTGTCAAACCTCTGACCGAAAACGTTTTCGTGTCTTAACTTTAACAGAATCCATGTTAATTCTCTGATATGAATCGAAGAATCTTTGTTAGAAATGCCGCCATGGCTAGTGCTGGAATTAGTTTTTTTGGCCTTGCCGCTTGCGGAAAAGAAAAAAAAGAAAAGAGCATTAGTGTTCATAAAGAAACACCCATGAAAGGCCCTTTCTTCAGACTTTCACTTGCCCAATGGTCGATTCATAGAATGATTCGTGAAGAAGGGCTCGATCCCTTCGAATTTGCCGCCAAAGCCAAAGGTTGGGGGTTTGAAGGGCTAGAGTATGTGACGCAACTTTATGAAAAGACCCTTGAAAAGCCTAATGGCATAGACCTGTTTGTTAGGGAGTCCAAGCTGCGTAGCGCGGATCAAGGAATGAAAGACCTGATCATTATGGTAGACCATGAAGGGGATCTGGCTGTTTTGGATGAAGGGGAACGAAACAAGGCTATTGACAATCATAAGAAATGGATGGACGCAGCAGCAGCGATGGGCTGTCACTCCATTCGCATCAACCTCTTTGGCACCAACGATCCAGAGGAATGGAAGCCAGTAAGTATCGACTCTTTAGGAAAGCTAGGTGAGTATGGTGAAAAAATAAACGTTGCTGTCCTAGTAGAAAACCATGGTTGGCTCTCCTCTAATGGGCAGTTACTGTCTCAAGTAATGCGCCAAGTGAATCATCCCTATTGTGGCACGCTTCCCGATTTTGGCAACTTCTGCATCAAACGAAAGGACGGTTCTCGTTGGGGCGAATGTGAAGAAGAATATGAGCGCTACAAAGGCATGGAAGAGATCATGCCCTTCGCTAAAGCAGTAAGCGCAAAATCCTATGACTTTGACGATGCAGGGAACGAGACGACCATAGACTACGAACGCATGCTTCGTATCGTTAACAGCTTTGGATATAAAGGATTCATCGGCGTAGAATATGAAGGCAAACGATTATCTGAAGAAGAAGGAATCCTAGCCACTAAAGATCTTTTGATAAAAGCTGCACAATTTGCATAAATCGCTTAACTAACTGTCCTAACCATCATGAACAAGACCAAACAATTTCAACTTTCCCTAATGATGTTCCTAGAATTCTTCATCTGGGGCGGTTGGTTTGTCACACTCGGCACTTTTTTGGGCAATAACCTGAATGCTACCGACGGACAAATTGCCCAAGCATTCTCAACACAATCTTGGGGAGCCATCATTGCGCCCTTTATCATTGGTCTGATCGCCGATCGCTTCTTTAACGCAGAACGGATCCTGGGCATCCTACACCTTATCGGCGCAGGGTTCATGTATCTGATGTCCCAGACCACAGATTTTGGCATCTTCTACCCATACGTATTTGGGTATATGGTGGCCTACATGCCCACCTTGGCTTTGGTAAACTCTGTGGCTTTCAACCAAATGAATGACCCCGCCAAGCAATTTCCCTTCATCAGAGTCTTCGGGACCATCGGATGGATCGCAGCAGGTTGGATCATCAGTTTGGTCTTTGCATGGGATGCTGCCGAAAGTATTCAGCAAGGCATGTTGAAGAATACATTTTTAATGGTCTCCGTAGCTTCAGCGGTTTTAGGTCTTTTTAGTTTCACCTTGCCCAAGACACCGCCAAAAGGAAAGGGAGAGAAAGCAAGTATCTCTGATATCCTAGGTCTTGACGCATTATCGTTGTTGAAAGATCGAAACTTCTTGATATTCTTTATCTCTTCTGTGTTGATCTGTATCCCGTTGGCGTTCTATTATCAAAACCTCAGTCCTTTTTTAACGGAGTTAAAAGTTGAAAACTCGACCGCCTGGGCTTCTGCAGGTCAAATATCCGAAGTACTGTTCATGCTTTTGCTCCCATTCTTCTTTAAACGATATGGATTCAAGACCACCATCGTCGTGGGAATGTTAGCTTGGGCTGTGCGATATACCCTATTCGCATATGGTGATGCCGGTGAGTTGTTCTTCATGCTTGTCCTCGGAATCCTGCTTCATGGCATTTGTTATGACTTCTTCTTCGTTTCAGGCCAGATCTACACAGATAGTAAAGCGGGTGAGAAGCACAAAAGTGCCGCACAAGGGCTGATCACCTTGGCAACCTATGGCGTAGGGATGCTTATCGGGTTTTGGGTCGCTGGGAAGATCTCTGGTGAATTCACCAATGCTACTGGCGCGCATCAATGGGGAAGCATCTGGATCTACCCTGCCTTTTTCGCTGTAGGTGTAATGATCATTTTTGTACTACTTTTCAAGAACGAAAAAATCAAATATAAGGCATGAAGCGAAAGCTACGCATGGGGATGATCGGTGGAGGGATAGGCTCCTTCATCGGAGATGTGCACCGAAAAGCTGCCGCCATTGATGGCATGATCGAGCTGGTCTGTGGTGCTTTCAGTAGCACAGCAGAGAAATCCAAAAGATCTGGTGAGACCTTGTTTCTGCCTCCTGAAAGATGCTATGGTTCATTTGAAGAAATGATCCAAGCAGAAAAAGTACTGCCAGAAGGCGAACGCATGGACTTTGTGGCTATCGTGACGCCTAACCACATGCACTTTGCCCCTGCAAAATTAGCGTTGGAAAATGGTTTTCATGTGGTTTGTGACAAGCCCATGACGCTGACCATTGAAGAAGCTGTGGAACTAGAAAAATTGGTGCAGCGCAGCGGACTCCTCTTCGCATTGACACACAACTATCCCAATAGTCCCATGACCAAGCAAGCCAGGGCCATGGTCAACAACGGAGAACTTGGCAATATCAGGAAAGTAGTTGTGCAATATCATCAAGGCTGGTTATCAACAGCTGTTGAAAAGTCCGGGCAAAAACAGGCGGCATGGCGTGTAGACCCAAAAAAATCGGGAATCGGTGGTGCTTTAGGGGATATCGGCACTCATGCCGAAAACCTTGTTGAACATGTAACCGGCCTGCAGATCTCTGAGTTGGCCGCAGATCTAGGAAGGTTTGGCCAAGGTCGTGTTTTAGATGATGATGGCAATCTGCTGCTTCGCTTCAACAATGGTGCAAAAGGCATCATGTCGTTCTCTCAGATTGCTACGGGTGAGGAAAATAGCCTCTCAATCAAAGTATATGGTGAAAAGGGAAGCTTGGAATGGCATCAAGAAAACCCAAATGCATTGATCGCGCGATGGTTAGATAAACCCAAGCAGGTCTTCACACCCAATGGGAACGATCTACATCCTGAAGCTGTTGCGGCTTCACGAATTCCTTCCGGACACCCTGAAGGGTATCTGGAAGCGTTTGCCAACATTTACAAGAACTTTGCACTACATCTTAGTGCTCGATCAGAAGGGAAAGAAGAACCGACCATACAATACCCCACCGTAAGCGATGGTGTGCGTGGTGTGAAATTCATTCATGTCGCGGTTGAAAGTGACAAAAACAATGCCTCTTGGGTCAAAATGAACTAGTCCATATTTTAGAGTCTTATTTAAGAGAACATGAAAAATTGCGAGAACTGTAAAAACGAAATCGAAGATAATTTGATTTGCAGCATATGTGACTACCCATTAGCAGGGACAAAAAAGGAGCAAGCAAAATTCGTGGCAGATCAAATAATTAAGAAGAGTGATGTTGAAGAAGCCATTGAAAAGCTCAAAAAAAGTAGACTGATCCTATTCATAGTGGGAGGATTCTATATTCTCTTCCCATTTGTAAGATTCTTTATCAATCCAATTTTTGATCTCGCTAGTTTGTTAGAAATTGCCATAGGTGTCTTTTTTGTCATTTTTGGATTATTGTCTTTCAAAGCCCCTAAGATCGCCCTACTAGTACCTCTAACACTAATTACATTGTACTATT
This sequence comes from Flavobacteriaceae bacterium, assembly GCA_028284745.1. Lineage (GTDB taxonomy): Bacteria > Bacteroidota > Bacteroidia > Flavobacteriales > Flavobacteriaceae > JANQRC01. Next base: position 32,988 of record JANQRC010000009.1, read on the forward strand.
TGCTTCTATTAGTTGTGTCTCCTATTCATCTGGTTCAAGGATCTATATGGAAAGTAATTGTGTTTTCTGGATTGACCTATGGGTTGTTAAGTGTGATCAAAGCTGATAAGATTTTAAAGAAAAACCCATATCTAGCTTCCATTCTTGGATTTGGTAAAATACGCAACTTGTAAATTATGAAAACCATCAAAGGACCCGCCATATTTCTTGCCCAATTCGTCGATGACAAACCACCCTTCAACACATTGGAAGGCATGTGCCAATGGGCAGCCGACCTCGGTTATAAAGGCATTCAGATCCCAACTTGGGAAACTTTCCTCATCGACTTGGACAAAGCCGCCGAAAGCCAGACCTATTGTGACGAGCTCAAGGGCACCATCAATTCGTATGGTTTGGAGATCACCGAATTATCTACCCACCTACAAGGACAACTGGTAGCTGTACATCCTGCCTACGATATCATGTTCGATAATTTTGCCCCTGACGCTGTAAAGGGCAACCCAAAAGCAAGGACCGAGTGGGCTGTGAAAACCGTTAAAAAAGCCGCCATCGCCAGCAGAAGGCTCGGATTGAATGCCCATGGCACATTTTCGGGCGCACTCTTGTGGCATACCTTCCATCCTTGGCCACAACGCCCTGCAGGTCTGGTAGAAATGGGATTCGAAGAATTGGCAAAACGTTGGTTGCCTATTCTAAATACATTTGATGAGAATGGTGTAGATGTCTGTTATGAAGTGCATCCTGGTGAAGACATTCATGATGGCGACACTTTTGAACGCTTTTTGGAAGCTGCCGGAAATCACAAACGCGTGAACATTCTCTATGACCCTTCGCACTTTGTACTACAACAGCTAGACTATATCGAGTACATCGACCATTACCACGAATTCATCAAAGCGTTCCACGTAAAAGATTCCGAATTCAATCCCACCGGGAAAAAAGGTGTCTTTGGCGGATACAACGATTGGGGAGATCGTGCAGGTCGCTATCGCTCTCCCGGTGACGGGCAGATCGATTTCAAGACCGTTTTTTCCAAACTGACCCAGTATGGCTGCGATGTCTGGGCTGTGATGGAATGGGAATGCTGTATCAAAAGCCCAGAACAAGGTGCCAGAGAAGGTGCTCCCTTCATCCAAAGTCATATCATAGAAGCTACACAAAAGGCCTTCGATGATTTTGCAGGTGCCGATATCGATAAAGAACAGTTAAAGAAAATCCTTGGATCGTAATTCATCCCACATGAAAAAAATAACCCTCTTTATTGTTACGGCATTGCTGTTGTCGTGCCACGATCAAGCTCAAGAAAAAGATTCGACGACGTCAGACTCAACTCAGCGGCAAGAGACGGGAAAAGAACCTACCGACCCTAAAGACACCGAGGTCTGGGAGCCCGAACCTGCCAAGATCTCTTTCGGCGAACACAACATTCCTTCTGATGCGATCATCTTATTCGATGGGAAAAGCCTGGACCCATGGCAAAGTGCAAAGCATGAAGGGCAACCTGCCGATTGGATCATGAACGAGGATGGCAGTATGACGGTTCGGGACAAGTCTGGCGACATTCAGACCAAAGAAAACTTTGGAAGTATTCAGCTTCACATCGAATGGAAGAATCCCTCGGAACCAAGAGCCGATGGGCAAAATCGTGGGAATAGTGGCATCTACCTGCAAAATCGCTACGAAGTGCAAGTGTTAGACAGTTATGGTGACAATCGCACCTATTCCAATGGGCAGGCTGGGTCTGTATACAAGCAGCACGCGCCACTGGTCAATGCTAACAAGCCTTCGGGTGAATGGCAGACATATGACATTATCTTTCATGCCCCCAAGTTTGATTCCGAAGGGACAAAAGTTAGAGCTGCCAGACTAACCGTTTTGCATAATGGCGTGTTGGTACAGGATCATGCCGAGATCTTGGGCACTACCGAATATATTGGTTTGCCTAAGAACATCGCTCATGGTGATGCCCCGATAAAACTGCAAGACCACAGTGACAACAGTGGGGTTTCTTATCGAAATATCTGGGTGAGAAAACTGTAAGATGTTTGCTTTTCGGGTGAATGCTTACCTTTGCATTCTTTAATTGAGATTGCATGATCCTATCAATGACCGGCTTTGGGAAATCTGCCGTTCAACTTCCCAACAAAAAAATAACGGTTGAGCTTAAGTCACTCAACAGCAAGAACCTAGACCTCAATGCACGCATTCCAAGCTTGTATCGTGAAAAGGAGTTACAAATGCGAAATAAGATTGCCAAGTCGTTGGCAAGAGGCAAAGTAGATCTAGGTCTTTATGTAGAGGTCACAGGCCAAGAGACTTCTACGCAAATAAATCAAAACATCGTTGAAACCTATATAGATCAATTAGCCGCTGTTTCGCCCGATGCTGAAAGGGTCGAGTTGTTGAAGATGGCCGTACGAATGCCAGATGCCTTAAAAACAGCGCGTGAAGAGATCGATGAGACCGAATTCCAATCGATAAACAATGCCTTAGACAAGGCCATTGAGGCCATCATCAAGTTCAGGACCGACGAGGGTGAAGTACTAGAAAAAGACTTCAAACTACGTATTGCGAACATTGCCAAGCTGCTAGAAGAAGTGATACAGATGGATCCCGAAAGGATCACCCATGTGAAAGAACGTCTTCAAAAGGCCGTTGCAGAACTAAAAGAACGGGTTGATGAGAATCGCTTCGAGCAAGAGTTGATCTACTACCTAGAGAAATTTGATATCACCGAAGAGAAGGTACGGTTAGACAATCACCTGAAATACTTCATGACCACCTTAGACTCTAGAGATTCTAACGGAAAGAAGTTAGGGTTCATTACCCAAGAGATCGGTCGCGAGATCAATACCATCGGCTCTAAGGCCAACTATGCGCCTATGCAGCAGTTGGTAGTGCAGATGAAAGACGAGCTAGAAAAGATCAAGGAACAACTGTTAAACGTGCTTTGATGTTTGAAGGGAAGCTCATTGTATTCTCAGCGCCTTCAGGCAGTGGCAAGACCACCATCGTAAGGCATCTGCTAAAGCAAGAACATCTAAACTTGGCCTTCTCGGTCTCTGCGACCTCTCGCGAACCTAGAGGTACCGAACAACATGGCAAGGACTATTATTTCATATCGCTTAAAGATTTTAAACAGCACATCAAGAACGAGGATTTTTTAGAGTGGGAAGAAGTTTACCGCGACAATTTCTACGGTACCTTAAAAAGTGAAGTGGAACGCTTGTGGGCCCAGGGCAAGCATGTGATCTTCGATATCGATGTTGCTGGCGGTCTGCGCATCAAAAGAAAGTTTCCTGAGAAAACGTTGGCGGTCTTCGTGAAACCACCAAGCATCGACGAGCTGAAGATCCGGCTCAAAAAGAGGAAGACCGAAAGCGAAGACAAGATTAACATGCGCATTGCCAAAGCATCCGTTGAGCTGGCCACAGCGCCACAGTTCGATCATGTCATCAAGAACTATGACCTTCAAGCTGCTTTGAAGGAGTCTGAAGAACTGGTAGCAAACTATCTGAACGTGGAAAAAAAAGAAGTTTGAAAAAGGTTGGGCTATATTTTGGCACGTTCAACCCGATTCATGCGGGCCATTTGATCATTGCCAACCACATGGCCGAGCACAGTGCGTTAGATGAGGTATGGTTGGTCGTTACGCCGCACAACCCGCACAAGAAAAAAAACGCCCTGTTAGATGACCACCATCGTTACGAAATGGTCTACCAGGCCACGAAGGATTTCGATACATTGAAACCGAGTGACATCGAGTTCAAACTGCCTCAGCCCAACTACACAGTAAATACGCTTGCCCATTTGCATGAGAAATACCCTGACTATGATTTCTCGTTGATCATGGGCGAAGACAATCTGAAGAGCTTCCACAAATGGAAGAATTACGAAACGATCCTAGCACACCACCATATTTATGTATATCCAAGGATATCAGAAGGAGTGGTCGAGACACGATTCGACGACCATCCTAAGATCCACAGGATCGATGCCCCGATCATTGAAATCTCTTCGACAATGATCCGCAAGAACATAAAGAGCAGGAACAATGTCCGCCCTTTGTTGCCATATGAAGTATGGAAATATGTTGATGAGATGAATTTCTACAGGTGAAACACCCCTCTTGGTCTCCCCCAAGGATAATTAACACCCCTCTTGGTCTCCCCTCAAGGGGAGAAAGTTATTGTGTAAATTCTTTGATCAAATAGATGTATACGGGGAAGTGGTCGCTATACCCCCCTGTAAATTGCCCATCTGCAAAACTTCGGAAAGGATATCCCTTGAATCGCCCTCTTTTGTTCGCCAAGAAATTCTTGTTGTAGATGCCTGCTTTGTAGAAACGGTAGCTTGAAAAGTCTTTCTCGAGCAATGGCGCTGTCACAATGATCTGGTCAAAAAAGTTCCAGCCGTCACGATAGGCATTGCTGCCCAGCCCGTCTTTTGCCATTTGCTCCATCGGGTTGTATAGGTCTGTCCCTTTGGCCTTGCTTCGCTTTCTCTTGGTCTTTAGTACTTCCTTCAAGCTCACATTAAAAGGATCGTCATTCAGATCGCCCATGGTGACCACCTTAGCTTCAGGGTTTAGCGCCTGCAATGAGTCTATGATGCGTTTGTTCAGCTTTGCAGCTGCCACTCTTTTCGCCCTGCTTCGCGCCTCACCGCCTCTTCGCGACGGCCAGTGGTTGACGATAAAATGAAACTCTTCATTATCTATGAACCCGGAAACCAACAGTTGGTCTCTGGTATACACCCGCCTACCGCTTTGGTCGTCATAGATCAACAGTTCGTATTTTTTAGATGAAATAGGGATAAAGAAATCCTTCTGGTACAACAAAGCCACGTCGATGCCTCTTCGATCGGGAGAATCAAAGTGGACGATCCCATATTTTTTCGATCTCAGTGCTGGGTCGTTGACCAGGTCCTCGAGCACTTGATGGTTCTCGATTTCGGCAACACCGACAACAATCGGTGAATTAGGGGTCATGTCTGTACCAATACCGGAAATCACTTTGGCCATGTTCTTCACCTTCTGCTCGTAGACCTCAGACGTCCATCTGTCCCTGCCTGTGGGTGTTCGGTCATCGTCATACGTCACTGGGTCGTTAATGGTGTCAAAAAGATTCTCTACATTGTAAAAAGCGACCGTATGCAGCAAGTACTGTTTTTTGTCTTTAGCGGTACTTTGCGAAAACACTACGGAAATCGTAAAAAATAAGGTAATCAGTGGAATGAAATTCTTCATTTTCTTTAGGTTTGTCATAATTGAATGTTATGCTTCTGTAAACAAAATAGCAAAACACTTGCCAAAAGTATGCGATAAATTTGAAAATGCTAGTTTTGTAAGGTTTGATAATATTTTGTTAAAGTTCAAAGCTAACTTAATAGACCATACATGATCAATAAATACTATTACTGTTTTGTTGTGTTCTTCTCGTGTGCAATGACGACCATTGCGCAAGACACAATTGTCAAGGGGTCTGTGGTAGATGCTGCCGGAGATGTATTGGAAGATGTCTCTGTAGCCATCGCCAATACCGACACCTCTGCGATGTCTGGTTTTGATGGCACATTTACCTTAACAGGCGATGTAGCCTCAGGCGAACAATTGCTTGTTCTGGTGAAGGTCGGATACCAGACCTTGACATACCCCATTACTGTTGAAAGCGGCCAGTTGCTATCGCTAGATCCCATCACCATGGAACTAGAGTCTGCTTTTACCGAAGAATTATTGACCGTTACACTATCGGATGACCAGATAAACGATGAGTCTGGTATCGCTGACAACGTTTCTGGGCTACTTCAAGCCTCAAGAGATGTCTTCTTGAGCTCTGCCGCTTTTGATTTTAGTGGTGCATTCTTCAGGGTTCGTGGGTACGACTCTCAAAATGCCACGGTGATGATCAATGGCATCGAGATGAACAGAGCTTTCAGCGGTCGTCCGCAATGGAACAACTGGGGTGGTCTCAACGACGTGACCCGAAATCAAGAATTGGCTAATGGCCTAACACCTTCTGATTATACTTTTGGAGGTGTGCTAGGTTCAACCAACATCAATATGAGAGCATCTAAATATCGTCAAGGCGGACGTGTGTCGTATGCATCCTCCAACAGAAGTTACACCAACCGTATCATGGCCTCGTATTCTAGCGGGCTTAGGTCAGACGGATGGGCCTTCACACTATCTGCAGGAAGAAGATGGGGAGACGAAGGTTTTGTGGATGGTACGTTGTATGACGCCAATTCATTCATGACCTCTATTGAGAAAGTAATGGGCAATCACAGTTTGAACTTCACATCGATATACACACCCAATCGAAGAGGTGTGCGCTCTTCCAACACACAAGAAGTGATCGACCTAAGAGGTATTCGTTACAACTCGAACTGGGGTTATTTTAAAGGTGAAAAGCGAAACTCGCGCATTCGCGAGATCGATGAGCCCATCGTGATGCTGAACCACTATTGGGATATGGGCGAGAATACCCAACTAAACACCAATGTGGCCTATCAATGGGGTAGTTTTGGCAATCAGCGTTTAGACAATAATGGGACCAGAGCCGTAACCGATGCATCAGGGCAAGTCTCTTTTGTAGGTGGTGCGGTAAATCCTTCGCCAGCATACTATCAAAGGCTTCCCAGTTTCTTTTTGCAAAACGATGACCTAGAGGGGGCTTTCTTAGCACAACAAGAGTTCGTAAACAACGGACAGTTGAACTGGGATGCTATTCTAGAAGCCAACCAAAACTTGGCTGCCCAAGGTGGAAATTCATTGTATGCACTCACTGAAGATCGCTCTGACGACAAGACGCTTGCAGTGAGCACGATCTTTACTTCCGATGTCACAGATAACATTACCCTAAACGCCTCAGTAAGCTACCGCAATTTAGAATCTGAGAATTTTGCCAATGTCGTAGACCTTCTAGGAGGAACAGGCTATCTGGATGTCAATCAATTCTTAGCAAATCCAGTTCTTGCTCCTAACGATGCCAACAACCCATTCCGTACCGTTGGTGTAGGCGACCGTTTTCGTTACAATTATGTGATCGATCAAGACGTTATTGGTGGTTTTGCCCAGGCGCAATTCAAATTCAAGAGATTTGATTTCTTCTTAGGAGGAAATGTTTCGCACACTTCCTTTCAGAGAGAAGGACTTTTTAACAACCCTAGATTCCCAGGTTCTTTAGGAAAAGGAGAAGAGGAAAGCTTTACAAACTATGGCGTAAAAGGTGGGCTTAGCTGGAAGGTCTCTGGCAGAAATATCATCACAGCAAATGCTGGCTATCTCACAGAGGCTCCTACGCTTCGCAACTCATACTTGAATGCAAGGGAAGCTAACAATCTGGTCCCAGACCTCCAAGATGAGAAGATCACCACGGCAGACCTTACCTATGTCTACCGCTCCCCATTGGTCAAGGCTAGAGTAACAGGCTACTATACACTATTTGAAGATGCCACCGATGTTTCCTTCTTCTTTGCTGAATTCTCTCAAGGAAGTGGTTTTGTACAAGAGACGGTCACCGGAGTAGACAGAAGGCACATTGGTGCTGAGATTGGTCTGGAAGCACAAGTAACACCTACCATCAAAGTAAAAGGGGTTGCGGCCTTGGGGCAATTCACCTTTGATAAAGATTCAGACAACGTGTTCATAACCACTGATTCTGAAGAATTGTTAGACAATACCAATCAAGATCGAATTCTTGCTGGTGTCAATGCAGAATTAGGCCCGGCCGCCATTAAAGATTACCGTGTGGCCAATGGCCCACAAAATGCTTATTCCGTGGGCTTTGAGTACCGAGACCCCGATTTTTGGTGGTTTGGAGCGACCGCAAATTTCTTTACGCATTCTTACATAGATATCGCTCCAGGATTACGTACGGAATCCTTTTTCCTAGATGCTGATGGGCTGCCCATCAACAATGTAGATCCCGCTATAGCCCGCTCATTGTTACAGCAACAACGCTTAGATGACTATATGCTTGCCAACCTGGTAGGTGGAAAATCATGGAAAGTTGGTGATTACTTTATCGGGCTCTTTGCTTCGATCAACAATGTGTTTGCCAAAAAAGTGCAGACCGGCGGCTTTGAGCAATCCAGAAATGCCAATTATAATAGCCTGCTTGAGGATGTGCAGAGTGGCACACCCTTGTTCGGGCCACGCTTGTTCAGTGCCAACGGTACTACGTATTTTGTCAATGTAAACTTTAGATTCTAAAAAACTTAATTAATACCTATCATGAAAAAACAATTATTCACCAAGTTTCTTTTTGGTCTTATGGCCATTGCTGTGCTCTCCTGTGTAGAGGACGACGACTTCAATCTTATTGACGTAGGTATCGGACAAGACCCTATAGTAAATGGCAGGTTAACTTCTATAAGTGCTGTTCAAGAGCTGTTTGTTGCAGACCAGGTTACTACGATCGAAGATGATATTGCCATAGAAGGCTATGTGATCTCTTCGGACGAAGCAGGGAACTTTTTTGAAGAACTCTTCATACAAAGTTCGGCCGACGGTAACGATGAGAGCAATCGTGGTATTCGCGTAAGTGTCAACGTGCGCTCGCTATTCGGCCAGTTTGAAGTAGGAAGAAAAGTATTTGTAGAGTTAGAAGGACTTGCTATTGGCGAAGATGGCGGTGTATTGACCATTGGAAAGCCCGATGGCAACGAAGTTGGCCAAATAGAAGAATCAGAGATCAATTCGCGTATCAAGCGTTCAACAGAAGTAGCCACCATTACTCCCAAAGAAGTTACACTGAGTCAATTGACCGATCAGGATCTATACACGCTTATCACACTTCCTTCTGTACAATTCACAGAAAGCGAGATAGCCCTTACGTACGCAGGGGAAGAGACTGATGAATTTGATGGGGAGAGAACCTTAGAGAGCTGTAGTATGGACGGAGGCTCTATCAAGCTTTTCACCAGTACCTTTGCTGATTTTAAAAGCCTTGACCTTCCTGATGCTTCTGGGTCGATAACCGCAGTATACTCAAAGGATTTCTTCGGCGAGGAAAACATCTTGACCATCCGAAGCACTGAAGACCTAGACTTCTCAGGAGAACGCTGTGAACCATCCCTATTGAATCCTAACATAGAAGCTACTACAACTTTTGACGCCATCCGAGACGCATTTATCAATTCAGGTGGTGACGAGTATGTAGAATTTAGTCCTGACGCTTCTGAATTGATCATCGAAGGTTATGTCATCTCCAGCGATGAAAAAGGCAACCTCTTCGAGGAAATATATGTGCAAAATACACCGGGCACTCAAGACCTGGGAGCTAATGACCCTCGACTTGGGTTCAGAATTTCTGTAAATGCTAGAGACACCTATCAGACCTACGAAGTAGGGCGAAAGGTCTATATAAGACTTAACGGGTTGGCAGTAGGTAGAGATGGCGGCGTGGTAACCATTGGTTATCCCAATGTATCTGAAGTGCAGGAGATTCCAGAAAGTTTGATGACAGAGTTCGTCGTTCCGGGAGAAGAAATCGCAACACTCGAGCCATTGATAGGTACAACGGTCGATTTTGACGAAGACGATCTGGGCACCTTGGTCCAATTAGAGAACACGCAGTTCTTATTAGAAGAATTAGGTCTTACCTTTTCTGGTGAAGCCACAGATGAGTTTGATGGTGAGCGTACCTTGGAAAGTTGTGGTGATGATGGAGGTTCCATCCAATTATTCACCAGTACTTTTGCCGACTTCAGTCTGTTAACACTGCCAGAATCTTCAGGCACCATAACAGCCTTGTACACAAGAAACTTCAACAATAGTCAAAGTATTCTTGTCATCAACGACCCTGATACCGATATCTCTTTTGCTGGTGAGCGCTGCGACCCACCAATCTTAGATTGTGGCGTTGCTGCTGGCGAAGGTGCCAACACCTTATTCAGTGAAGACTGGGAAAGCTTTGGTAGTGGTGATGTATCTGGCAATGGCTGGACCAACTATGCCCAGGCCGGATCCCAGCTATGGGAAAACTATTCTTCTGGAGGAACCAATGCCTCTTTGGGTGTGTCTGCAAGAGTAGGTTCTTTCCGATCAGGTGATGAGAGCACTATCGTTTGGCTGATATCTCCAGCGGTAGACTATAATGCCCAAGATGGAGAAGTACTCACCTTCCAGACCTCTAACAGTTTTGCCGATGGTAGTGAGCTAGAGGTGTTGTTCTCCAACGACTGGGATGGTACAACTGCTGGAATTACCAATGCCACATGGTCGCTACTTTCGCAAGCCGGCGTTGTAAGCGATGACCAATTCTTCGGCGATTGGGTGACTTCTGGCAATGTAGACCTTTCTTGTGCTGAGGGAACAGGATATGTCGCCTTCAAATACACAGGTAGTGGCAATGAGGATTTTGACGGAACCTACGAGTTAGACGAGATCAATATCACCGCTAACTAAAAAAATAAGCAGCCTTACTGTTTTCAAAATTAAGAAAGCCTCGCAATTAGCGAGGCTTTTCTCTTATTGTTTTTTCAGTTGAATGAACACGGGGAAATGGTCGCTGTATCCGCCTAGATACTTGCGTCCCACAAAGGTCCGGAAAGGATTGCCCTTGTATCGACCTTCCCACTCTGCTAAAAAGCGGTCGTTAAACACATCCGCGTGCGCAAAGCGATGTGTTCCTTTTTCAGTTTGAAAGAAGTTATGCGTGAAGATGATCTGGTCGAAGAGATTCCAGTCTCCCTTGTAATTCAAGCTTCCTTTAGAGTACGACAATAAGGTCTCCATAGGATTGTACAGGTCTTCACTGACCAAATGCTCTTTGATGCTCTCGCTAAAAGGGTCATCATTGAAGTCGCCCATGATCACGATCTTGGCATGCGCTTCCTCGTCTTGAATATTTGTGACGATCTCTTGCGCCTTCTTAGCCGCCGTAATACGCTTGTGCTTCGTTTCATCAGCACCGTTGCGTCTAGATGGCCAATGATTCACCAGTACGTGAATACGTTCGCCGTTAAGTTTTCCTGTTACTTCAAGGATGTCCCGTGTATGGTCGGGCCGTCCTACCTCATCCACCAGGTCAAGCGAATGCACCTCAGAGTGCTGGACATCAAAATATCGTTTCTGATAGATCAAGCCTGTGTCGATTCCGCGTTCGTCGGGAGAATCGTAATGTACCACCCCAAAATCTTTCTTCCTCAAATATTTGCTCTGCGCAAGGTCTTCGAGCACTCTCTTATTTTCAATTTCAGCAACCCCCACAATTGCAGGAGCCTTCTTGGCAGCATCATACCCGACACTAGAGATGGCCTTCCCCAATTTATAGATCTTCTTTTCGTAACGCTTCTTGTTCCACTTCTTCTTTCCCTTTGGCAAAAAATCATCATCCAGCGTGTACGGGTCATCTTTCGTGTCAAACAGGTTTTCCAAATTATAAAATGCAATGGTATGGAGGTGCTTGCGGTCTTTCTTGGTCAATGAACTCATCAACTATTAGGCTTGGTGTATCTCGCAAAATACAAGATCTTGCTAACTTTGCTGCCTAAGGCAGATTTATCATTAAGGAATCTTTGTCGAGGAGGTATTCGTTTTATTGAACTATTCATGCTAGAAGAAAAGAAAATAGATTATGAGAAGGCGGTGCTGGTAGGCATCATCAACAGAGAGCAGAATCAGGAAAAGCTCAACGAATACCTGGACGAGCTCGAATTCCTTACCTATACTGCTGGCGGAAGAGTAGTGAAACGCTTTACGCAACGCATGGATGTGCCCAACCCAAAGACCTTTATCGGAACGGGAAAGATGGAAGAAGTACAAACCTTTGTTGAGGAAAACGAAATTGGCGCTGTGATCTTTGATGATGAACTCACTCCTGCCCAGCAAAAAAACATAGAGCGTACACTACGTTGTAAGATCATTGATCGCACCGGGTTGATCCTCGATATTTTTGCACAACGAGCACAAACCAGCTATGCTCGCACGCAGGTCGAGCTTGCCCAGTACGAATACTTACTACCAAGGCTTGTTGGCCTTTGGACACACCTGGAACGCCAACGAGGTGGTATCGGAATGCGCGGCCCGGGTGAAACAGAGATCGAGACCGACCGCCGTATCGTTCGTGACCGAATTGCTTTGTTGAAAAAGAAGTTGGCAAAGATCGATCGCCAGATGGAAACCCAACGTGGGAATCGTGGAGCGCTGGTGCGTGTCGCCTTGGTAGGATATACCAATGTTGGAAAATCTACACTCATGAACACCATTAGCAAGAGCAAGGTTTTTGCTGAGAACAAGCTTTTTGCTACACTAGACACGACAGTTCGCAAAGTTGTCATCGGCAACCTTCCCTTCTTGCTGAGCGACACTGTTGGCTTTATAAGAAAATTGCCCACTCAGTTGGTAGAAAGCTTCAAAAGTACCTTGGATGAAGTACGAGAGGCTGATCTACTGCTACACGTAGTAGACATCTCACACCCCAATTTTGAAGAACATATTGCTTCGGTAAATCAGATCTTGAGTGAGATCGATCGTGCCGATAAGCCTTCGATCATGGTCTTTAATAAGATCGATGCCTACAAACCGCAAGATTTTGATGATACAGATCTTATGATAGAGCGAAGTTCGAAACACTTCTCACTAAACGAATGGCAACAGACCTGGATGAGCAAAATGGGCGATGATGTACTCTTCATTTCAGCCTTGAGCAAGGAGAATCTGGAAGACTTTAGGAAGAGAGTATATGATAAAGTGCGTGGTATCCATGTCACACGCTTTCCGTACAACCATTTTCTCTATCCTGAAGAATATGTAGAATAAAAAAGCCTGGCTTTAGTAGTTGGTCATTCCGAACTTGTTTCGGAATCTCATAATGGTTTAGATGAGATACTGAAATGAATTCAGTATGACACTCTTTGCTAGAGCCAGACTCTTTAAATGACTTCCTTTCCTTTTAGAAAGAATAGTTCAACCCTAGCAGCCAATAGGTCTGAAGGTCATTGTCTACATTGTCGAAGCTAGGCTCTGGCTCTGATGGCGTGACCACAGGATCGAAGTTGTCCAATGCGAAGTTCAACGCTTCCATCGTGTTGCTGCGCAAACCGAAGTCAAAACCTACACCAATGCTCTTCCAAAGGGTATATCCAAAAGAGTTGATCCATGTCCAGTTAGAATAATCACTTTCCTCATAGCTCTGGAACAAAGACAAGTTACTTTTAAAGCTTATCTGGCCGATCTGGCGTGTATAATCTGCAAAGACCTTGGCGCCAAGTGACGAGTTGAACACCGTATCCTCATCTGCGAACACAAAATTGTAGTTTAACGGATGAATGGTGACGATCAGGTTGTCGATAGGCGTCCAAGTTGCACCCACACCAACATCTAGATAGCCTGGGTCGTTGAAGTTGTTGAGAATTGTAGTGCGATATTCTGCCAACCCCGAGATGGCCCACTTTTCACTTAACCTTCTACCATACAATGAAGAGATGTTAAAGACATCGGTGGCTTCACGGAAGCCTTCCTCTTCCTCAACCACATCTTTGTCGTCAAACTTTACCCATGTAAGGTTTACGTTGGCTGCATTGCGCCAGAAGAATTTCTCGCGCTGTAGGTTGGCAAAGCCATTTACCGTGAAGCCTATATTTCCTGATGAAACGTTTGGCGATCCTTGTGCATACCAATTGTTGAATTCGGATAAGCTGAAACCAATCGTACCAAAAGCACCTGTTTTCCAGCCTGGAAGTGCATCTATCTGCGCTTGAAGTGCATCTACCTCTGCCTGAAGCTTCGCAATAGAGTCTTTCTTTGGCGCTTGTTTTGCTTTCAATTCTTCGGCTGTCTGAGCAAAGGAAATCGTTCCTGCCAACAGCATGCTTGTGAAAATCAATTGTGTTTTCATATCGAACGTGTTTTTCGCGCGCAAAAATAGGCAAACATTTCAATTATGAAATACGAATAGAAGGGGAAATCAGATTATCGACGAATGGCAGCTACCGTCTTTTAAATAGCGGAACAGAAGAACAGGCTTCTCCGTACATAACACTCTTGGCTACTTTGTGGATCTTCTCGGTGGCCATGATGTAAGCGTTCTGAGGCACTGGCTTGTTGCTACATCCTTTGATGATCACAGGTCTATCTTGAAATTCGGAAACATCCAGATCAGCAATGACATCCTGGTAAATAGCGGTTTCGAGCATTTCTAGCTCTCCAACAACCACTTTCTTTGTATAGGGCGAAAGTTGTGTGGCGATCAGCATAAAGGCCCAGCCCGGCACAATGGCATCCGTAGAGCACGTCAGGGCAACAAAGGCATCCTGATATTGTTGCCAATCATGTTCCTTTACATGGCTTCTAAATTCTTTTTCTCGTAGGATCAATCCCTCAAACAACCAATCTTTGATATCAAATAGTATGCGCTCCCCGTCTGGATAGTGCTCTTCAAGATCAAAAGTAACCAACTTGCTTTGCGCAACTCTATTTATGATTTCTTCTGCCACAAGCTCGAATGTTATTCTTTTGAATAGGTAAGGTCTTCAACAGAGACTGTCATTTCAGTCGTAAGCTGCTTTATTTTATCGGTTTCTGTGCCCTTTAGTTCGTTATAGCGCTCCATACCTACTCTCAACACCTTTTTCTCCATCTTCTTCTGCACTTTAGCAAGCTCTTCTGCAGTAAAAGACTCAGAGTCTTTTCTGGCTAAGAGCTTTTGTATCTTTTTCAGCTTGTAGGTACTTGGGTCCTGTACGGGCTCTAGCCTGAGTGAGGCGCGCAAGGCTCCCATCTGAGGAATCACTTCTATAAGATAGATTTTTCCCGCTTCTACATTTGCCTCTACGAAAGACTTGTTCTCTGCCTTGGCCCAGAACAAGTGTTCTCCTGGCTCGCATTCGTATCGTAGGTATTTTGGCCCGTTAAATCTCCCTATGACCTTTTCTCCATCAAAATATGTGAACTTGATAGCTGCTCCCAAGGCTTTGGCCCGTGCAAATATGACCACTGCTTTGTCTGCCGGTGCTGGTGCTATTTCTTGGGCTGTTGCGATCGAAAATTGTAATAGGCTTATGAGCCCTAATAACATGTACTTCATGGTGTGTATTTATGGGTTAAAGTAATCCTAGTTCTAACTTAGCCTCTTCACTCATCAGGTCCTGTGACCAAGGTGGGTCGAAAGTGATCTCTACCTCCGCGTCTTTTACTTCTTTTATAGATTTGACCTTCTCCTCAACCTCAACAGGTAAAGTCTCGGCAACAGGGCAATTCGGGGTGGTCAAGGTCATCAAGACTTTCACATCATAATCTTCATTGACAAAAACGTCGTAAATCAGTCCTAGTTCATAGATGTCTACGGGAATCTCGGGGTCATAGATCGTTTTTAGAACCCTCACGATCTTTTCACCTAGTGCTTCAGTATCTATGGTTATGGTATCACTCATGTTAGTTCAGTTGTGTTTGATATGCTATTGCATATAGCTTTAGTTGTTTGATCATCGATACTAGGCCGTTAGCCCTAGTGGGCGATAAATGCTCCTTTAGTCCAATCTCGTCAATGAATGCTGTATCAGCATCAATGATGTCTTGTGGGTGTTGGTCAGAGAACGCTCTAATCAAAATGGCAATGATCCCTTTGGTAATGATGGCGTCACTATCTGCGGTGAACTTTAATTTGTCATCTTCCATCGCAGCATGTACCCAAACCTTGCTCTGGCATCCTTTGATCAGATGATCATCTATTCTATATTGTTCTTCGATCAGCGGCAAGGACTTACCCAGTTCGATCATATATTCATAGCGTTGCATCCAATCATCGAACATGGAAAACTCATCTACGATATCGGCTTGTATCTCTTTGATAGTCATTCAAAATGATTTGACGCAAAAATACGATAAGATTTACGGGGAATCAACAGTTTCGGAGAGCTTCAATACATAGTCGACCAAAGGTTTTAGTTCTTTGGGCGGATTACCATGATCGAAGCTGTTGCTTTGATAGGTCTTCCCGTTTACTTCAACAGTGATAGACGCTATTGTAGCCCCGTCGTAATGACTCCTAGTGCTTGTAGGTTCTAATTCCGTAATGATCTCAGGGTCTATCTCTACCACAAGTCTCTTCAATTGCTTCCATTGAGAAGCCTTACAGTCATACTTCTCTTTGTCTGTTTTTCTCCCTCTCTGTACCAAGATCTCATCTTCAAGAAGTTGGGACTTATAATAGAATCCTCTGGATACTGCTTCGTAGGATACAGAAGCCAGCGCGATATCTTCTTGCGGACAACCCCCAGCAACTAACATCAATAACAGTCCGTATAGTATTTTCATCTTCTTTTAGTTACTGTTGAAAGAAAAATAAGAGGCTAAACTCATCAGGTTAGCATCATCTTGGCTTTCTTTACTGCCGCTACCAAAGCATCGATCTCTTGCTTGGTGTTGTAAAAAGCAAACGAGGCTCTGACCGTCCCAGGAATCTGATAGTAATCCATGATGGGTTGTGCACAGTGATGCCCAGTTCTGACAGCTATCCCTAATTTATCTACGATCGTACCTATATCATAGGGATGGATGCCTTCGATATTGAAAGAAATGACCGAAGTCTTATTCTTAGCAGTGCCATAGATCTTCAATCCTTCTATTTCTAGTAGTTTTTTAGTTCCATATTCGAGCAATTCATGCTCGTAATGGGCAATGGTGCCAAAGCCAATAGCGTTCATATAGTCGATGGCTGCTCCGAAGGCGATACCGCCACAAACATTAGGTGTTCCGGCCTCGAACTTGTGTGGCAATCCTGCATAGGTGGTCTTTTCAAAAGTGACCGTCTCAATCATCTCGCCGCCACCTTGATAGGGTGGTAACTTTTCTAGCCATTCCTCCTTGCCATACAACATCCCCATCCCGGTCGGGCCACACATCTTATGAGCTGAAGCCACATAAAAATCTACATCTAGTGCCTGCATATCTGGCTTGACATGCGGGCATGCTTGTGCACCGTCGACAAGCACCGCTGCGCCAACTGCATGAGCCTTTTTGATAATCGTTTCAATGGGGTTGATCGTTCCCAAGGCATTCGAGATATGATTGCAGAACACCAATTTGGTGTTTGCCGAAAGGAGTTCTTCATAAGCATCCATGCGAAGTTCCCCCCGGTCGTTCATAGGAATCACTTTGAGTGTAGCTCCTGTCTGCTCGCAGAGCATTTGCCAAGGTACAATGTTAGAGTGGTGTTCTAGGGCCGAAACGATCACCTCATCACCTTTCTTCAACAAGGAGCCAAACCCATGCGCCACCATATTGATGCTGTGCGTAGTTCCCGAGGTAAAGATGATCTCGTAAGGTTTGGCGGCATTGAAATGCTCTTGGACCTTCACACGTGCTTGCTCGTACGCATCTGTAGCTTCCTGACTCAAGGTATGTACGCCTCGATGGATGTTCGCATTGTAACGTGAATAATAATCTACTATTACATCCATTACTTGCTTCGGTGTCTGTGAAGTAGCTGCATTATCGAAATATACCAATGGTTTTCCATTGACTTCTCGTTTCAGGATCGGAAAGTCTTCTCGTATCTTTTGTACATCTAACATTGCTGTCTGCATATGACAAAGGTACTACGAATTTGTTTGTCAGTTTGTGTACCTTTAGAACGGTTTAACGTTTCTAACAAAAGTTTTGAAAGCCCATGATCGGCAATCACGATCTTAAAGGTCTAAATAATGAAACGAACATGAATCTTTTGATCAAAAACTATACGTAGCAGCATGCTTAAAATAAATTCATGAAAGAACGAGTGTAACGAGTGGTTGCATGGACTCTTAAATTTTTAAATACATTATGTTCAGCAGTGAAAAAATTTCAGATACATGAAAAAGGTGAAAAAATTTGTTGGATATGGTCTTTTAACCCTTATCGCTCTCATTGGAATTGTTGCGTACATGAACTATCCAAAACTAACCATCCTTTCTGGCTATTCTGCAAAGAGCATGGCTTCTTCTGTGTTTGTAGCGCATCGCACTGCCGAATTTACCGATGCGCACGACAATAACTTTGCTCCTGTGAATTTGGCAGATGATCGTGTTGACAAACAAGCCAGATCCGCAACCGCCTCTGTATTTGGACTGATGGAACGTACCGCGATCTACCGAGATGGTTTGGGCGCCGTGTTGGTCACCGATGATTTTGATGCTGATGCTCCCTACCTTAAGCCTGATAGAAAACGTACCAAAGATCTACGCCCAACGCCTTATCCCTATGGCGATATGCCACAAAAGGACACTCTCTTCCCTGAAGTAGATCATGACTATCTAAATAAGGTTGTGGATACCGCCTTCTTCAATAATGATACCAGGAGAACGAGAGCTGTGCTGGTCATCTATAAAGATCACATCATCGCCGAAGAATATGCTGATGGTTATGATGAAAGCTCATTGTTTCTGGGCTGGTCTATGACGAAAAGCATTTTATCGACTTTCTACGGAATTCTTGAACATCAGGGCAAGATGGACATCATGCAGAAGGCGCCTATCGATGAATGGAAAGATGATGAACGAAGCGAGATCACCATCAATGATCTACTGCTGATGAACAGTGGCCTGGAGTGGATAGAGGACTATGGCAGCATCTCAGATGTGACCCGAATGTTATTCGAAGCCAAAGATGTAACCACCCCGCAGATCTTCAAAGAAGCTTCACACAAACCTAGCGAACATTGGAACTATTCATCTGGCACCACAAACCTATTGTCTGGCATCCTCAGAAAGCAGTTTGATACGCATCAGGCATATTTAGACTTCCCGTATGAAAACTTGATCGACCGTATTGGCATGTATAGCATGTTGCTAGAGGCTGATATGAGCGGAAATTACATCGGGTCTTCCTACAGTTGGGGGACGATTCGAGATTGGGCCAAGTTTGGACTTCTATATCTCCATGAGGGTAATTGGAATGGTGATCAAGTCTTCAGTGAAGAGTGGGCGAAGTATGTAAGTACACCTGCGCCTAATGCGGGCGGACAATACGGTGGGCACTTTTGGCTGAACCGCGGGCCAGATAACTTTATGCCGCGTGTGCCCAAAGACGCCTATTCGGCCAACGGGTTTCAGGGACAACGCGTAGTGATCGTACCTTCTAAAGACCTGGTGATCGTACGCTTTGGTCTCGCCGAATGGCCCGACTTTAATTTCGACCAGTTTTTAGGAGGGGTTTGTGAGGCTGTGAAGTGATTTTAGAGTTACGACTTCATATATTGTCTATGCTCGAAATGACTGGGAGCTTATCTCAGCAATACTTTTCTACAGGTCAAACCCAATATTGATACCGAGCTTGTTAGCGATCAACCTGTTGATGCGTGATTTTACCTGTGGGATCTTCACGCTTTCTAAGACATTGTTAGCGAAGGCATAGGTCAATAGTCCTTTGGCTTCCTTTTCGGGGATGCCTCGTGTCTTCAAATAGAACAACGCATCACCATCCAATTGGCCAATGGTGCAGCCGTGCGAACACTTCACATCATCTGCAAAGATCTCTAATTGAGGCTTGGTGTTGATGGTCGCCCTGTCATCTAGCAAGATGTTATTGTTCTGTTGAAAAGCATCGGTCTTTTGCGCTTCCTTCTCTACCAGGATCTTCCCATTGAACACACCAGTACTGCGGTCGGCATAGACGCCTTTGTACTCCTGGTGGCTCTCACAATTGGGTTGCGCGTGATGTACCAGGGTGTAATGGTCCACATGCTGCTTGTCTCCGATCAGGGTAATCCCTTTCAGAGTAGACATGATACGCTCGTCCTTATGGTAGAAGTTCAAGTTGTTGCGCGTCATGTTTCCACCAAACGAAAAGGTATGTACGGAGACATGGCTGTCGCGCTTCTGGGAGATATAGGTGTTATCGACCAGCGAGGCAGTTTGTACATCATTTTGGATCTTGTAATAGTCGATAATCGCACGCTTGTTGGCAAAGATCTCGGTGACGCAGTTGGTCAGGATCGGATTCTCAGTCAGGCTTTGGTGACGCTCAATTACCTGCACATGACTATTCTCATCGACCACGATCAAGTTTCTGGGCTGAAGCAGCAACGAGGATTCTTTGCCTGTGGCGAAGTGAATGATCTGGATGGGCTTCTCTACCACCTTTCCTCTTCCGATATGGATGTAGGCCCCTTCTTTGGAAAAGGCGGTGTTGAGCGAAGTCAGGCTTTCGTCCTTCTCGGCAACTTTATTGAAGTAGTTTTCGATCAGGATGCGGTACTTGGGCTTGGTCAGAGCAGCAGACATCAAGCAAACATCTATCCCATCATGTGTAGTTTGTGATAAATGTGAACTGTATGCCCCATCGATAAAGACTATCTTGTAGCTGTCGATATCATGAATGAAGTATTTCTTCACTTCACGATATTCTAGCGCAGTTTCTTCTTTCGGGAATACGCTATAATCATGCTTCAATACATTATTGAGCGACGTATACTTCCAAGCTTCTTGCTTCTTGTTCGGGAAGCCTTTGTCTTCAAAGTTCTTTATGGCTGCTATGCGTTCTTCATGAACGGGCGCTTCAACATCTACCTTGTTCTCAAAGGCCATAAAGGATGATATGAGCTTTTCTTTTAGTTCCATGGGTTTCTTGTTTGAAGTTTTTGGTTTCAAGTTTCGTCCTTAAACTTAATTCCTTTGTACTCCTTCTTATTCAAATACTTCATGAAGCTCGCAATTCTACCATAAACTTTTCCGCTATGCGGAAGTTTCTTGCTTGATCCAGTCGTACCCTTTCTCTTCCAGCTCGTGGGCCAACTCTTTTGAGCCTGATTTCACGATCTTGCCATCATGTAATACATGCACATAGTCGGGCACGATGTGGTCTAGCAAACGCTGGTAGTGTGTGATCACCACTACGGCATTGTCCTCGCCTTTTAGTTTGTTGACACCATTGGCCACGATGCGTAAGGCATCGATATCGAGCCCGGAATCGGTCTCATCTAGAATGGCCAACTTTGGCTCAAGCATTGCCATCTGAAAGATCTCATTACGCTTTTTCTCACCACCAGAGAATCCTTCGTTCAACGAACGTGACAAGAACTTGCGGTCGATCTCTAACAGCTCTGACTTCTCACGGATCTTCTTCAACATCTCGTTGGCGGGCATGTCTTCCAGGCCTTGTGCCTTTCGGGTCTCGTTGATGGCTGTTTTGATAAAGTTGGTCACAGAAACTCCTGGGATCTCCACAGGGTACTGAAATGACATGAAGATGCCTTTATGAGCGCGCTCATCGGCTTCAAGTTCGCTGATGTCCTCACCTTCGAGATAGATCTCTCCTTCGGTGACCTCATATTCTTCTTTACCAGCGATCACCGCTGAAAGTGTACTCTTGCCCGAACCATTTGGTCCCATGATAGCGTGTACTTCGCCGGCTTTTACTTCAAGGTCGATTCCTTTTAGAATTCCCTTATCCTCAACAGAGGCATGTAAGTTCTTTATCGTTAGCATCGGTCTTATTCTTCAGATTTTATAATGATGGTCTCGTCTGCATTTGTAGCAGGCGAGACCGATACAATTTCTTTGATATCTATAATTTCTGGCCAACCTTCTTGACCTTCAGGTTTTTTACTGATCGTGCCGCGAACTGTCACCGGAATCATATCGAAGTCTTCCTTCTTCATCAATTTCACTTTTCCGTTAAGTTCATGCATCTTTTCATTGATCGTCACCCCATATACTTTCTGGCCTGTATTGAGCACTGCTGCATCTGCCATATACAGGAACTCGCCAGAAACGGTGGTCAGGCCATTGGTTGCTTCTGTAGCAATTTCTGTCTGAGGCTTTTCTTGCTGGCTGTTGTCTGCATTTTTTTTGCATGAGGAAAGCAACAAGACAGCGCTGAACAGTATGTAAATCATTTTCTTCATTTGAATAGATTTATCCGACCGATCCTTCTAACGAGATCTCCAGTAGTTTTTGTGCTTCAACAGCAAACTCCATGGGAAGCTTGTTCAATACTTCCTTGCTAAAGCCATTCACGATCAGGGCAATGGCTTTCTCGGCATCGATGCCGCGTTGATTACAATAGAATATTTGATCCTCACCGATCTTGCTGGTGGTGGCCTCATGCTCTATCTGTGCAGACTTGTTCTTCGTTTCTATGTACGGGAACGTGTGCGCACCGCATTGGTTGCCCATCAAGAGCGAGTCGCACTGAGAAAAATTTCGCGCATTCTCAGCGCGAGAACTTACCTGTACCAAGCCACGATAACTGTTCTGTGATCTTCCTGCAGAAATTCCCTTGGAAATAATGGTACTCTTGGTGTTCTTCCCCAAGTGCACCATCTTGGTGCCCGTATCCGCTTGCTGGTAGTTGTTGGTCACAGCGATCGAATAGAACTCGCCGACCGAATTGTCACCTTTCAAAACACAGGAGGGATACTTCCAGGTCACTGCCGAACCGGTCTCTACTTGCGTCCATGATATTTTTGCATTGGTCTCGCAAAGGCCTCGCTTGGTCACAAAGTTGAATACGCCGCCATTACCTTCTTTATCGCCAGGGAACCAGTTTTGCACCGTAGAATATTTGATCTCGGCATCGTCTAGTGCGATCAGCTCTACCACAGCGGCATGCAATTGGTTCTCGTCGCGAGACGGCGCCGTACAACCTTCCAAGTAACTTACATAGCTTCCCTTATCGGCAATGACCAGTGTACGCTCGAACTGTCCTGTGCCAGCTTGATTGATTCGGAAATATGTAGATAGTTCCATAGGGCAACGTACTCCTTTTGGGATGTAGCAGAACGAACCATCAGAGAATACCGCTGAGTTTAATGCTGCGTAGAAATTATCACGCTGCGGAACCACTGTCCCTATATGGTTCTTGACCAATTCGGGATGTTCTTGGATTGCCTCAGAAATAGACATGAAGATAATCCCTTTCTCGGCAAGCGTCTCTTTGAATGTAGTGGCCACAGAGACCGAATCGACCACAACATCCATCGCTACACCGGCTAATTTCTTCTGCTCGTCTAACGAGATCCCTAGCCTGTTGAAGGTCTCCAACAATTCTGGGTCTACCTCATCCAAGCTGTCATACTTGGGTTTGCTGTTAGGTGCCGAATAATAGGATATTGCTTGGAAATCTGGCTTCTCGTACATTACATTGGCCCATTCTGGCTCTTCCATCCCTTTCCAAATACGAAATGCTTCCAAGCGCCATTCGGTCATCCATTCAGGTTCGTTCTTCTTGGCAGAAATGGCGCGGACGATATCCTCATTGAGACCTACGGGCAACGTATCGGATTCGATATCTGTGTAGAATCCATATTCGTACTCCTTGTTTTCGAGGTCTTTTTCTAGATCTTGCTCTGTATACTTGTTCATTAACAATAGTTTCTAGTTTAAAGTTTAAAGCCTAAAGAGTGTTTTACTTTGTGCTTTACACTTTGAGCTTTTTACAATGAAAAACTTTCACCACAACCGCAAGTTCGTTGTGCATTTGGGTTGTTGAACACAAATCCTTTTCCGTTCAATCCACCAGAATATTCCAAAGTAGTTCCTACGAGATATAGGAAGCTTTTCTTGTCGACTATGATACGCACATCGTTGTCTTCGAACACTTTGTCATCTGCTGCGTGGGTGTCGTCAAAATTTAACTCATAAGACAGACCCGAGCATCCGCCGCTCTTAACGCCAACACGGATATAGTCCTTAGTGGCATCAAAGCCTTCTTCAGTCATTAACTGTACAGCTTTGGTCTTTGCTGAATCTGATACCTTGATCATCTTTAACTAGATTGTTTAAAAATAGTATGCAAAAATACAACATAGAGACCGAATCACGGCAATGGCTAACATTTATATAACGAATTGCTGTATCGGTTTTTCCTATGAAGTTATCTGACGAAAAACTTTTGTCAGTCTTTCACAAATTTGAAAACGTGCTTGTCCCTAGATGAAATGATCTCTAGGAAATATAGCCCCGGTGTAAATTCTGAGATGTCCACAGAGGATTCGTCAAAGCTTTTGATGGTCTTGCCCGTTGAGTCATAAATGGTCTTCGCTGAAGTTTCAATGCTATTGGGCAACTCGATAACTAGTCTTCGAGATGCTGGGTTGGGATATATTTTGATGTCCTCAGAAAACAATGGGTCCTCGCTGCCTAGTGTAACTGTGTTGTTCTTTGAGACGATGTCGTTGGCAGGGTCAAAGACCACTGAATTCACCATAAAAGTCACAGGGACATTATAGGCTTGGCCATTGTTGGTATGATTCAAGACAATGTCTAACGATTCTCCCGATGTTCCTTGCAACTGCAGGGGTAATTCCATCTCAAAAAAGTCTACGCTGGTAGGAACGGAGGTGTTCTGTGAAATGGTCATGCCCAATTGGTCGGCGGCATGTTGATTCCATTCTATTTGATACGATGGATAGCCTTCGCCATACACCCAATCGTTGAAGAATTCGCCTAGCTGCATCCCCGACTGCGTTTCCATGTGTTGGATGAAGTCTGGGGTTCTTGCATAGCCATAGGCAAGACCGTTGTCATTCAGGTAGTTTCTGATGCCTTGATAAAAATCTACATCCCCTAGTTTTTTGCGAAGCATGTGCAATACCATCGCTCCCTTGTTATAGCTTAAGCGGCCGCTAAAGATGCGACCAATACTGGTCGTGTCGCTATCTGAAAGGTACACGGTACCTCCTGCGCTCGAAGTAATGCTATTGGTGCGTTGCTGCTTCCAGGTATTGAACTGCGCTTGCCCATCTAGATCTTCGATGACAAGACCTGACAAGTAGGTCGCAAAGCCTTCATTCAACCAAATATCCTTCCACGACCCACAGGTTATCTTGTTGCCAAACCATTGATGTGCCAACTCATGTGCTATTAAATTCCTACTGTAATTTCCCATGAAAGAGACCGTTGTGTGTTCCATTCCGCCGCCAAAACCAAACTGGGCATGCCCGTACTTCTCATCGTTGAAGGGATAATCCTCAAAGAGATTCTGGAATAGGCCCATCATCGAAATGGTTATAGGTGTGCTATTTTGTGCTGTGCTCAACGATTCTGGATAGACGTAATTTACAATTTCGAAAGGCTTGGACCCCGAGGTCACGCTCTCGGTGTATACTTCATAGTCTGTCACTGCAATGGCTATCAAATACGCTGGTATGGGATATCGGTGTTTATAGTGCGTCGTCCTAGTAGTGCCATCATCATCCAGGGATTGTTGTAGCCCGTTAGAAACAGCAACATAAGGCCTGTTGGTCGGCGTGTGTTTTGATGGTGTGGTCAGGTACACATCAATACTATCGACCTTGTCGTTAAGGTCTTGCTTGCAAGGCCACCAATCCCTGGCGCCATAGGGCTCGGACAATGTGTAGACGACAGGCACATTGTTAGCTCCGTGGGTCGAAGCCGTGAAACCTCCTTGGCTGGTTACCGGAACTCCTTGATAGTGAATGCTCAGAGAATCTAATGTCCCTGTATTTAATGTCGTCGGCAGGTTAACGATCACTTCATCGTTGGTGTTCTGAAAAAATGGAAGGATGTTTCCTCGCTGTGCGACAGATGTGACGATCAACTGGTCATTTAGATCGAAGGTAATGGTAGTCATATCCTGCCTTGCCTCAAAATAGGAGGTAACGATGCCCTCCATAAATAGGTTCGCAGGATCCAGCTCGAACTCCAAACGGTGGTACTTCAAGTCGTAGTTCACCGTGTTCGAGTTTCGTTGGAACTGCATTTTGGACTTCGCCGTGCGCGCTTCACGGTCATACAACGCGAGTAGGTCCTTATTTTCTTGGGCAAAAGTTATTGTTCCGAAGAAGCCTAAAAACCCTAGTAAACTGATTTTCAGGTAGTTCATATCTGAATTTTACTTAAAGATACATTTTTAGGGCGAAACGTCTCTGAATGCCTCAATTTCATCATGTTGATCTGCCTTCATAACTTTGCACCATGATCGAAGACAAAACTCCTAAGCGCACAACATTGACCGACCTTGGTGAATTTGGCCTTATCAAACACCTTACGGAAAAGTTCATGGTATCGCATCCTTCAACA
Organism: Flavobacteriaceae bacterium; assembly: GCA_028284745.1. Classification (GTDB taxonomy): domain Bacteria; phylum Bacteroidota; class Bacteroidia; order Flavobacteriales; family Flavobacteriaceae; genus JANQRC01. The sequence continues at coordinate 58,953 of JANQRC010000009.1, forward strand.
GAAAAGGGAATTGGTGACGATGCAGCAGTTATTGCCCCAGAAGAAGGCAAGAAGCTAGTGGTCTCTACCGACCTTTTGATCGAAGGTGTGCATTTCGACCTATCGTATATGCCCTTAAAGCACTTGGGGTACAAAGCCGTGATGGTGAACCTGTCGGACATCTATGCCATGAATGCCAGCGCCACCCAAATAACTGTTTCTTTAGCGGTGTCTGATCGTTTTCCCTTAGAAGCTCTAGAAGCCTTGTACGAAGGAATCGCTTTGGCCTGTAAGATCTATAATGTAGATCTTGTGGGTGGTGATACAACTTCATCTACCAAAGGAATGTTGATCTCGGTAACTGCCTTAGGTACAGCCAAGCCAGCTAGCATCGCATATAGAAGTGGTGCAAAGCCCAACGACCTGTTGGTCGTTACAGGTGATCTTGGAGGCGCCTACATGGGATTACAGATATTAGAGCGTGAGAAGGAGGTCTTCAAAGTGAACCCTAACAATCAGCCAGACCTTGACCAATATACCTACATCATCGAGCGTCAACTAAAGCCAGAGGCACGCAAGGACATTGTCGAATTACTAGAAAAATTAAACGTAAAACCTACTGCAATGATCGATATCAGTGATGGTCTTTCTTCCGAAATACTACACTTATCGGAAGCATCGGGAGTGGGTTGCGATCTATATGAAGAGAAAATCCCCCTAGACCCGCAAGTCATTTCCACTTGCGAAGAATTCAATATGAATAGTTCGGTGCCTGCATTGAACGGTGGCGAAGACTATGAATTGCTTTTCACCATCTCACAAGAGGATTTCCAAAAGATAAAAGGCAATCCCAACCTGACCGTAATCGGACATATGACCGAGAAACCCGAAGGCAATCACCTGATCACGAGAATGGGGGCAAAAATTCCCTTGAAGGCACAGGGTTGGAATGCGATCAACTAGCTAGCGCGAAGCGTAACAGCCCTTCTTTTTTTGTAGACCTTCGAAAGTGTATCGTTGATCTCTTGAAGCTGAGGAGTAAGGTCTACAATATTTCCCTTAATATCAACAGTAGCTCTCTTGCCACAGCATGAACATTGATACTCATGTACGTGGTCAGTGATTTTTTTTGACTGAAGATAGTTATGTCTGAAGAGTTTGCATAGCATCTTTCCAAATACAAAGTTGGTCTTGATAGTAGTAGGTTCCATAAGGGGGCTTGTTTTGGTTTCGTTATCGATTTGGGAGTTTAAAAGTATACATATTTTACGGTAAAAACCTAATTATCAATGAAGTTTTCGATGAAAATGTTGTGATCCGCCTGATTTTCGATGTGAAGCATGTGCCCGCCTTCTAAAACTTGGAATCTTGTCTGTGTGCTTTCTGCTATCTTTTGAAGTTGCTGCCAGTCTATGAAAGGATCCTGTTTCCCAGCAATAATGAGCTTTTCACCTTGGAAGCCATTCAAGACCTGAGTCCTGTCTTTTCGAGACTTCATTCCTTTTAACGCCGCGATGATCCCTTTTCGAGATGTCTTTATCGCTTGTTGTTTCACAGTCGCGATCTTGTCTCGAAATCGGTCTCTATTACTCGGGCTGAATAAGTTTTCTATCGAAATATGCACAAAGTTCGCTGTATTGTGCTTTACAGCTTCTATGGCCCTTTCTCTATTCGCCTTTCGTTCGGGCGAGTCAGCTTCAGGTGTCGAGGTCAGCAAACATAGCTTTGCTATTTTCTCAGGGAATAATTCTGCAAAGGCCAATGCCACATAGCCTCCCATAGAATGACCAACAAAACTTGCCTTTGCTACACCTAAATGGTCTAATACAGAATGAACAGCTTCCGCCATCATTTCCATGGTATGAACTTCTTCAAAAAAAATTGTCTCTCCATGGCCCAACAGATCGATCGTAATAATGCGATGGTTCTCTACCAATGAAGAAACTAGATCACCCCACATGGTGGTGTCCTCTAAAAATCCGTGTAAGAGCACTACGGGGGCTCCCTTGCCCGACACTTCATAAAAAATAGAGCCCTTCTTGTATGATATCTTCATTTTCTACTATCTTTTGCAAAGATATCCAACCTATGAACAACACAAAGCGTGTCTTTATCACGGGCTTTGCACTCTTTTCGCTCTTCTTCGGTGCGGGCAATCTCATTCTTCCACCATTTCTAGGATTCAAGGCAGGCTCGGATTGGCTTTGGGTGGGGTTGGGGTTTATGCTATCTGCTGTTATGCTTCCGTTGCTGGGCATCCTTGCTCACGCCCGTTTGCAAGGCACCATGTTGGATTTTGGCAAGAAGGTCTCTCCTGGTTTCGCGTTGATCTACTGTCTGGTCGTTTATGCCATCTCACTGGCGTTACCCGCGCCCAGAACCGCTTCAGTAACACACGAAATGGCCATTGCTCCTTTTCTTGGCGGGAATCCTTGGGGTACGAGCAGCATCTATTTCGCATTGGTACTGGTCTTTGTGTTGAATCGCTCCAGGATCTTGGACATCATCGGAAAGCTTTTAACCCCATTGATCGGTCTGATCTTGCTAACCATTATTGGTGTTGGCATTCTTTCTTTTGAAGGAACAGCAGTTCCTACGTTCCCTTCACCAACAGTCAACGGACTGTTAGAAGGCTATCAGACCTTTGATGCCATTGGTGCCGTAGTGATCGGTGGAGTGATCATTATTTCACTGGATCTTAAAGGATCGACTTCCTTTGAAGAGAAAAGACAACTCATCACCAAAGCCGGACTTATTGCTGCATTAGGCTTGTTGGTCATTTACATTGGCCTGGTCTATCTGGGGGCGCATTTCACCTCAGCTTCTGAAAAAATCACTAGGGCCCAGCTTTTATCAAGTATCAGCGCCAAAACACTAGGAAATATCGGGAATACTTTTTTAAGTGTACTCGTGGCACTGGCATGCTTCACTACAGCCGTAGGCATTATCACTGGGGCTTCAGATTTTATGAAAGGGCTCTTTAAAGAGTCGAGAACCGCATACACTGCAACGGCCATTACAGGCTGCTTGCTAGGTGTTGTGATGGGTCAGTTTGATGTGCACTATATCATTGATGTGGCTGTACCAGCTTTGATGTTCATCTACCCCATTACCATTGTGTTGATCTTGTTGAATTTACTTTCTGACACCTGGGGGTCAAAGCAAGTCTTCAGGGCTGTGGTGGTTACTGTCATCCTGTTTAGCATTCCCGATTTTTTATCTGCTGTGGGTATGGCCGCTGAAATGCAACCTATTAAAGATATCATACCGCTAGGGAACCATGCCATGGGGTGGGTATTGCCTTCAGCAATTGTTTTCGTACTGTCGCGGCTTCACCACAGGTATTTGTAGGTGCCGATATACATAGATCAAAATCACAGTTCAAGTACCCTATACGACGTTTCAACTTGATTCCTCTTTATTTTTCACATCATTGGTAACATCTTTGAGCAGTTCATTCATCAAAAATCTTAAAACCAACCATCATGACACCCAATGAAGTCTTCTCATCAGCAGGAATGATCGCCATGCCCATGTGGGCATTGATGATCCTCTTGCCCAAATGGAAAGTAACTCGATTCCTTATCGATCACAAGATCATTCCCGTACTGCTTTCTATAGTATATGCTATTTACATTCTTCTCAGCCTTCAAGGTGGAGGCGGTTTAGACTTCGGCAGCTTAGACTCAGTTATGGCGCTATTCACCCAGGAAAATGCCGTCTTGGCCGGATGGGTGCATTATCTGGCCTTTGACCTTCTGGTCGGGATGTGGATGCTTGACCAGAACAAAGCATTGAAGATCCACCCGCTACTCATGGCACCTTGTCTTTTGGGGACATTCATGTTAGGGCCTGTGGGTTTCTTACTCTTCATGATCATCAGAACGTTTAAAGTACAGCAAGCATGAGCTATTTGAAGAACATATTTCATACCGTACGACGGGAGAGTCCTATACTGCACGGCATCGTCATGATCCACTTTGTATTTGCCATTGTTAGCATCCTAGGCCTCTTTGTCGATGACCGAATGCTGATGGGGGTCAACGTTTGGGTCAAACCTCTCAAATTCTGTGTCTCTGGAGGTATCTACATCATGACTGTCGGGTATCTTACCACGCTGTATCCGTATTCCAATAGAAAACGAAACATCATCAACAACCTAACTTCTTGGACATTGCTGTTCGAAATCGGGATCATCGTCTATCAAGGGGCGCGAGGTGTGCCGTCGCACTACAATCAATCTAGCCTTTTTGATGGATTGCTCTTTGCCGCCATGGGCATCTTGGTTGCCGTTAACGTACTGATCATGGCCTTTCTTGCTTTTGACACAATTCGTCTGAAAATGAAGGTCCAAAGACCTGTTCAAATTGCCATCCTCATGGGCTGGGTCATCATGTTGGCGGGCAGTTGGGTAGGTGGGCAAATGATCGGACAGATGGCCCACAATGTGGGTGTGCCCGATGGCGGTGCTGGACTTCCTTTGGTGAATTGGAGCACTGTTGCCGGCGACTTGCGCGTGGCACACTTCTTCGGATTGCATGGCATTCAGATAATTCCGTTATTCGCAGTAACGCTTTCAAAGCGATGGGATACACACACTAGGAACCTGCTTGTTGCTGTGGTTATCTTTGGGCTAGTGTATGCTTCTTGGATCGGATTCACATTCTATCAAGCAAAGCAAGGAATGCCATTCATAAAGCTGTAATTATGATCTTCAACAAACAAAGACGTATCAAATACCTCGGCTTCAATGACGTTTGGTTCATGGTCATTGGAATTTTCATTCTCAGCCTTATCACGGATTTTCTATTCAACAGCAATTCATTCACACGGTTTCCGCTTCGTTATGCGCTCATCAATTGGGGGATATCGTTATTCTATTCCACCTGCGATTGGTTCATCTTAAGAACAGTGATGATCCTATTGCGTAAACGATATCCCAACATCAAGGATGATGCTAAACGTATCACGGTCTTTTTCTTCTCGATCATCAGTGTGGTAATTCTCATGGATTATTTGGGAGGACAATTGTTTGAGGTCATTTTTACGGAAGCAAACTACGATTATCATATGCGACCAAAGATCCTGGTGCCTGTCATTTTGATCAGCACCATGACCTTTGCCATCTATGAAGCTGTCTATTTCTATATCCGTTTGAAGAAATCGATACGCAAAGAGGAGCAAGCCAAAAGAGCCATCGTACAGGCCCAACTCGATACCTTGACCAATCAGGCACGACCACATTTCTTGTTCAATAGCCTGAACGCGCTACGCAGCATCATTGACGAAAATTCTAAAGAAGACGCCAAACAGTTTGTCGACAAGATCGCAGAGGTATATCGTTTTATTTTAGATGCAGGGAATGTGACGTTGACTCCGCTTCAAGACGAGTTAAAGTTTGCCAGATCCTATATCCATATCCAAAAAGAGCGCTTCGGAGAAAACCTAAAGCTGGATTGGAACATTCCCCAAAACTCATTGAGCAAGATGGTGGTACCTATGAGCTTGCAGCTATTGTTGGAAAATGCGATCAAGCACAATGTGGTCTCCAAGGCCAAGCCTTTGACCATCACCGTTGGTGTAACAGACCAGCATCTTATCGTAAGCAATAAGACCCAACCCAAGTCCACGAAACTGCCTTCGACGAAGGTAGGCTTGAAAAATATCAAAAAGCGATATCGATTGATCTCTGACATGACACCAAAGATCGTTGATCAAGGTGAGCATTTTGTCGTTTCGCTTCCATTGTTGAACCCTTCCGAACAAAACAACACTCATGCGCATACTCATCATTGAAGACGAGCCCAGGGCAGCAAGCCAACTACAGAAAATGCTGAAGGCATGTGGCTTCGACCATGAATTGCTAGATATTGTCGATACGGTTGAAGATGCCGTGAAGTGGTTTCAAGAGCAAGCTATGCCTGAGTTGGTGTTTATGGACATTCAACTTGCCGATGGCTTAAGCTTCGAGATCTTTCAGAAAGTAACTGTCGATGCGCCTATCATCTTCACCACAGCCTTTGACCAATATGCCATCCAGGCCTTTAAGGTGAACAGCATCGATTATTTGTTAAAGCCCATTCAAAAAGATGACCTACAATTGGCTTTGGAAAAATTCAATAGGTCGAACAACCCTACCCATATAAACGCCCATGTCCTGAAACAGCTCTTGGGAAGCATCCAGGCGCCTGCCAAAAGGTCCGGACTGCTGGTCAAAGAAGGAGGCGGGTTCGTGCAAGTAAAAATTTCCGACATCCTATATCTCTATTCTGAAGACAGCATCACTTTTGCAGTGACGGCCGGCAAGCGCCATCTGGTTGACGAGACCATGGACCAGGTATTCGAATCGCTTGATCCTGAACAATTCTATCGCATCAATCGGGGACAGATCGTGAGCAAGAATTCCATTCAAAAACTTGCTCCGTATTTCAACCATCGGGTAAAGCTGACCGTAGCTAATCCGCGAGACCAAGAATTCATCGTAAGCAGGCAAAAGACCAGCGACTTCAAGGCGTGGATGAACAGATGATAAGCCAGGTTTCCTATCTCGTCCTAGTAATTATCGGGGGAGCTATCGGGACTCTCCTCAAGGAGAGGGACCTATTATACTCTTTTCTCTATGCTAAAATTCGAATGTCGGTCTAACTCGTGTTCGATCATTGCTTTGTAGGTCCTTATCTCTTGCACAGAAGATTTGAAGATCGTCTGATGCTCAGCCAATACCGCATCAAGATGTTGGCGAATGCTGTCGATGTCAAAATACATTCTCCCTGTATGTAAGATGAAGAAGTCTAATGGGGTTTGCAGCAACTCGTACTTTGCACAGAATTCATACTCAGCTCTGACCATTCGCTCTTCCGGGCTTTTTTCCGTTCGGTTGTTGAAAAGTCCCAAGATCTTCTCCGTCTGCTTTCCGTAGTTGCTTACCAGATGATAGGCATCATATTCCGAAAGGCCTTCCTTTTCGATCCTAGAAAGCACCGCTTTCTGATATTTCTTGACATCCTTATATTTCTTGAAGTCACTGCCACAAAGAGAGATCTTTTCTGTGCTGCATTTGTCGAACTCTTTCTTATGGTCTTCCTCAAACTTCTTGGCCACCAAGTTGACGATCCGCTCTGCCATCTTTCGATAGCCCGTTAACTTTCCGCCAGCAATACTGATCAATCCTGTATAGGACTGGAAGATCTCATCTTTTCTGGATATTTCCGAGGTAGATTTCCCCTCTTCGTGGATCAACGGGCGCAATCCTGCCCATGTAGAGATGATGTCCTCCATCTCTAGGTCGATGTCTGGAAACATATTGTTCACCGCCGAGATCAGGTAGATGGCATCAGCAAAGTCAACTTCTATCTCATCTTTATCGTCATTGTAGTTGGTGTCAGTAGTGCCCACATAGGTGATCTTCCCTCTAGGGATGGCAAACATCATACGCCCGTCTGGGATATCAAAGTACACGGATTGCTTTACAGGTAATTTTTCATGCGGAAAGACCAAATGCACGCCTTTGGTCAAATGCAAGCGCTTGCCCTTTTTAGAATGGTTGATCTTGCGAAGGTCGTCCGTCCACGGGCCAGCCGCATTCACAACATAGTTGGCCTTGACCTCATAGTCTTCGCCAGTCAATTCGTCCTTTACTTTCACGCCCGAGACCATCTCGTCGTCGTTGTATAAGAATTCTGCAACCCTGGTATAGTTGATCGGGATGCTACCGTAACTGAGCGAAGTCTTAATGTTCTCGATGGTCAAACGTGCATCGTCGGTGCGGTATTCAGCATAGTAGCCTGCTCCTTTCAATATCTTCTTCGGAAGTAGTGGCTCTAACTTCATGGCTTCCTTCTTTTCGACCATTCGGCGTTTGTCGTCACCTTCCACTTGAGCCAAAATATCATAGACCTTGAGGCCTATTGATGTCAACCATTTGCCATACTGGCCGTTTTCGATCAATGGCAATAACATCTTTTCTGGAATCACCAGATGTGGTGCCAGTTTGTGTACAATGGCGCGTTCTGAGCCAACTTCCTTCACCAACCAAAAGTCGAATTGCTTTAAGTAACGAAGGCCGCCATGTACGAGCTTGGTAGATTTACTACTGGTGCCCGAAGCGAAGTCCTTTTTCTCTACAAGGGCAACTTTCATTCCTCTAGAAGCAGCATCTAACACAATGCCCGCACCTGTGATCCCTCCACCAATGACCACTAGATCAAAGTGCGTTTCTTTGAGCTGAGCGATGATCTCTTTGCGTTTTAGATTGGTAAATTCAATATTCTTCATAGCATTTTGATTTACTGGTCGAGAATCTGAGAGTAACGAATCTTGTTTTCTAGTTCAGGACGCACTTTTTCTATGGTCTTTGCAAAGCTTTCGTAAAACCATCGCCCTGTAAATGGTGACATGTATATCTCATCGATCAATTCATCAAGATCGATGCTAACGGATCGACCAAAACTCGAATATGGATCGCTAAAAATGTGTTTTATGATCATACTCTACAGCCAGTTCATAGTGCGTTTTACTGCCTTTTGCCAGCCTTTGTACAGTTTTTTTCGCTGCCCTTTTTCCATTACCGGTCTAAAAACACGATCGATGTCCCGGTTTTGATCGATGTCCTCTTGTGTCCATACGCCTGCTTGTATCCCTGCTAAAAAGGCGGCACCCATCGCTGTAGACTCTATCACCTCTGGACGATGCACCTCAGTATTCAAAATATCAGCCTGAAACTGCATCAATAAATTGTTGGCGCTGGCTCCACCATCTACTTTTAGGTTTTTAAGTTTGATTCCCGAATCGTCTCGCATCGCTCGAGACAGGTCTTTGGTCTGATAGGCCAATGACTCGAGTGTGGCCTTCGCGATGTGTGCTTTTCCTGTATCACGTGTTAGCCCGAAAATGGCCCCACGCGCGTACATGTCCCAGTAAGGTGCGCCTAAACCAGCAAAAGCTGGAACGACATACACGGGGTTTTCACCTTCTACCTCTTTGGCCAAGGCTTCAGACCTGGGTGCAGAATCGATGATCTGCAACCCATCGCGTAACCATTGGATCGCTGCACCAGCTACAAAGACACTGCCTTCTAACGCATAATACACCTTGCCATTCAATCCCCATGCAATGGTAGTGAGCAATCCATTGTTTGATGTTTTTGGCGTTTCCCCTGTATTCATTAACATGAAGCAACCGGTGCCGTAGGTATTCTTGGCGCTTCCTTCAGAAAAACAGGCTTGCCCAAATAGGGCCGCCTGCTGATCACCCGCAATGCCTGTGATGGGAATTTGCACACCATCTAGCTCAAAATCACCAAAATGATGTGCAGAAGGCTTCACTTCAGGCAACATACTTTTTGGAATGTCCAGTTCCTTCAACAATTCCTTGTCCCATTTCAGTTTTCTGATATTATAAAGCAATGTACGTGAGGCATTGGAATGGTCCGTGACATGAGCCTTGCCTGCTGTCATATTCCAGACCAACCACGAATCAATGGTACCAAAGAGCAAGTCGCCTCTTTGGGCTTTTTCACGGGCGCCTTCCACACGATCCAGGATCCATTTCACCTTGGTTCCTGAAAAATAGGAGTCGATGACCAAACCGGTAGCCGTCTTTACATATTCGGCAAGTCCTGCTTTCTTTAATGCCTCACAAATATCTGCCGTGCGCTTGTCTTGCCAGACGATGGCATTGTACACCGGTTTGCCTGTATGCTTGTCCCAAACAACAGCAGTTTCTCGTTGATTGGTGATGCCTATAGCAACTACTTCCTTGGCTTTCGCATTACACTCTTGAAGCACTTTTTTTAAGGTGCGCAACTGTGTTTCCAAGATGGCATGGGGGTTGTGTTCTACCCAACCTGGCTGCGGAAAGATCTGCTCAAACTCCTCTTGCGCCATGCCTACGATATTACCGTGTAAATCGATAAGTAGCGTACGCGAGCTGGTGGTGCCTTGGTCTATGGAAAGGATATATTTTTTATGCATGTGAAAGGCTAATGGTTGACCTTTCTAAAGATACTGCATTCTCTAGAAAATAAGGTCTAGAAGTTATGAAGACCTCGAAAACGTTTTGGGAGTTTATTTGCCCAATACACCTTTCAAATCCATAACTGGGATCTTTCTGATGTTCTGGGGGGAGACCGAATTCTCCTGGAAGACGAATTTTTTGTCAAACAGCTGTCCTTCAGCAAAGAAGGAAACACGAAACTCATTAGTAAATTGCAATACTTCTTCTTGAAGTAGCTCTACTTTTGCAAATGATCTGGCTGGCATGTGCTGAATCACGTGTCGCATGGTAGATGTCTTCTTCTCAGCATTGGATCCCGAAGAAACCACAATGACGGTCTCAATGGCATCCAGCCACTCGTTGATGATGTAGGCGTTCCAGTCGTTCCATTCAAATTCAGGATTATATTCCTGAACGATGGCGATGTGGACATCTTTGACCTCGGGGATGGTAATGTCTTTGCGCATATGCCTTTTTTTGTCATTGCTGCGCGTCGCATTGAGCACAGTCGAAGTGCGCGCAAGAATTCAATAGTCCATGATGAGATTCCGCAACAAGTGCGGAATGACACGTTATAAGTTTCACAATGCCGACTTGAACTGCTCTAGGAAGCGCACATCGTTCTCGCTGAGCATCCTGATATCAGGAATTTGATACAACAGCAATGCAATGCGATCGATACCCATGCCAAAGGCAAAACCAGAATATTCTTTAGCGTCGATCCCACAATTCTCCAGTACGTTCGGGTCTACCATTCCGCAGCCCATGATCTCTAGCCAACCCGTTCCTTTGGTGATGCGGTGATCCACCTCATTGTTCAAGCCCCAATACACATCTACCTCAGCACTCGGCTCTGTGAATGGGAAGTACGAAGGCCTTAGGCGAATCTTTGACTTGCCGAACATCTCGGTGGTGAAATACTGCAATGTCTGCTTCAGATCTGCAAACGATACTCTTTTGTCGATATATAGCCCTTCCACCTGATGGAAGAAGCAATGCGAGCGTGCTGAAATGGCCTCGTTGCGG
>JANQRC010000011.1 GCA_028284745.1 Flavobacteriaceae bacterium
GTGCTCTCAGAGAATGCTTCATAGACTCGCCCCCATTTTTCGTTGTACGGAATGGCCACACAGGGCGAGAAGACCCAGTTGAAGCCAGTAGCTTGAGCTTCAAGAGCGGTGATTGCTGCTGCTTGTTCTACCAGTTTGGCATTTCGTGTGGCTCCTAGACCAATGTTGTGCGGAAAAATAGTGGCCCCTTCATAAGTGTTTTGCCCATGGACGGCATCAACACCGAATAGTAACGGTATGCCCAAGCGCGTGGCCAAAGCCTTCTCCTGTAGCTTTGTGAACTTTTCCTGCCATTGGGCGGCACCATTGCCTGGTAATGGCCCTTGGGTATGAATGACAGAACCAACGAACTTCGTGGCAATTTCCTCCTCCTCGGAAATATCATCGAAATGCCTTACTTGTGACATCTGACCTATTTTTTCCTCAAGGGTCATCTTTGCCAACAGGGCCCCTACCTTTTGTTCGATTTCTGTATTCTTGTTTTTTTCCTCAGCCATCATGTCCTTTTTAGAGAATGAAAGGAGACAAATGAAAATAACTGCTTTGAAGCTGGTCGTTTTTAAATGCCTCGGCATTTATCTCAAGTTTTCTTCTTTTAGATGTACAATGATCTTGCTTACCTCTCCAGTTCTTTTAAATACCTTTTGACTTGTGCTTACGTCTAAACCCAGGGTGCCGAATGTAGCTTGGCCGTTATTCGATGATACTTCTAGGCCTTCAGTTTCGGCAAGCTGAAAGACTATTGGGACCTGACAATAGGTGAAGCATAAGGATCCTTCTTGCAATTGGATCTCACCTTGATTTCCCTCTACGTTGACATACACAAAGGTCTTTGCCTCGGTTAGGAATTCATCTTTTCTTAGTAAACAAGGGTTGAAATACAGCCTGCCTTCCTTAACGAACACACCCAATTCACCAAATCTACTCAAGATGTCTTCCTTGACTTGACCTGTCATCCCAGGTTGTTGCGCACCTTTTCCGGCAGGTGTATGTGAATATGGATCTGTAGGGAAGGCTCCGTAGAGCGATGGCGACTTATGAACTCCGATACCTTCGTTGATTTCGTAGTAATGTGCTAGCAATCTACCTATCATTTCGTCACTTTCTTGCTCTTCAATAGCTTTTAGGCAACGTTCTAATACGGCTAATTGTAACTTGGATACCATGTGCCAATAGATAGACCCTAAACCTTCATAACCGAAGAATGTTCCTGATCTGCCTGTAAATGCCTTGTGGTTGAATACTTCTTCGAAAATTTGCAATACCAGCGATCTATCGGAAGCGGCCAGTTGGGCATGGTCGGTTTCGGAAAGGTCGTTCAATGCAGCTTCGAGGTCACTGGCGTTCTTAAAGTTTCCGTTGAAGTGATGCGCACCATTGACATCCTTTTCTATGACAGATGTATTGCCGTCGCTTATCAAGTTTGTCAACAATCTTGACTTTTCTACGGATTGCTTTGGGATGTTGTTCTTTTCAACAAACAGCGGTAGATCCTTATTAGGATATAGCATGTAGCTGTACTGGTCTTCCCTAAACAATTTGCTTCGCTTCATGGCATCCAATGCTTCGAGCGTTTCTTGAGACGATAGATAGCCTGAACTAAGTACGGCTACTTGTCCTTCTAGCATTTCGCCAAGGTAAGCTATGGAGGCTTCATGATCATTCTCTACCGTCATCAAGTTGTAGGCATGGTACAGACCATCAGTTCTCTTGTTGGCCACTATGGAGTGCTCTAAGTACTGAAGCCCCATACTGATCAGGTCTTTTAGTTCCCTGATAGAAATGATTTCTTTTCTACCAGAGAACGCATGCTCATAGATGTGCAGCCTATAGTCGCTACCAGCCTGCCCTAGGCCGTCCATAACAAGTTTCCGGTCTTTGTTGCTGAACTTGCCAGACAACAGATGCTCGTAGGTGTTGAAGGTAGTTACCGTCTTTCTGAAGAATTCGACCAACTCTTTGGAAACCTCTACTTCATTGGTGTTTGAATCTTCTAGGACCTGCTCGAAGAATTTCAGGAAACGTCTCAAATAATACAGCGTTACCATCGAGGCACCATTGCCTACCAACGCATTATTGGCATCGTTCCACTCAGGTCGTTGGGTATTCATCCAAATGCCGCCTTCAGGAATGAAGTTTGATAGTTTTGCCAACACGGTAGCCAAGATCTTCTCGATGAGGCTCACTTTGCAGATAAACATGTTCTCATCTCTGAGCAAGGCACCATCTGCTCCCAGCTCTTCTCTCTTCTGACGTATTCTCTTATCTGATTCAAGATCGAAGTCTATGGTGTCCTTTGGATTCTTCAGTATATCTGAATAACTCTTGATCTTGTATGGAACGTTTGCATATACAAAGAGATCTTTGGCAAAATAACTTTCTAGCTTGCCTGGGTTGTGCTTCTGTAAGAACTCTAAGAATTTTAGTAAGTAGATGATCTGGTGGTCGCCCCAATACCCGATATAGGACCATGGGTCGTCTGGCTCAATGGTCTCCCAGTCAAAACCACCTTTGGTAACTCTATAAGGATTATATCCATCGAATGTAGTGGCGTTGAGAAACTTGTGGATCATACTTTCTATGAACTCGGGGTAGGAGTGTGCCAGTGCTTCCCAGTTCTGGAAGATGTCTCGCCAGTTCCCTTCATAATCTAGGATCTTGGAGCCATCGACCTCATTGCGTGTATTTATCGAGAATCGATTCCAAGGTCTACTTGGGTCGCCATGTCTTCTACTGAACTTCAGTGGCATGTACTCTAGGCAGAGCCTTCTGAAGTTCTTATCGTCTGTTTGACCTGCAATTTCTTTTAGTTTAGAAAGTGAGAAGGTCTCTGGGAGTTGCTTGATGAGATCTTCAGACTTTCTGAACACTTTTTTATTGGCGTTTGCCAAATAGTTGCTGAGATCCCACTTTTCGATCGTGTAGTTATCATCGAAGATACCACCACGCATGATATTGAAGAGTGTGTTAGAGAAATGGCGTGTATCTCTGAACGTGTCACTTGAGCGTTGCAGGCCATCAGAGGCACCACACAGCGAGACCAGGCGCTTGGTGCCTTGTTCAATGTCTTGTCTCACTTTTTCAGCAAGGTTGCTATCTTCTTTTATGGCCTTGGCCAGACTGGCGACATCTGTATGGTCTTGGTGCACATTGGCGACGATCGTCCATTCCTTTTCTGCATTGGGTGCGAGTGCAATGTCGGCATTCAGCAGATAGGCCCCTTTCTCGGCCTTGATGTCTGTTTCCTGTTGAACAGCATGCCCTTTTCTAAAGTTCTTAAGCTGTAGTGAGGACAATAGGTATTTAGGACTGTCTAGGCCAAGTGACCAGATCACATTAGCTTTCAAGGCTTCGCTAGGTTCGGCCCTGTCGACTATGATGGCACTGAGGGCATAGATGCCTAGGCCGGCATCTTTGACAAGTTCATTTCTCTTATAGGCGTCTACCAGATTGCTCGATTTGTTCTGCGTATCACTGGCAACCCCATATGGAAGTACATTTTGTACACCGTCTAAGATGGAGATTCTTATATTGTTGCCAGTGTTGTTGACCAGCGTAGAACTTCTTATGAAACCATAGCTGTTGCTTGAGCACCACTTATAGCGATAGGTGAGCCCGAGACCATGGTTTATTTCTTCAAAGATGATCTTGTTTCCATATATATTTTTGTATAGGTTGCGAGTGATATCGTACATTCCATCGAACTTGTCGGAAAAAGGCTCCCACAAAAGTGATTTCTCTCCTGATGCTATGCGGAAGATCGTCTTTGAGCCTGTGATCTCAGCTGACTCAGTGATCTTGTCATCTGTGTAATAAGGAAAAAGCGCATACTCTGCGTTCTTTCTACCAGCGGTTAGTCCACCATTGCTCGATATGAACATCCAATGATCAGAGTCACTTACAATGCTCATAAAGAAGGGACGAAGCGTATCGCTATTAGATATCTTGAAATAGTGTTCTCCCTTTATCGCAATGTGGTCTATGGCCACTTGGCTTGTGTCTTTAACTTCTTGCGTTAACGTGGATGAATTGGTCATTTTCAGTTGCTCTTTTAAGATCGTATCAATTACCGATGCCATCATTGACCCTTGCAATAGATGAATTTGGTATATCCGGTGGCTAAAGCCGACCATGTGGTAGAAGTGGCAAAGAGGCCAGCAACAATGATCAGTCCTTTTTTTCTTCCGTACTTCTCGGGCAGTGTCCCAGCCATGGCAACGAAGGTCACACAACCTACTGCAGACCCTAACATGGTAAAATACTCGGTGATGCCTTTTACAGTCCCTGAGATCACGGCACTGTCAAAACCCAAAAGGAATCTGCCAAGTGCCACGATCAAACTAATGAGGATCGTGTACGAATGGTTCATTTTGACGACGGGTTGTGATTGTGTCATGAGCGATGGTTGGAGGTGGGTTGAGTTTAAAGCTATGTTGGTTGGGAGGAAAGGCCGAGTTGTTAGGCTCGGCCTTTAGTTTAACTAAATCAAATGATTCTGTCCTATAGTTTTTTCTTATTGGACAGTTATATTATCAATATAGTAGATACCATCAGCAGCAGGTGGGTCAGTTTCCGAGCCATTGGGGTCGTCCTGATTATCATCTGGTTTTATGACAAGGAAATTGTAATAATCCATTTCTGCACCTGGGTTTGGAGGGAATGTGACAGAAAGCTCTACCCATGTGTTGGCATCATTGCTTCCTAGGGTTGCGAATTGAGGAGGAGGATTGCCAAGGTCTGGAGCTGGTACCGGGCTGGCGGCCAGTTCGCACCTAAAAGTAATGTCATTCAAGTTAGAATAGACCTGGAAGGTTACTGTTATAGGATTCCCATTGAACTGTCCCGCATTGAATCCAGCCGAATTTTGCAATCCACCAAAGAAATCTGCCGTAGTCGGCTTATCTACTCTAAGTACTGTGGCCGATGTATTGATTCCAGTAGCTGAGGGATTATCTTCCAAAGTAACAGTAACACCTCCAAAAGTACTGTCGAAACCTACACAATCTTCAAAAGTCACAGGGAGTGTAGATGCTGGGCCAGTTGGTGCGCTTCCAGTGGTGCAACTACTACCTCCACCTCCACCAGTGCTCATCTCTACCAGAGACACGTTGTCTATATTTACTAGGCCAACCGCTGCGCCAATATCGAAGATAACTCTAGAATTAGGGTCAGTGAAGTTAGCTGTCAGGTCTAGTTCGTAGGTTGTCCTTGTGGTATTGATACTAACCGTTTGACTTTGATTTGTAAATGGGGCACCACTCAAACCAATTCCCGCAATAATATCCCTTGTTCCATCAGACCACGCGTCGAAGGTTAACGTATAGGTGACATCTTGCGTGAGGTCTAGCCCAACTTGGCTCATATTAACATCAAAAGGATTTCCAGCAACAGGAACATTCACAGAATAATGAATATTACCTGTTTCTGGGTCCGTTGCGGTTTCCACGGGGTTTGCGCTAACTCCTGTGGTCCAATTTCCGGCACCACCTCCTGTGGCACTCTGGAAGTTTCCATTACCCAATAACCCACCATCGAACACCTCTACTGTTCTGGTGACTTCATCAGCAGCATTGCCAGCGGCATCACTTACATTGTACGTGATCACGTATGTTCCTTCGGTGTTTACATCTACGGTGTCGCCTGCTACGGAAATATCGGCAGAAATGTCTCCGTCTATGGCGTCTTCGGCAGTGGCTCCCTCATCTGTAAAGGCTTCACCCACGAGTAGGTATATATAGGCGTCTCCATTTAAAGTGATCACAGGGGGTGTTACATCTTCAACCGAAACATTTACAGTTCTTGTAACTTCGTCAGCAGCATTGCCGGCAGCGTCACTCACGTTGTAGGTGATCGTAAATGTACCCTCTGCGCTAGTATCTACAGTATCTCCGCCTACTACCACATTGGCAGTTATATCGCCATCTACGGTATCTTCAGCAGTGAAGCCTGGGTCCTCAAAAGTGCTTCCGACAGCAATATTTAAGGGATTGTCACCCAAGAGTGTGATCACCGGAGGTGTTTCGTCTACGGTTGGGCATTGTACGATGCCATCCAAAAAGAAAGTTCCTGCAGTTTCGCCAGGACCATCTATAAAGATAACTACTTTGGCGAAAGTGGCATCCGACTCAAAGTTGAATTTAAGCTGCTCCCAGCCAGTACCTCCATGTGAAAGGATGATCTCAACGAAGTCAGTTGTAGAATTTTCCAGTTTCAATAGTACATCTATTGCAATTTCTGACCATAGGTCTATCTTGAGGGTCTTGTCTGTGGTAAGGTCTATGCCACCTTCAGGGCTAAAGGCGATCCCTTCAAATTGCATGCCGCTGTTCACGATCTGTAGCACGTTAGATTCTGAAGTGTTAGAACCCCCTGGGGCAGGATTTGCAACCACTGCAACAGAAGTCCCATTGAAGACTTCGATATTGTAATCTGTGTCTGGGTCGTCAAAATCTATCGGAAACGCAATGGGAAGTGGTATGAAGATCGTAATTTCATCT
This sequence comes from Flavobacteriaceae bacterium, assembly GCA_028284745.1. Lineage (GTDB taxonomy): Bacteria > Bacteroidota > Bacteroidia > Flavobacteriales > Flavobacteriaceae > JANQRC01. The sequence goes on from JANQRC010000011.1 coordinate 6,498, forward strand.
TCGAATGTTGCTGATTGCCCAGAAACATTGCTAGCTGTAAGCTTTACAGTGTAGGCAGTGGTCGGGGTATCCGTGGTTCCGTAGGTCTTCACCGGATTTGCCAATGTAGATGTTGTACCGTCTCCAAAGTCCCAGCTGTACGTGTCGGCATTAGAGGATAGGTTCAGGAACTGGACCACACCAGTGTTCTCTGGATTGCTTTGTACAACAAAATTGGCTTCTATTGCTGGCAAGTTTGCGTCGTCATCGTCTTCGCAGCCTATTACAAGGCCAATGGCAAATGCCATTAACCATAGTATCTTGGTTTTTTTGATGAATTGTTTCATGATTTCTATTAAAGTTAGTATTAAGTCGGTTCGTTATTGATATACGCGTACATAGTCTACGGCCATGGTCTTGGGGAAGTCTGTATTACTTGGGTCTCCTACGGGTTGCCCCCCTACAGCCAAATTGATAAGAATGTAAAAAGGGTTACCGTTGAATACCCAAGGACCCGTAACATCATCGGGCGTAATCGTATTGTAAAGGTCACCATCTACATAGAAATTGATTTGCTCAGGAGCCCACTCGATACCGAAGATGTGGTGATCATCGTCGAAACGGGCTTGCTCTAATTCATACTCTTTGTTGATGGCCTCGCCAGCTGAATACCCTGGCCCATGCACGGCACCGCCTATCTCGGAGGCATTGAAACCAAAGTTTTCCATCACATCGATCTCACCGCATTGGGGCCAGATGTTCACGTCACAATCGTTACCTAGC
>JANQRC010000006.1 GCA_028284745.1 Flavobacteriaceae bacterium
TTGCCGTATCAATTATGCATCTATGATCAACATTACTTTGCCAGATGGCTCGGTTAGAAGCTTTGAGAGTAGCATCACTCCGATGGGAGTGGCGATCGACATTAGCGAGGGGTTTGCCAGAAATGTGATTTCTGCCAGCTTTAACGGTACTACCATTGAGACCTCTACCCCACTGACGACAGACGGCAACCTGATATTATTTACCTGGAAAGATGATGGAGGTAAAAAGGCTTTTTGGCACTCTTCAGCACATATCCTTGCGCAAGCACTAGAGGAACTCTACCCGGGAGTGAAGCTGTGGGTGGGCCCTGCCATTGGGAATGGCTTCTACTATGATGTCGACCTCGGTGAGCAAGCGATCTCTGAAAAGGACTTCAAGGGCATAGAAGATAAGATGCTGGAGATCGCCCGTGGCAAGCACGAGTTTGTGATGCGTTCGGTAAGCAAGGCTGAGGCACTTTCTTATTACCAAGGGAAAAACGAATACAAGGTAGACCTGATCGAAGGCCTGGAGGATGGCAGCATCACCTTTTGTGACCATAGCACATTCACGGACTTGTGCCGTGGTGGTCACATCCCTAACACGGGAATCGTGAAAGCGGTGAAGATCATGAGTGTCGCTGGTGCCTATTACAAAGGCGATGAGAATGAAAAGCAGCTGACTCGCGTGTATGGTATTTCTTTTCCGAAGCAAAAGGAATTGAAAGCATACCTGGCTTTGTTGGAGGAAGCCAAGAAACGAGACCATCGCAAGCTTGGCAAGGAGCTTGGGCTATTCGCATTTTCGCAGCGTGTTGGACAAGGGTTACCCTTATGGCTTCCGAAAGGGGCCGCATTACGTGAGCGTTTGGAGAACTTCTTAAAAAAGGCGCAACGCAAAGCTGGCTATGAGCAAGTGATATCGCCTCATATCGGAAACAAAGACCTTTATGTGACTTCGGGTCACTATGCCAAATACGGTGAGGATAGTTTTCAGCCGATCCATACGCCTGCCGAAGGTGAGGAGTTCTTACTAAAGCCTATGAACTGCCCGCATCATTGCGAGATGTTCAAGAGTCATTCGTGGAGTTATCGCGACCTACCTAAGCGTTATGCTGAATTTGGCACGGTGTATCGCTATGAGCAAAGTGGTGAACTACACGGTCTAACTCGCGTTCGAGGTTTCACACAGGATGACGCGCATATTTTCTGTACACCAGACCAGTTGGATGAGGAGTTCAAGAAGGTGATCGACCTCGTATTATATGTCTTCAACTCGCTTGGATTTGAAGATTTCGTGACACAAGTCTCTATTCGTGACCCTAAAAAACCGGAAAAGTACATTGGTGAAGAGGAAAATTGGGTGAAGGCCGAAAATGCTATCTTAAAGGCTGCACAGGATAAAGGTCTGAACTATGTCGTGGAAGAAGGCGAAGCCGCATTCTATGGGCCTAAGCTAGATTTTATGGTGAGGGATGCTCTGGGAAGAAGTTGGCAGCTGGGCACCATCCAGGTAGATTATAGCCTGCCCGAGCGTTTCGACCTGACATACAAAGGCAGTGACAATGAGCTGCACAGGCCTATCATGATCCATCGTGCCCCATTTGGAAGTATGGAGCGCTTTGTGGCCATCTTGTTAGAACATACAGGCGGGAATTTTCCACTTTGGCTAATGCCAGAACAAGCTATCATCCTGTCTATCAGTGAGAAATATGAAAATTATGCTGAAAAAGTTTTAAATTTATTGGAAAATGCCGAAATTCGCGCCCTTGTTGACAACAGGAACGAGACCATCGGTAGGAAGATACGTGAGGCAGAGGTGAATAAAATTCCTTTCATGCTGATCATTGGTGAACAGGAAGAAAAAGATGGTACGGTCTCTGTTAGAAAACATGGTGAAGGCGATGTTGGCGCGTTGACGATCGATGAGTTTCTCTCACTCATTGATGGAGAGATCGGCAAGACCCTCAGACCATTTGAAGTTTAATTAAAATTAGTTAGTCATAGCAATACGTAGAAGAAGAAGCAGAGGCCCAGCTAGGGTCATCAAACAAAATCCTCATAAGATCAATGAGGAGATCACAGCACGCGAGGTCCGCCTTGTGGGCGATAATGTTGAAGTGGGCATATATCCCGTCGCCAAAGCGCGAAGCATCGCGCAAGAATTAGAGGAAGATCTTGTTGAGATCTCCCCAAAGGCCGACCCGCCTGTTTGCAAGATCATGAACTACAAGAAGTTCTTGTACGAGCAAAAGAAGAAGGAGAAGGCTCTGAAAGCAAAAGCTGCCAAAGTAGTCATCAAAGAGATCCGTTTCGGGCCCAACACTGACGACCATGATTACGAATTCAAGAAGAAGCATGCGGAGAAGTTCTTGAAGGATGGCGCCAAATTGAAAGCCTACGTGTTCTTCAAAGGACGATCGATCGTTTATAAAGACCAAGGTGAGATCCTTCTATTAAGGCTCGCGCAAGAACTGGAAGAACTTGGAAAGGTAGAACAGATGCCTAAGTTGGAAGGCAAGCGAATGACGATGTTCATCGCACCGAAGAAGAAATAACCCTCACCTCCAGATCCTCTCCCAAAAGGAGGGGAAGCTATATTGAAACGGTTGGTGATCAAAATACCCCCGATCCTTTATAGAGATCGGGATAAAAGAAGTCCTCCTTCGCCAAGGCTTCGGAGGACGAAGCGAGATCAAAAACTAGGAAGTAATGCCTAAAATGAAAACCAAATCCAGTGCCAAGAAGCGTTTTAAGCTGACCGGAACTGGTAAACTAAAGAGAAAGCACTCTAACAAGCGACACATTCTTACGAAGAAGTCGAAGAAGAGAAAGCTTCGCTTGACACACACGGGTCTGGTACATGACTCGGATGTGAATAGCATCAAGGAACAGTTGCGATTGAAGTAATTGACTTCCTTCGGTTAAATTAATGTAAAACCTTGGAGTTAAGCAAAACGAACAACGATCGCAGGTCAAGGACCTACGATCCAAGAAGTTTTAGAAGTGTGCGTTGATGCACCGCTTACTACAAAAACAATTGAGATTATGCCTAGATCAGTAAACGCAGTGGCTTCGAGAGCTAGAAGAAAGAAGATCTTGAAGCACGCAAAAGGGTACTACGGAAGACGTAAGAACGTCTGGACCGTAGCCAAGAACGCGGTCGAGAAAGGTTGGCAGTACGCTTACCGCGATCGCAAGAACAAGAAGAGAACGTTTAGAGCGCTTTGGATACAGCGTATCAACGCAGGTGCTAGAGAACACGGATTGTCCTATTCGCAATTCATGGGGAAACTCAAGGCAAGCGATATCGAGCTCAACCGCAAGGTTTTGGCCGACCTAGCCATGAACAACCCGGAGGCGTTCAAAGCCATTGTAGACAAAGTAAAGTAAACGTTTAACAATATCTCGCTTAAAAGCCGTTCTATATTTGAACGGCTTTTTTTGTGTTTGCTCGCTGCTAGAAAAAGAGCGAACACATCGTTCACAGCGGTTTTCTCAACATTAATTCGCTTTATTTAAGTGCTTTTATCATCTTGCATAAGATTTACCGCAAGCAAAGAAGGTATCATTATTAATGCTTAAACTTTTTAAATACTCAAAAGGCACATCGAAGAAAAAAGAACATGACACGGATACGAATATCGATCTGGATATTCGTGTTCTGATGGATTATGTACTTAAGAAGCTCGATGGGTCCAAGGAAGCCAAGAAGCTCTCAAAAGAAGTAAAGCGATACAATGCCTTGAACACAGAGGATAAGCTTCAACAGTTTCCACATATATATTTTAGGATCGAAGGTTACTTTACAGAAAAGGATTCTAGATCCAAGGACGCGGAAGCCAGCAGGATCAGGCACCTGATCAGAAGTCGCCTAACGAGGATCAAAGACCACTCTGAACTTCATTTGTTGTTCATTCCACAACATGAGCAAGAAACATTGTTCTGCAAGAATCTGCTATCCGACATCATTGAAGAAGCTATCGAAAGTCATGGTGTGAATTTTGAGCTTTCGGAAATTCAAGAAGAGCTCTCCCAAGAAGGGACAAACGATCATCAGGGTTCACAACAAGACCAGAATGGCTTCAGAGAGATCGCCAGCACCGTATATGAAGTTATAAAAGAACTTTCAGGAGAAGACGTTGCCATCAATGTTTTTCAGTTGGTATACAAGCGATATTTTGATAAATACCACTTGCTAGATACGTTCTCTTGCACGATCAGCATTCTGCCAAGTGAAGTGTATGAAGCAGCCAACCTCAGTGTCACAAACCCAAAAGAACTCAACAAGCTGTATCACAAGCACATTAGAAAGCTAGAGCGGGAAAATCAGCTACTTCGCTTTCAGATACAGCGACAGACCGAATTAAAGGAAAGCCATCAGGAAAGTGAACATTTGAAATCAGCTATTCTGCACAATACGCATGATGCCTATTTCTTATTCGATGAAAATATGAAAATAAAGGATTGGAATCGTCAGGCAGAAAAACTGTTCGGCTGGACCTTTAATGAAACTGTAGGAAGGTCCTTGATGGATTTTGTAGACTCTGAGGAACTAAGAAATAAGTTCACATCTGATCTTTTAACTTTTCACAGGACCGGAAAAAGCAACTATGTAAACAACAAGTTTGTGTTTTCCACCAATGCAAAGTCAGGGCAAGAAATAGCCATAGAGGCCTCGCTCAGATCCATTAAAATTGCCGAGAACTTCCTATTTAGCGTGTTCGTCAGAGATATTACCCCAAAGAAGATAGAAGAGATCGAGTCGCCTAAACATTCATCAAACTCCTAAAGTTCTTAACACGGCCAACTGCTTCCTTGAATTCATCCCAATCGACCAACTCATCTTCTGAGCTATCATAACCTTCTATCGGCCTATCGGCCACCATACCCCATATGAAGCCACTGACGTAAAGAAACTCCTCAAGTCTTCTGCTTCTTCTTTTTTGCCGCAGGAAACAACACATTGTTCAGGATCAAGCGATATCCAGGAGAGTTCGGGTGAAGAGAAAGTTCGGTCTTGGGATCCCCCACCCGATGTTGGTAATCTTCTGGGTCGTGACCGCCATAAAAGGTAAAAAAGCCCTTGCCCTTGATACCATGAATGTAACGCGCTTCACCATTTCGTTTATTCTCTCCCATGACCAGCACATTCGCTTTGACCTGATTGCGGTCGAAGGCTGTTGTCTGCCCCATGAAACCTTTCACCAGCGCAGTATGGTTTTGGCAAAGCATGGTGGGTATGGGATCCCACTTGGCCGAGAAGTCCATCAAAGTAAAATAATCCAACTCCTTTGGAATCTGTCGTTTTCGTGTCATGTCTATGGAAGAGAACTCATAGCGTGTTGGGCTTCTTTCCAACGTAAAATCTTTGAAGGCAAACGTTTTGCTGTACTCGATCTTAGATTGGTAGCTAGGTGTAGAAGGGTCGCCATCAAACATGGGCTCACAGATATCTACCTGTTCAGCAGATAGCGCAATGTCAAAACTGTCTGTGGCCGAGCACATGGCAAACATAAAGCCACCACCTATCACATAATCTCGGATCTTCAGTGCTACGGCCAGCTTTTCGTCTGAAACTTTGTCATAGCCAAGACTCCGGGCCAATTGTTCGGCTTCCTTCTTCTGGTCGATGTACCAAGATGTAGCACGATACGCGCCATAGAATTTTCCGTATTGCCCAGTAAAGTCCTCATGGTGCAAGTGCAGCCAATCAAACAATAGCAGTCCATCGCTCAATACTTCCTCATCATAGACGGTCTCGTAGGGAATCTCAGCATAAGTAAGCACCATGGTCACAGCATCGTCCCATGGCTGGTTGCCTTTTGGTGAGTAAACTGCAATTTTTGGTGCTTTTTCGAGAACGACTGCCTCTTGGTTTTGAGAAGGGCTGCTTATATCCTGCAGGATGCTGTTTGCCTTGGCATCGGACAAGGTCTCGAACGAGACACCGCGAATCTTGCATTCTTTTACGATCTCTTCAGAATACGGTAATAAAAATGACCCTCCTCGGTAGTTTAGCAACCACTTCACCTTAAGCTGCTTTTCTAGTGTCCAATAGGTGACGCCATATGCCTTCAGGTGATCTGATTGGCCTTCAGCATCCATCGGGATCAAGATGTAAGAGGCAAATGATGAGGCCGAAGACAAGAAGAAGAGCACAATGGCAAGTTGCTTCACGAAATTGCGAAAAAACAGCTTCTTTATTTTAGAACGGTATGTCGTCGTCATCTGGGTTGAAATCCTTGTTCGAGGAACTTCCGAAAGCATCATCTGCACTTGGCAAGGTATCCATTCCGAGAGGTCGCTCGTTGTCTTGATTCATCTTTGACTGAAACTCGAAAGGTGAATCGAACTCATCCAAATTATCAAATTTACCCAAATGACCGATGAATTTTAACCTAATATTATCAAGGCCACCATTTCTATGCTTTGAAACAATGAATTCAGCTTGGCCTGCGGTCGGGGTGCGCTCTTCGTCGTCCCACTCATCGATCTTGTAATATTCTGGGCGATAGATGAAGGAAACGATGTCTGCATCTTGCTCAATGGCCCCAGACTCCCTGAGGTCGGAAAGCAACGGACGCTTGCTACCTCCACGAGTTTCTACCGCACGCGACAGTTGTGACAGCGCGATCACTGGCACATCTAGTTCTTTAGCCAGCGCTTTCAAGTTTCGCGAAATGGTCGATATCTCTTGTTCACGGTTCCCTGTCTTATTACTGCTGCCTGCTGTCATCAACTGCAAGTAATCTATGATGATCAGCTTAATGCCATGCTGAGATGCTAGTCGACGTGCTTTTGCCCTTAGGTCGAATATCGATAGTGATGGCGTGTCATCTATATAAAGTGGTGCCTTCTCCAGATCCTTCACCTTTACGTTCAACTGCTCCCATTCGTGTTCTTCTAGCCTTCCCGTGCGTAATTTTTCGGAAGAAAGGCCTGTTTCAGATGAGATCAGACGTGTGATCAACTGTACGGAAGACATTTCCAGCGAGAAGAAGGCAACAGGTGTGTTTGACCGAACAGCAATATTCCTCGCCATCGAAAGTGTAAGGGCCGTCTTACCCATACCAGGGCGTGCCGCGATGATGACCAGGTCGCTAGGCTGCCAACCCGATGTAAGCCTGTCTACCTTGGTAAATCCAGAGGGTATGCCGCTTAACCCTTCTTTTTTTGATATCTCCTCTATTTTTTTCTTAGCTTGGATCACCAAATTCTGGGCGGTCTCTGAAGACTTCTTGATGTTTCCTTGGGTGACCTCGTATAGTTTGGCTTCCGCATCATCCAATAGGTCGAAGACGTCTTTGGTCTCGTCGTACGAATTTTCGATGATCTCATTAGAGATCCTTATGAGGCTTCGCTGGATATATTTTTGGAGTATGATCCTGGCGTGAAACTCAATATGTGCCGAAGACGAGACTTTCTGTGTGAGGGATATCAGATAGAAGTCGCCCCCCACCAGTTCTAGCTTGGCGTCTTTCTTCAGCTGCGACGAAACTGTTAATAAGTCTATGGGTTCTGAACTTTGGAACAATTTAAAGATCGCTTCAAAGATATGCCGGTGTCCTTCTTTGTAGAATGCCTCTGGACTCAGGATATCAATGACCTCATCTACGCCTTTCTTGTCTATCATCATAGCTCCTAACACAACTTCCTCTAAATCAATTGCTTGCGGAGGTATCTTTCCTTTCTCAAGGTTGATGAGCTTGCTTTTATCTATTGGGTATCCTGTAATTGGCTTGGGCTGTTCCATGACTGCGAAAGTAGGTAATTGAAATGGTACTTGCGACCAATTTGAATTTCTTAGTATTCAATGTTCATTAACAATTTAACTGTTAATAAGTTAAAAAAATTGTTCATATCCAAAGAAAAAATCCGAGAACGAGCCTCGGATTTTCTATAAGCGTTATAAATGAAGGAGTTGCTATTTGTAAACACCCATGGAACTGTATTTTTCCATGCGCTTTTCTACCAATTCACTTGGTGATAACTTTTTGAGTTCATCGTATGACTTGATGATGGCATCACGAACGGTGACAAATGTCTTTTTGCGGTCCGCATGTGCCCCACCCAGAGGTTCCTTCAAAATTTGGTCCACAAGCTTCAATCGCTTCATGTCCTTGGCCGTGAGTTTCAATGCATCGGCAGCTTGTTCTTTATACTCCCAACTGCGCCAAAGGATCGATGAACATGATTCGGGCGAAATTACCGAATACCAGGTATTCTCTAACATGAGAACCGTATCACCTACTCCGATACCCAATGCCCCCCCTGAAGCGCCTTCACCGATGATAACCGTGATGATAGGCACTTTCAACCTCGTCATCTCAAGGATATTTCGTGCAATGGCCTCGCCTTGGCCACGTTCTTCAGCCTCCATGCCAGGATAGGCACCGGGCGTATCTATCAAGGTAACTACTGGGATGCCAAACTTCTCGGCAGACTTCATCAAACGAAGCGCTTTACGGTAACCTTCAGGATTTGCCATACCGAAATTCCTATATTGGCGTGTCTTGGTGTTGTAGCCCTTTTGCTGACCGATCACCATGAAACTCTGGTCGCCGATCTTTCCTAGGCCGCCCACCATTGCCTTATCGTCTTTGAAATTCCTATCACCATGTAGTTCTAAGAAGGAGTCTCCGCAAATGGCCTCGATATAGTCCATCGTATAAGGCCTTGACGGGTGGCGAGACATCTGAACACGCTGCCAAGCGGTTAGGTTCCCATAGATTTCTTTTTTCTTCGCAGCGAGTTTCTTCTCTATCTGCTTACATGTTTCTGTGACGTCGATATCACTCTCTTCGCCAATGGACAAGCATTTTTCTAGTTGTTCTTCTAGCTCTTTGAGGGGTAACTCGAAATCTAAATATTCCATGAAGTCATTTAGTCGTTGGTTGGTACAAATATAAAAACTTTAGGATAGTGAAGTGCCTTCACCCTTCTTGTAATTCTTAACTATTCCGTTTGCAATTACGGTAGCAAGAATTATCACAGCACCTATATAGAACTGTGATTGCATTTGTTCTTTTTCGCCAAAGACCAGGTATGCCAGCAAAATACCATAGACAGGCTCTAGGTTGATGGTGAGCATCACAGTATATGGGCTTAAGTATCGCATCACTGCCACCGAGGCAATAAAGGCATAGGCCGTGCAAAAAAGTGCCAAAATGCCCAACCATACCCAATCTGTTCTGGGCAGTTGGAAAATTTCTAAAGAAAATTCATCAGCGAAGCATAGATATGACGTGATGAATCCTGCTCCGCTGAGCAATTCATAAAATGAAATAACTGTGGCATCGTGCTGCTTGGCATAGTTACCGTTGATGATAGAGAACACAGCAGACAGTAGCGCTGCAATGAGGCCGTAGGTCATTCCGAGCTTGTGATCGCCTTCCACATTGAAGATCACATACAAGCCAGCGATCACGATAAGCCCGAATAAGAACTCGTACCAGATAAACTTTCGTTTGTAGATGATAGGTTCCAGAAGTGCCGTGAAAAAGGCTCCGGTAGACATCATGGCAAGTGTTACGGACACGTTTGAAACCTTTATGGCTTTGAAAAAGGCCAACCAGTGTAACGCGATCAAAACTCCTGCAAAGCAAAAGCCGAGGAGTAAGCGAGGGGTTACGTTCAACCGCTTTCTTTTAAGCTTCAGGTAGATGAACACAAAGAAAGATGCCAACAGCATTCTGTACCAGACCAGTGGCACCGCATCAATACTGATAAGCGCTCCTAAAACTGCAGTAAATCCCCAAATGAAGATGATAAAATGTAAGTGAAAGTAATTTTTGAGCTTAACGTTTGGCATTGTTTAGCAAATAGACTGCCAAAATACCAAAAACAATGTTTGGCAACCATGCAGCAAGAATGGGGTTGAATCCTGATTTCTCTGACATTACCCCAAATATCTTGTC
>JANQRC010000008.1 GCA_028284745.1 Flavobacteriaceae bacterium
CGAAGGCTACAGGCAAACACCACCCACGCCATCGACCTATCAGCACTGCCCAGGGGAGCCTACATAGCACAGCTGGAGCACCAAGGAGCCAGAACCACCATCAAGATGGCACTCGACTAAAGACAAGACCAAGTTGAAGTATTTTTTATGGACAATCTATTACTTTTACAAGTAGTTTTCGAAGACCTCGTCAAAAAAATGTAAGGCCGTATTCTCGTTGATACTGTTAACAGGTAAGATAGCTCCTTTGAAACCTTCAGATACCCAATTGCCTATCGACAGTTTCGGCAAGTCTGAGACCTCTTCGGCAGTATGGCCTTGATACATGCTGATGTAGAAATAATAATCATCAACCAAGGTGTCTGGGATGGCCATTCCCATTCCAACGGCCTTGCCAGAATCATCATTTAACGCAGCATACCCGCCCGTGTCGAAGTGATGTGGCCAAATCCGCACCTCAGAATTTAACTGGCGTTGCTCTAAAAAACGTTCAATAGTATGCTGTGCCAAGATACGGTAGTCCATGAGTTGCCCTAAACGGGTCTTGTCTTTGAGTTCGAACACATAGTCATCTGTTATTTGATACGGAAGCTCGTAGTGAAGTTTATACTTGTACTTGCCTTCTAAATAGGTTGGCGTGGTGAGTTCATCGATCCACTCCAATACTTGGGCATGTGACTTTCCATGCAAAGGCAGAGACTCTGAATAATCGAAGGTATTCCAATCCAACGTGAAATTCTTATAGCTTATGGAGAGTGTCTCTTGTGCCTTGTTAAGCCCTCTTGACGAAAGGCTTCCTTCTTCCACAGAGAAACCCATATTGGTATGGCTATCGTCATCCTTTTTCTTGAGGAAGCTGATTCCTGCGGCAGCCAGGTATTGTGCTGCCAAGTGCATTTGGCGTGTCATGGTCATGAGTCAGTTGGTTTGGACATTTAAGTTACTGCTTTTCAGTGTTTTTTCCTAGCAATCGAATGTGAAGACTATCCTGAAAAACCTGCATAGTTGATGCCTGTTAAGCGGTACATGTCATAGTTGAACGTAGAAAGGTCATCTTGATTGAACTTGGCAATGTCGTCATGACCACATGCTCTGGCGATCACTTTGATCAGGTCGTTGGTCGCTGTAAAGAAATTGTTGAGTTGCTTTGCAGACGATTCGATGATGAGTCTGCTTCTCAAGGACTCCTTCTGTGTAGCGATACCTACCGGACAATTGTTTGTACCACATGCGCGCATGCCTAAACAACCGATAGCTTGAAGCGCCGAGTTGGAAACTGCAACAGCATCGGCGCCCATCATCATGGCTTTTGCAAAGTCTTCGGCGATGCGCAAACCACCAGTGATGATCAAGGTGACATCTTTCGCATCACGTTTGTCGAGATATTTGCGTGCTCTGGCCAATGCAGGGATGGTCGGCACATTGATGTTATCTCGTAAGATGGTTGGGGCAGAACCTGTTCCGCCACCTCTACCGTCAAGAATGATGTAATCTACGCCAACCTGTAGCGCAAATTCGATGTCTTGTTCGATATGGCTGGCCGCTATCTTGAAACCGACGGGAATACCTCCAGTACGCTTACGAACCTGTTCTGCAAATTCTTTGAAATCATTGACCCCATGGAAGTTTGGGAATGTAGCTGGCGAAATCGCTGCTTCTCCAGGGTTTAGCCCACGCACTTCAGCAATTTCTTCACTTACCTTGTTGCCAGGCAAATGTCCGCCTGTTCCTGTCTTAGCGCCTTGACCTCCTTTGAAGTGAAAGGCCTGTACGTTATCTAGCTTGTCCCACGAAAAGCCAAATTGCGCCGAAGCCAATTCGTATAAATACTTTGAATTGTTGGCTTGTTCTTGTGGAAGCATGCCGCCTTCTCCCGAACAAATACCGGTACCGGCCATTTCAGCTCCTTTGGAAAGAGCGATCTTAGCTTCGCGCGACAATGCCCCGAAGCTCATGTCGCTGACAAACAAAGGAATATCCAATTCTAGTGGTTTTTTGGCCTTAGAGCCGATAACTACCTCGGTGGCCACCTCTTCATGATCTAACAAAGGCCTTGAGGCCAGTTGGGCGGGCAAGAACTGAATATCGCTCCATTTTGGCAATGTGTTTCTGTCAACGCCCATAGAAGCAGAAAACCCATGATGTCCTAGGTTCTTTAAGCCGTTCTTGGCCAATTCTTTGATGTAACCTGTATAGGGCTCGGTATCTTCAGGATGTGTGTCGGCGTAGTCGCCCAAGTACTCATCTCGGTTGAAAGGCTGTGGATGCTCTTTTAGATAGGCATCGATCTCTTCTTCATCTACAAAGAGGGTATCGCCATCAATTTTTGTGCTGAATTTATGAAGCACTTCACTATTGTTATATTCTGAAACGCCTGTGTCATAGCGATAGTCCCAACCGTGAACACCGCAGATCAGGTTGTGTCCATCGATGTGCCCATCGGCCATCAAGGCGCCACGATGCAGACATCTTCCGTAGAGTACGGAGATGCCTTCTTCATATTTTACAATGACAAGGTCCAGTTCGTTAACAAGTGCATGTGCTGGCCTCTTTATCTCTAATTCACTTATAGAGGCGATCCTGATGGGTCGTTTCATGTTGGTTAGCTTTGATGTTGTGCTTTGATATGGCTTAAAGTAGAAACTTTCATTTCAAAAAGATACAAAATAATCTTTCTGTATACAGACCACGGTGAGACTCACAAATTGAAGTGACATATATCATATTTTCTAAAATATTTCATCTTTTATTTTGAGGCCAAAATGCTTCTATGGACAATTTGATCGCCAAATACAATGTAGCTGGGCCAAGATATACGAGTTATCCTACCGTTCCGTATTGGGACTCCAGGACGTTCTCGGTGCAAGGGTGGAGGCAATCGTTGGTGCATTCGTTTCAAGAAGGCGATCGACAAGAAGGTATCAGCATATATATTCATCTCCCCTTTTGTGAGAGCCTTTGTACTTTCTGTGGTTGCCACAAGCGCATCACCAAACGACATGAGGTCGAAGTGCCTTATATACAGGCACTTCTAAAAGAATGGGACCTGTATTGTGCACTTTTTGAAACCAAGCCCGTCATCAAAGAACTTCATCTTGGTGGTGGCACCCCGACTTTCTTCAGTGCAGAGAATTTAACACTATTGCTTAATGGGTTGTTCGATAAGGCAGTTAAGGCTCAAGATCATGAGTTCAGCTTTGAGGGACATCCCAACAGCACTACCGAAGCACATCTTCAAACATTGTACGGCCTAGGGTTTAGACGCGTGAGCTTTGGGGTTCAGGATTATAATGAAAGCGTGCAAAGAGCCATTCATCGCATACAACCCTTTGAAAATGTGAAACGTGTTACGGAATTGGCTAGAAAGATCGGTTATACGTCTGTAGGTCATGACATTATCTTTGGATTGCCTTTCCAGACCGAAGCACACATCAAAACAACAATTGCGCTCACAAGACAATTGATGCCCGACCGTATCGCTTTTTACAGTTATGCGCATGTGCCGTGGATCAAAGGGAATGGGCAACGTGGCTTCAAGAGCGAGGACCTTCCTTCGCCAGAAGATAAACGTGGACAGTACGAGCTGGGGAAAGCGCTATTGGCGCAAGCAGGTTACGTAGAGATCGGCATGGACCATTTTGCTTTAGAAACCGATAGTCTCTTCACTTCTATGGAAAAAGGCACGCTTCACCGAAATTTCATGGGATATACGACATCTAGGACACAAACCATGATAGGGCTTGGAGTTTCTGCCATTAGTGACAGTTGGTATGGGTTTGCACAAAATGTCAAACACATTGAAGCATATTACCAATTGCTGGAGCGAGGTCAGATTCCGGTATATCGAGGTCATATCCTGAATGAGGAAGATCTTATCATCAGAAGGCATGTTTTGAATTTGATGTGTCGATTTGAAACTTCTTGGGAAGATGAAGCAAATCACTTTGGCGAACTTCCTGATGTGATCATCGATCTTCAGGAAATGCTCGAGGACAACCTGCTGGAGATTGCCAGAAAACGCCTGATCGTCACCGAAAAAGGCAAGCCGTTCATCCGAAATATTTGCATGGCCTTTGACCTGCGCTTGCAGCGAAACAAGCCCGAAACGCAATTGTTCTCTCAGACGGTTTAACAAAAAAAGTCTGTTAGCAACAGAAATGCTAGCAGACTTTTTATTTAATAATGGTTTGCTTCTACTTCCCTAGCAACAGCAACTCATTCACCACCACTTCGGTCGTGTAGCGTTTATTGCCTTCCTTGTCTTCCCAACTACGGTTGGTCAGTTTACCTTCTACGGCTATCTCCTTGCCTTTGGTCACGTACTTCTCGACGATCTCTGCCGTTTTGTTCCAAGCGATCACATTGTGCCACTGTGTGTCTTTGATGACTTCGCCTTGCGCATTGCGATAGCTCTCGTTGGTAGCGATGCTGAACTTGGCCAGCTTCTTTCCATTGTCCAATTCGATGATCTCTGGGTCGTTTCCAAGATTTCCAATCAACTGTACTTTGTTTCTCAGTGCGTTCATAATAAATAATTTTAAGGATTAAACAGTTAATGCCATCAAGCATCGTTCGTTCAGCTTGACGAGGCAAAGATGAAACCCTGTCCGGAACAGTATCGGTACATAAACGATTGTACTCGAATGTAGTCATTTGTAATCGTTTGTAAGCAAATATAATCACCCTCTTTCTGTAAAGAGCAGATGATCTCAACGTATCATCAAAGCAGAGGTGGAAAACATCAAAATAACTGCTTTTAAAATTCCTTTCTTCGACCTGACCTTTTAAAGATTCCCTATCGTAAAGAACCCAAGATTCGAAAGCAACATCGAAAGGAAAAGCAACCTTATCCGCATAGTTAAAATACTAATTTGTTGACGGAAAAACACCATTTCGTTTTTAGTGACTATATTGAGGTCTCTATGAAGATCTTCGCCGAGACCCAACACCTTTATATGCGTGCCATCACTGACGATGATCTGGAAGCCATGTTCGAACTGGACTCCGACCCGTTGGTGCATCGATTCTTGGGACAAAGACCTTTGAAGGCACGCAAGCAGTCCCAACAGTACATTGACCACATCAAGATGCAGTATCAGAAATATGGTGTCGGACGCTGGGCAGTGATCGAAAAGGCTACAGGTGAATTCACAGGATGGTCGGGCTTGAAGGTGAATTTTGAAGACATTTTCAATGGCCATGAGAACCTGATCGATGTAGGCTATCGCCTTATGCCACGTTATTGGGGCAAAGGATATGCTACCGAATCCGGAAAGGCCGCTGTACGATACGGTTTCGAAGTATTGGGCTTAGATACCATCTACGGAATGACCGAACCAGACCACCACGCATCTAGAAGGGTCCTCGAAAAAATCGGGCTCACCTATGTAGAAGACTTTGTTCTGGAATCTGAAAACTTACCACTCACCTTTTATAAAACAGACAAGCCGGAAGCCCACAACTGACATTCAAAATAAGTATATCGATGAAAACGTTTTTTCTACTCTGTTCTTTAGTGGCAACCTTTTCTTGCAAGGCCCAGAACACGCGTACACTTATAGAGGGAATGACTTCTCCAAAAGCAACGCTAGAAGATGTCTCATGGATCCAAGGACATT
Organism: Flavobacteriaceae bacterium; assembly: GCA_028284745.1. GTDB lineage: Bacteria > Bacteroidota > Bacteroidia > Flavobacteriales > Flavobacteriaceae > JANQRC01. Next base: position 5,619 of record JANQRC010000008.1, read on the forward strand.
GGAAAGGAGAAGCTTTTGGCGGCATTGCCGAAGAGGTCTGGGCACCACCCTTGGGCAACTCCATGATGTTCGTCTTCAAGCTGGTGCATGACGGAAAGGTACGCTTTTACGAGATCGGGCACATTCAACAGCAGGAAGAGACCTTGTTGATGCAACTCAAACACTTCCATGGCAATCTCAAAGGCTGGGAAGAAAAAGAAGAGACCGTCGACTTTAAGTTGGTAAAGGTCGAAGAGGGAAAATTGTTCTTTGACGGACTCACCTTTGAGCACGTCAGCAACACCGAAATGAACGTCTATGTCGTTATCGGTGACGAAGATGGGAAAACACAAGAAGCAACGTTCCATTACAAAAGAATAGACTAACGCCACGCATGAAGTATCTAAACGCATCGTATTTTTTCGACTTCGAAGATGAAGCGATCCAGAACCTTATCACTGCACACAAGGGCGATTCCCTGTCTAAAAAAGAAAAGGCCATCAGGGTCTACACACAAGTGCGTGATGGTTGGAAGTACGACCCCTACAGCATAAGTCTTTCAAAAGAAAGTTTTAGGGCCAGCACGGTCGCCAAAAAAGCAAGCGGCAATTGTGTAGAGAAATCGATCGTCTTGATCGCTTGCCTTAGGGCGCTAGACATCCCTGCCCGACTGCATCTTGGCAAAGTTAAGAACCATCTGGCCGTAGAAAGGCTTGAGGAAAAATTTGGTTCGAATGAACTCACACCGCACGGAATGGTAAATGTCTATTTGAACGGCAAATGGCTTAAGATGTCTCCCGTCTTCAACAAAACGCTCTGCGAAAAGCTCAATGTCGCACCTTTGGAGTTTGATGGAGAGAGCCATTCGTTCTTACAACAGTACAACAGTCAGGGAAGCCTCTTTATGGAATATATTGATGACTACGGGCATTTTAAGGATGTCCCACTAGCATTCATGGAGAGCAACATCAAAGAGCATTACCCTCACATCTTTGATACAGGTGAGACCAAAACAGAATTTAAACTTTAAAAACGAGACTAAAAGCTGAAAGATCATGAGCGAGGAACGAGCATGCTTGGAATGTGGCGAGCGACTGGTAGGACGTATCGACAAGAAGTTCTGCAACGACGGTTGCCGCAACACCTACAACAACCGGGTAAACAAAGACACTCGCAATCTAGTACGCAACATCAACAATCGCCTTCGGAAAAACTACCGTATCCTCGAAGAGTTGAATCCAGGCGAAAAGACCAAGGTCTCCCGTTCGAAGATGATGGCTCGGGGTTTCGATTTTAACTACTTCACTAGCATTTACACGACCAAGGCAGGCACCATCTACTACTTTGTGTACGACCAAGGGTATCTTCCGCTAGAAAACGAATACTATGCGCTTGTAAAAAGAAGGTGATCCATTAGTCATTCTCCGAACCTGCCTAACGACAACAAGTGTGATGAGGAATCTCATGCTACCATGATTAGATTTCTCAGTCGTTGCACTCCTTCGAAACGACCCAACTGCCCTCTCCTTGAAATGGGTCTTTCTATACCTCTAAGATCGAATTTCTGATTTCTTACTTCGGAATCACCAATTCTGGCTGTTGAGCTTCAAGGCTGCAACCACGATATCCTTCCGACTGATCTGCCCCACAAGACGTCCATTCTGCAACACCGGGAGTCTACGACGGTTGTTCTTATGAAAACGAGACGCCGCATCAAAAATGGTCATATCATGCGGAATGGTCTCTACATTCTTGGTCATGAAGTTGGCCACGCTCTTGTCTAGTATGGGCATGTTGAAGTAACGGCTCTCTGAGATCTGTTTCATACAATCGGCCTCAGAGATGATCCCAGCCAGCATCCCTTTTTCATCCAAAACGGGCCCACCAGATATCCGATGTTTAATGAATTGCTCCATCACTTCCAGAATACTTTGGTCGGTCTTGAAAGTGACCAGCTTAGAGGTCATATGATCAGACACCAGCATAGGTGCTTTGTACTCTTTTTTCAGGTCTTGCCTGGGTGCTTGAAAACTTTTGATGGCCATGGCTTCGTGCGGGTTTTGGTTAGTAGAATCTTAAATATACTGAATCTAAGCGAATTATCCTATTTGTGATCGTTGCGTTTTTTCGATGGAAGACAAAATGTGTACATTTATGTAGCACAAAAACCTGACCCATGAGAAAGTTCATCGCCCTTTTGATCCTCTTGCTTGCCACGTATTGGACGTTTCGCTCTGAAATGCCACAAAGTTATAGTGGCAGCGATACACCAGACAATCAATTTTCGACCGAAAGGGCGCTCATACATGTCAAAGCAATATCTAAAGATCAACATTACGTGGGTTCTGAAGGGCATGCTCAGGTAAGAGCGTATATCGTTAGTGAGTTAGAGAAGCTTGGCCTTCAACCTGAAATACAAAAAGGCTATACACTAGACCGTTGGGGCGGGCTCGCAAAACCCATAAACATCTTGGCGCGAATTCAAGGAAGCAATCCTGGCAAAGCACTCATGCTGCTCACCCATTACGACAGTGCGCCGCATTCCAAATCATACGGTGCCAGTGATGCCGGTAGTGGTGTGGCGACCATCCTAGAAGGAGTGCGCGCCTTTCTTTCCGAAGGAAAAGAACCTAAAAACGACATCATCGTAATGCTCTCGGATTCGGAAGAGATCGGCCTCAATGGTGCAGAATTGTTCTGCAAGCAACATGATCGGGCAGACGATGTGGGGCTGGTGTTGAACTTTGAAGCGCGAGGAAGTGGTGGCCCAAGCTATATGCTTATGGAGACCAACGGCGGCAACAAGGCCCTGATCAAAGGCTTCAAAGATGCGAAGCCTCCTTATCCAGTTTCTAACTCGTTGGCGTACAGTATCTATAAGATGTTGCCCAACGATACAGACCTTACCGTTTTTAGAGAAGAACGTGATATCGATGGCTTCAACTTTGCCTTCATCGATGACCATTACGACTACCATACGTCAAACGACACCTACAAGAACCTAGATCGGAACACACTAGAACACCAAGGCAGTTATCTGATGAGTATGCTGCCCCACTTTGCCAATTCAGACCTTTCTGAACTGAACGTTGCCGAGGGTGAAGATGATGTATATTTCAACACGCCGCTAGGCTTTTTCAACTATCCGTTTTCTTGGGTGCTTCCGATGGTCATTATCGCCTTTGTCATGCTTATTGGTTTGATCGCCTATGGGGTCAGGGAAAAGCGAATGGTCCGGAGGGAAATCGCCAAAGGATTCATCCCCTTCTTAGCCAGTTTGCTGATCAGCGGGCTACTAGCGCACTTTGGTTGGCAATTGCTTTTGAAGCTCTATCCTGGCTATGGTGAGATCCAACATGGATTTACCTACAATGGCCATGTCTACATCGGGTTTGTGGCCATGCTCTCCATGGCGATCTGCTTTTGGTGGTATCGTAGATTCAAGAGCGAGCAGCACCTCTCCAGCTACCTTGTCGCACCACTCTTCATATGGATCTTGCTGAATTTGGCCTTCGCACTCTATTTGCAAGGTGGAGGCTTCTTTATCATTCCTGTGTTCTTTGGCCTGATATCACTTTTTGTGCTCATAAGGCAGAAAGAGCCTAGTATCGTTGCCTTGGCACTGTTAGCCATTCCTGCAATATTGATCGTTGCCCCATTCATTAAGGTGTTACCTGTAGGGCTAGGCCTAAAGATGCTCGCTCTCACGGCAACATTCTCGGTCTTGTTATTTGGATCGTTGCTTCCTATTTTGGGCAGTATTCGCCGCAAAGGTCTTTTTGTCGTGCTCCTTTCTTTTGTCTCACTTTTTCTCTTCGGAAGGGCACATTTCACTTCAAGCTTCAATAAAGAAAGGCAAAAGCCAAACAGTTTGGTATATCAATACGACATGAATACCGACAAAGCCTATTGGCTTAGCTATGACAAGGAACTAGATAGCTGGACAAAGAATTTCCTAGGCGATGACCCGCGATCGGCCGGAGATATGAACCTCAATGCAGCTTACAGCAAATACGGTAGTGGCTATCGCTATGCCACCGAAGCACCAGCCAAGGCGATCCCAAAGCCTAAAATTGAAGTCACTAAAGATACACTTGTTGCTGATAAACGACACATAGAATTGTGCATCGCACCACAACGCCACGTGAATAGAGTCGAAGTCTTCGCGTCAAAGAGTAGCCTGTTCTACACACTTACAGTAAACGGAGTAGCCATAGAAAAAGATGAGGAAGAAGAATTTGTGCTGAATCGCCGTTGGCGAAACAAGGTCTTAAGTTACTACTTTACAGACCAAGAGCCGCTGGAACTGAAAATGGAGGTACCCACTGATCAGAAGACAGAACTTCAAGTGTTGGAGGCTTCCTTCGACCTGTTGGAAAATGAGCTCTTCACAGTTCCAAAACGACCCGCCAACATGATCCCCAAGCCATTTATCATGAACGATGCTATCATCATGGTCAAGGATCTAGTGATCGAGTAAAAATATCTACCACAAAATACGGTGCCTTTGATCAGACTCTAAAAAGGGCTCTTAGTTAACACCCTCTTTACTTCTCCCTGAAGGGAGAAATCCTAAAAGATCAAAATCGTCCCCTTGTGCTTAGGGCCATTGGGTTTAAGTTCTTGCTAAAAAGGTGTGGCCAAGGTGCAGACTTCTACCAAAGTCGGAAGTTTCTTCTGAAGCCTTTATTTCATTGACAAGTGGATAACTTGTTGATAAAACCATTCTCTCTTTTTTCATTTTGAACCAGCTGCTGGCTATATTGAAGCTGATTTACCGTCCCTCACGACCAATAGCCCCAGTTAAAAAAGTTTCGGTATGGCAACATCAAAGAAAACAATAAAGGGGTTCGACCAATTGTTAGCAAGTTACCTAGAAAGCAAGAAGCTGTATTCTTTCCTGGCAGATCAGGAAAGCGATGTACAGCTGATTCGCTTCTACAACTTGCAATCGACCCAACGCAATCGCTTTGCGAATGACATCAAGGGCATCATACGCTCATTGGGCGAACGGCCTAAAAAATCGATCATCAAGCCAAAGCTATGGTATAATTGGAATCAGATGATCGATGAGTTGGTCTCTACCCAACAAGAGTCCTTTTTACAAAAGGTCATCAAAAAAGACCAACAGGCAATACAGCTGTGCCAAGAGTTCCTCAATGATGATTCTTTGTCTGAAGAAGAGACTCAGCTACTGTCGATGCATGTAAAACTCTTGAATGAAGCAGACGAGTTTTTCTTCGCTGCCATTGCTGAGCGAACTACCGTAAGTACCATGGAAGCAATATCGTGACCTTTCTTTACCCCCAAGAGAAAAGGCACGCCGTAGCAGCGTGCCTTTTTAGGCAACCAAAAAGTGGGGGATGTTACCAGATCTTTACACGTTCTTCTGGCGGAAGATACATGGCGTCACCTTCTTTGATATCAAAGGCTTGGTAGAAGGCATCTATATTCTTCAACGGTTGCACGGCCCTGTTCATTCCAGGCGAATGTGGGTCTGTCTTGATACGATTTTTCAAAGCTTCATCCAGCATCTTGGTTCTCCATACAGTAGCCCAGCTCATAAAGAAACGTTGCTCTGCGGTAAATCCGTCGATCGGCGCTGGCTTGCCCTTCTCCTCAAAGCTCATCTGCAAGGCGTCATAAGCAGCATTCACGCCGCCCAGGTCACCAATGTTCTCACCTAAGGTAAACTTGCCATTGATGTTCACATCTGGCAATACTTCGATAGCGTCGAACTGTTCTGCAAGCTTACTGCCTAGCTCTTGAAACTTCTCAAGGTCCTCATCGGTCCACCAGTTGTTCAAGTTGCCATCAGCATCATACTTTGCGCCTTGGTCGTCAAAGCTATGAGAGATCTCATGACCGATCACAGCACCGATCCCTCCATAGTTCACGGCATCGTCTGCTTGATAATTATAGAAAGGCGGCTGAAGGATCGCAGCAGGGAAAACGATCTCATTGTAAGAAGGGTTGAAATAGGCATTCACGATCTGCGGTGCCATGAACCATTCGCTCTTGTCTACTTCTCTACCAAGCTTTTCAAGATCTTTCTTATAGTTCCATGCTGTGGTGTTCAACATATTCTGAAGATAGGTGCCCCCTTCTTCTACACTTTGCACTTCTAGGTCCGAGTAGTCTTTCCATTTGTCTGGATAGGCGATCTTGATCTTAGTGGCACGAAGCTTGGTAATGGCTTTTTGCTTGGTCTCATCGTTCATCCAGTCCAAAGCATTGATCCTATTCTCAAAAGCCTTGATCACATTCTGGATCATCGCTTCTGCACGCGCTTTGGCTTCAGGCGGAAATTTCTTATCCACGTATAATTTACCAAGTGCTTCGCCAATGGTCCAGTTAAGAGTTTGTAGCGCACGCTCTTCCCTTGGGCGTTGCTGCTTTGCTCCACGAAGGTCTCTACTGTAAAATTCCCAATTGGCTTTGTCTAGCTCTGTGGTCAGTAAATGGGCTGCCTCATTCAAGGCAGACCAGCGCAAGTATTTCTTCCATTGGTCAACTTCGCCTTTTGCCAGAATATCTTGCAGTGCATTGAAGTAGCCAAGGTCGCTCACAATCACTGTATCAAGGTCCTTTGCACCAATTCCTTCAAAATAATCACTCCAATTAATGGCCGGCACCATTTCTTGAAGTTCGGTCATGGACCTAGGATTGTAACGCTTCAATGGGTTACGCCGATCTACTTTGTCCATTCTTGGCTCGGCAAGACTCGTCTCAAAGGCAAGGATGTCTTTAGCCTGAGTTGCTGCGTCTTCTTCACTATCGCCCAAGAATTGAAGCATCTTGGTGATGTGCTTCACATACTTCTCGCGTTTTTCCTTTGAATCTTCATCGTCTTTTACATAATAGTCCCTATCAGGAAGACCTAGTCCGCCTGTGCCTAGATAGCCTGCATTGATGTTGCTGTTCTTGGCGTCAGCACCAACGCCAAACCCGAAGAATCCGATACCTCCCTGTGGCTCCATTTCTTCGAGAAGCTCTTGAAGTCCTGCTGTATTGGCAATGGCATCGATCTTCATCAAATAAGGCTTCAATGGGTCGATACCTTGCTTGTTGCGGGTAATGGTATCCATGATCGTTTCGAAAAGGTGTGCTGCCTTCTCTTGGTCAGACCCTGCGATCACTTCGATTTGGCCCATCTCGGGATTCTCATTCATGGTAGCCTTTAGGATCGCTAACGCATCTTCGTCTGTTCTTTTGCGAAGCTCGTCAAAGCTTCCCCAGCGGGTACGGTCGGCTGGAATCTCGTTATTCTCTAGCCACTTACCGTTGACATACTTAAAAAAGTCGTCGTTTGGCTTCATCGTCACATCCATATTTTCTAGGACGATACCGGGCACCACTTCGGCAATTTCTTCATTTTTTGGCTCCTCTTTGCAAGAAACCAACACTACTGCAGCAGCGATGCTGAGCAGTAATGATTTTTTAAAAATACTCTTCATTTGTTGTTGGTTTGATAAGAAAGTTTCTAAAATACCACATTCTATTGTGAAATGTTCATCAAATGGATTGATTAACAAATCTTTAAGAGGCAGTCTTAAGAATTAAGACCGTATCTAGGGCAAGTTGTTACATCTTTCTTTGGAAATCTTCCTTGAGCTGCTTGGTAAGCAAGCTGTCTTTTTTTCTTTTCAGAGAAATAACTTCTTTGACATTTTCATTGGGAATCGCGATAGATAGTACATAATGAGCAATCTTCCAGCTACCGTCCTGTTCTTTTCTTGACACTCCTGAACCACGGCAAAGCTTCATTTGAGTGTCTAACAATTCGTCGAACCAAGCCAAGTTCCCATCCTGCGAGATGAAGATGTTTCGTTCCACAGTGGTGAAACTCCATGCCTTACCACGGTCAAAATAAGGCTTGGAGAATTCTTTGAATTCTTGATATTTCCAATTCTCAGTTGCATCGGTGCCAATAAAGATGGCATCATCTGTCATTAGCCCAAAATACGCTTCAAAGTCGGCTTCTGCTGCAGCCTTGTGCCATGCATCCAGCACTTCACCGACCTTATCTTTCTGTGAGAAGACCAGCAATGGAAAGAGACATAGGGCACTAAGAAAAATTGGCTTCATCATCATTGTTGGTTTAAATATTCGTCTTCATCAATGTTGTCCTCGCCAATATTGATCATTTGCTGCTTAATGGCATTGAAGGAGTCAACGAGGTCTTTGATCTCTTTGACTAATGATTCGTCTGAGAATCTGGAATCGTCTGCATGGTCCTTTAGCCGCAATAAGAGTGTTTTGAACACCAAGAACCTGCTCTTTATCTGCGGAATGTCGTACTGCTCGGGAAACTCTGTCTCTAACAACTCTTCATGAAGGGTCTCTGTCTCTTCAACATAAGAAAATAGTCTAGGGCGATTCACCGTTTTGAATCCTACTATTTTGTTGTCTAGTTCTCTAAACTTAGGCCAGCCGTTGATGATGCTCTCAACTTCTTTGTCGATCGTTATATTTTCTAGGGAATTCAATCCTTTTAAAGCAGGGGCATTCTTTATAGAGGTTGAATCTACGAGTTGCTCTTCTACCACGAGACCCCCAGCTGTTGCGCTCTTCTGTCTACATGACAAGAACAAACCCAATAGTATGAGGGAAACTACGAGAGAAACTACGAGAGAAACACTACTTCTTAAATTCATCTGTGTAATTCTGTGTCCACAAAGATAGCTGATAAATATGGCATGAGCGCTTAACATATTCACAAGAGAGTACGTTTGCTCATTTTGACAAATCGAATACCATGAGCTTAAAAAATCATATATCACCAAAAAAAAGAGTGTCATATTGACCGATACCCTAAAATTTTATTCTTAAAAGAAGTGCAAGTGTTTCCATTGATTGATCGAATCAATATCTTTGTGCAGTAGTTAATTGGCAGTTGGTATGAATCCCAAAATCCTTGTTATCGGTGCTTGCGGGCAGATTGGCACCGAACTTACACTGGCGCTTCGTAAGCTTTACGGACGCGATCAAGTGATTGCTTCGGACATCAAAGAAGGTAGTGGCACACTTATGTCATCGGGACCTTTCGAGACCTTGAATGCTATGGACAAACTCGCTGTTGAAGCATGTGTTGAAAAGCATCGGGTGAGTGATGTATACCTTCTGGCTGCCATGCTTTCCGCCACTTCGGAGAAATTTCCGCAAAAGGCGTGGGAGTTGAATATGTCTACACTTTCGCACATACTGGAGCTGGCACGTGACAAAAAGATACAAAAAGTCTTTTGGCCGAGCTCGATAGCTGTATTTGGCGATACTACGCCAAAGGAAAACACCCCGCAAACTACCATCAAAGAGCCTACGACCGTCTATGGGATCACGAAGCTTTCCGGAGAACGATGGTGCGAGTACTTCTACAAAAAGTACGATGTGGATGTGAGAAGCCTGCGCTATCCGGGTCTTATCAGTTGGAAGGCAAATCCTGGTGGCGGCACCACCGACTATGCGGTTGAGATCTATTACAAGGCCATCTCGGACGGAAAGTATACTTCCTTCCTTCAAAAAGGAACGTTATTGCCCATGCTGTATATGGACGATGCCATCCGCGCAACCATCAAACTGATGCAAGCGCCCAAAGAGCAGATAAGGATTCGATCTTCCTACAATCTAGGCGGCATCAGCATAGCTCCCGAGAACATTGAGGCTTCCATCCAAAAACACCTCCCGGATTTTAAGGTAGTCTATCAGCCCGACTTTCGCCAGGCCATAGCCGACTCATGGCCTGAAGGCATGAACGACAGCAAAGCCACCGAGGATTGGGGATGGCAACATCGGTTCGAGTTGGATGACATCACACAAGAGATGCTCACCAATTTAAAGGTCAAACTTTCAGAAAAAGTCGAATAGCTTCCTTTCTTACTTCAATCGATCAGCATATTGGCTTCGAAGCTTCTGGAGTTTTGGAGTGATCACAAACGAACAATATCCCTGTGCTTGGTTATTGTTGTAATAATCTTGGTGGTAGTCCTCAGCTTCGTAAAAGATGTCTAGGGGCGCGATCTCTGTAACGATCTTACTGCTGAAATTAGGCTGTTCCTCAGCAATGACGCGCTCTGCATCTTCCTTTTGCCTCGTATCGTGATAAAAGATCACCGAACGGTATTGTGTGCCTACGTCAACACCTTGTCTATTCAAGGTCGTTGGGTCGTGTGTATGTAGATGAATACGTGCCAGATCTTCAAACGGAATGATCTTAGGGTCGAAAGACACCTGTATCACCTCAGCATGCCCTGTAAGTCCATAACAAACTTCTCTGTAGGTAGGTTTGCCGGGCGCATTGCCGCCGCTATAACCGGAAACTACTTCTTCGACGCCTTTCAACTGCTGGAAGATAGCTTCGGTACACCAAAAGCATCCGCCGCCAAACGTGGCTAACTCTAGGTTATTCATGTGTAGCCTCCTCTTTCACTTTCTTTAGCGCAATCGCATTCATGCAATAGCGAAGACCGCTGGGCTCAGGGCCATCAGGGAAAACGTGTCCCAAATGTGCCTCACACGTGTTGCAGGTGGTCTCTACGCGGACCATTCCGTAAGAAGTATCTTTATGATAGGCGATAACATTCTCTTTCACGGGTTGGGTAAAAGAAGGCCATCCACTGCCCGATTCATACTTTTGACTTGCATCAAAGAGCCTAGTGCCGCAGCACACACAAGCATATTCACCTGGCTCAAAAATGCTACACATCTCTGAACTGAACGCGTGTTCGGTGCCTGCCTTGCGAGTGATCCGATATTGCTCTTCGGTGAGCTGGGCTTGCCATTCGTCGTCGGTCTTCATGACCACACGATTTGGGGTCGGGTTGCCTTTGGTGGCAAAATGGATAACATCTTTCCAAGTAAGCATAGCTGTCCTTTCTTCTTTAAGGATTTAACTCAAAGATAGTCGAAAAAGCGGTGCTTGCCTTTCAATTCAATGTGGAAGCTTGTCTCGTAAAAGCCCGTAAATGAAAGTGCCGAAAATAGCGGCAGCAATGACGATCAAAACAGGCAAGTAGCCAGCACCTGTTAGTGCAAACATAGGGCCGGGACACGCTCCGGCCAATGCCCAGCCCAATCCGAAGATGCTACCACCCAAAAAGTAGCGGTAAACGCTTTTTTGCTTCGGAATGAAGTGAATGGTGTCTCCGTAAAATGACTTGATCCCTTTCTTCTTCATCAATTGTACTGCTATGATCCCCGCAACCAATGCAGATCCAATAATACCATACATGTGAAAAGATCGGAACTGGAACATCTCATAGATGCGAAACCAAGAAGCGGCCTCACTTTTCATTAAAACAATCCCGAAGAAGATACCGATCAATAGATAACCTAGTACGCGCATGCTCAAAAGATCAGGGGAAACAATAGGTGAATCATCAACAACCCGCCCACAAAGAAACCGATGACGGCGACCAAGGACGGCCATTGCAAATCGCTCAAACCGGAGATGGCATGACCGGAGGTACATCCGCCTGCATAACGCGTGCCGAAGCCGACCAGCGATCCGCCGATGACAAGGATGGAAAGCGTCTTGGGATCGGACAGGTTTTCTGTGGAATAGATCTCTGCAGGAAGGTACTCGGTCCCAGCGCCCTGAAAACCTAACTCCTTCAGTGTCTCAACAGTCTTGGGACCGATGTTCACCGCAGCATCTTCACTGAGAAAGTTTGTTGCCAAAAACCCTCCAATGACCATACCCAGCACAACGATGAGATTCCATCGCTGTGCGCGCCAATCAAATTTGAAGAAATCTGCTGCATTGCCAGCGCCACAGATGGCACAGAGCGTTCGTAGGTTAGACGACATGCCAAAGTTCTTGCCCATCATGAGTAGCAAGACCATCACCAGGGCGATAAGCGGGCCAGACACATACCACGGCCACGGTCGAAAAAGTGCTTCCATTGAAAAAATATTGAAAAAAAATATTGAACGATGCTATTTTGAGTTCTTCCTAGTACTGATCCCAAAAACGCTGTACAAAGGGCAAAAATTCACCAAGCTAGTAAGTAGCAAGATAGCCGCAACTGCGATCAACACATAGGCCAATGCTCCTGTAACAGTGCCCTTGTAGTACAATACTGCTACGATCACTGCAAATAAGACCCTGATGATCCGGTCGATGGTATGCATATTGTTTTTCATAGGAGAAAGGGTTTAGTTCTTATTTTTTCCAACCAAGATAACCGCCCCGTAGGTCATAAATTTCCTTAAAGCCTAGGTCTGCTAGTCTCCTGGTCGCCTTCTTACTTCTAGCACCAGAATGGCAGTAAATATATACAGGCGCTTCTTTGTTTAGTTTGTCAAAGGCTTGATCGAATGCTTCTTTTTGAAAGTAATCGATGTTCCCTGCATTTTTGATATGGCCTGCGTTGAATTCTTTGGCTGTGCGAACATCTATCAACTGAGGCTTTTCTTCACTTACGATGGCCTTTGCAAAAGACGCTTGATCAAGAACCGCAATGGCATCGGTACCATGTTTACAGCTACTAAACAAAAGACCAGACAGAGAAGCCATGAGAATGCTTTTTTTCATGTTGAATATTTACAAGAACATAATCTCCGAAATCAAAGACCATCATCAAGAAAACTAGCCAGTTAACGCTTATTTAAGTGTAGACGGACAAACATGATCAGTGGTTTTAACACCTGCTTTCTTCATGCTGGCAAAGCCGCCTGCAACATCGATCAAGTTATGGTAGCCACGACTTTTTAAGATGGAAGCTGCGATGACAGAGCGATACCCTCCCGCGCAATGCACATAGAAGGGTTCGTACTTCGGAAATTCTGAGAGATGACGATTCAGGTAGTCCAATGGAGTGTGTGTCGCATCTTCTGCATGTTCCGCCTGAAACTCTCCTTCTTTGCGTACATCAAAAATGTTCTTCTCACCTTTGTCTATCGCTTCTCTCAGTGTGTCTGCAGATACCGAGGTGATGGTGTCATGGTCTTTCCCTGAGGTTTTCCAAGCTTCAAAACCACCCTCTAGGTATCCCAGCGTCTTATCGAAGCCAACACGAGAGAGTCGGGTAACTGCCTCGGCTTCTCTGCCTTCGGGTGTGACGAGCAAGATAGGTTGTTCTATGTCAGCGATCAAAGCTCCTACCCAAGGTGCAAAGCCACCATCAAGACCAATGAAGATAGATCGCGGAATATGCCCCTTGATGAATTCACGTTGATGACGAACGTCCAAGACCACAGCACCTGTATCGTTGGCAGCACTTTCAAAGGCTTCGGGTGAAAGTGCTTGTGTGCCGCGCTTTAAAACAGCGTCGATGTCTTCATAACCTTCTTTGTTCATCTTCACATTTAAGGGGAAGTATTGTGGTGGTGGCAGTAGCCCGTCGGTTACTTCCTTGATGAATTCTTCTCGTGTCATATTGGCACGAAGGGCATAGTTCATAGCTTTCTGACTCCCCAAGGTGTCTACGGTTTCCTTCATCATGTTCTTCCCGCAGGCAGATCCTGCACCGTGCGCTGGATATACGATCACCTCATCGGCCAAAGGCATGATCTTGCTGCGCAGACTATCATACAGTGTTCCTGCAAGCTCCTCTTGTGTCATATCTGCTGCCTTCTGTGCAAGGTCTGGACGCCCTACATCACCTAAGAACAAGGTATCTCCTGTAAAAATAGCATGGTCTTTCCCTTTCCTATCCTTCAAAAGATAGGTAGTACTCTCCATGGTATGGCCGGGCGTGTGCAATGCCACAATGGTTAGCGCGCCCAATTTGAATTCTTGATGGTCTTCAGCAATGATCGCATCGAACGATGGTTGAGCGGTGGGACCATACACGATGGGTGCCCCGGTCTCTTTAGACAAGGTGAGATGGCCGCTCACAAAGTCGGCATGGAAATGTGTCTCAAAGATGTATTTGACCTTTGCATCGTCTAACTTTGCTCGATTGATGTATGGTTTCACCTCTCGCAATGGGTCGATGATGGCCGCTTCGCCTTGGCTCTCAATATAGTAAGCGCCTTGTGCAAGGCAACCTGTGTATATTTGTTCAATATTCATGATGTAAACTTTTACGATTGTAAAAATACAATACTTCTCATTGCTGAAACGTAACTCGTGTTACATTCGATTCATGCTTTGGCTTGTTGTGATATTTTATATGGGAACTGTTGCTTGGATGCGGTGCCGTCATAGTGGTCCACGGCCTCGAAAGTTCTTACAAACAAGTTATCTTTACCTATCGTCTCGGCAAGACCGCTTTTGAAGAGGATGTCTCGAAGCGGACCAATGGCTCCTGCCATAATGAAGTTCAGATCCCTTTCGTGAAGGGTCTTCACAATTGTCGTCAATTCGTTCAAGGCGCTGCTATCTATGTAAGTGATGGCCTCAGCGTTAAGGATGATCGCTTTTAATGCATCTCCTTTGTTCTCGATATATCTGAAGAGTTCTTTTTTAAAATAGTCTTTATTTCCAAAGAAAAGCTGTGCGTCAAAACGGAGGACCAAGAGGTCATCTCGCTCTTGAATATCATCGGCAAAGCGATTCACATTCTTAAAGTAGTCTGTTCCCTTAATTCTGCCCAAAATAGCGATATGCGGGTTTGAGACACGATAGACCATCAAGATCAAGGACATAAGGACGCCCATCAAAATCCCATATACAATGCCTAGTGCAAGTGTAGCTATGAAAGTGAAACACCAGAGCCAGAATTCATCCCTTCTCAGTTTGAATAGCTTTTTTGGAAATTCTAGGTCGAACAGTCCAAAGACAGCTACCATGATAATTGCTGCTAAAACTGTACTAGGCAAATAGTAAAACAATGGTGTCAAGAACAAGAGTGTAAGCGCCACTAGTATAACACTGACCAGCGATGAAACACCTGTTCGCGCCTTTGCCTCATGATTTATCGCGGTTCTTGAAAAGCTAGCTGCAGAAGGATACGATTGAAAAAGGCTTCCCAAGACATTTGCAAAGCCCAGCGCCAACAGTTCTTGATTAGGAACGATCTGATAGGTGCCCTGTTTTTCCTCTACGGACTTTCCTATCGAAAAGGCTTCGGTATACCCTAAAAATGCCAGTGTCACTGCCACAGGAAGCAACCGTATGATCTTTGAAAAATCTAGTATGGGCATGGCAAATTTGGGCAATCCCTGAGGAATTTCCCCAACGATGCCAAGTTGGTCGTGCCACTGAAAAAGGTAGGTAGCAACAATTCCCAACAGGACAACGATCAAAGCACCAGGGATCTTTCTGCTAAAACGCTTACACAACAAAAGGAGGCCAATGGCCAATACTCCCATTGCAAAAGGAAGCAGTTTCGTTTGCATTATATTGCTGGTGATATGCCCTGCTGCTATATAAAGCCGATTCCCATTGGGAATCTTAATGCCAAGAAGATGTTTCAGTTGGCTAAGCGCAATAATGATCGCTGCCGCCGATGTAAACCCACTGATCACAGGTTTGGACAAGAAATTAGTCAAAAACCCGAGTCTTAGCATCCCAAAAAATATTTGAATACCCCCAACTAACATCGAAAGAGATATAGCTGTAGCTATATATTCTTCTGTGCCTGTGATATTCAAAGATGCCAATCCTGCCACAACGATGAGTGAATCTAATGCTACCGGGCCAACACTTAGGTGTCGTGAGGTTCCTATAAAGAAATACATCAACTGTGGGATCAATGCCGAATACAGCCCATAGATCGGAGGCAAACCGGCAATCATAGCATAAGCCATGCTTTGAGGAATCAATATGATGCCAACCGTAATTCCTGCGATGAGGTCATTGGGCAACCAAGACTTTCTATAGGTTGGAAGCCATTGGAAAATTGGAAAGAACCGTTTAAACATTCCGGATGGTTTGTGACAAAAGTAAACTACTTCATTACAGGCAAAGGTAACTCAGGTAACAAAGTTATGCTAACGAGATCACCTTGATATGATTGCGATGCAACTCGATCTTCCCAAGGTTCTCTAACTTCTTCAACAAGCGGGAAATCACCACACGCGATGTATGCAGGTCGTAAGCGACCTGTTGGTGTGTGTTGTGTATGATATTGCTATCGGTAACCCTTACTTTTTCAACTAAGTACTTTAGAAGGCGTTGGTCCATATTCAAGAAGGCGATACTATCTATGGTCTGAAGCATCTCGTTAAGGCGTGTATGATAGCTGTCTAACACAAAGCTTCTCCAAGATCTGTATTTCGTCATCCACTCATCCATATTCTGCACTGGCACCATGATCAGTTTGGTGTTCATCTCTGCAATAGCACGTATCTCGCTTTTGGTCTGCCCCATGCAGCAGGCCAAGGTCATAGCACAAGTGTCTCCAGGCTCTAAAAAATAAAGGAGCAGCTCATCACCTTCACTATCTTCCCTAAGGATCTTAATAGCGCCAGAGACCAACAAAGGCATAGCTTTGATGTACATGCCAATATCCATGAGCATAAAATCCTCTGGCACTTCTTCGAATGTGCCTACTTGATCGATCTCTTGCAAAAGGTCATCTTCAAACTGATGTCCATAGCGGTCTTGGAGTTCTTTTATCATTCCTTCAAATGTAAGGTCTTTTACAAAAACACATCATGGTCTCACCATCGATCCCTTCTTCTATACCTTTACGGTAATGTGTGTCTTCATACTAAAGACTGTCGGCGAAACAAACTCTAAGAGAGTTTTCAATGAACACCCTCTTTTCTTCTCCCTCAAGGGGGGAATTCAGACGGATCTACGATCCCATTGTGCTTGCGTTAAAGCTTCAGCGACACGTTTGAGGGGACTTTGGGATGCTTATAGCGTCAATGAGGTTAGGGTTCAACTCAAAAAATGGTAAGCCAAGGGGCGGACTTCCACCAATGGTGGGAGTTTTAACAAGCTTCAGTATAAAAGGCCTGCCTCGGCAGGCCTTCTAGCAGCTATTCTTTTACAAGTTTCCGTATCACTCTAGAACCATTTGCTTCCAGCGCAACAAAATACACACCATTAGACAAAGAGGAAACATTGACTGTTATGGCATTGACGCCTTGGTTAGACATGCTAACATCTTGTGTTAGCTGCCTTCCCGAAAGGTCTATAATTTGAACCCTACTATCATCGAGAGGAATCGCAGCACGCAGGGTCAATGTCTCACTTACTGGATTCGGATACATTTCAAAACCTTCGATAGCATCTTCCCCAATGCTGAATGTGCCATCAATTGCTAGATTGAAGTCAATGGTCTGTGTTGCAGTCCCACAATTAGGGTCAAAGGTAACTGCAACGGTCCATGCTCCTTCTTCAGCACCATTGTCTTGCAAGCTGCTCAACGCTACCGAATTCGTAGTGAACGTTGCTGCCGAAGGACTCGTCCATAGCAACGTACCGCTGAACGCAGAAGCCGGTAGGTCTAGTACAAGGTCAGACCCTTCATTAACAGTAATCGTTTCGCCGCTATTGAATGGAGTGACAGCACCACCATCTATAGCAAATGTAGTATCGCCGTCCGAGAGGTCAGGGTTGTCTGCATTCACCGCTACGGCAACAGGCGTTCTTGCAGACTCACATTGACCTCCTTTGGAAGTGAAGTTCCAATCATAGAAGAAATAGTAGAAATCTGGTGCATTAAATGTATTCCCTACAATGGAGACGATGTTATTAGGCGATGTATACGGATAGCTTACGCCATTGCCAACAGGTGTTCTTCGCATCTGTACCAACCCACTGGGTATTTGAATGAGATAATTGTCGCCTTTGGGTATATTAAAATTGACAGTGACAAGCGACTCCCCTGCAGGAATGTTCACATTGGTTGAGGCTACAAGATCCCCTAATGAATTTCTAACCTCGATCAATCGAATTCCTGCTTGTATCGCCGACATGGTAAAGGATTCTAATAGAATGTCGTCATTGGTATCGAAAAGAAGTCCAGCATTGTTATTGTAATCAGCTGCCGTGTTCACCCCTGGCGAAGGTGTTGCCTCAGAAACAATAGGGGCAGAAGCTCCTGCGACATAGTACGTGGTATTTGCTGAAAGTGATGGCGTGGTGAAAGAAGCACCTGTAGCTATCTCACTGCCGCCCGTTTCGGCTGCATACCATTTATAGTCTGTACTCCCAGTAGCAACCAATGTAGTGCTGGTGTTGGCACAAGTCGTGGCATCACTAGCTGTT
>JANQRC010000013.1 GCA_028284745.1 Flavobacteriaceae bacterium
TCTAGAGGAATGGACAAGGAAGTCCCAGGAATACGATATCTTCATCAACACGAGCAATTACGACAACATGCCTGTCAGCCTTGTTGAGGCAATGGCACTGGGATTGCCTGTTGTCTCGACAAATGTGGGAGGCATTCCCTTGCTCATCCAAGATGAAGAGGACGGGTTATTGGTGGCCAATGATGATGTTCATGAGATGGTTGCAGCCATAAAGAGACTATTGCAGCAGCCCCAACTGGCAAGCACGATCACTGAAAATGCCCGAGAAAAGGCAGCGCGTTTCGACTGGAGTTATGTTCGTGAACAATGGAAAGAAATTTTAGCATGCTAGCAAAGATGATCTTCAACCTAGGGCAACGGCTACGAAATCCTTCGATCGCGTCATGGCTTTCTTTTTTGGAGGAAAGTGACCGTTGGAGCATCGAACAACTAGAGGGCCATCAGTTGCAACAGCTAAGAGAGCTACTTGATTTTGCCTATTCGAGCACTGCTTTTTACAAGGAGCAATTTGATGCACACGCCATCGAACCATCAGACATCAAGACACTAGAAGATATAAGCAAACTCCCTACGATCACCCGTAAGGACTTGGTACGCTTCAATGATGCGATACACGCTGACGCCAAGTTCAAAAAGACATTTAGGGCGGCTACTTCAGGGTCTACGGGCGATGCTTTAGTGTTTAGACGCGACGAACGAGCAGATTCCTTCAACCGGGCAGCGATCTTCAGAGGGTATTCGTGGTTTGGTATTCAACCGTGGGAACGCAACGGATACTTTTGGGGGTTTGATTTCAATTTCAAAAAGAAAATAAGAACCAAGGTGCTGGATGCGCTTCAGAATCGTTTTCGCATATTCAACTATGAGGAGAAGGCCTTCAAACAATTCGCCAAGAAGTTAGAGAAAGCCTCCTACATTCATGGGTATTCTTCAGCGGTCTATCATACAGCCAAGTTGATCAACGAAAAAGGTCTTGGCAAAGGCATTCAGCTAAAAATGGTAAAAGGCACGTCAGAGAAGATCTACGAAAGCTATCAAGATGAGGTGAAGAAGGCTTTTGGCGTGAAGATGATCAGCGAGTATGGTGCCACAGAATCGGGCATCGTTGCGTTTGAGTGCCCTGAAGGGAACATGCACATTAATATGGAGGGTGTCCTCGTGGAAGAGGTTGAAGGAGAAATTATCATTACCAACCTTCAGATGAAGTCTTTTCCGTTGATACGATACAAGTTAGGTGATCATGTCACGCTGGCGTCCAAAGACAAAGAATGCCCGTGCGGAAGAGCCCATCATATCATCGAAGAAATTACAGGTAGGGTAGGGTTGGACGTATACGGCATAGAGAAGATCTACCCAAGTTTCACCTTTTATTACATCTTCAAGAATCTGGGCAACCACCACCAATTGAAACTAACATATCAAGTGGTGCAACCGGCTAAGGGCAAGCTGGATTTCTATGTGGAAGAAACCCTTTCGGAAAGAGAGCAAATGCTTGTCGATCAAGAGATTGAAAAATATTTTGGCAACGACATGCAGACCACTCTAACACATGATCATACATCTTCACAACAAAAAAAGAAGAAAAAGAGTTTTATATCCTATATTTAGGCTGTCATGAATGACACAGCCTACAGGTCCAATATACACTTTGAACTATCTGAGCGGAAGTTGCTATTGCGCATCTTTGACATCATCAGCGTGGTGGTGGGCATCTTCTTGGTCTCTACCTTTTTTCATCTAGAGTACATTGCGGTCACCTCACAAAATTGGTACTGGATCATCGTACTGGCCATTTACTTGATGTTTTTCGCAAATGTCTTTGAGTGGTACGACCTTCAGCGCTCTAGCAAATACGATCAGATAGCGCCCAACATCATCCTTGCGTGCTCTGTCACGGTACTCTGTTATCTGTTGACTCCTCGTATTACACCAGTACTGCCAGAAAGTAGGATCCAGATCCTGTATTTCTACATGGCAGTTACCATACCATTACTTATATGGCGCTGGGCCTATATTTTCTTCATAACCTCACCAAGATATTATAAGAATGTACTTCTGATCGGTAACGATTCGGAGGTCAATGTGATGACCAACGCCATTGCCGAGACAACGTCATCGATCAACGTAGTTGGGTATATCAACACCAGCTATGGTGTGAAGAATGGGCAAGAACCATCGCAGATCAGAGAGTTCAAGGATTACCATCTGAAGAAGATCATCAAAGACCATGGAGTATCCGAGATCATCGTTGCAAGTAACGAATCGGAAGACATCGCAAAATCTATCTTCGACGACCTTATCGAGCTTCTAGAGAACGGATTTACCATCCGTGAGTATACACAGGTATACGAAGAGATCACCAATCGGATCCCAGTACAGCATATAGGTAAGGATTTCTATCGTTACTTTCCATTTAGTCGAAGCAACCAGAATAAGATCTATCTGCTATACAGAAGGGTCTCAGACATTGTACTCTCGATTCTTGGTCTTGTAGTTGGCGTTGCCTTGTTGCCATTTGTATTGAGCGGGAACTTGCTTGCCAATCGCGGGCCCTTGTTCTACACACAAAAACGTGTGGGCAAGAACAACGAACTTTTCCCGATACTGAAGTTGCGCAGTATGGTGGTAGATGCAGAAAAGCAAGGAGCCAAGTGGGCAGAAGAAAATGATCCCAGGGTTACTCCGTTCGGTCGATTCCTGCGGCAAACAAGAATCGATGAGATCCCACAACTCTTCAATGTGCTAAAGGGTCAAATGAGCATTATTGGCCCAAGACCCGAACGACCAGAATTTGTACAGACACTTACAAAGAGGCTCCCGTTCTATCAAACCCGCCATATGATCAAACCAGGATTGACAGGCTGGGCACAGGTAAATGCAGATTATGGTGCCTCGGAGGCAGATAGTTTACAAAAACTTCAATACGACCTTTACTACATCAAACATCGCAGCTTTCTGCTAGATCTGCGTATCATCATCAAAACATTGAGTACCGTTCTATTTTTTAGGGGAAGATAGACGGAGCAGATAAAGGTATCTTAACAGCAGCGCGATGATCATTACGATTAAGATAGGCGCAAATACCTGGATCTTTGCGACCCAAAGCACCAACAAGACAAACAGGAACAAGACCAATACTTTTAAATAGGTCGAAAACCACCTTGGCAACTCGGTTCTCAGTACGATCGCAGCCACAGCAATATTGGGTGCAAATGCCCACAGTATGTTGAAATTCTTGTGAGTAGCAGTATGGTCGGTAAAGAACCACAAGAAACAGATGATGACACCAGCGATGCCTGTGGTTGCAAACAGCAAGAAGTCAACGCTTCGAGTTCTCTTCTGTCTTTCTAGGTCTTTTAAGGTGAAGAAAAGGATGGCTGCTAAAAGTGACAGACTCACAAAAAGGGGACTTGAGAAAAAGGTTCCTTTATGATCCCTTTTAGGTTTTTGAAGAAGAACGGTATAACCTTTCACCAGGTCCTTGTCGCCATTTTTAGCACTGTCAAAAGCTTTGAAGACATATTCTGGCAGGTACATCAATTGCTTTGGAGTGGCCTGCCTATCCGTGACAGCCCCTAAGGCAAGGTCGATGCCAAAACTTCCCCAGCTGTTGTAATGCAAATAGCCCTGAAGTGCTTCTCTGAAGGTTTTTGGATCTGTGTATGCACCATTTAGCGAAAAGCGCTCTCGATCTACGGCCTGCATGACATCCCATTTCTTGGTGGCGCAATTTTCAAAGAAGAAGTCGTATTTGTAATCTTTGTTCTCGGGTAGGGCATTCTTTTCCAAAAAGTCGAAAATAGCCTGCTTCTGTTGCTGAGAAAGCTCTAGCTGTTGCTCCTTCACCCAACGCTGCTCATAATTGTACACGGCCAAGAATCGCTCAAATCTCGATCTGCTTAGCTGGTAGAGCAGTTTCCCTCTGGCAAATTTGGTGTAGAAGCCAGCAGTGCCAAAATCAAAAGTACCGTAGTTGTACACGATGTCGAAAGGAAATTCAGGGTCTTTCACCCTAAACGCACTGTGACCAAAGCGGGTGTATAATTCATCTCCGGGGCCACAGGTTAGTACGCTTATCGCTGCTTTGTCTGAAAGCCGAATGGCCTGCTGCGCGTTGGTACAATAGCATAGCAAGGACAGCAGACAGAAGAAAAGAAGCTTCTTGTGGATCATTGCTCTAAAATATCACTATTCTTTCAAAAGTGAATGTGAAAATCATCGGAATAACTCCCAATCTAACTTGAGTGAGAAAACGTTAGAGTAGATAGCAGCACTCTGATCCCCGATATCTGTAAGGGCATAGTCTATGTGAATTCCCTTGTACTGGAAGCCGACACCAAGATTTGGCTGAAAGTTCAATCGATCAGAACCATCCAACTCTGGCAAGTTTTGAAAGTTTCCCACTCCGGCTCTCAGGTATACCATGTCTACATAGCCAAATTCAAGGCCAAGAGAAGGAGAGATGCTTGTGACAGACGTAGAGATGATGTCATTGGTCTGGGCAAACCGAAAGTTGAGGTCAAACTCCGCTAGAAGTGTATAATCATAGCTGAATGTCATTTTCTTGGCAACGCCGATCTGCATCTTTGGGATGGTGATCTCTGTGGTCTCTGGTAATTCTTGTGCCGGAATCTGATCGCTTACACCTTCAAAGATACCGTCTTCGATCTGCCAAGTGTTAAAGGTGGTGGTAACATCACGGATCATCAGTCCCCAATGCCAATCATTTTCAGAAATGTAGCGAGCCCCGATATCAAAGCCAAAGCCCCAAGACCTGGCAAAATCACCAATAACTCTTCGAATTACCTTTGCATTCACCCCATAGCTAAACTCTTGGTCTACAGCCAGTAGTCTTCTTGCATACGAGAAAGTGACTCCATAGTCAGCAGCAGAGAACAGGCTGATGCGATCAAAGTCTATATTCCCTTGCTCGTCGATGAGTTGCGTGGTGTTCAGAATATCGTCAACACCGAAACGTATCAACGAGACACCGAAAGCACTTTGGTCATCGATAGGCTTGGCAAAGCCAACATAGTCGTACTGTGCGATATTGGCAAAGTAGCTGGCATGCATTAGGGCCAACTGATTATCTTCTAATGCCGCAAGGCCCGCGGGATTCCAATATCCTGAATTCACATCAAGACTATTGGCGACCACAGCATTGGCCATGCCAAAAGCACGTGCGTCCACACCGATGTTCATAAATTCGTTGGAATACTTTCGTGTCGCTTGCCCTAAAACCACTAAAGGGAACAACAGAAGAAAAAGGATCGATCGTATCTTCAATGCATCTTGCCTTTGCTGCAAATATCCGATAATTTTGATTAATTAAGTAACTAAAAAAACACGGTGTTATTGTACGATTGGCACGTATTGCCTATTTTGTGTCGATATTGCTCTAAATTCTACGGATGAAGCGACACATACCCGATCTGATCACCTTATTGAATCTTCTTTGTGGCTGTATTGCCGTGGTCTTTGCGGCTAACGACGAGTTGGTCCTAGCGGCATGCTTTGTCGTAGCAGGTATCTTTTTCGATTTTTTTGATGGCTTGTTGGCGCGTAGACTACATGTGCAAAGCGAACTAGGCATCCAGTTAGATAGCTTGGCAGACATGGTGACCAGCGGTGCAGTACCAGGCCTAGTGATGTTCCAGTTGTTGGGCGAGGCGAGTTCTTTTGGTTTTTCAGCAAATTCATGGAGCACTGATATCTCTGAAGGAATACAAGGAAACATCTCACTAGTGCCATTTTTTGGCTTTCTGATCACACTGTCTTCTGCGTATCGCCTAGCACGCTTCAACATCGATGAAGACCAAGTGAGCTATTTTAAAGGATTGCCCACACCAGCCAATGCCTTATTGATCCTATCGTTGCCGTTAATACTTTCTTTCCAGGGCAATGATATGGCGAACAGTGTGATCTTGAACAAATGGTCTTTGGTAGGGCTAACGATACTAAGCAGCTTTTTGTTGAATGCCCCCATAAAGCTTTTTGCGCTAAAGTTTAAGAATTGGAACTTTAAGGACAATGCCACCCGCTACACTTTTTTGTTGTTGAGCTTGGTAATGTTGATCGTACTTCGATTTCTGGCAATTCCTTTCATCATTCTGCTGTACATTGTGATGTCTTTGGTGAAAAAGGGCGAAGGCGATGCATGATGGGACACTTCAGCTTCAAAGAAAAGATCATTTTAGAAGACAGTAGAGCGCTATTGACGCCACTGAAGGAAGCACATATCGAGCAACTTCTGCCAATTGCCGAAAAATATCCAAACTTGTTACGGTATTCTCCTTCCGAGTTTGGTCTTAAGAAACATCTTGTGAATTATGTGAGCACTGCCATAGCGGCAAGGGAACAGGAACTTCGCTATCCGTTTGTGATATTTGACAAAGAAGAGAGAGTGTTTGCTGGCAGTACCAGTTTTGGGAACATAGCGAACCCGCACAAACGTTTAGAGATAGGTTGGACGTGGATTGCCGAAGACCTGCAACGTTCTGGGCTGAATCGGCATTGTAAATTCTTGATGCTAAGCTATGCCTTTGATAGGCTAGAATTCAAAAGGGTAGAGTTTAGGATAGACAGTAGGAATGCCAAGTCTAGAGCTGCCGTTGAAGCTATTGGCGGTACGTTTGAAGGCGAACTTCGTAGTCATACAACAATGCCAGATGGTTTTCGAAGGAATACGGTCTGCTATTCCATTTTGAAAGAAGAATGGGATGTGCTTAGGTCAGAGAGGTTTAAAAGACAGGCTTAGAATTCGATCTTCTTTTTGCGAAGCTCGAAGTTCTGCCCAAGATATACCTTCCGCACCATCTCGTCTGCCGCAAGTTCTTCTGGTACACCAGCTTTCAGGATACTTCCCTCGAACATAAGATAGGAGCGTTCGGTAATGGCCAGGGTCTCTTGTACGTTGTGGTCAGTGATCAGGATACCAATGTTACGATTCTTCAAATGCGCCACAATGCGTTGAATATCCTCAACAGCCACAGGGTCTACACCTGCAAAAGGCTCATCGAGCAATACAAACTTTGGGTCTGTGGCCAAAGCACGCGCGATCTCCGTTCTTCTGCGTTCACCACCAGAGAGTAGGTCGCCACGATTCTTACGGATGTGTGTGATGCCAAATTCTTCCAACAACGACTCCATCTTCGTCTCTTGTTCTTTCTTCGAAAGCTTGGTGAGCTGCAAAACGCTGAGAATGTTATCTTGAACACTCAATTTCCTGAAAACGGAAGCCTCTTGTGCAAGGTATCCGATACCATTCTGGGCCCGTTTGTACATCGGGAATCTTGTGATCTCTTGATCATCGAGAAAGATCTTGCCCTGGTTAGGCTTTATCAAACCTACGATCATATAGAAGGAAGTGGTCTTGCCAGCACCATTAGGCCCTAGAAGCCCGACGATCTCACCTTGGTGTACTTCCAGCGAAATGCCCTTGACGACCTTTCGGCCTTTATAGGATTTGACGATATTTTCGGCGCGTAGTACCATTCGGGGTCAAAAATAGGTAAATTTAAAAGATGCAAGGTGAAAGCTTGCCAATACTTTAACAGCTCATACATTAGCTTCCAAGGCATCCCAGAATTCATAGGCTCTTCTAAGATGTGGAATTACAATGGTACCGCCCACCAACGTTGCAATACCCATGGCTTCTGCAACTTCATCTTTGGTTACCCCTTCTTTGTGACAAGTTTCCAAATGATATCTCACGCAATCATCGCATCGTAACACCATAGAGGCCACAAGCCCTAGCAACTCTTTGGTTTTCACATCCAAAGCACCTTCCATAAAGGCGTTGGTATCTAGGTTGAAAATGCGCTTGACGATCTTGTTGCTGTCTTCCAAGATGCGCTCGTTCATTCGTGAACGATACTCGTTAAAGTCTTTGACAATATCACTCATGGGCTTTTTCTCTTTTTGCTTGTCGTTTTACTACAGCTTTGGATATGTAGATACTTATTTCGTACAAGATGATCACCGGGATAGATACAACGATCTGGCTGGCGATATCTGGAGGAGTGATCACTGCCGAAACGATCAATACGATCACCAAGGCATGCTTTCTGTACTTTCTGAGGAATTCAGGAGTGACCAGGCCCAACTTTGTCAGGAAGAAGATGATGATCGGTAGTTCAAAGATCAGACCAGACGCGATCACTGAGGCACGGAGAAGCCCGATATAGCTTCCGATGTCGAATTGGTTATCTACAGTCTCGCTAACTACGTAATTCCCTAAAAAATTGATAGACAAGGGAGCGATCACAAAATAACCGAAAATTACACCTAGAAAGAAAAGCATGCTGGCAACAACAATGAAGCCTTTGGCATTTTTACGCTCGTTCTCGTACAGTCCTGGACCGACAAACTTCCAGAACTCATAGAGCACATATGGGAAAGCAATGATAAAACCAGCTGTGATCGAGGTCCAGATATGAGCCGAAAACTGCCCTGCCATCGTACGGCTTTGAATGATGAAAGGCATTTGTTCAATACAAAAGCTTTGGTCCATACCAATGGCCTGTGATAGGCTGCAAAGAGTCTTGTAGGTCCAGAAGTTAGTTTTTGTTGGCCCAAAGATCAGTGTGTCAAAGATGAACCGCTTGGCGATGAAGGCTATGGATCCAGCCACTACAACCGCCAGCGTACTACGAATAAGGTGCCATCTTAGTTCTTCGAGATGATCCAGAAAGGACATCTCATCAGGATGCTTTTTGTCTTTTGCCATTAGATGATGCCTTCTTTGATAAGGTCGTGTAGATGAACCACGCCTGCATATTTTCCATCTTTTTCAACCAAAAGCTGTGAAATGCCGTTCTCCTCAAGAACGTCTAGTGCATCAACTGCCATGGCATTGTGGGCAATGGTCTTTGGAGCAGTTCCCATGATATCGATAGCTTTCAGGTCACCGATGTTTTCTGTAGACGAAAGCATTCTTCTTATGTCACCGTCCGTAATGATACCTATCACTTGATCATTGTCAACTACAGCCGTGACACCAAGCAGTTTTTCACTTATCTCAACGATCACATCCTTTACGGAAGTATCCTTAGTGACCTTGGGTCTCAAATTGGCGTCGGAAAGATCGCCAACTCTCAGGTATAGCTTCTTTCCAAGCGAACCACCTGGATGGTATTTGGCAAAATCCTTGCTGCTGAAACCACGCATGTTCAGCAAAGCTACCGCCAAGGCATCCCCAATGACCAATTGTACGGTGGTGCTGGTCGTTGGGGCGAGATTGTTGGGGCACGCCTCTTTTTCGACATATGCATTTAAAATATGATCGGCTTGTTGCCCCAAAAAGGAGTCTTTGTTGCTAGTAATAGCGATCATCTTGTTGGGGCCGTTCTTTATCAAGGGAACCAATACTTTGATCTCGGGTGTGTTGCCACTTTTAGAGATGCAGATAACTACGTCGTCTTTAAGAATAGTGCCCAGATCTCCGTGAATGGCATCTGCAGCGTGCATAAAGATGGCAGGTGTGCCCGTAGAGTTCATAGTGGCCACGATCTTGGTGGCGATAATAGCACTTTTGCCAATGCCAGTGATGATCACCCTTCCTTTGGAATGGTATATCAACGAAGCAGCTTCAGCAAAATCATCATCGATCAGATCACCGAGATTCTCGATAGCTTTTGCCTCTTCGGCGATGGTTTTTCTGGCGTTAGAAACGATATCGGAAAAATTGTTCAAAACTAATTTGTTTAATAGTCAACAGGATGTTTGAAACAAAAAAAGAAAGTCTTATATTTAAGTTGCAAATGTAGTAAATACTAAGGATAAGGATGAGTTCTGTGAAAATTGACGTTCAAAAAGAACTAAAACGATATTTTGGTTTTGACAAATTCAAAGGACTTCAAGAAGATGTCATAAAGAGCGTCATAGAAGGGAAAGACACTTTTGTCATCATGCCCACAGGTGGCGGAAAATCACTCTGCTATCAGTTACCAGCACTAGTTAAAGAAGGTACGGCCATCGTAGTATCCCCATTGATCGCTTTAATGAAGAACCAGGTTGATGCCTTGCGGGGCATCTCTGAAAATGATGGGATCGCCCATGTTCTAAACTCTTCGCTTACAAAGGCAGAAGTGCAAAAGGTGAAAAGTGATATCACATCGGGTATCACCAAACTATTATATGTGGCGCCCGAATCGCTCACCAAAGAAGAGAACGTGGATTTTTTACGCACGGAGCCCATTTCTTTCATGGCCGTAGATGAAGCCCATTGTATTTCGGAATGGGGGCACGACTTTAGGCCAGAGTACAGGAACTTGCGAAGGATCATAGACAGGATCGGAGATAACATCCCTATCATTGGGTTGACCGCCACGGCCACACCCAAAGTACAAGAAGATATCATAAAGAATCTAGGCATGAAAGATGCCAAGACCTACAAGGCTTCCTTTAACAGACCTAATTTATTTTATGAAGTACGTCCCAAGACAAAGACGGTGGATGCCGACATCATCCGATTTGTCAAACAAAACGAAGGAAAATCAGGGATCGTATACTGTTTGGCGAGAAAGCGTGTTGAAGAGTTGGCACAAGTACTTCAGGTAAACGGCATCAACGCAGTGCCATATCACGCAGGCCTAGATGCAAGAACACGCTCAAGGCACCAAGATATGTTCTTGATGGAAGAGGCTGACGTAGTCGTCGCCACGATAGCTTTCGGCATGGGTATCGATAAGCCAGATGTTCGCTTTGTGATACATCACGATATACCCAAGAGTATAGAAAGTTACTATCAAGAAACAGGTAGGGCAGGTCGCGATGGGGGAGAAGGCCATTGTTTAGCGTATTATTCGTATAAGGACATAGAGAAGCTTGAAAAATTCATGTCGGGCAAGCCCGTGGCCGAGCAAGAGATAGGCCATGCCCTGTTACAAGAAATGGTAGCTTATGCCGAAACATCGATGTCTCGTAGAAAGTTCATTCTTCATTATTTCGGTGAGGATTTTGACGAGATGAATGGTGAAGGCGCTGATATGGACGACAATTCTAGAAACCCCAAACCACAGCACGAAGCCAAAGAAGATGTGTCCACACTGCTCACGGTTGTAAGCAACACAAACGAGAAGTATAAATCTAAAGAAGTGGTGAACACATTGATGGGCAAACCCAATGCACTGATCATCTCACACAAGACAGACCAACGTGATCTTTTTGGTATTGGTAAGGCGAAGGCAGATAATCATTGGATGGCCTTGGTCCGTCAAGTATTGGTCGCAGGTCTTCTAAGAAAGGACATTGAGAGCTACGGTGTCCTGAAATTGACAGCGGAAGGAGAAAAATTCATGAGATCCCCTATTTCATTCATGATGACAGAAGATCATGTGTATGAGGACCTAGGGTCTAATGGAGTCTTAACACCAAGAAAGATCAGTGGTACTTCAATAGACCCTGCCTTGGTGAAAATGCTGAAAGACCTTCGTAGAAGGGAAGCTGCACGTTTAGGAGTTCCTCCCTATGCAGTATTTCAAGAGATGTCATTGGAAGATATGGCGCTCAAGTATCCAATTTCTATAGACGAACTTAAAAACATCATAGGAGTAGGCGACGGAAAGGCCAGGAAGTATGGAAAACCTTTTGTGCAACTTATTGCACAATATGTAGCGGACAATGATATCATTCGCCCAGATGACCTGGTGGTAAAGAGCACTGGTGCAAATTCTTCTTTGAAATTGTATATCATTCAGAATGTAGACAGAAAACTACCGCTAGATGACATAGCGGCCGCCAAGGGACTTTCTATGGATGATTTTGTCAAAGAGATGGAACAGATCGTCTATAGCGGTACAAAGTTGAACATCAGTTACTGGATCGACGAAGTATTGGACGAAGACCAACAGGAGGAAATGCATGAATACTTCATGGAAACGGAAGACGATCGTATCTCGGTGGCTATCGAAGAATTTGATGGAGACTACGATGATGAAGAACTTCGCTTATATCGCATCAAATTCATTAGCGAAGTAGCCAACTAGATCATTCTCCTTTGTGATCGACCTTCATTGGAAAGACCTTGAAATAGGTCAGGCTGCGCCATAACCACTCTAAAGGCCCGTATTTGAAGTTTCTGAGCCACCAAGTACTTATAAGCATTTGTACTGCGATGATCACCACGGCCAACAAAAAAGTATGCATGTTCCGGAGTTCGCCCAAATAGCCCAGCCCCCAACCATAGAGTATAAAGGTGCCAACGACAGACTGCGCGACATAGTTGGTCAAAGCTAGCTTTCCGTAAGGAGCAAACCTCGATAAGAAACGCTCACCTTTTACCTTCAGATAGATCAACAAGAAAGCAAATATGATAAAGAATGTCATAAAGATGTTGGACAGGTCCATCAAGGTCAACGCTACCATGAATAGCCAATTGTCGAATTTAAAGGCAGGTTCGCCGCCAGAAGCTTGCATGAACATGAAGCCCATGCCTATCGTAAAGACTATGAAGAGGATACTGCTGCTGATGAGTCCATTACGTATTTTCTTCTTCCATTCTCTAAACCGCAAGAAGAACTGTGTCCTTCCGGCGATGAGACCAAGCAAGAAGAACCCAAACGTGAGGTAACCTCTAGAAAAAGTGCCTAGTTGAAAGTCTAATTTCATTAGATGCCCTTCGGTGGCATTGCTTCGGAACACTTCTAAGATGCTTCCATTCTTCAGGATGTTGAAATAGTTGATCACACCTTCACTTTCCGGGTCAAAGGTCATGTCGGAGAACAGGTTGTCACTTCCGAAGATTCCAAAGATGATATATCTAAAAACTCCCAAGAAGATCAGAGAGACAAAAACAGCTAACCACTTTACATCGATCTTGTAGAATGGGATCAACACCATGCCTAGAATAGCATATATAGTGAGTATGTCGCCGCGGTAGAAGAGGTGATGCACATAGCCGATGCCAAGGAGCAGCACCAATCTCCAAAACAACCTGCCAGCAAATTGCTCACCTTTTTGGGCCGCCTTGTCCATCTGTATGAAGAAGCTAAGTCCGAAGAGGAAGGAGAATAAGGCAAAGAACTTCCCTCTTATGAAGAGAAAGACGAACCCGTTAACAATCTGGTCTAGGATTCCCTGATTGGCCGCCTCCATGGCCTGGGCAGGAGCTGGGCCACCTATATAATTTTCGACCATGTGTACCAGCACAATGCCAGCTAAGGAAAATCCTCGTAAGGCATCGACCACGTGAATACGGACATTGGATGCATCTCTCATTTTTCAGGATAGTTTGTATACGATAGCTTGGTAGGGTCTCAATAAAAACTCTTTGTATGTCTCATCATCTTTGATAAGGTCATTGCTGATCAATTTCTCTATTCGGTTGTAATTTAGATGCCCAGGGATTGTCAGTGCTTCATTTTGAGTTGAAAAGCTCAAAAGGACCAAATAGCGCTCTTTATCATGCGAACGTAAAAAGGCATATACATTTTCATTGTTCACGTTCAATAGTTCATAACTGCCATAGACCAACCCTACATGTGCTTTGCGCACTGCAGTCACTCTCCTGAAGTAGTTAAGTACGGAATATGGATCGTTCTCTTGTGCCACGACCGAGACTCCTTTTTTATAGTTTGAATTCACCTCGATCCAGGGATCCCCTTTCGTGAAACCAGCATTGTCGGTTTCGTCCCACTGCATAGGCGTGCGTGCGTTGTCTCTTCCTGCATCTTTTTGATCTAGCAGGAATTCATCGAGATCACCACCTTCGGTGGCGATCTTCTTGTACATATTGATGGTGTTGATGTCTTTGTACTGTTCTATACGATCAAACCGAATATTGGTCATTCCGATCTCGTCTCCAAAATAGAAGTAGGGAGTGCCGCGCATGGTTAGCAAGAAGGTCTGCAACATGGTGGCGGCGTTTCGCCAATGCTCAGGTGAATCGTTTCCCCAGCGGCTCACGGTGCGCGGAAAATCATGATTGTTCAGAAAGACACTTCCCCAACCTTTTCGGGCGAAGACAGCATCCCATTCAGAGAAGATCCTCTTGAATTCTTTGAGAGACCAACCATTGGGATTCATCTTGAAAACTTCCCCAGGCGCACGGTCTAGCGTCATAAGGTCGAAGTGAAAGAACATATTGAGCTCTCCACGGTCTTCACTTACAAGGTCTAGCGCATTCTCTAGCGTGACACCAGGAGCTTCGCCAACGGTCATCACATCGTAATTGCTGAGCACCTCACGATTCATCTCGTTCAAGTACTTGTGCAAATTTGGCCCGTTGGCATACATTGAGATGAAATCGTCGGGCACCGCATCATCGGGAAGCCTAGGGAAGGAGGTGTCTTTGGAAATGAACGAAATGACATCCATTCGGAAACCATCTACTCCTTTCTCGAACCAAAATCGCATCAAGTCATATACTTCTTGACGAAGCTTTGGGTTTTCCCAGTTTAGGTCGGGTTGCTTTATCGAGAAGTAGTGCAGGTAGTATGCATCGGTAGTCGCGTCGTACTT
The DNA here is from genome assembly GCA_028284745.1 of Flavobacteriaceae bacterium. Lineage (GTDB taxonomy): Bacteria > Bacteroidota > Bacteroidia > Flavobacteriales > Flavobacteriaceae > JANQRC01. The sequence continues at coordinate 14,461 of JANQRC010000013.1, forward strand.
CCAGGCATTGCTCTCTACATCAAAATAGCTCCAACGCTTTGGAGGTGTGCCTTTCTCGGCTGGCCACCAATGGTAATGATCTCGATACGGATTGTCTCTACTGCTTTTAGATTCTTGAAACCAACGATGTTCGTCGCTACTGTGATTCACCACAAGGTCCATGACCAGTTTTAGCCCTCGCCTGTGCATCCCCTCCAATAGTTCGTCGAAGTCTTCCATGGTACCAAGGTCACTCATGATGCTTCGGTAGTCGCTAATGTCATAGCCATTGTCATCATTAGGTGATTCGTACACCGGATTTAGCCATATGATGTCGACCCCCAAACTTTTAATGTAGTCTAGGCGGTTGATGATGCCTCTGATATCACCTATGCCATTGCCATCACTGTCTTGAAAGCTACGTGGATAGATCTGGTAGACGATGCCCTCTTTCCACCAGGAACGTTTTACGGCTTGATTCATAGATTGGTTTTGTTGAAGAATTAAAGGTAATCATTGGCTGTGATGCATCCAATATAATTACCAAATACATACCCCTGTGGTCCTCTTAGGGGGACAATTGGATCTGTGTGGATTCATGGATTCTCCCTCTAGGGGGAAGTAAAGAGGGTGTCGGTCAAAATATTTTTTGGGTTCGACCAAGCCCATCACTAGAATATATTGGTATTTACCTTTATCTTCAAAGGCGAAGCGGTCTATTATCTAAGCTCTAAGACTTACTTCCTGGGATGGTATTTTTTAACGACCTCTGCCAAGTGAGAACGGTCTACATGCATGTAGACCTCAGTGGTGGTGATACTCTCGTGGCCAAGCATTTGCTGGATAGCGCGCAGGTCTGCACCGCCTTCTAGCAGGTGTGTGGCAAATGAATGTCTGAAGGTATGCGGGCTGATGTTCTTCTTGATGCCACTTTTTTCTGCCAATTGTTTGACAATGGTGAAGACCATGGCCCTTGTCAATTTCTTACCTCTTCTATTTAAGAACAAAGTGTCCAGGTACTCTTTTTCGATAGCAAGATGAGCTCTGATCTCGTTTCGATACAGGTCGATATATTTTTGGGTAGAAGCGGCGATGGGCACAAAACGTTGCTTGTCACCCTTGCCTGTAACACGGATGAAGCCTTCATCAAAAAAAAGGTCAGATAAGTTTAGATTCACAAGCTCACTAACACGCAGCCCGCAGCCATAGAGTGTCTCTAGCATGGCCCTGTTGCGTTCGCCTTGTGGTCTGCTTAGGTCGATGGCCGCGATCAATTGGTCTATTTCATCTGTAGACAACGTATCGGGAAGTTTTCTCCCAACTTTTGGGCTCTCGACCAATTCCATAGGATTTGACCTTCGATGATCCTCAAAAACTAGATAATTGAAAAAGCTCTTTAACCCAGAGATGATCCGTGCCTGTGAGCGTGCATTCATTACTTTCGCCACCTCGTACACAAACTGTTTTACTTCGTCCTCAGTAATTTTTATAGGGGAGACCACTATAGAATGTTGCTCTAAAAAATCGATGAGCTTTTGGATGTCTAGCGAATAATTGACAATGGTATTTAGCGATAGCCCACGCTCCATGCGCAAATAGTCTTGGTAATCCTTTAATGCCTGTTGCCATTTCATACTTGCTAAAGTATTAAAACTCGTAAGAGTTTTGAGTATTTAAGGCTATTGATGAGGCACAATCTTGAGGGCATTCACAACAAAAAATGCGAAAAATTTGCAGTTTCATAACATCAACATATCTTTGAGCCCAACAATCTAAACCTATTTATCATGAAAAGACTTGCTTTATTAACTGTATTGGCAATTGGATTCTCATTGAGTTCCCATGCTCAAAACTTTCACTTTGGGGCGAAAGTAGGGCTGAATTTTGCTGACATTACTGGTGATATCGATTTTGATGGCAGAACTAGCTTTCATATTGGTGCTGTTGCTGAGCTTGGTGTTGCAGATAAATTCGCCATCCAGCCAGAGCTTATCTATTCTTCTCAGGGTGCTGATCTGGGTAGTTTCGACACAAATATTGATTATTTGAACCTGCCAATTCTTGGGGAATACAAAGTATCTGAGAATCTTAGCTTGCAATTGGGACCACAGTTCGGTATCAACGTAGCCGAAGGAGATGATGTAGATGATGTAGAGAGTTTCGACCTAAGTGGTGCTGCGGGTGTAGAAGTTTCATTCAGCAAATTCTTTGCACAAGCTAGATACAACTTTGGTCTTACTGATGTTGTAGATGGATTTGACTCCAAGAACAGCGTATTCCAGATATCTGTGGGATATTGGTTTCTATAATTCCAACGGAACTTTTAAAAATATGTAAAGCGGAGGTGGATCCTCCGCTTTTTTCATGTAATTTTCTAGCTTTCAAATAGCTGATCCAATATTTTTTCACGTCATCAGCATTCAGATCTTCTAGGGAACACTTCTAGGACGTAAAGAAAATTTGCATTTATGATCTGCAAGCATAATATTTGCTGTGTTGAACTCATTAAAGAACGAACATGAAAAAACTAATTTTAACAGGATTTGTAGCAATGGTATTTGCTATCAATGTGAGTGCGCAAGAAGGATTTTCAGTAAAGGCTGGATATAACAACGTTACCCTTGACATAGATGGGTTTGGCTCTGAGAGCGAGGGCGGCGTCTACTTTGGCGCAGCCTACACGTTCGATGTAGACGAATCATGGGATATTGAGCCTTCGGTGTTGTACAGTCTGGTAGACGACCTTAATGCTTTGTACATCCCGGTAATGGCAAAGTATCAAGTTGCTGATAAATTCAAGCTGCAAGCTGGTCCTCAGATCAATTACATCTTAGAGGACGATGTGGATGACGGAGCCTTTGGTATCGACATTGCCTTGGGAGCTAGTTACGATATTTCCGAACAATTCTTTGCTGAAGTTCGCTATGGTTTTGAAGTCGTTAGAGATATCGATGATGCCAACATCAATACATTAAGCTTGGGTATAGGATATCATTTGAATTAATAAACGTCTATGGAGTATGCAAAACGGAAGTCTATGAGCTTCCGTTTTTTTATGCTTTCAATTTTGCTACTTTTACCGTATGAAGAAGATCGTCATCATCAACGGCCCAAATCTGAACTTGCTAGGTAAGCGCGAGCCAGAAATATATGGCAGCCAGACTTTTGAACAGTATTTTGAAGAATTACAACAAAAATACCCAGAAGTCGAATTGTCATACTTCCAATCGAATATTGAAGGTGAATTGATCGACAAACTGCAAGAGGTAGGCTTTTCTTACGATGGTGTGATCTTGAATGCGGCTTCGTACACACATACCTCTGTAGGCATTGGCGATGCAGTAAAGGCGATCGATGCGCCTGTGGTCGAAGTGCACATCTCTAACATTGCACAACGTGAAGACTTTAGGCACATCTCGTACATTTCGCCAGGCGCCAAAGGCGTGGTCTTTGGCTTTGGGTTGAAAGGGTACGCGTTGGCCATTCAGAGCTTCTTGAAATAAAAAAAGCCGCTCAAAAGAGCGGCTTTTTACTTTTGAAGCGAACTTTTTACTGGAAGTTGTCTGTTAAGATATTTACAAGGTCTACAATTCCCCAGACACCAAGCCCGGCAATTGTAAGGATGAATAGAATATTCCAACCCGCTGGCTTTCCAGCATACCAACGGTGTGCGGCAAATGGCCAGCCTAGGAAAAACCAAAGAGCCACAGCAACCCATTTGTCATAAGCCATCGTTGCAGCAGCAGGTGAGTATACTTCAGCTTCTGTCACATCCGCTTTTACTTCAGTGTCAGCCGTTGTAGCTGCTCTCTTCACAGGGAACGATGCATTAGCTGTAGCAAATGCGAATATCATCACAGACAATGATAAAAATAACTTTAGTTTCATAATTAATTCTATTTTTGGTTCACTCAAATATATAAATTACTTGGAATGATTAAGGTTTTTATTACATCTTTTTTGTTTTTTTTCATGACAAGCTCATTGATGGCACAGAAAACTCATGAATATATGGGCTTCTTGAAGATTCAAGATTCGCTGTTCATATCATATCGCTTGAAATTCGAGGTCAATGATGGTGAGATAAAAGGTTTCTCCGTAACGGATTATGGGGGAGCCCATGAGACAAAGTCCTATGTGACGGGCAGTTACAATCAAAAAGGGAGAGTACTTTCATTTAGAGAATATGGAATCGAGTACACAAAATCAGAAGTAGAGGCCTATGACTTTTGCTATGTGAACTTCGAAGGGAAGTTGAAGAACATTGATCGCCAGAGTATGCTAGAAGGCACTTTTAACGGTAAATATGATGATGGTGAAAAATGCATAGACGGCGAGCTTCTTGTTAGGACCATTGACAAGATGTATAGGAAAGCTGAACGATTGGATAAAAAGATAAAGCGTATGAAGCGTCTGCCCGATAGTACTAAGGCCAAAATAAATCTAGTAAAAATGTTAGATGAGAAGCGTTTAAATGTTCTAAAGAAAGATGAGAATACCACTGTGTTCTGGGACTCGGATACAATAGAACTAGTGCTTTGGGATGCCGGAAAGGAAGATGGAGATATTGTTAGCCTGACATTTAACGGTGAGAAGCAACTTAGAAACTACACCATCGGAAGGAACAAAAAAGTGATTCCTCTTGCTCTTAACGTTGGAAAAAATACACTATCTGTAAGGGCAGAGAATATGGGCAGTATTCATCCCAATACGGCCAAGATAGAATTGAGGGCAAATGGCCGCACGGTTAACCTGCTTACAAATCTGAATAGTTCGGAGGCGACAACCATAACACTTATAAAAAGATAGTATGCTACTACTCAATTTTGCTGTTTTTAGCAGCAGGAAGCATCTAGCAGGAAGTTATATAACTAGTGTGTTCAAATAAACCACTTCTGGTGAGCGAGGACTTTTTATCTAATATCCCACAATCCATTGATCTACAAATGTATCACCTCGTCGTAGGCATCGGCTGTTGCTTCCATGACAGCTTCGCTCATGGTAGGGTGTGGGTGTACAGCCTTTAGGATCTCATGACCAGTGGTCTCTAGCTTTCTGGCGACCACCGCTTCAGCGATCATGTCGGTAACACCAGCACCGATCATGTGGCAACCCAACCATTCACCGTATTTGGCATCAAAGACCACCTTTACAAAACCATCAGGACTTCCTGAGGCTTTTGCCTTTCCAGATGCTGAAAATGGAAACTTGCCTACCTTGATATCGTACCCTTGTTCTCTAGCCTTTGCTTCGGTAAGCCCCACTGAGGCGACCTCGGGCAGGCAATACGTACATCCAGGGATGTTTCCATAGTCTAATGCTTCTACATGCATGCCAGCGATCTTTTCTACACAAAGGATGCCTTCGGCAGAAGCTACGTGCGCCAGCGCTTGGCCTGGCGTAACATCGCCAATGGCATAATACCCCGGGATATTTGTCTGATAGTGGTCGTTCACGAGGATCTTGTCTCGATCCACTGCAATGCCTACATCTTCAAGGCCAATGTTTTCAATGTTTGTTTTGATACCTACAGCCGAAAGTACAATGTCTGCTTCTAATACTTCTTCGCCTTTCTTGGTTTTCACATTGGCTTTCACACCATCGCCTGATGTGTCCACACTGGTAACTTCAGCAGATGTCATGATCTTGATACCGTTCTTCTTGAAGCTCCTCGCCAATTGTTTGGACACATCTTCATCTTCAACAGGTACGATATTTGGCATGTATTCTACGATGGTCACTTCGGTGCCCATGGAGTTGTAGAAGTATGCAAACTCGACGCCAATGGCGCCAGAACCTACTACGATCATCTTCTTGGGCTGTTCTGGTAAGGTCATAGCCTCGCGATAACCGATCACTTTCTTGCCATCTTGTGGCAAGCTGGGAAGTTCACGACTACGCGCACCTGTAGCAATTACGATATGGTCTGCACTGTATTCAGTGGTATTTCCGTCTTTATCGGCAACATCTAGCTTCTTGCCGGGCTTTAACTTTCCGAAACCTTCCAGTACATCGATCTTGTTCTTCTTCATCAAGAATTGCACTCCCTTGCTCATTCCGTCGGCCACGCCTCGGCTACGTTTCACTACGGCGTCAAAGTCCTTGTCGTATTCGTTCACTTTCAAGCCATAATCTTCTGCATGCTTCAAATACTCGAACACTTGTGCAGACTTAAGCAAAGCTTTGGTAGGAATACAACCCCAATTCAAGCAAACGCCACCTAGGTTTTCCTTTTCTACAACAGCAGTCTTAAGACCCAATTGCGAGGCCCTGATGGCTGTTACATATCCGCCAGGTCCACTGCCTAGCACAATAACATCATATTTGCTCATGTTCTTTGTCTTTGGTTGAATGATTTTTGAGAGCACGAATTTACGAAACCTAGAACGATTTTCAGTATGATGCGCCTTGTGTTTTAAAGATCGTCTGTAAAGTGCTGTCTACGCTTTTCTTTGCCAAACTTCTCTTGATTGTATTGTTTGGACTTCCCTTTGGGGACGGAAAGTGATTGCCAGTTTTCGCCCTTAAGGATCTTGGCTACGAACACCAATTGTCCGATATGATAAGCGTAGTGCGCCATTTGACGATGAATGGCCTCGACTACGGTATGCCCATGATTTCTGATGTAGACCAACTTGGTCAGGTCTTCGGGCTGCAATGGGTCTATGGCATTGAATAGACAGGCCCAGGCTTCTTCCCAGTGCGCTTTCATCTCGGCCAACGAAACATAGTCTGCCTCGAATTCACCGTCGCGGTCGCGCCAAGGCTTTTCGCCATCTTCGGTCATGAAGTTGGTCCAACGGCTCAACATATTTCCCGAAATATGTTTTACGATGACCGCTATGCTGTTGCTTTCAGCATTGGGCTGCCAGAAGACCTCTTGGTCGTTCAGTGTAACCAATGTTTTGTCACCCAAACTTTTGTAGTATTGAAATAGCTTACGGATGCTTTCTAAAGAATCCTTCTCCATATCCCTCGAAGTTAGGGAATAATACCGAGACCATCGGGCTCTCTTCCTGCGGTAAGTCTACCTGCAATTTCCATTCTTTGAAGGTCTAGGATGGTGATGATATCAGCATTGGTGTTGGCCACGTAAGCATATCGGTTGTTCGGGTGAATTAAGATTCCGACAGGAACCGGACTTTTATCAAAGTCTTGGAATAGGCGAGAGGCTTCTTTTTCTTCTACTGAGATGCCCATCGAAATGGTCTTGAGTAGCTCTTTGTTTTCAGCATCAAAGATAGAAACGTCTCCTGTCTTTGCATTGCTCACTAAAGCATATTTCCCATCGCTTGTCGTTTTAGCGCGAATGGGGAATTCCTTAGATTTCAACGTATTGATTATTTCAAGAGTAGTTGTATCCAATATGGTTACCGTGTCATCAGAACGATTGGTGACCCAGACCTCTTGGCCGTCAGCTGAGAGTGCGATGCCTTCTGCGCCTTGACCAGTGTTGATGATCTTTTCCAAAGAATCGCTGTTGAGGTTGATCACCGATACACTATTGGAGCGGATGTTGGCAACAAAGGCTCTTTTAGAAGCAGGATGGTAAGCGACCATATGACTGGTTTCTTGGTCGGTGTTGATCGCTTTTTTAACTTTTCCCGAAATAATATCGACTAAGATCAACTTCTTACTTTGCTCGCAGGTTACTAAGACATCGCGATCAGAAATGAACTCAATGCCATGTGGCGCTTGATATTCGAAATTCAGTGTCTTTTTAACCTCTTTCTTGTTGAGGTCGATCACTGTAAGCGAATTGCCTGGGTGGTTAGCACGGCCATAGTTGGTGACGACCGCCCATTGGCTGTCGGGTGAGACAGCTACCTCATGCGGACCGTCGCCTGTAGGCAGCGTCAATTCACTTTTTCCTGTGGAAAGGTTGATGAGATCTACCGTATCATCGGATTTGTTCAGTACTAACAAAGTGCCTTCTGTTTGCGCAGGTAAGATCCCAGACATCAGCAGGCTGAAAAGGATAAGCGTTTTTTTCATCGTTGGTTTTGTGTTTCAGTGTCTTTTGCAGGAACAAAGCTCAAGGCCGCAGAATTGATACAATGGCGTTCGCCAGTGGTATCTCGTGGTCCGTCTTTGAACATATGCCCCAAGTGCCCACCACAGGTGGCACATTTCAATTCGGTACGGGCATAACCGATCTTATAGTCTACGTCGAACTCCAATGCATCCTCTACACCGCGATCGAAGGATGGCCAGCCTGTGCCAGAGTTGAATTTGTGCTCGGACCTATAGAGCTCCGAGCCACAACCAGCACAAATGTACACACCTTTTTCGTAGTGCTTGTCGTACGCACCTGAAAAAGCAAATTCAGTACCTGCGTTTCGCAAGATGTGATACTGTTTCGGAGTAAGTTGTGCCTTCCACTCAGCGTTCGTTTTGGAGACTTTGTAGTTACTTTGGGACGCTGTTTCGGTCTTTTGCGCTGAAGCAGAGGAAGAATCTTGCTTTTGCTGTGCTTGGCAAGTGATAAAAGTCAGTGCGATGAAGGATAAGAGCATTCTTTTCATGGAACACGGTTTTTTAGTATAAAATCTACGGAAGCATCTACTACCGAAGGCGTTCCCAGAATCTTTCTATGACCACGACCTTTGGTAATAAGCAATGCTCCACTACGGAGGTTTTGACGTATGTTGTGTGCACTGCTTACAGGAATTTCTGTGTCATTCTCGTCATGGATCACCAAAACAGGGATCGCTACCTCTTTAGCGGCCAAAGAAGCAGAGTGATCATTCATTCTCCCACCAAATCGATGCTCAAACTTCGTTACCATCAATGCGGCTATTTCTGGTCTTAGCGCTATAAGTTCGGTAAAGCTCTTAACGATATCAGTGACAATGTCACCACTCCCGATAGTGACCAATCGGTTGATGGCCAGGCCTTCTCGTACGGCATTCAAAAGTGACATGCCGCCTAATGAATGCCCCACGGCTCCTTCAAAAGGACCAAAGTGCTCTTCGATATAATGAATTGCCTCGATAAAATCTAGCATGTTTGTAGTCTTTCCTTTGGCCTTCCCATGGGCAGGTGCATCAAAACTCACAGTAGAAAAACCAACTTTTAACAATGCGTCAGCGAATTTTACCAATTGTGTGCCCCTGCCACTCCATCCGTGCGCCAACAAGACTTTGCTTTTGCTGTCTCCATACTCGTATACAACGATTTCCTTTGAAGAATTGGGGAGTTTGTGAGTGGTCTGCTTGCTTTGTTCGTTCATGTGAAACTCGCGCTTTGGCATCTTATGCCGAAGTGGAGAAACAAACAGGCGCATGCCGTAAAGTGCTGCAAGATCGTTTGAGATCCACTGCAGGAACTTGCCCGTGTGCACAATGGCTCTCGGAATTCTTGCTGATCGTTGGTGGCCGTTGTCGGGCTTGGTTTGCATAGTAAAACAATTTCCTTTTGCAAGGTATTTATTTTACGGCTTTTTATATATTTAAAAAATCAAAAACCAACCAAACCTGAAGATGCTAGACCAACGCAGAACTGTCATCGAAAAGGTCTATCCGCAACTAGACGGAGGGCTTCATCCCATCAAAAGAGTAGTAGGAGAATATGTGAATATAACTGCCGACGTATTTTCGGACGGGCACGATGTGGTGGCATGTTCTGTGCGCTACAAGCATGAAAACGCCAAGAAATGGAAAGAAGTGCGTATGCAACCTACCGAGAATGATGCATGGCAGGCTTCTTTTCAAATTGAAAAACAAGGTTATTACGAGTATAAAATAGAGGGTTGGGTAGATCATGCGCTGAATTGGCAACATGGTATTGAGCGAAAGATAGATGACAACCAGCATGTGGCATCAGAACTTTTAGAGGGCATTGAATATCTAAAGAAAATAAAGAAACGGGCTACGGATGCCGAAAAAGCCTATCTGGAAGGCTTGATGGTCACTTTTAAAGAAGAGGTACAGTATCTGCATGCAGTTGCTGAGGCACGCTCAGAAAAGCTTCATGACCTGTTTGCGAAATATCCTGACAAGTTCTTGGCCAACGAGAGTGAACCCTTAAAAATATATGTTGATAGAGAACGCGCTCGTTTCAGTACATGGTACGAGTTTTTCCCTCGTTCTGCTGCAGAGCAATCAGGTGTGCACGGCACTTTCAAGGATTGTGAGCGACTGTTGGCTCGTGTAGCCAGAATGGGCTTTGACATCTTGTATTTTCCGCCGATTCATCCGATTGGCGAGGTAAATCGTAAGGGAAAGAACAATACCACCGAAGCGCAAAAAGGTGATGTGGGCTCACCATGGGGCATTGGCTCAAAACATGGCGGGCATAAGGACATTCATCCCGAACTTGGAACGGTTGAAGACTTTAAGAATGTGGTCAATAAGGCGAAAGAGCTGGGCATCGAAGTAGCCATGGACTTTGCCTTGCAAGCGGCACCAGACCATCCTTGGGTAAAGGAACACCCTGAATGGTTCAAATGGCGCCCAGATGGTACAGTACAGTACGCTGAGAACCCACCAAAGAAATACCAAGACATTCTTCCTATCTATTTTGAAAGTAAGGATTGGAAGAACCTTTGGAAAGAAATGCTAGATACGGCGCTGTACTGGGTCGAAGAATGCGGAATCAATGTTTTCCGTGTAGATAACCCACATACCAAGCCCTACTATTTTTGGGGTTGGTTGATCGCTGAGGTGAAGAAGAAACATCCAGATGTGCTGTTCCTCTCGGAAGCATTTACACGACCGAAGGTGATGCATCAATTGGCCAAGCAGGGCTTTACACAATCCTATACCTATTTCACATGGCGAAATAGCAAGCACGAGCTCATTGAATATGTCGAGGAATTGACCAAAACAGACCAACAGTATTTCTTTCGACCGAACTTCTGGCCAAATACCCCAGACATTAATCCGTGGGCGTTACAAAGTGGCAACGAAGCCACATTTTTGTTCAAATACTTTTTAGCGGCTACACTGAGCTCTAACACAGGAGTGTATGGTCCTGTGTACGAACAAATGGTGCACGAGGCAGTACCAGGTAAAGAAGAATACCAGGATTCAGAAAAGTACCAAGTTTCTCATTGGGATTGGAATGTTGAGAACAAGTTGAGTGCCCTGATGACCAAGATCAATCACATTCGCAAGGGCCATGCCTCATTGCAACAGACCAGCAATGTCCAGTTTCTTTCTGTCGAGAATGACGAGCTGATCGCGTATTACAAGTTTGATGATAGCAGACAAGATGAGACGATCATGATCGTGAACCTAGACCCGCACTATAACCAAAGCGGTTGGGTACAACTGCCACTGGGCGAATTGGGTGTGCATCAGGGGCATCAAGTACGGGTAGAAGACCTGGTCACAGGCAGTAGCTATGTTTGGGACAAAGAGTGGAATTTTATCGAGTTGCCACCTGCGCTTCCGTTTCACCTGTTCAAAGTTCATAAGTGATCATGGCCGCTGCAAAACGATCCAGCCAAAAACCGCCCTTCAACTTCGAGGTGCCGTGGGAAGAACTCATGGACAACCAAGATTTCGTGAAAGCATTCCTTTCTGAAGTACTGGAAGATTACATCGTAAAACAACGTTGGTATGGCGGAAAGGCCAGTACCATGAAATACATAGAGCTCAACGAATACTTCCGGATCAAGCGGAATGAGGAAATGTACTATGGATTGATCTTAGAGGTCAATTTCAATGAGGCGTTCTTTCAGCATTATTTTCTGCCTATTGCCTTCGTCACAGACGAAAGCTTTGCGAAAAAGGACCGTATCCTTCCTTTGAGCATCAACGGACAAAGCGGTTACCTTATCGATGCTGTTAATCTCGAAGCCTTTCGCAAGGTGGTCTTTGAGCGCATTATGAATGCAGAGCCTAACGATACCACGCGCGTACAATATCACAAAGGAGAGCATTTCAAGGAAACAAGCTATGAGTCGTCTCGGTTCATGGGTGTTGAACAAAGCAATACCTCGATCATTATCAATGACCGCTGTGTGATCAAGTTCTTTAGACGAATCTATGCCAATAAGAATCCCGATTACGAGATGTCTCGATTCCTTTCTGATAAAAAAGGCTATAAGAATACACCTGCCTATCTAGGTAGTATCAACATCATCGATTCCGAGCAGTCTATGATCACCATCGCTTTGATGCAAAATTTGGTACCAAACGAGGGTGATGCATGGGAGTATATGCTCAATGAGCTAGATAAGGTATTTGCCAACTTGGAGTACAAGAATATCGACATCGATCGCCTGCCGTGTTGCCCGCAACTGTTCGATAGATTGAAGATCGGGGATGTGCCGCCGGAGATCATCGATTGGGCAGGGCTGAATATCTTTCTCAAGCTTCAAAAAATGGCACTTCGCACCGCTGAGATGCACATCGCGCTTGGCTCAGAGTTCGAGGATACGGCCTTTCATCCTGAACATTTCAACGGAGATTATGAGGTTTGGCTTAAGAACCGCTTGCTCTATCAATTTCAGAACCGGTTGAACATTGTCGAGAATAACATGCACAAGCTAGAGGGGTTGACACTAGAATTGGCCCAACAGTTTCTAGAGAAGAAGAACAAGATCAGAAAACGCCTCATGAACTTCGATTGGACCAAGTTGAAGGGCGAACGCATACGCGTACATGGAGATTACCATCTAGGGCAAATACTGGTGAAGGATGGGGATTTCTACATTCTTGATTTTGAGGGCGAGCCCGAAAGTACCATTCGCGATAGAAAAGTGAAACAACCGCCACTGAAGGATGTTGCTGGCCTATTCCGTTCGTTTCACTATGCGATCTATGCCACCATCTTCAACAATGGCGAGAAGTATCCCTATGGGCAGCAGCAACTTTTTAAAGCAGGTGAGGTACTGTATCGTTATTTCATCGGTGTGTTCTTGCAAACATATACAGAGAGCATTCAACAAGCTAACTTGAACATCGGCTATAACCAAGAGCGCGTCTTTATGCTTAAATATTCTATGCTTGAAAAAGCAGTTTACGAATTGGGCTACGAGATGAACGCCCGACCAAGATGGGCGGTAATTCCGCTAGAAGGGATCGCCTCCATCACTTCAGAATAAAACCAACAAGACCATGAGCAACGTGATCCCATTTAGTCTGTTTACAGATTTCGACATTGACCTTTTTAAAGCAGGAAAACACTACCGTCTTTACGAGAAAATGGGCTCTCATCTCGTAGAGGTAGATGGTGAAGAGGGCACTTATTTTGCAGTGTGGGCACCTTCGGCAAAAGCGGTTTCTGTGATCGGGGACTTTAATTATTGGATCGAAGGCGAACATTCGCTAAACGTTCGTTGGGACGCTTCTGGTATTTGGGAAGGTTTTATTCCAGCTGCTAAAAAGGGCATGCGCTACAAATACAAGATCCATTCGCACCACAACGACATCAAGACCGAAAAGGCTGACCCCTACGCATTGCGTGCCGAGCATCCGCCACAGACTGCTTCCATTATCTGGGAACATACCTACACCTGGAAAGACAAGAATTGGATGGGCTATCGCAAAGACAAGAATGGTCTGGACAAACCTTACTCAGTGTACGAAGTGCATCTGGGCTCTTGGAAGCGAAATGTTAAAGAGGACAGGCCATTGACGTACCTAGAGTTGGCAGATGACCTGGTAGCGTATGTCAAGGAAATGAATTTCACCCATGTAGAATTTATGCCGATCATGGAATATCCCTATGACCCTTCGTGGGGTTATCAGCTTACGGGTTATTTTGCACCTACATCGCGCTTTGGCACACCAGAAGAATTCATGCAGTTGGTAGATACCCTACACCAGAACGATATTGGCGTTATCTTGGATTGGGTACCTTCACACTTTCCAGAAGATGCACACGGGCTTGGTTTCTTCGACGGTTCAGACCTATACGAACATCCAGATCGTAGAAGAGGTTATCATCCAGACTGGAAGAGTCTGATCTTCAACTACGGAAGAAATGAGGTGCGTTCGTTCTTGATCAGTAATGCGCTTTTTTGGCTAGACCGTTTCCATGCCGACGGACTGCGAGTAGATGCGGTGGCTTCGATGTTGTATCTAGACTATTCGAGGGGAGATGGCGAATGGGAGCCTAACGAGTTTGGGGGTAGAGAAAACCTTGAGGCGATCTCTTTCCTGAGAGAAATGAACGAGGCCGTGTATACCAATTATGAAGGTGTGCAGACCATTGCCGAAGAGTCTACTGCGTTTCCAATGGTAACGAAACCGGTGTTTATTGGAGGGCTGGGTTTTGGAATGAAGTGGATGATGGGCTGGATGCACGATACCTTAGAGTATTTCAAGAAAGAACCCATCTACCGACGTCATCATCAGAACGACATCACTTTCAGTATGACCTACGCGTTCACGGAGAACTTCATGCTTCCATTGAGCCATGATGAAGTGGTGTACGGGAAGAATTCGATCTTGGGGCGAATGCCTGGTGATGAATGGCAACGCTTTGGAAACTTGAGGCTATTGTATAGTTACATGTACACACACCCAGGAGGGAATCTATTGTTCATGGGGGGTGAATTTGGTCAATATAACGAATGGGATTTTCAACATAGCTTAGACTGGCATTTGCTGACCTATGGGTATCATAGCGGCATCAAAGATTTGGTGTCAGACCTTAACTTGCTGTATAAAAAGCAGCCCGCTCTGTACGAGAAACAATTTTCAGGTGAAGGTTTTGAATGGATAGATCACAACGATGCTGAAAACTCGGTCATGTCATACTTACGCAAGGGGCACGACGAAGAGAACGACCTGGTCGTAGTGTGTAACATGACTCCTGTAGTTAGAAACAACTATCGCTTGGGATTGCCTAGAAAAGGTGCCTTACAAGAGGCTTTTAACTCTGATGATGAGAGATATGGAGGTAGCGGCGTTAGCAATGGCACGGTTGCTATTGAAGAAAAAGAGTGGCAATGGCGTGAATTCTCGGCAGAACTTACACTGCCACCACTAGGTGTATTGGTGCTCAAGATCGATGACTGATCGTCGTTAATATAGTACTGGGTCTTTTAAATTCTATCTAGATCAGATACGGTCCGCTCATTTTCAATATCTCCCGTGTTTAATGTTGATGCGGGTTCAAAGAGCATCACACTTACTTCTTCGTGGGCATAGGGTTTGTGCGCTACACCTTTAGGGATGATGACAAATTCTCCTGTCTTCAATTCTAATACCTTGTCTTTCAATTCAATGAATAAGATACCATCGATGACATAAAAGAGTTCGTCTTCTTGTTCGTGTCTGTGCATTATGAACTCTCCTTTGAACTTGACGATCTTAACAAATTGTCCGTTCAATGCGCCAACGATCTTTGGTGACCAATGCTCGTCTATCAAGCTTAGTTTTTCGGCCAAATTCACCTTCTTGATCTCCATAAATAATGATTTTCAAATGACTGGCCTCAAATTTACGAGAATTTACCAAAAAGCACATCCGGTAGGGCTCTCAGCGCGAGCTTCACACTATGCCAAGGCTTTTTTGTAAACGTCCAAACACCTTTCACGTGCCATCTTGTGGTCTACCATTGGTTGTGGGTAGGTCAATTCTTGGTAGTCGGGCACCCATTTTGCAATGTATTGGTGGGCTGGGTCAAACTTCTTGATCTGTGTTGTTGGATTGAAGATACGGAAGTAGGGAGCAGCATCCACGCCACAGCCTGCCACCCATTGCCAGTTGCCCACATTGCTGGCCATCTCATAATCGTGTAGCTTCTCTGCGAAATAAGCTTCTCCCCATCGCCAGTCGATCAGCAAGTGTTTGCATAAGAAGCTCCCAGTCAGCATGCGCACGCGGTTGTGCATGAAGCCTGTTTGGTTCAACTGCCGCATGCCTGCATCTACAAGCGGGTAGCCTGTTCTGCCTTCACACCACTTTTTAAACTCCTCTTCATTGTTTCGCCACTCGATACGATCATATTTCGGTTTGAAAGCCTTGTTCACCGTATGTGGGAAGTGCCACAATATTTGCATAAAGAATTCTCGCCAGATGAGTTCGTTCCAAAAGGTCTCATTCTCTTCAGCCAGGGCTTTTTTCATCATCTTTCTGATGCTTACTGTACCAAAACGAAGATGTGGCCCTAATCTTGATGTTTGGTCTTTGGCGGGAAAGTTTCGAGTGGCTTCGTATTCTTGGATCAGCATAGGTGTAGCATCGTACTCTGGCACTTTGATACCAGCGCGTTCAAAACCGATATCTGACAACGTAAGGTTCGGTAGATCTTGACCTTGTACAAGCTTTGGCAGATGTGGTGCAATGTCTTGGACCAATAGCGTTGAATTGCGAAACGTTTCCTTCCACTTTCGCATGTAGGGCGTGTAGACCACATAGGGATTACCATCATCCTTGACCACTTCGGTCTTCTCGAAGACCACTTGGTCTTTAAACGTGAAGAGGTCGATCTCATGCCTACTTAGTAGGTCCTCAATCTCTTTGTCTCGCTTCTTGGCATAGGGCTCATAGTCATGGTTGATATAGACTGCAGCAATATCATGGTCCTCAACTAGTTGAGCAAATACCTCTTGGGGTGTGCCGCTGAATATGGCCAGCGAACTTCGATGCTCATCTTGAAGCTCACTTCGCATCTTTTGAAGCGTATCATGAATAAAAGTAGCCCGCGCATCATTCTTTGGAAGCTTCTCAAGGATCTCGGTATCAAAAATGAAGACAGGCATCACAGGATAGTTGCCTTTAAGTGCTGCTATTAAACCCGTGTTATCATCCAGACGAAGGTCGCGTCGGAACCAGAAGATGTTGATAGGTTGATCCATCAACTCAAATTTAAGGAAGAGAGACCACCGTCAACACCTAACACCTGCCCAGTGATCCAGCTACTATCATCACTTAGGAGGTAAGAGGCAGCTTTTGCAATGTCATTTGGTTTGCCAACACGCTTCAAGGGGTGGCGTTCACCCATCTTCTCGCGCTTTGCATCGTTATTCAATAATCGTCTGGCAAGTGGTGTATCGACAAGCGAAGGTGCAATGACATTTACTCGCAATTTCGGTGCATTTTCTGCGGCTAAAGAACGTGCAAACCCTTCGATGGCTCCTTTGGCCGCTGCAACGCTGGTATGAAAAGGCATGCCTGTTTGCACTGCTACAGTACTAAAGAGTACGATGCTTCCGCCTACATTCATCTTTGGTAAGATGTGCTTTAGCACGCGAACCATTCCAAAGAAATTTATGTCCATATCAGCCTTGAAGCTATCTTCAAAGAGCATTCTAAAAGGCTTCAGGTTAATGCTTCCAGGGCAATAGACAAACCCATCTAGGTCTTCTGGGAGATATGCATCTTCAATGTTGTCATTCAATACATCAAAAGGAATGTGGGTCGTGCCCTTTGGGAGTTGTTCTTGGCTTCTTGAGGCAATGAAAACTTTATGGTCGTTTGCATGCAATGCAGCAATGTGGTTGCCAATTCCGTGAGAACCGCCAATGAGTAAGATGTGTTTCATGCTAAATAGACTTCATCTGGATGACTTTTATCTGATTTTCGAATTCCCCGAAAAGTGCTATCAATTTCTTCTCTCGATATTCAAAGATCCTTTTTAGCTTGTGCTTGATCACCAATGAATGCATGATACGTCCTAGGAAGCCAAAAGGTAGTTTGTAATCTACAATATCCTCCATTTCAACACCACCTTCTATCTCTTTTAAAAAATGTTTATGGTGCCAGAGTGAGTAGGGGCCAAAACGTTGTTCATCGACAAAGAACTCTTTGTCCTTTACATGGGTGATCTCTGTGACCCATTTCGTTTTTATGCCAGGAAAAGGTGAGACAGTGTATTGTATGATCTGGCCTGCAAACATAGGCTTATCAGCCCCTGACAGAATTTCGAAACCCATATCGGGAGTTATTTTTTCCAGATTACTAGGATTGGATAGGAAGTCCCAAGCTTCTTCAACACTAATGGGAAGTTTCTGCTTGGTGTGCAATTGATAAAGTTTCATCACAACTTTTCTTCAAAGTTACAATGAAATTTGTTTAACGAAAAATATTAATTGTTAAACAAATTTAACACTCCTCGTTGCAGCACTGATCATCCTTTACCAGTTTACAGCTTACAACGGCCAATAAGCTACCCATAAAGGGAGCTGTAAGATATAGCCATAAATGTTCAAAGTGACCCGAGACCAAAGCAGGTCCAAGAGATCTCGCCGGGTTCATGGAGGCTTTGGTGATGGGGCCAGCAAACATGGCCTCTAAAAGAATGACACCACCGATGGCAATACCAGCCATGACGCCAACTTCTTTGCTGCCGGTAGAGACATTAATGATGACCACCATTAATATGAACGTTAGTAAAAATTCTAAAATAAAGGCGCGCCAAGCCTCTACGGTAGGTATGGTAGCACCGATGAATTCACTTTTTGGGAAAAGCATAATGACCAAAGCACTGGCTGCGATGGCAGCCACGGTCTGGATAACGCTATATTTGGGCACTTCCTTCCAAGGAAATTTTTTAGCGTACGCAAACCCCAAGGTTACGGCTGGATTGAAATGAGCGCCAGAGATCTCGCCGAAAGCATAGATCATGGCCATGACGATCAATCCCCATGTAACTGCCACGCCCGGATGTGTAATTCCACCTGTAACCTCATTGATGGCCATGGCCGCTGTTCCGCAGAAGACCATGCAGAAGGTCCCAATGAATTCGGAAATGTATCGTTTCATACTGCATGCAAAAATACTAGTTCTGACGATTTCTATTTTAAGGATTCGTTAACAATGCCCACATTTCAATATGCGTACCTTAGCTGTTCATTAACAGATAACACTAACTTTCATGAAAAAACTAGCTTTTCTCTCTGTGCTATTCCTAGCTGCCTTGACGCTAAATGCACAGGTGACCACACCGCAACCTAGCCCTTTCTCTAAAGTAGAACAGAAGGTTGGATTGACAGATGTAACCCTAGAATATTCACGCCCAAGTATGAAGGGAAGAACTATTTTTGGAGACTTGGTTCCCTATGGAAGACTTTGGCGTACGGGGGCTAATGCGAATACCAAGATCTCTTTCAGCACCGATGTGACGATCGCAGGAACAGGATTGAAAAAAGGCGAGTATGCCATTTACACCAAACCAGGTGAAAGCAGCTGGGAGGTCATCCTGTATAGTGATGCTAGCAATTGGGGAACGCCGAGAGAGTGGGATGACAGCAAAGTTGCTGTAAAGGCTTCCGCAGAAGTCATTAAAATGCCTGTAAAGGTTGAGACGTATACCATGACCTTTGATGACTTGACCAACAATTCTGCCGTCATCGGGATGCTATGGGAAGACGTATATGTGGGACTTAAGTTTGAAGTGCCTACTGATGCCGCTGTCGAGGAAAGCATTGCTAAAGTAATGGGTGGTCCTGGCGCCGGAGACTATTTCTCATCTGCTGTATACTACCTTCAAGAAGGTAAGGACATCGAAAAGGCAAAGATGTGGATAGACAAGGCAGTTGAAATGACCAAAGACAAGCCTCGCTTTTGGTATTTGCGCCAGCAATCGTTGATTCATGCTAAAGCGGGTAATGCCAAAGGTGCTATTGCGGCTGCCAAACGATCTTTAGAGTTGGCAGAAAAAGCAGGCAATGCAGACTACGTAAAGATGAACAAGGATTCCCTAAGAGAATGGGGGGCCATGTAGGTTCAACTTAGAATGAAGAATTACGAATTGACCCGTCATTGGCGGGTTTTTTTGTTATGTCGTTTCGAAGGAATGCAATGACTGAGAAACCGTTAGGTTCTCAGCAGCGCTAAATCTCTTGAGATTCCTCAATGGTCATGCTCATGTCGGAATGACACTATGCTAATATTCCAATCCAATGATACCTCGAATCTCGTCCAGCAGCTTCATGAGTTTTCTACTGAGGTCGAACGACATCAAAGGGCTTTCGGTATGCCCACTGCGGAGCAATTCGTTGAAGTGTAAAGCCTCAAGATAGTACCCAGTTCCTTTCTTGTCGAAGGATATTATCTGGGTTTTGGTAGCAGTTTCAATACTTACAGACGAAAACTGATAGAAGTTTGTGTTCATAATGACTTTGGCCTTTTCAAAGTGAAGAATGGCCTGTGTGGGTGTGGTCTCGCGAAAAGTGCTCTTCAATGTTGCCCTTGCACCAGCGTCATAATCAAATTCAATATCACAGCGTTCATCCACTCCAGTTCTTCCAAACTCTGTACTGGCTTTTATCACATCAGGATATCCCAGGGTAGAAAGTGCCAAGAATGCAGGATAGATGCCAATATCCAGCAAACTGCCACCACCAAGTGATTTATTGAATAGGCGAGAAGTGGCGTCAAAAGGAACGGCAAAGCCGAAGTCTGCTTCTAGCTTCAAGGGTTTGCCATATTTTTCACTCTCAACAATGTCTAGCACATACTGAAAGTTGGGCAAGAAGCGTGTCCAAAGTGCTTCCATGAGCAATGTATTATTTTCCTTGGAAGCAGTGATCATCTTTTCAACCTCGCTCAAATTCATGGCAAATGGCTTCTCGCAGAGTACCGCTTTTTGATGTTGAAGGCACAACAGGGTGTTCTCACAATGCGAAGCATGGGGTGTAGCAATGTAGATGGCATCCACATTGGGGTCTTTGGCTAAAGAGGCATAACTGTCGTGGGCATTTGGCACGTTGTATTGTTGGGCAAATGCTTGCGAGCGTTCCTGTGAACGAGAACCTACTGCAATCAACTCAGCACTAGGAATGATGGCAAGGTCATGGGCAAATTCGTGAGCGATCTTCCCCAAGCCTAGAATTCCCCAGCGGATCGTACGATGATCAGGTGTCTGCTGTGTCAAGGCTGTTTGCTTCTCTATTGGGCATGAATACTTGTAGCAAGATAGCCAATCCCATCACTACGATGCAACCTACAAAGTTGAGCCACAAGAAACTCATCAATGGCTCTTCTCCTTGTTGTTCTAAGCTATAGATGGCGTAGTAGAAAAAGACGAACAAAAAGACCTGTGTGATGATGGCAGCCCAAAAAACGGCCTTGCCTCTCACAAATCTCACAAAGAAAGCTATAAGAAAGATGCCCAATACATTTCCGTAGAAGATAGATCCAATGATATTTACGAATTGTATGAGGTTCTCTACCAAAGAAGCGAAATTGGCAAAAATGATGGCGATGATGCCCCAGATCAACGTCAAAGTCTTGGAAACCTTTACATAGTGCGCTTCGGTCTTTTCACTCACATTCCGCTTGTAAAGGTCAATGGCACTGATGGTTCCCAATGCATTGAGTTCCGAAGCGGTAGAAGACATGGCGGCAAAGATGATGACAGCCAGTAACAGGCCTATCAGTCCTCTAGGCAGGTTGTTCAGTACAAAGAGAAGGAGGACATAGTCTTTGTCGTTGGTCTCTATATCCTCATCGGCCGCACCGATGATGTCCCCTGCTCTAGATCGTAATGCTTTTTCTTGTACTTCTAGTTCGGCCATTTGACTCTTGGAAAAATTTTCTTCAAAATGATGCTCACTTTCGGGTGCTGTGCCTGCAAGGGCCAAGCCAATGGTTTTCTTTTGCTTTTGAATAAGGAGTAACTCTTCTTCTAAATTTTGATACTCGGTCGCATACTGTGAATTTGCCACTGCTTCAGCAGCCATCGGGTTAAAACTCAAGGGTGCTTGGTTGAATTGATAGAATACGAACACCATGACGCCCACTAGCAAAATGAAGAATTGCATGGGCACTTTCAACAACCCGTTGAAAAGTAATCCCCAACGCATCTCTTGCACCGATCTCCCGGATAGGTATCGTTGCACCTGACTTTGGTCTGTTCCAAAATAAGAGAGTGCCAAGAACGATCCGCCAATGATACCACTCCAAAAGGTATAGCGATTGTTCAGGTCGAAGGAGAAGTCCAGCACTTGCATCTTATCACTGGCGCCCGCGATCTGTAGCGCATTGCTGAAATTGATTCCCTCGGGTAGTTTCTGCGATACGATCACAAAGGTGATGATCATGCCCATAAAAATGATGAGCATCTGTTGCTTTTGGGTGACATTGACTGCTTTGGTCCCGCCTGTTACGGTATACAAGATCACACTGATGCCGATAACGAGGATCAACAGGGGCAGTTCCCATCCCAGAACGGCAGAGAGGATAATGGCAGGAGCGAAGATGGTGATTCCTGCGGCTAATCCCCGTTGTATCAAGAACAGAATGGCTGCCAACGTTCTCGTCTTTAGATCGAAACGCCCTTCGAGAAATTCGTAGGCCGTGTAGACGTTCAGACGATGGTACAATGGGATGAACACCAGGCAGATGATGACCATAGCGATGGGTACACCAAAATAGAATTGCACAAAGCCCATGCCGTCATTGAAGGCCTGTCCAGGAGTGGAAAGGAAAGTGATGGCACTGGCCTGGGTTGCCATCACGGAAAGCCCAATGGTCCACCATTTGGTGTTGCTTCCGCCTTTGATGTAGTCTTCAATGCCTTTGTTCTTTCTGGTCTTCCAGATGCCATAGGCCACAATGCCGATCATCGTGGTGATGAGAACGATCCAGTCTAATGCTTGCATGCTAGGCGAAAGTTGAAGTGATCAGATAGAAGAGAAATATATACAATGCATTGGCAATCAGTACGATGCTGTACATCTTTTTCCATTGTAACTTGTTCTTCATCCTTTGACCTTTTTAGTAGATACTTGATTCTTACCTATCGATAGCATGTTGGTGAAAAGACGATAAGCGCCAGGCACTCCTGCGGGCAATTCTCTAAAGAAACTCAGCCCAGTATAGATGTAATGCCCTTCCCCATATTTGGCTACCAATAGGCTACCGGTTTTGGCACTTTCTCCTTTGTCATTCGTGGACAGGATAGGAGTGTAGTCATCACTCCACTCATTTGGGAAGTAAAGCCCTCGCTCTTGCACCCAGCCATCAAAATCTTTTTCAGTGATCTTGTTTGGGAAGTTAACGAGTGAATGGCCGTTGGCGATGATCGATACCGGTGCGTTTTCATCCGTAACACGGTCGCGGGATATTTTAAGGTCGAAAGGCGCCATGACCCTGGTTTTCCGCCAACGCCCACTGGTGTTGTATTGTACGATCATGGTACCACCTTGCTGCACGTAATCTAAAAGATGTGGTTGTTTGAACTTCAGTGCATCCACTACGTTGTATGCCCGAATGCCCAGAACGATCGCATCGAACTTCTCAAGGTCGGTCTTGTCGATTTCTTCAGGAGCAATGGTCACGACATTATAGCCGATCTGCTTTAGGCTCTCTGGGATGGCATCTCCTGCTCCGGCAATGTAGCCGATGTTTTCACCTGCCTTCTGGATGTCTAGCTTTACTACTTTGGCTTCGGATGGGAGTAATACAGACTGAAACGGAATGTGCTCATAGCCGATCTCGACCAGTTCGTGGGTATATGACTTGCCATTGGCCTCGACAATAGGAGAGATCTTCCCCTCGCTTTGTGCTGACGGAGGTGTTACGGTAAAGGAGACGATCTTTTCTTCTCCTTTGTTTTTGATGTCGAATGCTATAGAAGAAGGTGATACTTGCCAGTCATTGGGATAGGCCAATTTCACGGAACCACTAAGGTCGGCCTTCCCAGCTTTGATGGTTACAGGGACCTCCTTGGAAGCGCCGTTGGCAAAGATGTTCACTTTGTTGGGGATGCTGGCAGTGACCTTAGGAAGCACCTCAAAAGGTTTGTACAATTCACCTTTGTCAGGTTTCGAGTAGCGACATACAACCTCTCGCTCAATATCGATGGGCTTGCCATGGATGCTCATAGCGATCGATGCTATTAGATTCCTTGGTGTTTCGGGTTTCCCTATCAACGCTTCATCAGCTACTGTGTACATGCCTAAAGTACTTGGTGCTAGTAACCAATATGGTGAAGTGAAACTACTGTCATCAGTTACCATGACCTCTTTCTCTTCATTGACTTTCTGATTGTTCTTTAGTTCCTTATCTAGTTGAAAAGTAGTGGCACCGTTGTTGAATGCAATACTTTTTAGGGCTATGTCGGCATCACTTCGATTCAAGGCTTCAAGGGCAACTGTTACGGTTCCGCCGGGATAGGTCGATGCATCGTTGGCCGTTGCTTCGAGATACAGCCCACTACATGCAACGATGATGTCTTTGATCTCTTTTAGTTTGATGGTCTTCCAATGTTCATCTTCAAGAGTTTCGATCAATTGATAGGCTTCCATCAGCTTTGGGATGTGGGTGGCAGGATCCTTGAAGCTGAAATTTTGTTCAACATCTTCGAGAATCGCGCCAATGGCCTTTCCACCCTGCACACGTGTCCAAGTGGTATTGATACCATCGAATATGTTGTTCTTGTCCTTTGGAAGGTCGCCTTTCAATAGTTCTATATACTCTGGTTGACTTCCTCTGGTAGACAAGCGGCCAAAACCCTGGCACAAGTGCTGGCTGCTGGCCAATGCGGCGATCTCGTTGTTTGATCTTCCTTTCAACGGATAGTAAACACCCACATCAACGCTAAGCATGTTGGATTTGTCTGCCTTTTCAAAATTTTCCCGACCACCATAGAACCACCATGACGTATTGAAGAACAAGCGCTTGGGTTGCCATGGCTTACCTGTATTTTTATATTTGGAAGGGTTTCCTGCAATATCGAAGGCTTCAAAACTCATCATGGCAGAAGCTGTATGGTGCCCATGTGTGCTACCTGGCGTACGGTGGTCAAAACGGTTGATGATCACATCGGGCTTAAAGGTGCGGATCGCTCTGATCATGTCACTCATTACCAAACTCTTGTCCCAAATAGACAGGGTTTCGTCCGGATGTTTTGAAAAACCAAAATCGTTTGCGCGCGAAAAGAGCTGCTTGCCACGATCGACACGACGTGCCGCCAACAGTTCTTGTGTACGGAGAACTCCTAGTAGTTCCCGCAATTCTGGGCCGATCAAGTTTTGCCCGCCGTCACCTCTGGTCAACGACAGATAAGCGGTTTGTGCCTTTATGTGGTTGGCGAGATAAGCAATGAGCCTTGTGTTCTCGTCATCGGGATGTGCCGCGATGTACATGGCCGAACCCAAGAAATTGAGTTTCTGAACTTTTTCGTAAATGTCTGTAGAAGCAGGCTTTTCAGGTGCTTGTGCTTTCAAGAATAATGAGAACACAAGGAATAAGAGAAAACTGTACGGTTTTCGCATGATGAGCGTTAGTTAGTGTCTTCTCAAAGATAGGAGATTGCCTCTGGAAGGCGCAGTGTTTAGCGATTCTTTAACGTTTAGCCTGCATGGCTTCCTTCTTCGTCTAGAAAAGCATCTTTCTTTACCAGTGAAACTGCTTTTTGAAGCATAAGGTTATTAGGGTAGGTAATGAACTCGCCCTGGTCAGTTTCTAGATAGAGGTGGAACGCCTTGATGTCGATGATGGTAGCCTCGATAGGATGGTCTTTGTCATGTATCCTGATCTTATCGCCCACTTTGAAAGGGAAGGTAAAGAACATGATCACACCCGAAGTGATATTGCTCAAGATAGACCAAATGGCAAAGAGACCAATACCGATCACGGCGAACACAGACGAAAGAAATACACCCAACGATTCTAGTTCTACACCCCAGATCGCAAACAAGGCAGCGAGTACTATGGTGAAAAAGAAGATGTTGAAGTACTTTCCGGTAAGTTTGATGCGTACTTCGTTGTATTCGCTTCGCTGTCCTACTTTCTTTACTGCCTGTCGGATGGTCAGACGTACGATAAGCAATAAGAGGAGCGTGGCACCACTCCAAATGAACTCTGACCTGTTCTCTAAAAAGAAATCTTTCATACTGATCACTCCAAGCCTAAGGTTTGGCGCAAAGATAGGTCAGCATTTGAATTTTTCTGCCAATAGGGTGACTTAATTGTCTTGATGCGATGCGCTTCGGCTCCCATTTTTTTGGCATTCTTTCCAAATCCACTGACATAGCTTTCTTTCCATGTCTCTATAATATGAGGAAACTCTGATCGGAATGTAATGAACAACATTCTATCTAGCTCTGGATAGAAGAGATTATAGTAAAGCTCATTGTCTTCACCATCAATACTAGCTTCAACCTCATAGGCTTTTATAGGGATGTGCTTCAATCTGCAATATTCTAGCGAAGGAATCATTCTTAACTTGCCAATTGGAAGGGATCTGGGGTCAATGCGAATTTGTTGCCAGACATCATTTTCCATATAAGTCTTGTCGAGGGTGAAATCTTGGTCGCCTTCGCTTTGAAAATACGAACGACTCATGACCTCGAATTGTTCGCGATTGTTGATCTGTGTGAAAACATGACCACACCATTCTTGTACCGTAGTCGTGACCTTGGCGCCATGTTGGTCGTTAGAGACCGGGTAGAACGAACTGCTCATGATGCTATACGGATAGATGCCTGTGTTGAAGTTTTTGGTCGCATTGAGTTTCAGGACGGAAACGCTTTCCTCATCATTTGGATTGTCTGACTTCACCTGCTGCTTTACAGAAAAGGGTTCCGTGACAAACACGAGAACAGCTTTACCCTCTCGGACTTCGCCATAACGGGCTTGTTTTAGGTTGTACGACGATATTTCGGCCTCACCCGCATACCAGTAGTCATTGAACTGCCTGGAAGTGGGCTTTACGGCCTCATTTTCATTGTTCTCGGGCACTTTAGGAGTTTCAGCCAAGGCTAATTCCTTCGACTCAAGTTCTGTAGCTTGTTTGCATCCTGTGAATAGCAAGCAAGCAAAAATGCCTGCCAGGAATTTGTAGAACGACATGATAATGGCTTTAGATGGTAAAGTTAGGCATTCATCATCAGGAAACGAACTCCGTTAACGTTTTGTAAACAAGATGTACAGGCATGCCCATGACGTTCACATAGGAACCTTCGATCTTTTCAACGGCGATGTTGCCAACCCATTCCTGAATGCCATAGGCGCCGGCCTTGTCGAAAGGTTCACAGACTTTTATGTAATAACGGATCTCTTCATCCGAAAGCGGTCTGAAGAATACCTTGGTGCAAGCATTGACGGTTTTTTGCAAGGCGGACGTGGTGAAGCATACCGATGTGAAGACCTCATGCGAAGTGCCTGACATGGAGCGAAGCATCGCAAAGGCTTCGGCTGCATCTTTTGGTTTGCCCAGCGCCTTGCCTTCATGCCAAACAATGGTGTCTGAAGTGATCAGAATGTCCTTGTCTGTTAGTTCTCCATCAAAAGGACTTGCCTTCAATCGAGCTAGATAGTCTGAGATCTCTGCCCTATAGAGCGTATGTGGATAGACTTCATCGACCGACCTCACTCGAACTTCAAAATCGATATCAAGGTCTTTGAAGAACTGCTGTCTTCTGGGTGAACCAGAAGCGAGAATGATGTTTTTGTGCTGAAGCAACTTTCTAAGCATGTCATTTCCAGTGTAAAATGAAGTAAATAGCAGCTACTGAGAACATTCCGAAGAGCAGGATCAGTTTAAGCAAGGTGCTGAGCATTGACAGCTCTTTTTGATTTTCTACCTGCCAAGCCTTAAAACTGAAATAAAGTAGCGGTGCCATGACCAATAGCAGCACATAAGCCACGGCCCAAGGCTGATCATATAGATATTGATATACAAAGTAGAAGATAACTCCAGCTGTCAATATGGCTAACGCCGAAGCTATTTTAGCAGCGCGTTGTCTACCTAAGACGATGGGCAAAGTCTTGATACCGGCCACATGATCGCCTTTAACATCTTCAATGTCCTTGATAAGCTCCCTAATGAAATTCACAAGCAATGCAAACAACGCATAGACGTAAATGATCTTAAAGACGAGGGTTGTCTCTGAAGCATTCGAGATGTCTTGTATGGGTGAAACATCGAACATACCTATGATGATGATGGTCATGGCCACTAGGGCAGACACGAGAAAGTTTCCCATGATAATAATTTCTTTGATCTGTGTGGCGTATGCATACAAGATTCCTGAAATAATTACAAATACGATGGCCAAGCCCCGATTACCTACCATATTGGCGAGATATACACCAAAGATGACCCCAAGAATATTCAAGGCCATGTACATAATAAATGCATGGCTCTCTTTGATGGTCTTGCCAACCACTACTTTTTCGGGCTTGTTGATCTCGTCTGCTTTGGTGTCCTCGATATCATTGATGATGTAACCAGCAGCAGCAATACAGACAGTAGCAAATACCAATAGCACAAATTGTCGGTAAGTCAAAGCTGAGGTAACCAATAAAGGATCTACCACGAACATCTTGAAAAGGCATTGCGTGCCAGCGATCATCAGTAGATTAGGGAACCGTATGAGTTTTAAGTAGTTGATGATGGTTGATTGTTAGATATTTGGATCTTTACGATTGTTGGAATTCTGGATTGCTTGATGATCTTACTGAGAAACTGACTACGCATTTGCAGCATCGAAGTCAAGGTTCCATTTGCCTTGTACCTTCATTACTTGCTCTATAACATCTCGCACACAACCCTTGCCTCCTTTTTTATGTGAAATGTACTTGCAATGATATTTAACCTCGGCAACCGCATCATTCGGGCAAGTAGGTAGGCCTACCATCTTCATGGCAGGGAGGTCTGGGATGTCATCGCCCATGTATAGCGTATTCTCGGATTTGATGTTGTAGATGTCAAAATACTCGTTCAACACTTCATCCTTGATGTGAGCGTCGAGATGTATATCGGTGATGCCCAATGACCTCAACCGCAAACGGACTCCCTCGTTGGTGCCGCCCGAAATGATACAAATGTTGTACCCTTTTTCAAGAGCCATTTTTAGGGCATAACCATCCTTGGTATTCATTTGGCGATACATCTGCCCATCGGTCGTAATGATCAATCCGCCATCGGTCAGTACGCCGTCTACGTCAAAGACAAACGTAGTGATGTGCTCAAGATATTCTTTATAGCTCTTTTCTTCCATAATGTAATTGGATGGTTTCGGTGAGTAGCTGATAGACTTCCTTATGTTTTTCTTCGGAGAGCAAAGCTAGGTGTTTTTCAATGGTTTTCTGGTCGTTTCTCCGCGCAGGCCCTGTTTGTGCATCTTCAGGTGACAGCGAAACGATTTTTTGTGCAGTCTCTTTGATCAAGGGTTGTAGTACTTCGAATGGAATATTGTGTCGCTCACAGAGGCGACTTCCAATTTGATAGAGATGATTGACGAAGTTGTTCACAAAGACTGCGGCTAGGTGTAGTGCCTTTCGTTGCCCCGAATCAATGAAATGGACATTGTCCGAGATACTCTTTGCCAGTGATGACAGTGTCTTTAGATCCTCTGGTCGCTCTGCTTCTACACAGACGGGAACTTTATTGAGGTCAAGTGCTCGTTCCTTGCTGAAGGTTTGCAGCGGATAGAAGACACCACGTCGGTTCTTATCGGCAAGCGCATCTAAAGGAACACTTCCTGATGTGTGCACCACCAGGCGATCTTGAAAGGGAAGCAGTTTGGCGACCCCCGGAACAGCATCATCAGATACTGCGATCACGTAGATGTCAGCTACGGTCAAGTCCTTATAGTCATCAATGATCCTGACCTTGTCCGCAGATTGAATTGCCGCTGGTCCTCGACTAAAGATCTGAAGTACTTCAATGGCTTTTGACCGAGTGAACGCCTGATGTAGATGAAAGGCCACATTGCCGCTACCGATGATGCATACGTTGATCATGGAGCTAAAGTAAACATTACCGCACAACCATTCAAACAGCTACCTTTGTAGATGATGAATGCTACTGAAAAAAGACGCGAGATCGAGAAAAGAGAAGATATTCACGAACTGGTGAGAACGTCCTACGGAAAAGTTCGCAAGCACGTAGCGGCCCTCATAGCTAACTTTCAACTTTCTTGAAAGGACCTTAACACATCGATAAGTTTTTTCCATACGACAAACCGCATAAAACTCCACCAAATACGCTACTTTTGCACACTGAAATTGTAGTATTCTAGTAGTGACTATGAAGAAGACTTTAGCCAACATTTTTTTCTCTACACGTTTGATGGCCGTTCTGTTCGTGGTCTTTGCGACAGCCATGGTCATGGGCACATTTGTCGAAAGCTGGTATAGTACCGAGACCGCGCGGATCTGGATCTACAATGCATGGTGGTTCGAGGTCATTATGGGCTTCTTTGTGATTAATTTTGCAGGGAATATCTTCCGTTATCGCTTATGGCGAAGAGAAAAGTGGGCCGTATTGCTTTTGCACCTTTCCTTCATTTTTATCTTGCTTGGGGCATTCGTCACGCGCTACATCAGCTACGAAGGCATCATGCCCATTCGTGAAGGCGAGACCGAGCGTGTTTTCTTCTCGGATAAGACCTATCTAACCGCATTCGTTGATGGGGACATCAATGGTACGCGCAAGCGCAAAAAGCTTGAAGCTGATGTTTTGGTCACTCCAGAAGGAAAGACCTCGACCCTGTGGTGGAATCAATTACCTTGGAAGAGCGATTTCAATGGACAACCTTTTACCATAGCGTATGTAGATTTTATCCAAGGTGCCCAAGAAGGTCTGGTCGAAGATGACGGCGGCAAGCATTATCTAGAGATCGTTGAGGCCAGTGGTGGACAACGGCACGAGCATTTTTTAGAGGATGGCCAAGTAGCTAGCATTCACAACATCCTCTTTGCCTTGAATAAGCCTACTCCCGGAGCGATCAATATCTCAGGAAAAGGGAATACATTCACCATTCAATCGCCGTTTGAAGGCAACTTCATGCGCATGGCCGACCAATTTCAGGGAAGGCAGGTCAAAGACAGTGTGCAACCCTTGATGCTACGTTCGCTATATGATATGGCCAATCTGCAGTTTGTCATTCCCACGCCCATGGTGAAAGGACGTTTTGATATCATTGAAAAGGAACAGAAGACCGAGAATGATGAGGACGCACTGATCCTAAGAGTCTCTACACAAGGTGAAAGCCAGATCGTTAAGTTGTTAGGTTCTAAAGGAAGGATAAAAGCTCCTAAAAGTATCGCATTAGGCGGGCTAGACTTCCACTTGAGCTATGGTTCCAAGCAATTAGAACTTCCCTTCAGTCTCACACTATACGACTTCATCGCGGAAAAGTATCCAGGTACTGAGCGCAATCCCACACCGAGTTATTCGGCCTTCAAGAGCAAAGTAAAAGTGAACGATACCGAGTCGTATGACTATGATATCTATATGAATCATGTGTTGGACCATGGTGGATATCGCTTTTTTCAAGCCAGTTTTGACCCTGATGAACTGGGTACACACCTTTCTGTCAATCATGATAGGCTAGGGGCCGGTCTTACCTATCTGGGCTATTTTTTACTCTATGCAGGTCTAATGGGCATCATGTTCTTTGGGAAGACCCGCTTCAAAGACCTTGGGCTAATGCTAAAGAAGGTAAAGGAGCAGAAAAGCACATTGACAGCTTCGATATTGATGCTCCTCTCTGTGGTGGTTCAAGCACAAACGGGCCATCAACATCAAGATGTTACTGTTGCCGATCAAACAAAACTAGACTCCATTTTGGTAGCCAATGCTGCTTCTAAAGCACATGCAGCCAAGTTTGGCAACTTGGTGATCCAAGATGTAGGTGGGCGTATGAAACCCACTAACACCTTTGCCTCCGAAATGCTTCGCAAGGTGAGCAAGCGCAATCAATATAAAGGCTTGAATCCTGATCAGGTATTGTTGTCGATGACCGAGAATCCCATTCCGTGGTATCATGCTCCATTGGTATATGTGAAGTGGCAGAACGATAGCATCCGAAAGATCATTGGCGACCCTGATGCCGGAAGGCGCATCCCTTTGGCTCAATTCTTTACAGGCAAAGGCGAGTATAAGCTGGCCCCTTATTTACGAGATGCCTACCAGGCTAAGGTGGCTAATTCGTTTCAAAAAGGGTTTATCGAGACCGATAGGAGGGTGAATATCCTTTACTCGGCATTGGGAGGCAGCATCCTTCGCGTATTTCCAATTCCAGATGACCCCAACAATGCGTTCATATCGTATCCAGAGTTGAACGAGGCCAATTTGAAGGGAACCGACTCTTTGTATGCCAAGAATGTGCTGCCACTGTACATGGGCGCCTTGAAAGATGCCAAACAAACAGGCGATTACACAGAAGCTGATGAGCTGCTAGAGAGTCTAAAAGGTTTTCAGAAGCGATATGGGGGAGAAGTACTTCCTTCAGAAGAACAGATAAACGCTGAAGTAGTATACAACAAGCTGAACATTTTCAATACCCTGTACCGCTATTATGCCCTATTCGGGGTACTGATGCTTATACTGCTGATCTCGCAGATCTTTAAAGACCGAAAGTGGAAACGTATAGGGGTCACAACATTCAAGATAGGGATCATCCTGTTGTTTGTGGCACATCTTGCTGGATTGATAGCACGTTGGTACATCTCTGGCCATGCTCCTTGGAGTGATGCGTACGAGGCGATCGTCTACATGGCCTGGGCCACGATGGCACTGGCATTGGCCTTTGCTCGAAAATCTGACATCACAGTAGCGGGGAGTGCTTTTGTGACTGCATTATTGTTGTGGGTAGCTCATGAAAACTGGACAGATCCGGCCATTGCAAATCTACAAGCTGTTTTGGACAGCTACTGGCTTATGATCCACGTAGCAGTGATCGTAGGGAGTTACGGGCCATTTACTTTAGGAGCCATTTTAGGGGTGATCGTGATGCTATTGATCCTGTTGACCAACGAGAACAACCAAGAGCGCATGAAGCTCAATATCAAAGAACTATCCATCATCAACGAATTGAGCCTTACGGCTGGTCTGGTGATGCTCACCATCGGGAACTTTTTAGGAGGGCAGTGGGCCAATGAGAGTTGGGGTCGCTATTGGGGCTGGGACCCTAAAGAGACTTGGGCGTTGATCAGCATCATTGTCTATGCTTTTGTGATACACATGCGACTGGTTCCCGGATTGCGAGGTCGCTTCGCCTTTAATTGGCTGTCTACCTTGGCGTTCATGTCGATCATCTTTACCTACTTTGGGGTAAATTTCATCCTCTCCGGATTGCACTCCTATGCGAGTGGCGATGCGATCATCGGAGGGAAGTTCTTCGCGGTCTACACCATCATCTGGGTTGCAATTGGCGCATTGGTGTATCCGAAATATAGGCGGCATTATAAAAAATAGG
Organism: Flavobacteriaceae bacterium; assembly: GCA_028284745.1. Taxonomy (GTDB): domain Bacteria; phylum Bacteroidota; class Bacteroidia; order Flavobacteriales; family Flavobacteriaceae; genus JANQRC01. The sequence continues at coordinate 47,501 of JANQRC010000013.1, forward strand.
GATAATTAGGTGACTTGACCAGCACCCTACAATTTTCATTAGTTTTTAATTTAAAGATTCTAATTGGAGAGTTCTATTTAGAAATACATCTGAGATTCTGTCAACAAAAGCATCTGATTCGTAATCAAGATCAGAATTATAAATACTATCAGAATTCGTTTTTTCATTTATTCTTTATGAACTCTTCCAAACAGTTTTCAAGTGATTCTCCTTCTTCATGAATGCATTCGCAAAATTCGACACACGATTTATTTCTTTCATCTTCACATTGAGTTCTGCAATCTGAAATCGTGTTTCTCGGTAGGATCTTGTAAAAGATTCTGGTATGGAATACCACAAAGGTCATTACCGCAAGAACTCCGGCAAAAAATTTAATTGGAAATTTCGCGGTCATTTCATCTTTTTTTGGAAGTTCTGCCTTAGAAGCCGAATGATCGAAAGGGAATATGTCCTTGAATTTGTGATAGTCCCAACATAGCAGGTATAGAACTGCACAAACCATCAAAGGTGAGGTAATTTGAGAACCGTCAAACCTTACGGCAAGTGATAATATGCAAATGTTTAGGATTATTGGAAGGTAAATAAACGCTCCAATTGTTACAGTTCTTGGGATAAGCAATAGAATTGCTGCCAAGACCTGCATTATTCCGACAAATGTGTAGTAATATCCGGTATGATAAAAAGCTTCCAAGAAACTTCCCATGGGGTGGTTTATCGCTAAGACTGTAAACCTTTCCCCAAGGACCTTTTGCATTCCCGAGGGGATGAACCCTGCTGCAAGTGCTATTCGGCAAAATATGGCAAAATATCCAAGCCATTTATTTCGTCTGGCTTGATCGTGCACTTTGTCGAGTCTTGCTGCTAACTTCATTTGGGGTCTATTTTCTCATTCCAATGTCTAGTCCTGAAATATGGCTACAGGTTAAAGATTGATTTACGCTGCTTTTAAATATACCATATTGGGTGTTTTATAATCTAAAGATAAGTGTGATCTTTGATACTTGTTTAGTTTTCCGGTGGTAAGTTCGTCTAAAATCTTGAGTTTAAAAGATTCTGAATACCGTCTGATTACTTTGTCATTTTTATACATAATGTTTAAAATTATGTAGCCTTTATTCAGGACGGGTCATTTTTGAAACGAATAATAACAATATTAATATTTTCAATTAGCATTAATATAGCTAATGCTCAATTCGATGAGAATAATGCGATTTATTCAACTGGTGAGCTGAATTTAGGTAATTATATAGGATTTGACATTAACTTGAATTATGTCTATAAAGAAAAATACTCGTTCAAGGTTGGATACACAGGGAATATACGAAAACCTAAATCACAACCCGAAAACTATACATCTGGTTTGACTGGAATATTACTTTTTGGGTTAGCCAATCCTTATGACCAATTTGAAAGTTATCAAATCAGTTTTGGAAGAATATATAACCTTAATAAAAGTGGAACTATAAGAGCAAACTTATCACTTGGATTAGGGTATACAACAATAAGAGAGCCAGAAAATTGGCAAATGATTGATGACGCTTTTTTGACTGAGAATTACACTTGGAATTATAAAAAGTATAATATAGCAAGTGTGATAATAAATCCTAAAATAGAATTTCCATTCACAAGGTTTTACGGATTGACAATTTCGCCTATGTTACAAATAAATAAAGACAGAACATACTTTGGAATTGGAATTGGACAAATGATTGGATTATTGAGAAAAAGAAAAAACTAACCACAACAATGGCTATATGCAATCGGTCGCTGTTTGTTCTGTTCCCGAAAACTCAAAAATCCACGATCACGCCTCGCAAACGCCGGCTATCTGAAGGCCGATGACCAGCAATCAAACACCAAAACTCTGGCAACTATTGCCAATCATCGGCGTGATTTTTGATTATCTTCACAAAAAAACAGACAACTGCACATAGCGCCGCGTTCTTGCCAATTAAAAAATCAACCAATGCCAAAAGGACTAAAAACCCACCAAAGCAACAACACCAATAAGACTAAAACAACCGACAAAATAACATCTAAAACCCACTGGAAAGGGGCAGCGCTTGTCTTTTTCTGAAAAGTTACCAATGCAAGCCTTTTGGCAGGTTGTGGCACACCCATTTTGCTGACTAACATTAAAACTGTTGAGCAAAAGAAAAATAGAAACAAGGCAAAATGCAAAAAATTGATGCTAAGAAAATAAGCCAAAGCACCGTCAGCAGCAACAGCAATACTGCCATTATTACTCATAAACTCCATCACTAATCGGAAAACACCAATCGCAAAACCCGTCCACAATGCAACAATAGCCCCTCGGGCATTTATCCATTTAAAAAATAATCCCAATAAAAATACGGCCGCAATTGGTGGAGCAATATAAGCTTGTACACTTTGTAAATAATGAAAAATACCGCCACCCATCAACGCATCCATAAAAGGTATCCACGCTAAACTCAGCACCACCAAAATGACAGTTGCCAATCGTCCAAACCGAACCAAATCTTTTTCTGAAGCATTGGGCCGGAATTTTTGGTAAAAATCAATGGTCAATAAGGTGGAGCTCGAATTAAATGCCGAAGAAAGCGAACTCATCAGGGCAGCTAATAAACCCGCTATTGCCAAACCTTTTAAGCCGCTTGGAAGTATTTGGGTAATCAGGGCAGGCATTGCTTGGTCGGCATTTTCCAATGAAAAACTAATCATGCCTTTTTGCAATAAAGCATAAGCAACAACGCCCGGAATGAAAAACAAAAAGACGGGTAATAACTTCAAAAATCCTGCAAATAAAGCCCCTTTTCGAGCATTGCTCACATCCTTTGCTGATAAAGCCCGCTGCACAATATATTGGTCAGTACACCAATACCAAACACCCAAAATCGGTGCGCCAAACAGCATACCCGTCCATGGATAGTTGCTGTCTTCCATTGGTCGCCAAAGATTAAAAAAGCGGTCAACGGTTGGGGCTCCTTCCGTTTGGGCTGCTAATGCAATGGTGTTTAACATTTCATCCCAACCACCTAATTGATGCAGGCCAAAAATGGTGATAACGACTGTCCCTAACAACAGAATGAATGCTTGCACCATATCTGTATAAATAACGGCTTTCAATCCACCCAAAACCGTATAAAACCCTGTGACGATTACCGTTATGATTGCCCCCGTCCAAAATGGAATGCCCAATACTTCAAACACCAATGCCCCTGCAAAAATGATAAGCGAAATTTTTGTAACAATATATGCCAAAATGGATACGACAGATAAGTAATTGCGGCAAGCTGGGGAATACCTTTTTTCCAAAAACTCGGGCATCGTATAAACGCCTGTTCGCAAATAAAATGGCACAAACACCCAGCCGAATAATATTAGCACCAACGAAGCCAACAACTCAAAATTCGCCATGGGCATTTCGCTCCTTGCGCCTGCTCCCGAAACGCCTAAAATAATTTCTGAACCAATATTGGAAGAAAACATGGATGCTCCGATGACCAACCAACCCTGGTTTTTTCCCGCCAAAAAATAATCTACCGATGAAAAAGTACTGCCCTTTTTTTCGGTAGATGCCCAACGAGCAATCCAAAGGATAATTCCAAAATAAAGACCAATAAAAAGTAAGTCTAAAAAATCCATGTCTTATCGTTTTCCACTTTTTTATAAAAAACGGCAAATTACCATTTTTTTAATCCCAGTAATTTTTCACCCAAATCTGTCAATTCTGCTCTTTCATATTTCGTCTGTTCCCAATTCCGAGGGTCGCCAGGGAAAGCGTAACCTTCAGGCGCAATGCGGTTTTTCCACGAATTAATGCGCCATTCTTTCAAGGCTTCATTATCTTCTTGAGCAGGCATCATGGAGATGTATTGGGCAATTCTGACTTTATCACCAGAACGATTGGGGCGAATACCATGCGGTTCTGAACTATTAAAAATCAGCAAATCACCTGCTTCCATTGGTACTTTTACCAATTTATCTTCCAAGCCAGTCATATCTGGTTGAAAACGATTGCGGTCTTCCGGTTGGGTTAGTTTCCATGTGTCATAGTTCCTGAACAGCCACGGAATACATTGAAAACCGCCTATGTTTTCATCCGTTTGGTCAGCCAAAGCCAACACTCCCTGCACATTTTGTGGCTTTGTTTCGGGGTCATAATCCCAATGAATAAATCCTTTGTATTCATGCCCTTGGCGCATTGGAAAATTCAAATTGGCTCGATCAATAGTTACCCATAATTTTTCTGTCCCCCAAATATCCACGAAAGCATCATAGACCCTTTGGTTTTGGCGATTGTTCCATAGGTGCTGATTGTTATAAACTTCCACCATGCCTGTTCCGGCTAGTTCTTTCATCTTTATTTCTGCTCTTGCAGCCGTGTACCACGTTTCGGGATTGTTTGGGTCTTTTTCCTCAAATTCCCAAAGAAAGCCAGATGTTTTCAAAGCCTGTTCGCGAGGAACAGCTTGTTTGATGACCACATAGCCATTGTGTTGCCAGAATTTCCAATCCTCCATCGTCAATACCCTCAAGGAATCGGAGGTAGCCGATTGCCTTAATTTAACGGTACTGCTTTTAGCGGTGGAAGGGTTGCCAGGAATGTCCTTGTGTTGGTTGTCTGGTATCATGTTCGCTGCCATGGTTTGATTTTCCTTTTTCATCATTAATATCTTTTAGTTGTGAACGATGGTACAAAGATGGTGGGGTTTGGGGTTAAAAATTTTACGGTTTTTAATCAAAATTTGTACGATATTAATAATTTTGAGTTTTCAGGAATTTGGCATTCTTAATTTCGTCTTAAAATGAAAGTTCAACTCGAAACTATTACCAGTCAAGCCAATCGCTCTTTCAGCATGATGTTCAACCCTCGTCTAAGCGATCTGTTCTTTTGGCATTTTCATCCTGAGTATGAACTCGTGTATATAAAAGGGGCAACAGGTACTCGTCATGTGGGCGAACATATTTCAACTTATAAAGACAGCGCCTTGGTTTTGATTGGCTCGAATATCCCACATTTGAATTTTGACTATGGTGTTCGTTCCGATTATCGAAAAGTGGTCGTCCACCTCAAAAAAGAATTTATAGAACTACATTTTTCCAATATGCCCGAATTGATAGGAATTAAAAATTTGTTTGAAAAATCTAAAAGGGGGATAGCCTTTTCGGGAGAAACGAAAGAAGCTATTGGAGAAAAGTTATTTGATTTGGAAAAATTAAACCCATTTCAACAATACCTTCAATTGATGGAAATCTTGCAAAAGCTTTCTGAAATAGAGGAAATAGATTTATTACACGAAAAACCTTATCTCAACAAGTTCAATGATAAAGAGCAAGAGAGGTTGCGCAAGATTTATGCTTTTGTGGACAAAAATTACCACCGAAAAATTGAACTGGAAGAACTAGCCAAAATCTGTTTTATGACCAAAGAAGCCTTTTGCAACTACTTTAAAAAAATGACTACCTACACATTCATTGAATTTCTGAACCGATACCGTATCAGTCACTCTAAACGCTATTTAATGAAAGGATATAGTGTTAGTGATGCTTGTTATCAATCAGGTTTTGAAAGTTTGTCTTATTTTAATCGGATTTTTAAAAGGATTACAAATGAAAATCCGAGTAAATTTAGAAAGAGGTTTTGATAGAAAGAAAACTGGCAAGAACAACGGCTATAATTCAGCGTGGCTGAAGAACTATAGATGAAATTAAAAATAATAAATACGGTTGATTTCTATTGTGGAACGATTCTGCCGAATCATTCCACGCCGAAATCATAGCCGAGACCAATGATGCAGCATTCGCCTGCGGCGAACAAAAATTGCTGCGTGCTGACGCACTCCCGCCCTTTTCGATGGCTGCATCATCGACAGGGCTACGCCAAATTGCTCCCGGCGCATGACAAGTGACCCATCAGCCAGCATCGCCGCCACGGCGCAAGGCAACGCCGCATATCAAAGGCTAAACGCAATTTGGAACGACCAATACTGTCTTTTCGCTTTTTACGTACCTTCGGTACGACAACCAAAAACCCAGGACCGCACTGCGCGTAGCCCTGTCGTTGCCATTAATTAAAGACAAACATTACGCTGAATGAAAAAAGTACTAATTATTATAATATCAAGTATTCTAATTACCTCTTGTGGAGCGTTAGGATTTGGAAGTTATCCGACAACAACATTTTATGTAAAAAACAACTCGAATGAAACCATAAATTTTAGCTCAACAGTCGTAGTTTTTCCAATGTCAAGAGGTCCATTAACTAGGAATTTTTCTGTACCACCTAATGATAGTATTCTTGCAAGACAAGTGGATTTTAAAAAAGAAGCTGAGCCTCAAAAGTGGTTTCTCGAATTTAAAATTTTTCCAAATGACAATGTCAAAACTTTTGACCCAAATAAGCCTGAAAATTGGAAGAAATGGATGAATGAAAAAGGAAAACCTTGCTACACTTTTACAATTGCAGAATAGATGAAAAAATCACTTACAATTATTTTAATTTTCGTTTATACAATTTCATTTGCTCAAAATGACAGTATTTTTAATAGACTACAAGCTATTAATAATAATGGGTTGACTTTTTACAATATCGATGGGTATACTATAACCAGTCAAACATTAAACTATCCTTTTACCGAAAAAGGTTTAAAAAAAGTTTATCGTAAATACTCTATAAAAAAGGACGAAAAGAAAACAAAGGACGAACAATTAGATTTCAATAATTATTATGTTACCAATAACGATAAAATTACAGAGAATTTAGTTCAAAACAATTCATATTATTTCATTGAAAACCAAGAGAAACGAATCACAATCATTCAATTCAGTTCTATTAATAAAAGAGATAAAGAATTTGAACGAACAATTGTCAAACCAATAATTAAAAATACTATACCTAGAGAAAATTATGCGTCAATGACTATTGATAGTATCAATTTTGCTGGTAGAAAAATAAAATTAGGAACGAGTTGTAATTGGACAAACGTAAATACAGTACAATGTCCGTATTACGGAGAAATGAATTGGTCAGTTCATAAAGATTTAGAAGATGCAAAAAATACTGTCGAGCAACAATTTAAAATAACGGAATCAAGAAAAAGCGGAAAAGTAATTTCAGAAGAAATAGTTGAAATAGAATTTGAGGGAACTGAAACTACCGCTAAAAGAGTGATTTATGATTTTACTGGAATAACTTCTGTTTTAGCAAGTATGTCTGGAGGGAAAACATTAACAATTTACTATGTTGCAACTGAGGTTAGAGGTAATTATGTTAGTTGTGTTTTGAGCTTTTGGAATAACGACACAATAACAGAAAACGGACTTGCACCTTTATTGGAAAAAGTAATGAAATTAAAAAATAACTAATGGCAACAATGGCTATAAGTAATTGCTTGTTCTCGCCTACTTTGGAAATTCCTGCGGAATTTCCAACTTGGTGTGTACTTGCAAAGTTACGTGTTAAACTACGCAACTACTCATAGCCGATATCGTTGTACGCAAGCTGAAAAAAGATGGAAGTTAAATACGATAAAATAGGAATTGATTACAACCTGACCCGAAAAGCGGACAAATATCTGACCGAACAATTACTTTATCATCTTCAACCAACCAAGGAGGGAAAATATTTAGACATTGGTTGTGGAACGGGAAATTACACAAGTGAGCTTCAAAAAAATGGATTTGACCTCATTGGTATTGACCCTTCCGAGTTAATGTTGGAAAAAGCAAAACTTAAAAACCACAAAATTCATTGGAAAATAGGTTCCGCAGAGAATATTGGACTTCCTGAAAATTTTGTGGACGGAATAATCGGTTCTTTAACAATACATCATTGGAGTAATTTAACAGTTGGATTTTCAGAGCTGAATAAAGTCTTAAAACCAAACGGCAGAATTGTGATTTTCACATCAACGCCCAAACAAATGAAAGGTTATTGGCTCAATCATTATTTTCCAAAAATGCTTTCCGACTCAATAATTCAAATGCCAACTTTAGAAAAAGTAAAAAAAGCTATGAAAGATAGCGGAATCGAATTTCTGGAAACGCAAAAGTATTTTATAAAACCTGACCTGGAAGACCAATTTTTGTATTGTGGAAAACGAAACCCTGAACTTTATTTTAATGAACAAATTAGACACGGAATTTCTTCATTTTCATCCTTATCAAACCGAACAGAAGTGGAAAATGGATTATCGGAATTAAGAAAAGATATCGACAGCAGAAAAATTGAAGAAATAATAAAATTCTATGAAAATGATTTTGGCGACTATTTGTACATCATCGGAAAAAAGCCAGCAGGTAACAATGTATAACCGCAATTACGGCGGATTCGACTACCCTTCGACTGCGCTCAGGGCAGGCTAGAATCCACTCGGAATTGCTAAACGCCAGTGCTCAATCGAATATTAACGCATATTAACCCGTAACTGACGGTTATACGAGACCGATGATGCAGCATTCGCCTGCGGCTACCCCAAATTGCCCCCGGCGCATGACAAGTGACCTGCCAGCAAACAT
>JANQRC010000022.1 GCA_028284745.1 Flavobacteriaceae bacterium
CATCACAGTATGTCACAGAACTTGCCAAATCGACCCGAAACGGGCCGCGCCCCACTCCCCATACATCACCCTTTACCAGCAAAGCGGGTGCAAATATATGGCAGTCTATTTTAATGGGCAAAACTTTTTCTAAAGTTTTTTTCAAAAAATGTTTCTCTTGAAAAAAAGGAGAAAAGGGCATCTAATTTAATTAAAAATAATCTGCTGTGCAAACGATTATTTTTCGACTTGGCTCACTGCCCACTTGTTGGTAAGATCGACATAATCAAAGTCAAGTGCAGAGGGTTGTTTTTCGAGACGGCGTTTGGCAAATGCTCTTTGCAGTATGTCTTCAATGAGATAATCCTCTTGATTGTTCACGGGGTCATATTCTTTCTTGAGTGATATGTCGAACATACTGGCGGTAGTGTTGTACCAGAATGCTCTCCAACCGCTTCTCAGGTTTTTGATAAGGTCGAAAGCCGTGTCGCCTGTTTGCCTGTGAATTAACTTGATGAGTATCTGCCCTTCGGTTCGTGTCAGCTTTTTAAGTTCTTCGGAGAACTCGCCTTCAATGTATTTCTGGACACGCTTGGTGTATTTTTTTCGCTGGCGCTTGGACTCGATTTGGCCGAGTCGTTCATTCAACGTCTGCAGCCGTTCAGCAGCCATCTTGGCATAAGGATATACTTTATGGGTCTTTCTCCTTAATATATAGTATCGCTTCTTGTCTTTGAAGGAAGTGAACTTCAACTTGGTGAAGATGATAACCTCGTCTAACTCGATCTCGCTCTTGGGAATGGTATCGCCTTCGAAAATGATATACTGTTCCACCTTTAAGGAGTCAGCTTCAACATCATGCTGAGCTAATATGAAAGGGGAGATCAGAACACATATTATATATAGATACCACTTCATGTATCTTTTCACCTAAAAACTACATTTCAAAAATAGCAATTATGAAATCTCTAACTGTTAAATGTGTACGAATATTGCTATTTTCGTTTGAAAATCAAATCATATGCCGCAAAAGAAAATATTGAATAAAAAATCGCTTGCATTCCTTGAAAAGTACCTGAACAATGCCTCGCCTACTGGTTATGAATGGGAAGGCCAAAAAATATGGATGGATCACCTGAGGCCCTATGTCGATGATTTCATCACGGATACTTATGGCACAGCGGTGGGCGTCATTAACCCTAAGGCTAAGTATAAAGTTGTCATTGAGGGGCATAGTGATGAAATTTCATGGTATGTCAACTATATTACTGAAAACGGATTGATATATGTTATTCGCAACGGTGGCAGCGATCATCAAATTGCTCCTTCTAAGCTTGTAAATATCCACACGAAAACTGGTATTGTGGAAGGAGTCTTTGGTTGGCCAGCCATTCACACACGGAATCGCGCCAAAGAAGAACCACCGAAACTCGACAACATATTTATTGACATAGGTGCAAAGGACAAAGAAGAAGTAGAGGAGATGGGGGTGCATGTAGGATGTGTCATCACCTACCCTGACACCTTCAAAATACTCAACAAAGATAAGTTCATCTGCAGAGCGATCGACAATAGGGCTGGTGGATTCATGATCGCCGAAGTAGCCCGGCTATTGCACGAGAGCAAAGTGAAGTTGCCCTTTGGGCTCTATATCACCAACTCTGTGCAGGAAGAAATAGGCTTGCGTGGCGCAGAGATGATCACTGAGACGATACAGCCCAACGTAGCGATCGTAACAGATGTGTGTCATGATACCACTACGCCCATGATCGACAAAAAGAGACAGGGACATACCGAGATCGGCAAAGGACCTGTCATCTCTTATGCTCCTGCAGTTCAGAATAGATTGCGTGAACGTATCATTGAGACTGCCGAAGCCAACAAGATCCCTTTTCAGCGTATGGCATCTTCACGATTCACAGGAACAGACACAGACGCATTTGCCTACAGCAATGGCGGTGTGGCCTCGGCACTGATCTCTTTGCCACTTCGCTATATGCATACCACCGTAGAAATGGTACATAGAGACGATGTAGAGAATGTGATCCGGCTGATCTACGAGACACTCCTGAATATAAAGAGCGGAGAAACGTTTAGTTATTTTGAATAAGACAATACCCTGCTCAGCAGGGTTTTTCTTTTATGGATGAATTGATTGACATTCTAGACGAAACTGGCAAACGCACCGGTAATAGCAGCTTGAAAAGCGATGCCCATCGCTTAGGCTTGTTCCACCCTACTGTGCACGTTTGGTTGTGCAATACAAAAGGTGAGATCCTTTTTCAAAAACGAGGAAAAAACAAGAAAACCTTCCCTGATCTCTGGGATGTCTCGGTGGCTGGCCATATTGCCTTCAATGAGACCTATGAAAATGCTGCCTTAAGAGAAGTTGCCGAAGAGATAGGGATTCAATTAAAAAAAGAGCAGTTGACCAAAATTGGCGAACGCTCGTCCAAGGCCACACACCCCAATGGGTTGATCGACCATGAGCTTCATCATGTATATGTCGTGACGATCGACCATGACATCAACCAATTCATCCCACGACAAAACGAAGTTGCAGCGCTCCAATTCATCGGCATCAATGTTTTCAAAGACATGATCCATGATGAGGAAAAGATGAAAATGTTTGTCCCCATGCAAAACAATTATTATTCGTGGATCGTTGAAAAGATAGAAACACATTTATGAAGAATACCATAGCAGAACGTGTTGCAGACTTCTTAAAAGGCTACCCGCCCTTCAGTTTTATGGGCCAAGGTGAGCTTCGAGAAGTGGCTGCGCAAGTAAAGGTCATTTACTGCGAAAAGGGGAAGACCATCTTCTGGAAGGGCGACCACCGACACGAACATTTTTTTATGGTACACAAAGGGGCGGTAAACTTATTATCCAACGATAAAAGCCATGAGCTCTTTGCCATCTTGGACACTTGTGATGAAGGCGATGTCTTTGGCCTAAGACCATTGGTCGCCGGACAGAACTATGTACTAACCGCCAAAGCCTCTGAAGAGTCTATTATCTACGGCATACCCATTGACGTTTTCAAGCCCATAGCGGAGAAAAACATACAAGTAGGTTACTTTCTCGTAGAGAGCTTTGCTTCGAACACTAGAAATCCTTACGCTACGTCTCACAGAGGACATTTATACTCTTCTGCGGTTCCGACCTCTAACGAGCGAGACAATCTTTTTGAGCTACAACCCGCCAAGATCATCAAAAACGTGATGACCGCCGAACGCAGTGATTCGATACGAAGTGTGGCCAAAAAGATGAACTCTAAACAAATAGGGTCCATTATCATTGTAGATCCGGATCATCATCCGATAGGCATTGTCACAGATAAAGACTTCAGGAACAAAGTAGTTACAGGCAAGTCTCTTATCACTGACAAGATCGAGAAGATCATGTCGTCACCTGTTATCTGCTATCCGAAGGGAATAACACTGGCTCAGGCACAGATGGCCATGGTGAAGCACAAGATCGGCCATCTTTGCATCACCAAGGATGGCACCCCCAAGAGCAGGCTTGCCGGCATCATCTCGGAGCATGACCTGGTGGTAAGTCAGGGGAACAACCCGGCCGTACTGATCAAGGCCATCCAACGGGCAGAGAAGACCAAGGACCTCAAAGAGATCAGGAAAAAAGTGATGCTGCTGCTCAACGGGTACATGCAGCAGAACATCCCCATGACCCATATCTCTAAGATCATTACCGAGTTGAACGATGCTACCATCAAAAAGGTCATTGAGATCAGTGTTGAAAAACTTGGCACTCCTCTTTGCAACTTTGCCTGGATGTGTCTTGGCAGCCAAGGCAGAAAAGAGCAACTATTGCACACGGACCAAGACAATGCCTTGGTTTTTGAGGACGTGGAAGAAGCCAAACACAAAGAGACCAAAGCGTATTTCTTGGCACTCTCACAGCACGTCACCAGACGCCTCAACAAAGTAGGCTATGAGTACTGCCCGGCTGAAATGATGGCCAGCAACCCCAAATGGTGCCTATCGCTGAGTGAATGGAAAGCACAATTCACCGAATGGGTCACCAATCCTGGGGAAGAAGAAATTTTGCTGAGCACCATTTTCTTCGATTTCGATATTTCTTATGGTGACATCTCACTTACCCTAGCCCTATCTGACCATATCTTTGAGATGACGGACCGTCACAAACGTTTTTTGGCCATGTTGGGCGTTAACGCACTGAAGAATGCTTCGCCACTTGGTTTTTTCAGGCAGTTTATTGTTGAACGTGATGGTAATCACAAAGATTTTTTCGATTTGAAAAGGAGAGCTTTGATGCCATTGACAGATGCCGGTCGTCTCCTTATCCTTTCGAAGCAGGTGAAACATATCAACAACACGGCGGAACGCTTCGAAAAACTGGCCGAACTAGAGCCTGAGAATGCCGAAGTGTACATGAACTGTTCCTATGCGGCAAAGGCCTTGCTGAAGTTCCGCACGAAGCAAGGGCTGCAGAACAACGACTCTGGGCGATATATCGCCCTTGAGAAACTTTCCAAACAAGAGAAGATAAAATTGAAGCGCACTTTTAAAGCTATCGACCAAGTACAAGATCTAGTCAAGGTACGCTTCCAGCTACAGCATTTACTGTGAAGTTGTTCAACAAAAGACAGCGGCCTCTCCCCGACTTCTGGAAATCCTACGAGAAGTCTTTTAGAAAAAAGCTACCTGACACCATCACGGACAATCGCTTTGTGGCACTAGATACCGAGACTACTGGTTTCGACCTCAAGAAAGACAGAGTGCTATGCATCGGAGCCGTGAGTGTGTTGAACAATGTGATCGACCTGAATGATAGCCTTGAACTGTATCTGCATCAAGATACGTTCAACCCAAAGACCGTTGAGATCCATGGCATCATCCAAGAGGAACAGTTTGAGCAGATCTCTGCCATCGAAGCCATCCAGGAGTTCTTAGCCTATTTGAAAAATGCAGTGATCGTAGCACATCATGCCTACTTCGACATAACTATGATCAACAATATGCTGGCACGGCACGACCTGCCCATGCTTAAAAACAAGGTGCTGGACACAGGCGTGCTTCATCAGCGAACACGACTAAGGACAAATCTCATCGAGCAGCAAAAAGTGGTGAGCTTAGACGCGTTGGCCAAACAGTTGAACATCCCATTGAAAGACAGGCACACTGCTTCGGGTGATGCGTACATCACTGCCATTGCCTTTTTGAAATTGGTTCATCGCCTGCGAGAGCGAGGCCTGCCCAACAAGTTACGTAGGCTCTTCTGGAAACTATAAGGCTTCTTCCATGATCTTCTGCACCACTTCTGGATTCAAGAGCGTTGACGTGTCGCCAAGATTGCTCGTGTCTTTAGAAGCGATCTTGCGCAGGATCCTTCGCATGATCTTTCCGCTTCTTGTCTTTGGCAAGCCAGGCGTAAACTGGATCTTGTCTAACTTCGCAATGGGGCCTATCTTGTCGGCGATCTGTTGATTGATCTCTTTTCGCAGGTTGTCTCGGTCGCGAGATTCGCCTGTATCCTTCAGAATAACATACCCATACAAGGCATTTCCTTTCACATCGTGCGGGAACCCTACAATGGCTGACTCTGCAACGGCCGGATGCTCGTTGATAGCATCTTCAATAGGAGCTGTACCAAGGTTATGGCCAGATACGATGATCACATCGTCTACCCTACCTGTGATCCGATAATAACCAACTTCGTCACGCAAAGCGCCATCACCTGTAAAGTACTTGTTCTCAAAAGCTGAGAAATAGGTGTCCTTATACCGCTGATGATTCCCCCAAATGGTACGTGCCATGGAAGGCCAGGGGAACTTCACGCACAATCGGCCATCTACCTGATTGCCGCTGATCTCTTTGCCATTTTCGTCCATCAAGGCAGGTTGCACACCTGGCATGGGCAATGTGGCATATGTGGGTTTGGTGGGTGTCGAGAAGGGAATGGGGGAAATTAGAATTCCTCCTGTTTCGGTCTGCCACCATGTATCTACGATAGGGCATTTCTTATCGCCCACATGGTCGTTGTACCAGTGCCAAGCTTCTTCATTGATAGGCTCTCCCACGGTACCTAGCACCTTCAAACTAGAAAGGTCATATTTTTCCAAGTGCACAGTTCCTTCTTTGGCCAAGGCCCGAATGGCTGTTGGCGCTGTGTAGAATTGATTCACCTTATGCTTTTCGACCACTTGCCAAAAGCGGCCAAAATCCGGATACGATGGTACGCCTTCGAACATCACCGTAGTGGCTCCGTTGGCCAACGGACCATATACGATATAGGAATGCCCAGTGATCCATCCGATATCGGCCGTGCACCAATACACATCATCTTCTCGATATTGGAATACATTCTTGAAGGTATAAGCTGTATACACCATGTAGCCTGCCGTGGTGTGCAGCATCCCTTTGGGTTTTCCTGTAGAACCCGAAGTATAGAGGATGAAAAGCGGGTCTTCGGAATCTACTATTTCTGGAGAACAATCCGCGTAGGCGGTATCCAACAAAGGTTGCAACCACTCGTCGCGACCTGCTTCCATATGAATGTCGCTATTGATGCGCTTCGCGACCAAGACAGTTTTGACGCCCGGGCATTCTTTGAGCGCATCATCTACGATCTCTTTCAGGGCGATGGTCTTTGCCCCTCTGTAGGATCCATCTGAAGTCAATACCATCTTGGCATCACAATCGTTGATACGAGTGGCCAAGGCTGTAGATGAAAAGCCTGCGAACACCACAGAGTGTATGGCCCCAATGCGCGCGCATGCCAACACTGAGATCGCCAGCTCTGGGATCATAGGCAGGTAGATCACCACCCTATCTCCTTTTTGGATGCCTTTCCCCTTCAACACGTTAGCAAACCTACATACACGCTCATGCAGGTCTCTGTAGGAGATGTGCTCGGCTTCTTCGTCAGGGTCATTGGGCTCGAAGAGAATTGCGGTCTTGTCGCCACGAATGTGCAGATGTCGGTCGATACAATTCTCTGTGATGTTGAGCTTTGCGCCTTCAAACCATTTTACCTCGGGCTTGGTGAAGTCCCAGCTTAACACACTGTCCCAACGTTTACGCCAAACAAAGTTTTCCTCGGCAATTTCCTCCCAAAACAATTCAGGGTTACGGACCGATTTACGATACAGCTGAAAGTACTCTTGTAGATTTTTTATATGATAGTTACTCATCTTGGTGGCATTGGTGAAGCCTCTAAGATACTAAAAGTAGGAAGTCCGAAAGTGTTAACTTGCAGAAAGAAAATTCAAAACATTCTCTTCGATCCGCTGTTGCATATTGCCAACATCTGCTTTCACAAAGGTTCTGCCTGTGATGTTCTCATAGAGTTCTATATAACGTTCTGAAACGCTCTCGGCATAGGCATCACTCATGAATGGGACTTCTTGCCCCTTTTTTCCTTGGAAACCATTTTGAATGAGCCATTGACGCACAAACTCTTTGGACAATTGCTTTTGTGGTTCCTCTTTGGCCTGCAATTCTTCATAGGTGTCGGCGTAAAAATAGCGCGAAGAGTCGGGCGTATGGATCTCATCGATCAGGACGATCTTTCCCTCCTTGGTCTTCCCGAACTCATATTTCGTGTCTACCAAGATCAATCCGCGTTTGGCAGCAATCTCTGTGCCGCGCTGGAATAGTTTTCTTGTATAGTCTTCAAGGACTGCGTAATCCTCTTCGGAAACAATCCCTTTGGCAAGAATTTCTTTGCGGGAGATGTCCTCGTCATGACCTCCCTTCTCTGCCTTGGTGGCAGGGGTGATGATGGGTTCGGGAAACTTGTCATTTTCCTTCATCCCTTCCAGCATTGGAACCCCGCAGAGCACTCGTCTTCTTGCCTTGTATTCCCTAGCAGCATGGCCAGACAAATAGCCCCGAATCACCATTTCGACTTTAAAGGGTTCGCATAGATGGCCTATGGCCACATTAGGGTCTGGCGTGGCGACCAACCAATGGGGGACCAAGTCTTCGGTGGCTTTCATCATCTGCGTGGCGATCTGATTGAGGATCTGCCCTTTATACGGAATCCCTATGGGCATGACCACATCGAAAGCCGAGAGACGGTCGGTGGCCACCATGACCAATAATTCATCATTGATGTTATAAACTTCACGAACTTTTCCTCTGTAGACCGACCTTTGTCCGGAGAACTGAAAATCAGTTGCCATCAGTGTGTTGCTCATGCTGCAAGTTTTAGTTGGAATGCTCTATGTTCTTGTAAGCATCGATGACTTTCTTCACCAGCTTATGGCGGATCACATCTTTGTCATCCAGATAGATGATCTCTATGCCTTTCACATCCTTGAGGATCAATAACGCTTCTTTCAATCCAGAAATGACGCGACGTGGTAAATCTATCTGCCCGGGATCCCCCGTGATCATGAATTTGGCATTACGGCCCATTCGCGTTAGGAACATCTTCATCTGCGCGTGCGTGGTATTCTGTGCTTCATCCAAGATCACGAAGGCGTTGTCTAACGTACGGCCGCGCATAAAAGCCATCGGCGCGATCTGTATGACACCGGTCTCCAAATAGTTCTCCAACTTTTCTGGTGGGATCATATCACGCAAGGCATCGTAGAGTGGCTGCATATAAGGGTCGAGCTTTTCTTTCAGGTCGCCTGGTAAAAAGCCCAGGTTTTCTCCTGCCTCGACCGCTGGACGGGTGAGTATGATCCGTTTCACCTGTTTTTCCTTTAATGCCTTCACAGCCAAAGCGACACCGGTATAGGTCTTACCTGTTCCTGCCGGGCCTATGGCAAAGACCATATCGTTCTTCCCCATTAGCTCCACCAGCTTCTGTTGGTTGGGTGTACGCGCCTTGATGATCTTGCCGCCATGACCATGTACCAACACATTGCCGCTGCTGGCATCCGGGTCATAATCCTGTTGGCCATTGCTGGTCAGTATGCGTTCGATGGTATTCTCATCGATGGTATTGTACTTGCCATAGTGGTTGATGAGCATGTCCATTCGCTTGTCGAACTCTTCCAAAAGCTCTTCATCACCAAAGGCCTTTATCTTGTTGCCGCGGGCAACGATCTTTAGTTTCGGGAAGTACGTCTTCAGAAGGGCGATGTTGTTGTTCTGTTGGCCAAAGAACTCGCGGGGATTTACGTCGGTAAGCTCAAGAATGATCTCGTTCAAAAGCGATGCATTAATTTGTTAGTGGAAAGGTTTTGTCATGGAACCTATTATAAACTTTTTCAATTCGCTGTTTTGCGCCCATTTTTTGTCTTTCTTTCTTTTTGGTAGCCCAGCTATGCAATTCGAAAAAGTTTTCAGACTGGACACAAAACAGCTAATTTTCGCTAAAACCCAAAAAGTTTAAATGAGTTCTTCTTAAGTTTGTCAAACATACTTATTTTTTCACTACGTAAATTTAAGAAAATATCAACAATCGGTAGATGGCAATCATCACTTTAACGACTGATTTTGGGGAGAAGGACCACTTTGTTGGGGCGATCAAAGGCGCCATCTATTCGGAGTTGAGCGAGGTTCGCATTGTTGATATCTCACACAGCATTAGCCCCTTCAATATCATTGAGGCCGGTTACATCATCCAAAATGCTTTTAGCAGCTTTCCCAGGGGAAGCATCCATATCATCGGAATCGACTCTGAGCTGACACCCGAGAACAAGCACATCGCCTTGAAACTAGATGGCCACTATTTTATCTGTGCTGACAATGGCATTATGGGGTTATTGACTTCTGAGATCAATCCTGAAAAGATCGTAGAGGTCAACATCCACGACCACGTGCAAAGCAATTTTCCGGTATTGGATGTCTTCGTGAATGTAGCTACGCACATTGCCCGTGGCGGTACGTTGGAGGTAATCGGGAAACCCATCGTCGGCATCAAAACCCCAACGAGCATCAAGCCTGTGGTAAATGCCGAAGCCAACCAAATTATCGGCAATGTCATCTATGTGGACAACTATGGCAATGTGGTGACGAACATCTCGCGAAAGCTTTTTGGTGATGTGGGAAAAGGAAGGGATTACGAGATATCAGCACGCAATTACAAGTTCAAAAAAGTATGTGAGCGCTACAGCGATGCCATTAACTTTGACGTTGAGAAGCACAAACGCGAAGAAGATGGCAAGAAACTAGCGGTCTTTAATTCGGCAGGCTATATCGAATTGGCTATCTACAAAAGCAATCCGCTAACCGTAGGTGGTGCCAGCAGCTTGTTTGGGCTTCAATTTAGAGATACGATAACAGTGAATTTTTCTTGAGATGAAGTGAAAGAGTCAAAGAGAAAACAGCATGTGAAGAAATCAACACATTCGTAATTCAAAAATAGCTCATGTTCGTACGAATCGTAAAAATGCATTTCCAGGCAGACAAGGTCGACGCTTTTTTGCTTCACTTTGAAAACCACAAAGTACAGATACGGAACTTTGATGGCTGCCGTTTTCTAGAATTGTGTCGTGGAAAGGACGATCCATGCATTTTTTTCACTTACAGCTACTGGGAAACAGAAGAGCATTTGGAGACCTACCGAAACTCGACACTGTTCAAGGAAGTCTGGGCAGCCACTAAGACCTACTTTGATGCAAGGCCCGAAGCATGGAGTGTGGACAAAGTGGTAAGTTTGCTCTAATGAAGTTCGAGGTTAGAACATAGAAGTACGAATCAAAAGGAGCCAAGATAAAAGACGTGGGACCAAAGCGTATAGAAAATTAACAACAGTAATAGCTAAAGATCTGACCATCGAATTATCTAACAATTCAATCATCAACCTTCAACTAACAATTGTACATGTTTGCCATACTCAAAAAAGAGTTCAATAGTTTCTTTGCCTCACCCATCGGCTATCTGGTCATTGGGGTGTTCTTGGTATTGACCGGGCTTTTCCTTTGGGTATTCAAAGGGGACTTCAACATCTTAGATTATGGCTTTGCCGACCTTTCGGTGTTCTTCGCATTAACACCTCTGATCTTACTTTTTTTGGTTCCTGCGGTCACTATGCGAAGCTTTTCCGAAGAAAAGAAACAAGGTACGCTAGAGTTGTTGCTCACCAAACCCATTAGCACCTTCCAAATTGTGTTGGGGAAATATGGCGGTGCGCGATTGTTGGTCATCCTGGCCTTGTCGCCCACTCTACTTTATGTCTACACGCTTTGGCAACTAGGCAAGCCCGTCGGGAATCTAGATGTCGGTAGTACCATCGGCGCATACTTAGGCCTTGTTTTGGTCGCAAGTGCCATGACGGCCATTGGCATTTTCTCATCTGCATTGACGAACAACCAGATCGTTGCCTTTATCATGGCAGTGTTCCTTTGTTTTCTATTCTATTTAGGTTTTGAAGGCATTGCAGGGCTCATGGGCAATGCAAACTTTATTGAAGATCTTGGGATGAAAGCTCATCATGAGAGCATAAGTCGTGGTGTGGTCGACATACGAGATGCCATCTACTTCATCGTACTGACACTACTATTTTTGACAGGTACGTGGATATTGCTACAACGAAATGCCTTCAAAAAAGGATTGGCAGTCATTATCTCGTTATTGACCATCTCGTTGTTGATAGGAAGGTTCAACATACGTTTCGACCTAACATCGGATAAGCGCTACACCCTTTCCGAGGCCGCTACCAACGCTCTTGAAAATGCGGATGAAACGGTCACTGTAGATGTATTGCTAGATGGTGATATTCCTTCGGAATTCAAAAAGCTTCAGGTTGAAACGCGACAAATTCTCGAAGAGTTTTCTGCGGAAACAGGAAAGCTCAACTTCAATTTTATAGACCCGCTCGAAGATTCCGAAAACACCAACCAGGTCATTACAGAGCTCCAGCAGATGGGGTTGAAGCCGGCACAGGCAACCATTACCGAAAACACCAGCGTATCACAAAAAGTATTCTTCCCGTGGGCCATTGCCAACCTTCGAGAGAAAAGTGTCCGCATTCCGCTATTGAAGAACACCCTTGGAGCCACACAGGAAGAACGAGTTACCAACTCGATCCAAAATTTAGAATATGCCTTCGCGGACGGGTTTACCAAGCTGACCACTGCCCAAAAGAAGAAAGTGGCCGTACTTCGAAGCCACGGTGCTCCAGACGACAGATACATCGCTGATTTCCTCACCACGCTTCAGGAGTATTATCGCATCGCTCCTTTCGACCTAAAGGCCTTCGGCGATGATCATCAAAAGTCAAACGAAAACTTGAACCGCTTTGACCTGCTTATTGTACCGAAGCCCACCGAGGCCTTCACTGAGGAAGAAAAGCAAGTATTGGATCGATTTGTCATGAACGGCGGTAAGTCGCTTTGGTTGATAGACGCCGTAGCGATGGAGATGGACAGCCTGTTCAACGCGAAGAACAGAGGGCTTGCAATTCCCAGAGACCTAAATCTAAACGATATGTTCTTCAGATATGGGATTCGTGTGAATCCCGTATTGGTCAAAGACCTGTACCATGCGCCTATCGTATTGGCCACCGGCTCTGGTAACGAAGCACAATACAACCCGGTACCATGGTTGTATGATCCCTTGGCCGTCCAGGAAAAAGAACACCCTATTACCAAGAACACTGGTGCTGTTCGGTTTCAGTTTGCCAATGCCATAGATACTTTGGCATCTTCTACGGAAAAGACCATTCTGTTAGAAAGCTCGCAACTGAGCAAGACCGTGGGCATGCCTCGCGAGGTCTCCTTGAAAGAGATCAGCCAACAACCTGATCAAAGCTCGTTCAACAAGCCCAACATTCCTTTAGCTGTATTGCTTGAAGGGATTTTTACTTCAACCTACAAGAACAGGGTGAAGCCTTTGCCAAGCCTAAAGGCCAAAGATGAAAGCAAACCGACCAAGATGATCGTGATCGCTGACGGCGACCTCATCAAGAATCAATTGGACAGTCATGGAAACCCCTTGGAACTGGGCTTTGACAAATGGACCAACAACTTTTATGAGAACAAGCAATTCCTGCTGAACAGTGTCAATTATCTTCTAGACGACACAGGACTTATGAACATTCGCGCCAAGAAAATCAATGTGGCCTTTTTAGACAACCAGAAAGTAGCCGAGGAACGCATCTTTTGGCAAGCCTTTAATATTGGGCTTCCATTGGCAATACTGGCTGCGTTCGGTATTGTATTCAACTACTTCAGAAAGCATCGCTACGCCCGCTAATCCTGTTGATAAGTTTGTTTCTGTATACCTTCCAATTCAAATATATTTGTAAGTACTAATCAATTCATCCAATGAAGTTCATTGTATCAAGTTCGTACTTGCAAAAACAACTACAAGTATTAGGGGGTGTGATCAACAATAACAACACACTTCCGATACTGGATAATTTTCTTTTTGAGTTAGATAACAACTCGCTCACGGTCTCTGCCTCAGACCTGGAGACCACCATGTCTTCTACGCTAGAAGTAGAATCAGGCTCTGTTGGGAGCATCGCTGTGCCTGCGCGCTTGCTGTTAGATACTTTAAAGACCTTCCCGGAGCAACCCTTGACGTTTGTTGTTGAAGACAACCACATCGTTGAGATCAGCTCAAGCCAAGGTAAATACTCACTGGCCTATGCGGATGGTGCAGAATTCCCGAAGGCGGTAGAATTGGCCGACCCAAGTGCCACCACACTGCAGGGAGATCTTCTGGCAGCAGCCATCAGCAAGACCATCTTTGCAAGTGGCAACGACGACCTTCGGCCTGTGATGAGTGGCGTCTTCTTTCAATTTTCTACTGAGGATCTAACCTTTGTAGCCACCGATGCGCACAAGTTAGTAAAATACCGACGCGATGATGTATCTGCCTCTCAAACAGCCGAATTCATCATGCCAAAAAAGCCGTTGAACCTGTTAAAGGGTATTCTGGGTGGAAGTGAGAGCGACGTGAAGGTCGAGTACAACGATAGCAATGCCAAATTCACTTTTGACAATGTAGAGCTTGTCTGTCGCCTGATCGATGGGAAGTATCCTAACTACGAAGCGGTGATCCCGAAGGAAAATCCGAACAAGCTGACCATAGATCGCACACAATTTTTGAACTCGTTGCGCCGTGTGAGTATCTTTAGCAACAAGACCACGCATCAGATCCGCTTGAAGATGGCCGGCTCTGAGTTGAACATCTCTGCCGAAGATATCGATTACAGCAACAAGGCCGACGAACGTCTGACTTGCGACTATCAAGGTGATGATATGCAGATTGGCTTCAACTCGCGTTTTATCGTAGAAATGCTAGGCAATCTAAGTTCTGATGAGGTTACCTTAGAAATGAGCCTACCTAATCGCGCTGGCATTCTAACACCTAGTGACGGGTTAGATGAAGGCGAGGAAATCACCATGCTTGTGATGCCCGTGATGTTGAACAACTAAGACATTTTTAAGTGTTGTAAGCACCATCTTCGGTGTATTCATATGTAAAACCCTGCTCTTCAGCAGGGTTTTTTGCTACTTGATGGCATTGAGGCTCAATGAATAATAAGGCTCTCTTCCGTTACTACTCGCTCTTATGGCGTTGGTGATCGGAAATATCAGTGCGATGAAAAACAGCATTTCGCCACAACCATTCGTATTGCGTACTTTTGCGTCATGATCGCACAAGATACCGTTGTTGCTCTAGCCTCGCCTTCGGGTACAGGTGCCATTGCTGTCATCAGAGTTTCGGGGAACGAAGCTTGGGACATCGTTGCACCGCTATTCAAGTCTGTTCGAAACAAAGCGCTGAAGAAGCAGCGAGGCCATACCATTCATTTGGGGCATATTGTGGATGAAAAGCGCATACTAGACCAAGTACTGATATCGCTGTTCAAAGGGCCAAACTCGTATACAGGTGAGGACGTGGTGGAAATTTCTTGCCACGGTTCGCCCTATATCCAACAAGAGATCATCCAATTGTTACTTCGAAGAGGTTGCCGAACCGCAGATGCGGGCGAGTTTACGCTTCGCGCTTTCTTGAACGGAAAGTTGGACCTTAGCCAGGCTGAAGCTGTTGCAGACCTAATTGCCTCAGACAATCAGGCTAGCCACCAGATCGCCATGCAGCAGATGCGCGGCGGTTTTTCTAACGAGATCAAAAAACTACGAGACGAATTGATGAATTTTGCCTCACTCATCGAATTAGAGTTAGACTTTGCCGAGGAAGATGTAGAATTTGCAGATAGAAGCCAATTCAAAGCGCTCGTCAATCGCATCGAACATGTACTGAAGCGTTTAATAGATTCGTTTGCCTCAGGGAATGTGATCAAGAACGGCATCCCTGTAGCCATCGTAGGTGAACCCAATGTTGGAAAATCTACCTTGCTAAATGCATTGCTCAATGAGGAACGGGCCATTGTCTCAGACATTGCTGGCACCACGCGCGATACCATCGAAGACGAGATCACTATTGGCGGTATTGGCTTCCGGTTCATTGATACTGCTGGTATTCGCGACACGAAAGATGTTGTGGAGACCATTGGCATTCAAAAGACGTTCGAGAAGATGGGGCAAGCACAGGTGGTGATCTATTTAGTTGAAGCCCCCTCTGCCTTTCAGGCATCTCCCCCAGAGGGAGAGAGTTTATCTGGAATTCTGATAGAACTTCAAAAGATAAAAAATAAATATCCACAGAAGCCACTGCTGATCGTTATGAACAAAGTCGATCAATTAGCTTCCGAAGAAACTGAACAGTTAAAAAAGCAGCTATCTGTCATTTCGAGCAAAGTCGAGAAATCTCAAACGCTATTACTTTCAGCCAAGACAGGTCAGGGTGTTGAAGAACTCCAATCGCAATTGCTCGGTCTGGTAAACACTGGGGCGCTTCGCAACAACGAGACGATCGTCACCAACACCCGTCACTACGATGCCTTGCTAAAAGCGTTGGAAGAGATCCAGAAAGTGCAATTTGGCCTGGAAGAAGGGCTCTCTGGAGATCTCCTGGCCATCGATATCCGTCAAGCGCTATATCATCTTGGTGAGATCACCGGTGAGATCACCAGCGATGACCTATTGGGCAATATCTTTACGAATTTCTGCATCGGGAAGTGATGACTTCCTAAGGAAAAATCCCCGCTAGGGTCTCTTCCGTCACTTCAGTAAAAAGGGCACTTTTCCTGCCAGAAGAAACAAGCATATGTCTCAATTTTGTAGAAGTAAAACTTATCACATGAAAATTTATCTCAAAAAACACATGGGCGTTGCACTTCTGAGCGCAGCCATCTTATTGACTTCTTGCAATGCCATCAAGACCGCCATTTTTGATCAGTACAGCTACCAACAGGCTATTTCACTAAAGGTTGAATCTACTGAATTGCTCGATGGGGCCTCATCAGCTTATAGCTTGCACCAGACAGAAGCCAACGACCTATTGAAAGAGGTCACCAAAATGGTGGAATACGAAAAGAACAAAGAAAACAACAACATCACGCATCAGATGTGGGAACTGTTAGGTGATGCAGACAGGAACTTACTTGCCGGACTTCTAAAGCGTTGGGAAGAACAAGGCCAGCTATCTCCCGTGTTTTTAGAACAAGCCGTACCACAGGTAGAGGAGGCATTCGACCTCATCATAAAGTTTGAAGCAAAAAAAGACAAGGAAAGCAAGCAGAGCTTATTGGATTTCCTCATTAACAATTAAAACAACAAGTCATGGATTTTGAAGATATATTCAAGCAATTGAAAGACAACCTCTTTGCATTGGTCAGCGATCGTGTATCAGATTTTACCAAAGAGGGGAAAAAGGATATGAAGGCTTTCTTAGAGGGTTCTAAAGCTAAACTGCGCACATGGACCCAACTTCTGGCAGATGGAAAACTTACTATTGATGACTATGAATGGCTCGTGAAGAGCCAAAAAGACCTTTTGGTCATGCAAGCGCTCTATCAAACTGGCACCTCTAAAATAAAGCTAGGCCATTTGAAGAACGCCGTCATACGCACTATCGTAGATACCGTAAGGTCGGTAGTACCTATCATTTGACCTTCTTGAAGAGTATCTTTTCTCCTTTCTTCGGAAACTTTACAATGGTGAAAGGTTGACAGATCACCATGGCAACCATGTCATCGGGGCCAGGACCTATTTCTTTTACCCAAACAACTTGCCCTTCATCGGTCTGTTCAATATGGTCTATGGTTATCGAATAGCCACTTGTGGTCTTCTCGCCCAAGCAAAGTGCTACGATGGTTTCCTTTTCAAAATCTACCTCAGGAACTGGCAACCCAGGCCTTCGGGTCATATTCACCTTTGTGTAGAAATGGTTCAGCGTGTTCTCTTCGCGAAATTCAATGCATTGGGCTACTTCTGGCCCACCATGTGATTCTTGAACGATGATCTCGAAAGGGGTTTCCTGTGCCTTTTCTTCTCCAACCTTGCTCATATCATTACCTTCATTTAGCGCATTCTTCGCGGAAGAGCACGAAATAGCGATCACCAAGACACCGTATGTTATTAATTTGATGGCATTCATTTTTCAAGCGAGAGTAAAAGCTTTGTTATATATTTCTTCGTACATGGGCAGTATATGCCTGATATCGAATTTTCTAGCCTCATGCTCGGCATGCATCTTGAAACGTGCCAAAGTCGCATCGTCCTTCAATATATGAATGGCGTTCCTCGCCATTTCCTGTACGTTGCCCACATTACTGAGAAAACCGGTAACACCTTGCTTGTTTACTTCTGGTATGCCACCTGTGTTGCTTGAGATCACTGGCGTCTTATAGATCATCGCCTCCAGTGCGGCCAGACCAAAGCTCTCTGTTTCGGAAGGCAATAAGAAAAGGTCACTGAAACAAAGCACGCGATCGATCTCATGGCTGTTCCCGAGGAATACAACCTTATCTACGATCCCTAACTGCTCACACAGCTGCTCTGCATTGTCTCGTTCTGGCCCTTCACCCACCATCATTAGTTTGGAAGGAAGTTCTTTCTGGATCTCATGGAAGACCTTGATCACATCAGGTATACGCTTTACCTTTCTAAAGTTACTGATATGCGTAATGATCCGTTCATCTTCTGAAGCCATGATACTACGTTGACAATCTGTGAAATTGTCATGATTCTTATTCACATCGATGAAATTAGGGATCACATCAATTTCCCGCTTCACATCAAAAATGGCAAGCGTGTCTCTTTTTAGGCTTTCCGATACTGAAGTGACCACATCTGATCTATTGATGCTGAACGTAACCGCTGTCTTGTAGAAAGGATGTTTGCCAACAAGCGTAATATCGGTACCATGCAAGGTGGTGACCATGGGTATCGAAATGCCTTCCTCTTGCAACATCTTCTTGGCCATATAGCCTGCGTAAGCGTGTGGAATAGCGTAATGCACATGCAATAGTTCTATTCCGAACAATTTTACCATATCTACCAACTTGCTAGACAGGGCCAACTCGTAGGGCTGATAGTGAAACAGCGGATACTCGGGCACTGTTACCTGATGAAAATGGATCCGCTCGCCCAACAATGCCAAACGTACTGGCTGTTGGTAGGTAATGAAATGCACCTCATGCCCTCTATTGGCCAATGCTATTCCTAGCTCGGTAGCTAACACGCCGCTTCCGCCATAAGTCGGATAACAAACAATGGCTATTTTCACACGATCAGATTTTAGTAATTATTTGGCAATAAGCTAATTGTTATACTAGTTCTCTCATTAAAAAATCTAACCATCACCTTTAGTGAAGCAATTCTTAAATTTCTTAATGCTCGTCATATACTTGTTCTAATCAATTATGGCCTCATAGATAACCCCTTGTATCCGAGACCGAATGTCTTTACTGATCAACCTATGGTTGTTTCCATCTGGAAATGTTCTGTTGGACAAGAATACATACACGATCTCTTCATCGGGATCTGCCCATGTGAATGTTCCCGTGAATCCTGAATGCCCAAAGCTCGTCATCGACACGCAACCGCAAGTAGGGCCCGAATCGCCGAGCTGCGGCTTGTCAAAACCTACACCGCGACGGTTATTCTGCTCGCAGAAATAACATTTGTTGAATTTATCGATAGTCGTTTCTTCTAGATAACGCTTACCGCCATAGTATCCTTTCTGAATGTACATCTGCATGATCTTGGCCACGTCATTGGCATTGGCAAAAAGACCTGCATGACCTCCAATACCGCCTTGCATGGCGGCTCCCATATCGTGAACAAAGCCCTTGATAACCTGAAAGCGATAGTAATTATCTGCTTCAGAAGGTACAATACGATCGGCTGTGATCTTTCCCAATGGATTGTACATCGTGTAATTGGCACCCAGACTTCTGTAATATTGGCTGCTTGCGACCTTATCTAGCGAACGTCTATAACTTTTCTCGATATAGTCTTTCAATAAATAATAAGGAAGGTCACTATACTTGTAGGTCTTGTGATCACGAAGGTCGCTATCTAAAATACGTTGAAAGATAGAGTCCTTGTAGTTGGATCTCAAGAATAGGTTTTTGGCTACTTGAATCCCAAATTCATCAGATCTCCGACTGCGATAGTATTCCTTTGATGGTTTGCTGGTAGTACTGTCTAATGTGCTTACGTAGAATGGGATCCATGGCTTGAAGCGACCAAAATGCGAAAGCATATCTTTCAAGGTAATGGCGGCCTTGTTCGAGTTTTTGGTCTCTGGAAGCATGTCACGAATACGAGATTCCAAGTGCACCATCTTCTTCTCTTCCATTTTCATTACCACAGGAAGCGTCGCCAATATCTTTGTCAACGAGGCAAGGTCATACACATCATCCCAACGCACCTTGCGGTTCTTCATGTACGTATGATGGCCAAACGGTCTGTGATAGACCACTTTACCTCTTCTGGCGATCAACACCTGTCCGCCTGGGGTGATGAGCGATCGTGGCAAACTACGAAGTATGGTATCAATGCGCTTCAAACGTTTGCTATCTAAACCAGCCTCTTCAGGGAATCCGTAGCTTAGTCGCTTTAATGTGCTTGTTGTAAGCCCTGTGCCGATCGGTAATTCTTTGTGGGCTGTTACTGGTAATTGGCCCTTGCCAGCGATCGCTCCAAAGATCAATTGTGCCGAACGCTGTTGCGCCAAACGACTGTTCTGATAGCTAATGATGATCCCCTCGATATTTGTAATGGTGGCTAAGTCTAACAGGGCATAAGGCTTTACAAAAGCATCAAGAATCACCTTGTTCTGCAAGGCGATCTGATGCAACCAGACTTTCTCCTGGTCTGCAAATCTATATGCTTTCCATGGGTTTTCGTTTGAGCGATGTAAGCCAACGATCACTGTTTCATAGTGCTTCAACTTTTTTAGAAGACCCTCTAGTTTATTGGATCTCACCTCGTCAACACGGCCATACCTCTTCAAGGTGGCCAAAAAAGTGCCCCCTTTGTCATCACCCATCCTCACGTAGGCGATCTTCCTTTCAACATTGGCAATGGGTAAAATGCTGTCATTTTTGACCACAGTGAGCGAGTGCTCAACAGCCTTGGCCTGAAGCAGTTCGTCTTCAACTGTATTCAAGTCCTCGAATAGCTCATCTGTCTCGACAGGGCAATATTGGTCTAGCCCCATTTTGAATTTCGCTTTCAATATCTTCTTTACCGAATGCGCTAGTCGCTCTTCAGTGATTGTTCCCTTTTCGTAAGCTTCTTTGATCTTTTCGATGGCTTTCGGGATATCTTCCGAGATGAGCAACACATCATTACCTGCCATGAATGCTGCCAGATCTACGTCACCTGGAGCAGTGAAGTTTGAAACGCCTTTCATTTCCAGTGCATCTGTAAAGATCAGACCATTGAAACCTAGCTTCCCCTTAAGTAACTTGGAGACAATATTTTCTGAAATAGAGGAAGGGTATCCTTGGCGAGCCTCAAGGCTTGGCACATTTAGATGCGCCACCATGACACTCTCTAGCTGATTCTCAATGAGCCTCTTGTACGGATATAGCTCTACACTGTCTATTCGTTGTTCAGAAAAGGCGATCGTTGGTAGTGTGTGGTGCGAATCGGTAGCTGTATCTCCATGTCCGGGAAAGTGTTTCGCATTGGCCATGACACCCTCGGACTTAAGGCCTCGCATCAACGCCAACGCCTTTTCGGCAACATTCTCTCTATCCTCGCCAAAGGAACGATTGCCAATGATCGGGTTCTTAGGATTGGTGTTGATGTCTACCACTGGCGCAAAGGTGAAATGCACACCCAGTCTTTTGGCATGCTTGCCCATGCGTTTGCCAACTTCTTCAACCAATGCATTGTCTTTGATGGCTCCCAAGGTCATATTCCATGGGAACGCATGCGTAGAATCCAAACGCATCGCCAATCCCCACTCGGCATCCATACCAATAAGTAACGGCACCTTTGCTCTTTGTTGTAATTCATTGTGAAAGTTGGCTTGGCG
Source organism: Flavobacteriaceae bacterium (assembly GCA_028284745.1). Lineage (GTDB taxonomy): Bacteria > Bacteroidota > Bacteroidia > Flavobacteriales > Flavobacteriaceae > JANQRC01. The sequence continues at coordinate 21,276 of JANQRC010000022.1, forward strand.
CACTGGGCCACCCTTTGAGAAGATGAGCCCGCCCACTTTATATTGTTCGACCAGCTTTCTGATCAAGTCTCCGTGCTGCTTCCCTTGGTCGGAATAGGCACGTGGCATGAAGAGCTGCCCGATCTTTTCTTCTACGGAAAGTGTACCGTACACACTATCTACCCATTTTTGTTGCGCTGTGGCATCGTAGGCCAGCAAAGGGTCTAGTTGCTGCGAAAATATATATAGGGGGAAGAGTAATACAATGAGAATATACTGCTTCATGAGTCTTTTTTCTATGGTAAAGAGAAAACCGTGCCAATCACGATGTGTTGTATCGCGAAAGATAGCACTAATTTGAAAAAAAGCTCTTTTCACAGAAAGGCTTTAGGAGTATTTTAAGATTGAGTTCATAAAAATCGTGCATGCCAACTTTCTTGGGCAGGCACTTCCCAGCTGTCTTCGAATTCACCTTTGTTCACCACCAGGTTGTTGAAGACCACCGTGTTTTTCCCAACAGCTTTTTGCTTGGCCATCTTTTTGAAGTCTGCTAGTGGTTTGTAGGTGATGAACTCGCCTTGTTTGTAGGTGACGTTCATCTTGTCCATCAGATCCACTTTGTACTGCTTTTCCAATTTCTGAACGAAATGCACCGAGGTATCGATCGAGCAGCCTGAAGCCGCATTCGGATCTTGGTCTAAGCCAATCACAATAAAACGATCGTAGGGAATGGTATATCCGGCCTTGAGGTCGGCACCGTGCGCCGTCCATTGCCTTAAGAAGTCTGCAAGTGATCGTTGCACTTCTGCCAGTTCTCCCTCAGAGAATTTTCGGTTGGACTGGTAGATCCAAACTCTTGCTGAATCGGGTAAGCTTTTGAAGTCAACTAACATGGTCACAGGTCTTCAGCATTCGCGATCAATTCGGCAACATCTAATACTTCGATGGCATCTTCTTTTTCTTTGGCCTTTACACCATCGGTCATCATGGTATTGCAGAACGGGCAGCCTGCTGCAATGATATCGGGCTTGGTCTCTAGCGCTTGTTCAGTACGTTCTACATTCACGTCCTTGTCACCTTTTTCAGGTTCTTTGAACATCTGTGCACCACCTGCGCCGCAACACAAGCCTTGCTTTTTGCACTTGCGCATCTCGATCAATTCGACCTCTAGTTTTTTGATCAGGTCACGTGGTGCTTCGTAGACATCGTTGGCACGACCTAAGTAACAAGGGTCGTGGAATGTAATGCGCTTTCCTTTGAATTTTCCGCCTTCAATAGTAAGCCTGCCTTCGTCTAATAGCGACTTGAGGAACTGAGTATGATGCATCACCTCGTAGTTTCCACCCAAGGCAGGATATTCGTTCTTGATGGTATTGAAGCAATGTGGACATGCGGTCACAACTTTCTTGACCTCATAGGCATTCATGACCTCAATATTGGTCACCGCTTGCATTTGGAACAAGAACTCGTTTCCTGCACGCTTTGCAGGGTCGCCTGTACAACTTTCCTCAGTACCCAGCACCGCGAAGGATACATCGGCTTTATTCAGTAGCTTTACAAAGGCTTTGGTGATCTTCTTAGCACGGTCATCATAACTACCTGCACAACCAACCCAAAACAACACTTCGGGGTGTTGGCCTTGTGCCATCATTTCTGCCATGGTAGGTACTTTCAATGCTTCGCTCATTTTTAAATGTTTATACGTTGAGGAGTTTAATCGCGTTTTCTTAATAATAAGGGGGTGATTTTCTTCATTTGCACATTTTCAAAGTAACAATTGATCAATCGTGCTTTCCGTCGTCAAAAACCTGGATGGTCACTTCTTTTTCTACCAGGTCGGTAAACTTACCGTTGTAGCGTGTAGCTTTCACTAAATGATTGTCTATCCAGTGGTAGTTACCGCCACGAGGTTTCCCCATCAACAAGCTGTGATATTTGAAACCGTGCCTCTTCAGCCACTCTTCGGTCACTGCCCTATGGTCCTCGGTCCTGGAAGTGAAAAAGCAGATCATATGCCCTTCTTCGTACCACTTGTTGCACGTGTGCAATGCATCTTCGAAAGGTTCGCAAGTTGCCATGCGCCATGGTTCTTCGTTGGGCACATCTTCGGTAATGGTACCATCTATATCTATCAGGTAATTCTTTACACCTTCTGGTAGTACCGGACTTACATGTTCGCCTGCCTCTACTTTTTCATGTAATAGCTTGTCCGCTTCCTCTCTGTTCATTTTTTGGTGTTTAGTATTTTCTTATGCTTCGTTCTTCCAATTCAGCCTGTCCATCTGGTTAAAGGGCCAAGGCGCGCCATTGTTCTCGATGTTCTGCATCATAGCATTCAATTCGCTTGGTGCAGCTGATTGTTCCATGACCAGGTATTTACGCATATCTATGATGATAGACAACGGGTCGATGCTTACTGGGCAGGCCTCTACGCATGCATTGCATGAGGTACATGCCCACAATTCTTCGTGAGTGATGTAATCGCCCAATAACTGTTTACCGTCGTCGTTGAACTCTCCTCCGTTGGCATCAATATTTCTTCCCACTTCTTCTAGACGGTCACGCGTGTCCATCATGATCTTTCTTGGGGAAAGCTTCTTTCCCGTCTGATTGGCTGGACATTCGCTGGTACAACGACCACATTCTGTACACGTATATGCATTCAATAACTGAACCCAATTGAGGTCTTGTACATCCGAAGCACCGAATTTGGCAGGATCTTCATCCATAGCTCCTTCGGCTGGTGCTGCGAAGGGGTCTGCATTGGGGTCCATCATCAACCGAACTTCCTTTGTGACATTCTCGTCGTTTGAAAATTGCCCTTTGGGTTTCAAATTTGCATACCAAGTGTTTGGAAACGCCAGTAGTATATGAAGGTGTTTCGAGTAGTACAGGTAATTCAAGAAAATGAGGATCCCTATGATGTGTAGCCACCATGCACCTCTTTCGATCATGTGTTTGGTCCCCTCTGAAAGACCATCGGACAATGGG
>JANQRC010000031.1 GCA_028284745.1 Flavobacteriaceae bacterium
CTGATGACCCTTTGCGCATGCTACGCGCCATTCGTTTTGCCACACAGTTGGGTTTCAAGATCGAAGATGAGTCACTCAAAGCGATCAAACGCAACAAGGACCGCATCCAAATCATTTCTAAAGAGCGTATTGTCGCAGAACTGAATAAGGTCCTAGAAAGCAAAAAGCCTTCTATTGGTTTCTCATTGCTTCATAAAACAGAATTGCTCCCCCTGATTCTTCCTGAATTGTCTGCATTACAGGGCATCGAAGAGGTAGAAGGGCAACGGCACAAGGATAATTTCTGGCACACCCTCGAAGTAGTGGACAATATCTCAGAAACCACTGACGACCTCTGGTTGCGGTGGGCGGCCTTACTACATGATATTGGCAAAGCGCCCACCAAAAGGTTCAGCAAAAAAGTTGGATGGACCTTTCATGGCCATGAGTTTGTGGGCGGAAAGATGGTCTACAAACTCTTCAAGCGATTGAAGATGCCGCTGAATGAAAAGATGAAATTCGTGCAGAAGATGGTGACCATGAGCAGCCGCCCCATTGTACTTTCGCAAGATATCGTCACCGATTCGGCCGTACGCCGACTGGTCTTCGACGCTGGCGACCATGTAGACGACCTGATGACACTTTGCGAGGCAGATATCACGACCAAGAACCCCAAGCGCTTCAGGAAATACCATAACAATTTCAAGCTGGTCCGACAAAAAATTGTTGAAGTGGAAGAGCGCGACCGGGTGCGTAACTTCCAACCACCAGTCAGTGGCGAGGAGATCATGAGGACCTTCGACCTACGACCTTCAAAAGAGATCGGACAGATCAAAGAGGCCATCAAGAATGCCATCCTTGATGGGAAGATCCCCAACGAGTATGAAGCGGCCAGGAATTTTATGTTGAACAAAGCTCAAGAAATGGGGCTGAAACCTACAAAATGACAGAGGTGAACAACACGCAAAGAAAAAAAGACAACAGACCTGTGGTCATTTGGTTACTCTCCGGGTGCTTTCTCATCTTCATCATGGTTGTTGTCGGCGGGATCACTCGCTTAACGCACTCTGGGTTGTCAATGTCTGACTATAAGTTAATTACAGGCACCATTCTGCCCATCGGACAAGAAGAATGGGAAGAGGCTTTCGAGCTGTACAAGCAATATCCAGAGTACCAGAAACTCAATAGTCATTTTACGTTAGACGATTTCAAGAGCATCTATTTCTGGGAATGGTTGCACCGTGTGATAGGAAGGTTCATCGGTATGGTCTTTATCATTCCCTTTCTGTATTTCCTAATTCGAAAACAACTTACCAGACCAACCATCAAGAAGTCTCTTGTTTTATTGGCTTTGGGTGCTTTTCAAGGTTTTTTGGGCTGGTACATGGTAAAGAGTGGCCTCATAGACAGACCCGATGTGAGTCATTATCGGTTGGCCATGCACCTTACCACGGCATTCATCACTTTTGCATTCACCCTGTGGGTCGCGTTAGACCTTATCTATCCTGAAAGGCAAAAAAACGAAAAAGGTTTCAGAAATCTCCTGATAACGACCTTGATGGTGCTTGTGGCGCAGATTGTTTGGGGTGCTTTTGTAGCTGGTTTGGATGCTGGCTTCGTTCATAATCACTGGCCTTTGATGAGCGAGGGCAAGCTGATCCATGAAACCGTCTACACCGAACAAGAATCTTTTCTCATGAATTTCGTGGAAGGCAAAAGTGGTGTACAATTCATTCACAGATATTTGGCATACGTGGTAGTTGCCTTGATCGGTGTTATCTTCTACAAGGGTAAGAAAAGAGTGCTCACCTCTCAACAGAGAAGTGGTATCAATGCCTTGCTGACCTTAGTCTTCTTACAATTTGCACTTGGCATTTTCACCTTACTGTCACAGGTACCTGTTTGGCTTGGTGTTGCACATCAGGCGGGAGCATTTCTACTACTATCAGCCATGACCTTCACCCTACACAGATTTTCTAAATAATGAATCTTTGACCTATATTCTTTGTAACTTTGCACACTTCAATTTTCAACGATGATATATAAGTTTAGAGTCATTCTGGATGCAGAAGAGGATATCTTTCGCGACATCGCCATACAGGCCGAAGCTACCTTTGAAGACCTGCACAACACTATTGTCCAAGCCTTCGGATTCGCAGGTGGAGAAATGGCTTCTTTCTATCTGAGCAACGAGCATTGGGATCAAGGCGAAGAGATCTCGTTGTTTGAAACCGGCGAAAGCCGCATCATGGAAGAGACATCCTTAGGCAGTTTGCTAGATGAATCGCAAACCCGACTGCTCTATGTCTATGACTTTTTAAACATGTGGACCTTCTTTGTAGAATTGGCAGATATCGGAGAAGCTGAAGAAAATGAAGGCTATCCACTGTTGTTGTTCTCTCATGGACAATTGCCCGAAAGTGCTCCCGAAAAGCAGTTTGAAGCGGATGAAATGCTAGACGAAGACTTCGATGACTCAGATCTAGACCCCGAAGACTATGAGAATCTAGGCTTTGACGAGAATTGGAACTGATCCGGTTGGCAGAAAATGTGATCACCTATCGCAGAATGAAAAACAGAAACTTGAAAACTCAAGTCATGAAATAGGCAAGCTCATCAATTACATGATGAAGCATCCTGAAAAATTTAGATGAAAGTAACTGCAGACCGAGGACTGCAAACTGAACACTCAAAAACATGCTCAACTTATACCCTGCCCATATCGAATCCTTGTCCATCCACAGAGTAGGCAACAAAAGCAGAAACGAAGGCATCTTCCTTTCGGCGGCACCCTATCCTTTGAACGATGAGGTAACTGCTTTGCTGAAGGAATATTTTTTATCTCCTTTCAGAAGTAAGGAAGAGAACTATTTTCATTTTGGGAATGAGGTAGATGTGGGATTCAACCGGCTGTTCAATAGCTGCACGAAGGTATTTGATGGGCCTGCTTCCATCCATGAAGTCTCCAAGAAGATCGCTTCGCACTTGTTTGAGCAATCACAACATCCGCACATCAAGGCTGGAGAGGTGTACGTCACGTATCTGACCGATGTGGTCTTAGACAACGAAAAGGTGGACGCCATCGGCATCTTCAAATCTGAGATCAAGCATGATTTCCTTCAATTTGAAGAAAAGGACAGCAACTTGGATATTGTGCTTCAGCAAGGCGTAAACCTGAACAAGCTAGACAAAGGCGCACTCATCTTCAACACCAAAAAAGAGGAAGGATACAAGATCCTGTCGGTAGATAGCAACCGCTATGACACCAAGTATTGGCTAGAGCATTTCTTGGGCGTGGAAGCACTGGCAGACGAGAACTTCTTCACCAAAAAGTACTTGAAGTTCTGCCAAGACTTTGCCAAAGACGTGGTCTTACCTGCGGAAGACAAGAAGGAAGAGGTGTTGTTCATGAACCGCGCGGTGAACCACTTTGCCAAGAACGATACGTTCGAAGAGAGCCAGTTCTTGAACGACGTGGTCGAGAACCCAGACCTGATCCCAGAATTCAAGCATTACAAAGTAGCGCGCGGCCCCAAATACAGCATCGAGGATGTCTCCTCGTTCCCCATTGCCAACAAAGCGGTATCGCATGCTAGGAAGACGATAAAGAATACCATCAATCTAGATACCAACATCCAGATCAAGATGGACTTCATCAACCCAGAGTCTGCTGAACGTTTCGTAGAAAAGGGCTGGGATGAAGAAAAGCAGATGTACTATTACCTGGTGTACTTTAACAAAGAGCAGAAAAGTTGATTTCGGTCTTCAGTCCGCAACTCATAGTTAGGCAGAAAAACATACCTGAAGACTGCAAACTGAGATCACCCTTCTAGCAACCGCTGCATATTTACGTTCTCGTAATTACGCTGTACAAAGTCTAGTGCAGCCCTAACTACCTGACCCATCTTATCGCTGCGTTTGAAGGCCACATCTTGTGTTAGCTCATAGATCTCCGCTTTCAGCTTTTCTATATTCTCCTGCGAAGATATCTCATCGTTCATCATACACGCAACCAGGCGCTCGATACGCTTCCCCGCATTGATCATTCGCTTGGCCATAATGGAACGCTCCTCGATCTTATATTGGTCGATCGAGGTTTTCTGCAGCTTTTCGCGCACGAGTTCTACCATCAAAAAATTCTCCTTGAAGAATTGCGGCCGGTACACCTTGAGCTTTCCCTCGTAGCATTGCTGATCAAAGTCGATCGCCCTGATCTTGTACACCACATGGTCAAAATCATGCACTGGGACGATGACGTAATTGTACGAACGCATGTCGCCCAACAAGCGGATCATGCAACGCTCGTTGAACTTCACAAACTCCTTGGCGATCTGTGCCTTTTCGGGCTCTGAGCAGTTGGGCAGATGTTCTTTGATGAACACATCGCCCGGAATACCAGCGATGTGCTCTTCGATCAACGTATCCTTGTACACCAGAAAATTCAGATTATAAGGCGAAAGAAAGTGTTCTAGCTCTATTCCATAGATACGAGAAGCGTCTGTCTTCTTCACGTAAAAATAGGTGTAGTTGTCATTCAAGATGTTCCTGATCTTCACCCGAAACGGCTTGGAGTTTCCAAAGGTGCAGTAATCTATGGCATCTACATTCAAATAGGGCGAGGTGGCCTCGCTCCCATCCGAGTGCAGTATGGCGTATACCTTTTTCAAACTTCGATCGATCTCTTCGCGCTCAAATTCAGAATAGAACACACGCACCCAAAGGGTATCTTCATCGTGTTTGTCGTAGACGACCACGGATCCTTGAAAACGTAATAGGTCCTCATAAAAAATAGGGATCTTGATGTTACGGTTGTACTCGGACAGATACGCATTCAGCTCGCGACTTACCGGATAAGCCGGCTTTTTCTTCGACAGTAGTTTTTCCTCGTTCATGCTTTAAAGTTACGGATGTTTGTGTAACAATTTATCAATACATTCGTCAAGTAATAAACCAACCAAAATAGTTGAGCTTTGGAAAAAATCCTCACAATCAACAACCTCACCAAGAAGTTTGGGCATGTCACGGCTGTAAAAGACCTTTCTTTCAGTATCGAAAAAGGCAATGTCTACGGAATTCTTGGCCCCAATGGAAGTGGAAAATCGACCACACTGGGCATTGTATTGAATGTAGTGAATAGAACGGCTGGTGATTTTCACTGGTTTGACGGGAACACCACCACACATGATGCTTTAAAGAAGGTCGGCGCCATCATAGAAAGACCCAACTTCTATCCATACATGACTGCCGTGCAGAATCTGAGTCTGGTATGTAAGATCAAGGATGTCCCGAGAGAAAAGATCGAAGAGAAGCTAGAGTTGGTCGGGTTGTTAGAGCGCAAGAACAGCACCTTTAGGACCTATTCTTTAGGAATGAAGCAGCGCTTGGCCATTGCCTCGGCATTGTTGAACGACCCGGAGATATTGATCCTAGATGAGCCTACCAATGGGCTAGACCCGCAAGGGATACATCAAATACGTCAGATCATCAAGAAGATCGCGGCCAATGGCACCACGATCCTATTGGCTTCTCACCTATTGGATGAAGTAGAAAAAGTATGCAGCCACGTTGTGATCTTGAGGAAAGGTCGAAAACTATATTCAGGCCGTGTAGACGAAATGATCGCCAGTCATGGTTTCTTCGAGGTGAGTGCTGGTGACAATGAAAAGCTGGAGGCATTTTTACAACAGCACAAGGCCTTTGGGAAGATCTCGCAAGAAAATGGCATCATCACCGCCTTCTTGAGTGAACCGCTTGATGCTTCAGAATTGAACCGGCTCTTGTTTGAGCAAGGAATCGCGCTATCACATCTTTCTAAGCGAAAAGAAAGCCTGGAAGACATGTTCCTCGAAGTGACCAAAGATCAATCCAACTAATATTTCAGACACCAACCACATGTTACGACTCTTACAGATAGAATTCATAAAGCTTTGGAATAACAAGGCCAGTCGTTTTTTGATCGTAAGCTACTTCGTGTTGCTCACCTTCATTGCACTGATCGCAGCCATCAAGTTCGACATTGGTCCTGTAAAGTTTCATTTGGCCGAACAAGGCATCTTTAACTTTCCGTACATCTGGCATTTCAACTCCTTTATCGCTGCTTGGTTCAAACTGTTCCTTGCCATTGTCATCGTATCTATGGTGGCCAACGAGTATAGTAATAAGACCTTGAAGCAGAACCTTATTGATGGTCTAAGCAAAAAAGAGTTCGTCCTGTCCAAATTCATTACTGTAGTAGTCTTTGCAGGCATCTCTGTTTTGTTCTTGTTCATCGTCTCGTTGATACTAGGGTTGGTCTACTCGGACTATAACGAAATAGGCATCATTTTTTCTGACCTTGAATATCTCTTTGCCTTCTTTATAAAACTAGTGGGTTTTTTCTCGTTTTGTCTATTTCTAGGGATGTTGGTCAGACGATCTGCATTCGCGCTTGGGTTTCTGATCATTTGGCAAGTCATTGAAGGAATCGCCACCGGACTACTCTATTGGAAGACCAGCAACAGCTTTGCTGAGACCGTTACTAGCTTTTTCCCACTAAATTCTATGGCCAACCTCATCAAGGAGCCTTTCACAAGGCTGTCTGCCGTAAAGTCTGTGGCCAACCAGATCGGCGAAGAGCTTACCAAGGACTATGCAGTACATTGGTATGAGATACTCATTGTATGTGCCTGGACCTTCCTTTTCATCTATCTCTCGTATGCACTGTTAAAGAAAAGAGATTTGTAGTATCTTTAATCCGCTATGAGAAAAGCGGTTCTTCTTGGCCTCGGTTTGCTTCTTGGTCGCATGGTCTTTGCACAGAAACAGGCAGACAATTGGTATTTTGGGCGAAATGCTGGCATCAGTTTCAACTCTGGGTCGCCTGTAGCCCTGACCGACGGAAGATTGAATACTCTGGAAGGCTGCTCTTCCATATCTGACTTTGACGGCAATCTATTGTTTTATACAGACGGAAGCACCATTTGGAATGCTGATCAGGCAGTGATGCAAAATGGCACAGACCTAAATGGTGACTTTTCAAGCACCTCATCTGGATTGATCGTTCCGCAACCCAACAATCCTGGGATCTATTTTGTCTTTACTGTAGACGAACCGCATCACGATAATGCAGATGATGACCCAGGCACCTTTGATGGAGATCGCGTAAACGATGGACTTAATTACTCTATTGTAGACATGACGCAAGATGGAGGCCTAGGAGCTGTTACTACAAAGAATGTCCCATTGATCACTTATGACATATCTAACCCATTGGCCGCGCTCTTAAAGTGCTCTGAAAAACTTACCGCCGTTAGAGCAGATGACTGTGACTCTTTTTGGCTCATCACTCATTTCGTTGACACTTTCTACGCCTTTAAAGTTGATAGTACGGGGGTAGTACTTCAGAATACAGGGCCAAATCAATCCCCAGTCATTTCAAAAGTTGGTCTGGAAGTACCGCTATCGGGCTATCGTAGAAATGCATTGGGATATATGAAGGCTTCACCAGATGGAACCAAACTGGGGGTTTGCCATTTTGGCACAATTGAAACCGGCGAGGCACCAGCATTTGTTGACGGAGATGGCGCCATTGCACTTTACGATTTTGATGATGCCACCGGTATTGTAAGCAATGAGACCTTACTTCGTGACAGTGGCAGTCCTTATGGTATCGAGTTTTCCAATAAAGGAACAAAAATGTATGCCACTTATGGTGAAGGAATCAATGGAGGAGGCACGAACTACCTTGTGCAGTATGATATGCAAAGTACCGACATTGCTGCCTCAGAGTCTATCATAGACCAAAGTGAAGTATTCTCGGCAGGGGCATTACAACTTGGGCCTGACGGTAAGATCTATAGGGCTTTGGTAGAGTTTACTTCAGGAGGTGGTTTTGCCAATGACGATCATCTAGGAGTAATTAACAATCCCGAGGAGGATGCTTCAATTGTGAGCTATGACCCACGGGGTGTGAGAGTTGATGTAGACAACCAAAGAGGCTCAAGGACAGGCCTACCACCTTTTGTGCAATCTTTTTTCACCAACATCGACATTATTCAGAATGGTATTAGCACTACCTCATTATCCTTATGTGTAGGTGAAAGCTATCGCTTACAATATGACCTCATTGCTGGCGCCACCTACACCTGGACAATAGATGGCGTTGTACAACCCCTGCCCACAGACCAGAACTTCTTTGACCTCACCAATGTTACCGTATCAAGTGCTGCCGCTTATGAGCTGAAAGTAGACTTGGGCAACGGCGAGTGTCAACTAGAAGGTGTTGCCGTGCTTGCTGTGAATCCGTTTCCAACGGCCATTGACAGCACCTTGGTACAGTGCGATGTAGACCCCGACAATTCTATGGACGGCATATCAGCATTCAACTTAAGCGAGGCCTATGATGAAATTACAGGAGGATCATCATCTGTACTTGACATAACATTCTACGAAGGTCCAGGTGATATAACCGCAGATACGCCAATTACAAACATCACGGCATACAGAAATAAAATGCCTTTTTCACAAGACATCATTGTAAGAGTTCGTGACCGTATTGGTTGTGAGCGTTTTGCGAGCTTGACACTACAAATACAATCGACGCTCGCCAGCTTTCCGAGTAGTGGCCCTTTTTTTGCTTGCGATGACGACCCAAGTGATGCCGTACTTTCTGGCACCTTCGACTTGCAAGATATCAAAGACACTTTTTTCCCATCATTTGATGCTTTCTTCTACAGTTCGTTGGCAGATGCCTTAGCTGAAGAAGATCCTTTGCCGGATAGCATCACTTCTACAGATACTACCATTTTCTTGCGGCTAGAAAACAACAACCAATGTCAAGGCATAGAAGACTTTGATCTTATCGTTGACCAAACCCCCATTGTAAATATTGAAGACAGTATTTTATGCACAAACGATGTACCGCTCACACTTACTGCAGAGACTGGCTTTGATAGCTACCGATGGTATCGCATAGAAGCAGATGGCAACGAAACAGTGATAAGCAATCTGCAAGCTGCAGATTTTTCCATCCCTGGAGAATACTGGTTAGAATTAGGAAATAGCTATAACCACCTGGGCACAAACAGGGTATGCACAAATACGAGGTCATTCAATTTGACCCCATCCAGCACGGCAAGATTTTTAGATCTTAATGTCGAGGACATCTCTGAAAATAATATCGTCACTGTGCTAGTCGAAGGCGAAGGAGACTACGAGTATGCCATCTATGATGAATTCGGGCCATATCAAGACAGCAATATATTCGAAAATGTGCCTGCGGGCTTCGCAGACTTCTTCGTACGTGACAAAAATGGCTGTGGTATCGTTGGGGCTTTCACGGCATCCGTGATCGGCTATCCCAAATTTTTCACGCCGAACGGAGATTCTTTCAATGATCGTTGGCAGATAAAAGGACTTACGCAACTTACTAGGCCGGGCACTCTCATTCTTATATACGACCGCTTTGGCAAGCTATTAAAACAAGTGAGCCCTCTGGGGCAAGGTTGGGATGGCACGTATCGCAATACCGAAGCTCCCGCAGATGATTATTGGTTTTCGGTGGTACTGAATGACGGCAGGGAATTCAAGGGACATTTCACCTTAAAGAGATAGTAGAACGTCCGTATTCACACATTTTTCGTAAATCTTAGAAAACACCCACAACATGTTTTCTATACAAGAATAATAAGTAGTTCGTGACCACCCTTGAAAAATATACTTGTTATAATCGTCCTCCTATCAATGGGCTCGCTCGGTCTTGCACAAGGTGAAGCCTCATATTGGTATTTTGGTGACCATGCCGGTATCTATTTTGACCCGAACACAGGAACGCCAACGGCCTTGACCGATGGTGCATTAAGCACTCGTGAAGGTTGTGCATCCATCTCAGACCGCAATGGAAATCTTCTCTTCTATACAGACGGTAGAACCGTATGGGATCGAAATCACGTGCCCATGCCTGGCGGTACTTTTGACCCCGACCCTTCTATCAATACCGAACTTTTTGGTGACCCCTCTAGTTCACAATCGGCCATTATAGTACCCAACCCGTCCGATACGGATATCTACTACATCTTCACCGTAGATGAGCCCCATCACCAGAACGCAGCCGTCCATCCACTTCCATTCACCGGAAATTACACTACAGAGCAAGCACCTGAGAATGGGTCACCACCCGAAGAAGATGACGGGCTCAACAATGGGCTCAACTATTCGATCGTAGATCTGTCTGAAACTGGTACTTTACCTAGTGGACAATCCTATATTGGTGATGTAACCTCGAGAAACAATCCACTGGTAACTTATGGAACTTCGGACCCAGAAGAGATAAAGTACAAATGTGCCGAAAAGATCACAGCGGTAAGACATGGTACGCGAGATGCTTTTTGGGTGGTCGCACATTTTCAAGATAGTTTCTATGCATTCTTGGTCGATGGTAGCGGTGTGAATGAGGCAGCCCAAACATCGTCTTCAGACCTGATCCAATACCAAGGATACAGAAGAAATGCCGCCGGGTATATGAAGGCTTCGCCCGACGGCTCTAAGATCGCTGTTGCACATAGTTCTGACACGAACAACAATGACTTTAGCGACCCCGGAAAACTCTATGTGTATGACTTTGACAACACCAATGGCACCCTCTCCAACGAAACTTTGCTCAACGAAGAATCCCCGTACGGTGTAGAATTCTCTCCAAACAGTCAAGTACTTTACGCCTCTGTTCTGGATGGTGACCTTTATCAGTACGATCTTTCTCTACCCAGCAGTCAGATCAGAAATTCACAACTCAAAATTGGTGACGAACAAGAGATCGGCGCACTACAGCTGGCCATTGATGGTCGTATCTATGTTACCCGTCTAAGCTTGTTTGGCCCATTGGCCAACACCATGCTTTCCACCATCAATCTGCCTGACAATCTTGGTGCTGCTTGCGACTTTCAATCAGACTCCTTTTCGCTGAACGGAAGAGAGACCAGCTATGGGTTGCCTCCTTTCATCGTTTCATTCTTCATTACCCAAATACAAGCAACCATCGAAGTCTCCGGACTTTGTCAAAATAACACTGCCTCCTTCACTTTGAATACCAGTGACAGTATAGATAGTGTGAATTGGACCTTCACGAGTCTAGATACAAGCATGGTAGTGTTTACCTCAACAGCAATATCACCTAACTTTACTTTTACAGAAGCAGGAAACTATCAAGCAAGTGCAGAAGTGACCAGCAGTGGATCGACACAGACCTTTACATTGGATTTTGTGATCCATGAAGATCCTTCGCCGAGCCAACCGTTACCCTATCAACTATGCGACCAAGGCAACGATGGCATGGAAAACTTCATGCTAGATACTGTCATCACTCCTCAACTAAGAGTAGATACTGCCGTTTTCGAAGTTACCTACCACACCTCGCCCGCCAGAGACAGTACTGACCGCATTATTGACCCAGACAATTATCCGAATGCAAGTGACCCGCAGACCATTTATGTCAAAGTTGCAAACCGAAATAACACTGATTGTTCGGACATCTCAATAGCATTCGAAATTTCTTTAACGAGCACACCGATCACCATTGTTTCGCCAACCCCTTATGTAGTATGCGAAAACACAACTGGAAGCGGATTAGGGGATTTTGACCTCGAAAGTGAAATAACCCCTGATCTTGGCATAGATGCTACTCTATTCGAGGTAACTTACCACACTGATCCCGCAAGAGACGCTGCCAGCCTCATACAAGACCCTTCCAATTACAATGATCGACCTGCGCAGATGATA
>JANQRC010000040.1 GCA_028284745.1 Flavobacteriaceae bacterium
GCTACGATAGCTGTAGGAGTGTGTAATTTGATTACGTCCAACGGATCGCAGCTTCGTACTAAAGTAAAACCACCTAAAATGGCAGGTGCCACATTATCAGCGTGCGCAACACCGCTGGCAAGTTTTTCGCCTTGCATTGCAAAAGAAATCAATTCTTGTGGACTGAAAGGATCACCTAGCAGAGAATTCATTGCAACTACAGCTCCTGCCGAACTGGCCGCACTACTACCGATGCCGCTTCCAGCTTTTATCTGTTTGTGGATTTCCATTTCGAAACCGAGACCTGGCGGTTCCTGAAGTGCTTCTAAAAAGGCCATCCCAGCCACACCAGCCACATTTTTCTTGGCCTCTAGTGGAAGGTCTTGGCCCTCGATCTTTGTAATGCGAATGCCTCTTTCGTTACTTTTGCGGATGATCATCTCATCGCCAACACTGTCTAAGCACAGACCTAGCACATCAAAGCCGCACGATACATTGGCGATGGTTGCAGGAGCGAATATTTTTAGTTGTTGGTCGATGGTTGAAAAGTTTAGCAGTTTGATGGTTTATAAGTTGATGAGGTTATGAGTTTATATGTTGTTGATTTGTATTTTGTTAACTTGATTTATTGTAAAATAGTTTCAACTTTTCATCATTCATCATTCATCATTCATCATTCATCATTCATCATTCATCATTCATCATTCATCATTCATCATTCATCAAACGGTTCCGATTCGTATCACATCTGCAAAGATACCCGAAGCGGTGACATCGGCACCAGCACCAGCACCCTTTACGATGAGCGGTTGTTGGCTGTATCGCTCTGTGTAGAACAGTACGATGTTATCGCTTCCTTCTAGATTGTAGAAATCATGTCCTTCAGGGATGTGCTGCAGCCCCACACTGGCTTTTCCATCTTCAAACTGGGCCACATACTTTAAACGGCAGTTCTTAGCTGCAGCCTCGCTGTACAATGTATCGAATGCTTCTTCGTGCTTTATGAGCGAAGCAAAGAAATCATTGTTGTTGGTGGTTGCCAAGCTTTCTTCAGGTAAGAACGACTTATTTTCAATATCTGAAAGTTCTATCTGATGCTTGCTTTCACGCGCCAGGATCAAGATCTTACGAGCTACGTCTACGCCGCTGAGGTCGATCTTAGGATCTGGTTCGGTATAGCCTTCTTCCTGTGCTTGTCTTACCACATCGTGAAAGGATGCCCCTTCCTTGAAATTATTGAACACAAAATTCAAGCTTCCAGAAAGCACTGCCTGTATTTTTGTGACCTCGTCCCCCGAAGCGATCAGGTTTTTCAAAGTATCGATCACTGGTAGTCCTGCACCTACATTGGTCTCAAATAGGAAAGGAGCGCCATATTCACGAGAAAGGTCTTTTAATTTTTGATATTCTTCAAACTCGTCAGAACATGCGATCTTGTTACAGGTGACGACCGCAACACTTTCTTCTAAGTATTCAGAGTACATGCGGCTCACATCTTGGCTGGCTGTATTGTCTACAAAGATGCTATTGCGTAAGTTCAGCTGTTTCACTCGCTCTAGAAAACTCTCCAGACTTGCTTGCTCACCATCGGCCAGTGCTTCTTTCCAGTTTGCAAGGTCAATACCTTCCTCGTCGAAGACCATGGTGCGTGAATTCGAGATGCCCACAACGCGTAGGTTGATACGGCGCTTTGCCTTGAGGTAATCGTTCTGTTTGGCAATCTGGGCCAAGAAGCGTTCGCCTACATTGCCGACACCCGTAACGAATAGATTCAACTGCTTGATGTTCTCTTCGAAGAATTCTTCATGCAACGTGTTCAGTGCTTTTTTCACATCATTGCTGTCGATCACTGCCGAAATATTCTTCTCGGAAGCACCTTGTGCAATGGCACGGATGTTCACGTTGTTCTTGCCCAACGTACTGAACAAGCGTCCACTAAGACCTTGGTGGCTTTTCATTTTCTCGCCTACCAAGGCAACGATCGATTGGCCTTTCTCTACGACCAGCGGATTTACTCTTCCTCTAGAGATCTCGAACTCAAAAACCGCATCGACCAATTGCTTGGCCAGATCTGCATCTTCATGGTTTACGGCCAAGCAGATAGAGTGTTCTGACGATGCCTGCGTGATCATAATGATGTTGATGCCTTCTTGGAAGAGCACTTCGAACAAACGCTTTGAAAACCCTGGGATGCCCACCATGCCGCTGCCTTCTAGCGTTAGCAGTGCAACGTTGCCAATATGGCTGATTCCTTTGATTGGGTTGTTTTTTCCGTTGGTCTCTTGAGTGATGTAGGTTCCCCTTTCTTGGGGTGCGAAGGTGTTCTTTACCCAGATAGGAATGCCTTTCTTTAGCACGGGTAGCATTGTGGGCGGGTAGATCACTTTGGCACCAAAGTGCGAAAGCTCCATCGCCTCTTGATAGCTAATGTGATCGATAGGTCGTGCTTGCCTAACTAGTTTGGGGTTGGCAGTGAACATACCGCTTACATCTGTCCAGATCTGCAGTTCCTGTGCATCGGTCGCCGAAGCGATAATGGCTGCGGTGTAGTCCGAACCACCCCGTCCTAATGTTGTGGTCTCACCATTGTCTGAAGAGGCAATGAAACCAGGTAGGAGCGTAATTCTTGAAGGTGTGTTTTCGAAGAATTCTAGAATGTTTTGGTGTGTCTTATCAAAATTGACCAGCGCATTGATATGTTGATGTGAGGTCTTGATAAGTTTTCTAGAATCACCATAGGAGACGTCCAATCCTTTTGCTACTGCAGCTTTTAAGATGATCTTAGAGGAAAGTAGCTCACCATAACTTGCAATGAGGTCTGTAGTGCGTGGTGACAGTTCACCAAGCAGATAAGCACCCTCTAATAAGGTTTCCAGTGCATTCAATTCGCGTTTGATCTCCCCAATAAGCTTGCTTTGTTGCTGGATAGGAACCAACGATCGAATGACCTTTAGATGTCTATCTTCGATCTCTGCTAGAATATCTCGATACACTTCATCTTTCTCTGATGCTAGCTTACCACTGTTTAGCAATAGGTCAGTAACTCCGCCTAAGGCAGATACTACCACTGCTAGTTTTCCATCGAGATGCTGCACGATGGACAATACTTTTTCTATATTTTCTGAATTGGCAACTGATGTGCCGCCAAATTTTAAGACTTTCATCAATAGATACTTTTCGTTCTACGTTTTGATATAACTATAATGGAAATGTGGACGATATGTGAATGACTATACCCCGAAAGGGGTGGTCATAGTAGTAGGAATGCCCATGATGATGGTAACAGCTGCCAATGCTGTTTGGATATTTTGTGTGTTCTTGAAGTTTTTCATGGGATGAACTTATTCACCCACCAAATGTATTACATTTACATAGATGTGCAAATTAGCGTAGCTATTTTTCACAATTTGATAATTTTGGGCTTCAAACATTGATGAATGAAGATTTTTTCGCCAAAACAGCTGTATGAAGCTGATAATATTACAATAGCCAACAATAAGATCTCTTCCACAGACCTGATGGAGCATGCTGCGACCCAGGTATTTGTGTGGATGCATCAGCGATTGCAAGGCGCACAAGTGAAGATTCACATATTCTGTGGTATCGGGAATAATGGGGGCGACGGTCTGGTGCTTGCCCGGCATTTGATCCAACATGGATACAATGCCGAAACCTATGTGGTGAACTATAGTGATAAGCGGTCTCAGGATTTCTTGATCAATTACGATCGTATCAAGGAATTGACAAAGACATGGCCTACGATGATCTCAGACGCAGATGGTTTTCCTGAGGTAAGTTCTGAAGATATCATCGTTGATGCCGTTTTCGGAATGGGGCTCAATCGTCCTGTTGCCGATTGGCTGAAGCATATCATCCAAGATATCAATGCTTCGGGTGCATATGTATTGGCTATAGATGTGCCGTCGGGCATGTATTGCGAAAAAGCGTGCGACGATGCTGACGCCATCGTATATGCGCATCATGTGCTTACTTTCCAAGCACCCAAATTGGCATTCTTTCTTCCAGAGACAGGAAGATTCATCGAGCAATGGGAGGCATTAGATATCGGGCTGGATCGAGATTATCTGGGATTGGCAGAAGTGAATAGCGATCTTGTGACCAAGCAAGACATATTGCAATTATATAGGCCAAGGAAGAAATTCTCGCACAAAGGTGATTATGGACATAGTTTGATCATCGGCGGAAGTTATGGGAAAATAGGTGCTGTTACGCTTGCTAGCCGCTCATGTTTGACCGCTGGTGCTGGATTGGTGACAGCGTACGTCCCAAAGTGCGGCTATGACATTATACAGACTGCTGTGCCCGAAGCAATGGTGCTTACCTCTGAAGAAGAAAAATTCATATCAAACATATCGCACGACCTTGACCCAACCGTTATTGGTATAGGAATGGGACTAGGAACAGACACAAAGACCCAACAGGCTTTTGTTGACCTTGTAACGAACAATAGCGTTCCTTTGGTGATCGATGCAGACGGTATCAACATATTTGCCAAGCATAAGAATTTATTGGGGAAACTGCCTGGGCAGACCGTTCTAACACCGCATAAAGGCGAGTTAAGGAGACTTATAGGCGATTGGAAGAACGACTTCGATATGCTAGAAAAGGTAAAAAAGCTATCTGCAGAAAATGATCTTGTAATAGTGATAAAAGGTGCACATACACTCACAGTGTACAAAGAGCACATCTATGTGAACGCTACTGGGAATCCCGGTATGGCCACGGCCGGGAGCGGTGACGTACTTGCTGGGATCATCACAGGATTGATCTCTCAAGGTTACGATGCAGTAGAAGCGACCGTACTTGCGGTATATCTGCATGGCAGCGCAGGTGATATTGCCATAAACGAGACCAGTTATCAGGGGCTTTTGGCCTCAGATATCATTAACCACATCGGGAGTGCCTTTATGGCGCTTTTCAATGTCCCAGAGATCGAGCAGCAACCTGCCAGAGAAGAATAGTATAGTAACGTCTACCATGAAAGAAATTCATAAAATAACAAATCAACCGATCACGCTTGCCGTTATTTGTAGGTCATTGTCTGATGCGATCAGCCTAGAGCTATCGAAAGAGGTAGTAGAAAAGGTGAAGAGATGCCGTGATTACCTAGATCGCAAATTAGTTCGGGAAGACAAGCCCATTTATGGGATCAATACGGGGTTTGGATCGCTTTGCGATGTGAAGATCTCTAAGGAAAACTTGACCCAGCTCCAAGAGAATCTAGTAATGTCTCATGCTTGTGGAACTGGTGATATGGTTCCAAAGCACATCGTTAAGCTGATGCTTTGTTTGAAGATACGCTCGTTGGGTTATGGACATTCTGGAATTCAACTAAAGACATTGCAGCGTTTGGTAGACTTCTACAACGAAGATGTCTTGCCTGTGGTCTATGAGCAAGGTTCGTTAGGTGCTTCAGGTGATCTGGCGCCGTTGGCACATCTTGCATTGCCGCTTGTCGGCAAAGGGAAAGTATACCATAAAGGAGAAGTTGTTCCTTCAGAGGAAATACTAAAAAAATTCAATTGGAAGAAGATAGATCTACAACCCAAAGAAGGCCTGGCACTTTTGAATGGCACACAGTTTATGAGCGCTTATGGATGTTATGTGTTGTGTAAGGTGCAGCGTCTTCAAGAATTGGCTGATTTTATTGGGGCGATATCTTTAGAAGGCTTTGATTGTCGCTTAGAGCCGTTCAATGAGCTGGTGCAACGAGTGCGCCCACATCAAGGGCAGTTGACCACATCGAGATTTATATTGGATCTTTTAAAGGGAAGCGAACTGCCCTTGGTCGACAAGCCCCAAGTACAGGACCCATATTCGTTTAGATGTATCCCACAAGTGCATGGTGCCACAAAGGATACTGTAGATTTTGTAACTAGGACAGTGATGACAGAGGTGAATTCAGTGACTGATAACCCGAACATATTTGTTGATGAAGACCGGATCATCTCTGGAGGGAATTTCCACGGGCAACCATTGGCCCTGGCCATGGACTATTTAACCATTGCGCTATCTGAGTTGGGAAGCATTTCGGAACGAAGGACCTATCAGTTGGTTTCTGGACAACGAGGCTTGCCTGACTTCCTTGTGCACGACCCGGGGCTACATTCCGGTCTGATGATACCACAGTATGCTGCTGCAAGTATTGTTAGTCAGAACAAGCAACTGGCCACACCCGCTAGTGTAGATTCGATCGTTTCCTCCAATGGGCAGGAAGACCACGTGAGCATGGGTGCAAATTCGGCCACAAAGCTTTTGCGCGTGGCAGACAATCTAGAGCGGATCCTTGCTATCGAGCTGTTTACAGCTTCACAAGCATTTGAATTTAGGCGGCCGCGTCGATCTTCATCTCGTGTAGAGGAATTCCTGAGCCGATATCGCGACACGGTGTCATTCGCAAAGCAAGACCGGGTCTTTCATGATGATATCGAGAAGACCATTGAATTCCTTAAAGAGGTTGCGTCTTCGAATAGCTAAGCCTTGTTGTTTTTTTCGTGATCGTGCTTGACCCATGCCAAGGCAAGCTCTAAATTATCGAAGACCTTTAGTGGCTTCGTCAAAAAGATCTCTTCAATTTTTGTAAATGCCGACCCTATGCTTTCATTGGTCACCACGACAAAAGCAGCCAGGTTACGAATCTTACTTGTTTGCTTGTAGACCGTAGGGTCTACAGCATAAGGGTACTTACGATGTGTGACATAATAAAAAGGCGTGTCGGAATAGAACTCCTCGGCCAGGTCTTCTAGGATCCTGTTGTGGGCTTCTAGAATGGTCTCACCTTCGTTGACGACTATTATCAAGTAATAATCGTACAATTCGACCTCGCCGAAATCGAATGTTCGTTTTTCTAACATTGGGGGACATTGTTAGGGTCAATAAGTTGTGCTTAGGTCTCTTCTTCCTGCTTTCCTTTTTGAATATTGATGGTCAGTTCGTCTTTATCTTCATCTAGGTCCATAAAGATGCTGTCGCCTTCTTCCAGCTTGGTATTGATGATCTCCTCTGCCAAGGCGTCTTCAATATACTTTTGAATGGCGCGTTTCAATGGTCTGGCACCATATTGCTTATCGAAACCTTTGTTGGCAATGTGATCTTTTGCTTTTTCGCTCAGTGAAAGGTCATAGCCAAGCTCCTTGATGCGACCAAACAGTTTGGTCAATTCGATATCGATGATCTGGTGGATGTGCTCTCTTTCTAGTGGATTGAATACCACTACATCATCTACACGATTCAAAAACTCAGGAGCAAAGGTCTTCTTCAGGGCGTTTTCTATGACGCTTCTGGCATGCTCATCTGCTTGTGCCTTTTTAGACGAAGTGCCAAAGCCAACCCCTGTGCCAAAGTCTTTCAATTGGCGTGCACCGATGTTCGATGTCATGATGATGATGGTGTTTCGGAAATCTATCTTTCTTCCTAGGCTATCAGTTAGGTAACCATCGTCCAATACTTGCAATAGCATATTGAAGACATCGGGATGCGCCTTTTCAATCTCATCTAGAAGCACTACAGAATAGGGCTTTCTTCTCACTTTTTCGGTCAGTTGCCCACCTTCTTCATAGCCAACATAGCCTGGAGGCGCTCCGATAAGTCGCGAAACTGCAAACTTCTCCATGTATTCACTCATGTCTACACGGACCAGTGTGTCTTCAGAATCGAATAACTCCTTGGCGAGTACTTTTGCCAATTGTGTTTTTCCAACTCCTGTTTGGCCAAGAAAAATGAATGAGCCGATGGGCTTGTTCGGGTCTTTGAGTCCAGCACGGTTTCGCTGAATGGCCTTTACGACCTTACCGACGGCTTCGTCTTGCCCAATTACTTTGCCTTTGATGAGTTGTGGAAGCTCGGCAAGTTTGTTGCTCTCTGTCTGCGCGATCCTGTTTACAGGAATGCCAGTCATCATCGAAACGACATCAGCCACATTTTCTTCAGAAACTATTTCGCGGTGTTGCTTTGATTCTTCTTCCCAGTGCTCTTGGGCAGTGGCCAGCTCTTTCTCTAAACGCTTCTCATCGTCTCTGAGCTTTGCCGCCTCTTCATATTTCTGTTTCTTGACTACTGAGTTTTTTAATTCACGTACCTCTTCCAGCTGTTTTTCTAGCTCGAGGATCTGCTTTGGCACATCCATGTTAGTGATGTGTACGCGCGAGCCAGCTTCATCTAATGCATCTATGGCCTTATCTGGCAAAAAGCGATCGGTCATGTATCGGTTGGTGAGTTTTACGCAAGCCTCAATGGCATCGTCCGTGTAAGAGACGTTGTGATGGTCTTCGTATTTTTCTTTGATGTTGTTAAGGATCTCGATGGTCTCTTCGACCGTTGTGGGTTCTACCATCACCTTTTGGAAACGTCTCTCTAACGCACCATCTTTTTCAATATACTGGCGATATTCGTCCAGTGTTGTGGCTCCGATGCATTGGATCTCTCCTCTTGCCAATGCGGGTTTGAACATGTTGGATGCATCTAAACTTCCAGTAGCCCCGCCAGCGCCTACAATGGTATGGATTTCGTCTATAAAGAGGATGATGTCATCGTTTTTCTCCAACTCGTTCATCACGGCCTTCATGCGTTCCTCGAACTGACCGCGATACTTGGTGCCAGCCACAAGGCTTGCAAGGTCCAGCGTTACTACCCGTTTCCCGTACAAGATACGAGATACCTTCTTCTTGATGATCCTTAGTGCCAGCCCTTCAGCAATGGCAGATTTACCAACACCTGGCTCACCGATCAACAAGGGGTTGTTCTTTTTACGCCGACTAAGGATCTGCGAGACGCGCTGGATCTCTTTTTCACGACCCACTACGGGGTCTAACTTGCCGCCCTCTGCCAGTTTGGTAAGATCTCTGCCAAAGTTGTCCAGTACAGGTGTCTTGGATTTTTTGTTGGCATTGCCAGCTGGTGAGTTGAAGGGATTCTCCCTGGTCTTTTCGTCATCATCACCATCCTCAGAATAAGATTCTGCGGTCGGCGACTCGAATATGTCATCGTTCTCTGCTTCGCTGGTAAGCATGAATTTGAATTGTTCTTTTGCGTTTTCGTAGTCCACGCGCAATTTGTTTAAGAGTTTTGTGGTGGGGTCATTTTCATTTCGCAAGATGCAAAGCAACAAATGCCCTGTATCTATCGAAGAGCTTTGAAAGAGCTTTGCCTCTAGAAAAGTGGTCTTTAGTGCCCGTTCTGCCTGTCTGGTCAAGTGAAGGTTTTTCTTCTGATTGCCTTCGACCAAGATGCTTGGGTTGGCAGGGCTAAGGATTTCTACCTTACGTCTTAATGTATCAAGGTCTATTTCTAAGGCATTGAGTATGTTGATCGCTTTGCCATTGCCATCGCGTAGCAGGCCAAGCATCAAGTGTTCTGTGCCAATGAAGTCGTGCCCAAGCCGTAGAGCTTCCTCTTTGCTAAAAGCAATTACGTCTTTGACCTTTGGGGAAAAATTATCATCCATCTTCTATATTCCTTTTCACTTTTGTCGTTAAATATGTCCTCAAAATACCAAAAATTGTACCGTTGGGCAACAAGACATGACTAAATGACAAAAAATCATGGCGAAATCAAAAAAATTAACAGTCATTTTATCAGACCACTTGGTGAAAAACTGTTGATAAATCCTTTCAAAAAGACCTTTCAAGCGCTACTGTAAACTACCAAAAATCGTATCTTGGCGCGATTGTGACTAACTAAAAATTCACCAATTATTTACTTATGGCAGAAGGAGAAAAGTTAATTCCTATTAACATTGAAGATGAAATGAAGTCAGCCTATATCGACTATTCGATGTCGGTCATCGTGTCACGTGCCTTGCCGGATGTTAGAGATGGCATGAAGCCCGTGCACAGACGTGTGCTGTATGGTATGTACGAATTGGGCGTATTGAGCAATCGTGCATATAAAAAATCGGCAAGGATCGTCGGTGAGGTGTTGGGTAAGTATCACCCTCACGGCGATACCTCGGTATATGACACCATGGTACGTATGGCTCAAGAATGGAGCTTGCGGTACATGCTGGTAGATGGCCAAGGTAACTTCGGCTCTATTGATGGTGATAGCCCAGCGGCCATGCGTTACACTGAAGCAAGAATGTGCAAGATATCTGAAGACATGCTGGCAGATATCGATAAAGATACCGTAGACCATCAACTTAATTTTGATGATTCTCTAAAGGAACCAACAGTACTTCCAACAAGAGTCCCTAACCTTTTGGTGAATGGTGCCTCAGGTATTGCGGTGGGCATGGCGACCAACATGCCGCCACATAATCTCAGTGAGGTTGTTGATGGGACCGTGGCATATATAGAAAATAATGATATCGAGATCGACGAGCTCATTCAACATGTGAAGGCGCCAGATTTTCCTACGGGAGGTATCATCTATGGATATGAAGGTGTGAGAGAAGCGTTCAAAACAGGCAGAGGCCGCGTTGTGATGAGGGCCAAGGCCACCATTGAAGAGGTGAATGGTAGGGAATGCATCATCGTTACCGAGATACCATACCAGATCAACAAGGCAGACATGATCAAAAAGACCGCCGACCTTGTCAATGACAAGAAGATCGAAGGGATATCGACAATAAGAGACGAGTCTGACCGAAAGGGAATGCGTATCGTCTATGTCTTGAAGCGAGATGCAATCCCTAACATTGTGCTGAACACCCTATACAAGTACACGGCACTTCAGTCCTCTTTCAGTGTAAACAACATCGCTCTTGTCAATGGTCGACCACAACTGTTGAATCTGAAAGAAATGATCCACCATTTTGTTGAGCATCGTCATGAAGTGGTGGTGAGACGTACGCAGTTTGAGTTGAAGAAGGCCGAAGAGCGTGCGCATATTCTAGAAGGTTTGATCATTGCTTCAGACAACATTGATGAAGTGATCGCACTCATACGATCTTCTGCCAATGCTGATGAAGCTAGGCAGAAGCTCATAGATCGCTTTGAGTTCACCGAGGTACAGGCAAGAGCGATCGTTGAGATGCGACTTCGCCAGCTTACAGGTCTTGAGCAAGATAAGCTTCGTGCTGAATATGAAGAATTAATGAGGACCATTGAGGACCTGAAGGATATTCTTGCGAGAAAAGACCGCAGAATGCAGATCATCAAGGACGAATTGTTGGAGGTGAAGGAGAAATATGGAGATGAGCGCCGCTCCGAGATCAACTATGCCGGAGGTGATTTCAGCATTGAGGATATGATCCCCGACGAGAAGGTGGTCATCACCATCTCTCGTGCAGGCTATATAAAGCGCACACCACTTACAGAGTACAAGACACAAAATAGGGGGGGCGTGGGCCAGAAGGCCTCCACTACAAGAAGTGAAGACTTCTTAGAGCATCTCTTTGTGGGCACAAACCATCAGTACATGCTATTCTTCACACAAAGAGGGAGATGTTTCTGGATGCGCGTGTTTGAGATACCCGAAGGAAGCAAGACTTCAAAGGGAAGGGCCATTCAGAACCTCATCAGTATAGCGCAAGATGATAAGGTAAAGGCATTCATATGTACGCAAGACCTGAAAGATAGCGAATACATCAATAGCCATTACGTGATCATGGCCACCAAGAAAGGTCAAGTAAAGAAAACTTCTTTAGAACAATATTCACGTCCAAGAGTGAATGGGATCAATGCGATAACCGTCCGTGAAGGTGATGAGCTTCTAGAGGCGAAGCTAACAACAGGGAACAGCCAGATCATGTTGGCCGTACAGTCTGGTAAGGCTATTCGATTTGAAGAAGGCAAGACCCGGCCCATGGGAAGAAATGCTTCCGGAGTGCGGGGTATCACACTTGCAAGTGAAAGTGATGAGGTCGTTGGAATGATATCGGTCAATGATATGGACAACAATATCTTGGTGGTTTCGGAAAATGGCTACGGAAAACGCTCTGAATTAGAAGATTACAGGGTCACAAATCGAGGAGGAAAAGGCGTGAAAACCATCTCGGTTACCGAAAAAACCGGTAAATTAGTAGCCATAAAGAATGTTACCGACTCAGATGACCTAATGATCATCAATAAATCCGGTATCGCTATTAGAATGGCAGTAGAGAGCCTTCGTGTTATGGGGCGTGCTACACAGGGCGTAAGGCTCATCAATTTGAAAGATAGCGACAGTATAGCGGCAGTTGCCAAAGTTGTGCAAGATGATGATGACGTGCAAGACATCAACGATATTGAGGTAAACGAAGATGGCACGACTATTGAAGAAGGTAACAGCGAAACAGAAAATTAACACTTAACCCAATTAACACAAATTACGATGAAAAGAATTTTCTTGATAGCTATGGCTACTTCAGTATCAATGTTTTCTTTTGCCCAAAAGAAAGAGCTAAAAGCAGCCGAGAAGGCATTGAAAGCTGGAAAAGCTGCTGAAGCTAAAGCAACATTGACCTCAATCGCTTCTTTGGCAGAAGCAAATGCTAAATACAAAGACCAGTATTTTTATCTAAAAGGGCAAGCAGCCAATAATCTGGCCGAATATGATGACGCTATCGCAGCATTGAAGCAGGTTGGCGGAAAGAAGGCGGGGGACGCCGAGACCTTATTGGCCCAAATTGCCGGTAATCTTGTAAATGCAGCCATTGAGGACAACAAAGTAAAGAACTACGCTGATGCTGCACAGAAGTTATATCAAGCCTATGAGATCGATAAGAACAATCAGGATTACCTATATTACGCAGCTTCAAGTGCAGTAAACGGCGGAGAGTATGATACTGCACTAGCTCACTACATCGAGTTGAAAGACATAGGTTACACAGGAATTTCTAAACAATACTTTGTTACTGAAGCAGCAACAGGTCAGGAAAGAGAAGTTTCTGAAACAGAATACGGTCTTTATCAAAGGTCAAAAGATTATACAAATCCTCGCGTGGCCGAAAGTGATTCTAGGCTTCCCGAGATCGTAAAGAATATCGCATTGATATACTCCCAAAAAGGTGAAGTGGACAAGGCTGTAGAAGCCGCTAAAGAAGCACGTGCTGCCAATCCTGATGATATAGGCTTGCTGCTAACAGAGGCTAACCTTTATATCAAGCTAGATAGAAAGGACAAGTTTAAGGAGTTGATGGAAGAAGCAGTTGCAAAGCAACCCACCAACCCGGACCTTTATTATAATCTCGGCGTCATCAATGCCGAGCAAGGCGATGTCGCCAAAGCTAGAGAGTATTATGAAAAGGCAATTTCCTTAAAACCAGATCATGAGAATTCATACTTGAACCTATCTGCCTTGATGCTTTCAGAAGATGAAGCGATCGTAACAGAGATGAATGGTTTGGGTACTTCAAGAGCAGACAATGCCCGCTATGATGAATTAAAACAGAAGCGTGAGGACATATTCCGTTCTGCGGTACCTTACCTAGAGAAACTTCTTGAGGTGAATCCTAAGTCTGCTGATGCAGTAAGGACCTTGATGAATATCTATGGTACCATTGGCGATACTGCAAAGTTCAAAGAAATGAAGGCTAAGCTAACGGAACTTGGTGGATAAGTCACAAGATATTATATGGTAGAAAAGAGCCTCTCGAATATGAGAGGCTCTTTTTTTTATCAAATGATCTTCTTGATCACCCTCAATCTATGGCTGTGTCGTCTGGTATTAACATTATAAATGCCTGATTGGTCCAGGCGATCTATGCGAACCTTCCCATGCGCATGTATTATGTGATGATCTTTCATGATCAAGCCCACATGGATGATGGTACCTTCCTGATCGTCAAAGAATGCCAAGTCTCCTGGTTCGCTTTCTTCAATAAAGCTCAGTACTTCTCCTTGCGTGGCTTGCTGGTAGGCATCTCTTGGGATTTTTTTTCCGCATAGGCGATATACCATCTGCGTAAAGCCAGAACAGTCGATGCCAAAAGGAGTTCTCCCACCCCAGAGATAGGGCGCATTCAAGAATGCAAAAGCTAATTCGATGAGTTTTTCCTTTGGAAGCACTTTGGTGAATTTTGCACCCTGATATTTATGCGCTAGCGTTTTTAAACCGCCTAAACTACTTCCTATGGGTATAGGCATGGAATCGCCATGCTGATTAGTGACCAGGCCAAGTAGGTCACCAGATAGTACCGTTTGTGCCGTGTCAAGCATTTCGTGATCCTCTTTCGGGATCCGTATCAGCTGCTTGTTGTCGATCCAACCCTCATAATTGTCATGGGCCAAACGGATACGACTCCATTTCTTCCGTGTTTCAAGGATCTTGAAAAATTCTCCATACAACACTTGAGAGACCATTTCACTGGTATCCGTTGGTTCTAGTCGAAGAGGTACGATGCTAAGAGGGCAGATGCCGTATTCCATCTACAAAAAGGAAAAGTGAGAATTAATTTCTTTCTAGCACAAGTGCAGAAGCGCCACCTCCGCCATTGCATATGGCAGCGGCTCCTAGCCTTGCTTCGTTTTGCTGAAGAATATGAAGCAATGTCACCAGTATCCTAGCCCCTGAGCAGCCTAAAGGATGGCCCAAAGAGACAGCACCACCGTTTACATTCACCTTACTGTCATCCAAGCCCAATAGCTTCATGTTTGCTAGCCCTACTACCGAGAATGCCTCATTGAACTCAAAATAATCGATGTCTTCTATCGAAACGCCAGCTTTTGCTAATGCTCTTGGCAATGCTTTTGCAGGGGCTACCGTAAACCATTTGGGCTCTCTAGCAGCATCTGCATATCCTTTGATACTGGCAAGTGGCTTCAATCCGAGCTCTTGTGCTTTTTCTTCGCTCATCAACACCATTGCAGCGGCTCCGTCGTTGATCGTTGATGCATTGGCAGCAGTTACTGTTCCGTCTTTAGAGAACGCCGGACGAAGATTCGGGATCTTCTCTATCCTCACATTGGTATACTCTTCATCTTCTGCTACGAGGATAGGTTCTCCGCGACGTTGAGGTACTTCCACAGGAACTACTTCTTCAGCAAATTTTCCCGCTTGCCAAGCCTTGGCAGACCTGCCATACGATTGTATGGCAAAGGCATCTTGCTCTTCTCGTGTGAAGTTGTATTCGGTAGCGCAGGCATCTGCGCAGACACCCATCATATTTTGGTCGTAGGCGTCCATAAGGCCATCTTTTTGCATGCCATCCTCCATCTTGGCAGGACCGAATTTGGTGGCAGAGCGTGCGTGATAGTAATGCGGGATAAGGCTCATGTTCTCCATTCCGCCGGCAACAACAATTTCTGCATCGCCCAACGCTATGGCTTGTGCCACCTGCATCACAGATTTCATGCCTGATGCACAGACCTTATTCACGGTGGTACAGGGTGCGCTATCTGGTATTCCTGCGTAGATGGCAGCTTGTCGTGCGGGGGCTTGCCCGGTTCCTGCTTGGACTACATTCCCCATGAGTACTTCATCGACCATATTGGGGTCAAGGTCGATCCGTGCCAAGGCTGCCTGAATGGCCGTGGCGCCTAATTTTGGAGCTGGCACGGTAGAAAGAGCCCCCATGAAACTGCCGATAGGTGTTCTGACAGCAGAGACGATCACAACTTTTTTGCCCATGTTTTTCTTTTTGAATTTAGTAATGGCTAATTTAGTTATTTTATGAGGAATTTTTCCCGTGGAAAACGGCAAATCCTCTAATGACCAATTCATTTCTGTGTGAGGAAATTTATAAGCGACCTTTATAAGCAACAACCTTTCATCTACAAGCTCTTCTTGTACTTGGTGACAACCATCCTGATCGTGTATTTCTTTCCGAAGGGAGGGAAATTCAAATACGACTATCAAAAGGGAAAACCTTGGCAGTACGAGACCTTGCTGGCTCCTTTTGATATTGCGATCGAGAAGGACGCAACCATAGTAGAACATGAGAAGCAAGCTATTCGGGACAATGCCAAACGTTACTTTGAGTTGGATGAGGATAAAGTTGGCCTGATCAGGATCAGGTATGATGAACGCATTGATAAGGTATTTAGAGATACTGCCTACAGTAAGACCGAGAAAGAGAGAATTGTTCAATTCTCCCACAAGCTCTTTGATGAACTATTCACCTATGGGTCCGCTTCAAACTCTGAACTATTAAATGGCAAGAAAGTAAATATCATAAAAGGGAAGGTTACCACAGAAATTGATTATAACAATGTTTTACGAGCCTCCAACCTAAGAGAACGGGTCGATGCGTACGTATCAGGAACTCCATATGAAGCTGAAAAATTTTATGACGTGTTGTTCGATATCTTTGAACCGACGCTGACCTACAATGATCAATTTACCAAACAAGAGATAGAAGACCAACTATCGAAGATCGCCCTGACTCGGGGAAATGTGGTAGAAGGTGTGCGGATCATTGGTAAAGGAGAAGTGGTTGAAGGAGAGAAATTAGCCATACTCAATTCACTTCGAAAAGAATATGAATCTGAGATATGGAGCGAATCTAACTATAATTGGATAGTGCTTGGGTATGCTATACTAGTGGCTTTGGCCTTGTTGATGCTCTTCCTTTTCATACGCAAGTACCGAAACGCTGTTTATCACAACAATACCAAGGTGACGTTCATTTTCTTCAATGTTACCGCCATGGTAATACTCACCACGTTGGTGCTTCGCTACAACGAGCAGTATGTCTATGTGGTGCCATTATGTATCTTGCCACTGTTGCTAAAAGCATTTTTTGATGCTAGGCTGGGACTTTTTGCTCACGTGCTCACGATACTTTTGCTAGGTTTCATAGTCCCGAATAGCTTCGAGTTCATTTTTCTGCAGACCATAGCCGGTATTGTAACCATTCTTACCATTTCTGAAGCCTATAAAAGAGCAAATCTTTTTATATCGGTGGGGCAGATCACAGTGATATACATGATGGGATACTTTGCTTTTTACATCATTCATGAAGGGAACGTAGTAGACATAAAATGGCAAAACTTTGGCTATTTTGTATTGAATGGCCTCTTGCTGCTTGCTTCTTTCCCATTGATCTACATTTATGAAAAAACCTTTGGCCTAGTTTCTGACGTGTCGTTGTTAGAATTGTCAGATACTAACTCAAGGCTTTTAAAAGAACTTTCGGATAAGGCACCAGGCACTTTTCACCATTCGCTTCAGGTAGCCAATCTGGCTGAGGCGGCAGCCAATGAGATAGGAGCCAATGCCATGCTGGTCAGGGTAGGGGCCTTGTACCATGATGTGGGAAAGATGGCCAATCCTACTTTTTTCACTGAAAACCAGGTGACATCGATCAACCCACACAACGAACTCTCACCAGTAGAGAGCGCAAAGGTGATTATAGACCATGTGATAGAAGGTGTGAAGATCGCACGGAGGAACAATATTCCCGACAGGGTAATTGATTTTATAAGAACTCACCACGGAACTTCGCTGGTCTATTATTTCTATAAGAGGCAGGAAGAATCGGGAGGAGAGTTGATCGAAGATGATTTCAGGTATAAAGGACCATTGCCATTTTCTAAAGAGACTGCCATATTGATGATGTGCGATGCTGTCGAGGCAGCCTCCAAGAGCTTAAAGGAGCCCACATCCTCATTGATAGATGATTTTGTAGAGCGCATCATTGATACGCAACTAAAAGGTCAGCAATACATCAATGCCAATATCACATTCAAAGAGATCGAGAGCATCAAGAAGGTATTGAAACGTAAACTGGTGAATATTTACCACTTACGTATAGAGTATCCAGAATGATAGAAATATCGTTTAAAATTGTTGTTTCATTTCATCGGAAGCCCTACATTTGCATCCGCGTTTTTCGCAAAGTTCTTTTAAGGAAGGGAGAGGTGCCAGAGTGGTAATGGAGCAGATTGCTAATCTGTCAGCGCGTAAGTGCTGCCCGGGTTCGAATCCCGGTCTCTCCGCAGACACATTGGGCACAGTGCCTCTACTTTGACCTAAGGATGGATACCTCAGTTGAAAGACTGTATCGGGGTGTAGCGTAGCCCGGTTATCGCGCCTGCTTTGGGAGCAGGAGGTCGCAGGTTCGAATCCTGCCACCCCGACTTTTTAACATATCAATTGTTACCAAAAACCTGTTAATCGTATGATTATCAGGTTTTTTCGTTTTTAAGAAAATCAATTGGATTGATTTAATGCGTCAACAAAAGTCAACAAATCGGATAACAAAACCGTTTTAACATCTGTGTTGACCTAATTGTTAAAATCGCCTTTTTGTCTCGATAAATAAATGTATCTTTATAAGTGATTTGGCTTTCGTCTGATAGCAATCAGTTGTTAACTAAAAGACGAAACAAATGAAAACATCTTCCACCTTCAGTATTTTGTTCTGGGCGGACTTCGCCAGGGCAAAAGACAAACGGGCATCACTTTATGCCAGAATTACCGTAAATGGAAAACGGGCCACTATCAGCCTAAAACGAAAAGTTATCATTTCCGATTGGGATGTCCACCGAAATAGAGCTCGGGGAAACAGCCAAAAATCAAGGGTACTAAATAGCTATTTGGACGAGACCTATACCTTTCTTTTTGAATGCTATCGTGAATTAAAGGCAGAACGTAAGCTCATTACGGCACAAGCCGTAAAAGCGAGATATCTGGGAGATGATGATGATAGTTATTCTATTATGGACATCATCAACTACCACAATGAGGATATGGAAGGCAAACTGAAATGGGGTACCCAAAAAAACTATTTCACTACCCAGCGTTACATTTTCAAGTTCCTTAAAAAATGATATTATTAGGGACAGTTATGCCATGTCTATTATTTTTTAAATAGACCATGGATAGATAAATAATGCTATTGAAAATATGGGGCTTGAAGAGGTCAGCCCCATATTAAAAAAACTAACTCAACTAACTTAATCTACTTTTGTGAAGACGAGATCAATTCTTTTAATTCAAAGATTTCACTTTCTAAATTTTTATATTTATTCAACTTTTTTTCTAAGTCTTTTATTTTTTTCTCTTGTTGAATAGTATATAGAGTTAGTTCTTCAACTTTTTCTAATAATATAACATCCATTTCTTGAATGGAATATCCTTCTTTTTTTATCTCTGCTTCAGGTTTGATACCAGGCAAGTGCTTGTTGTTTTTTATATACTCTTCAATTTCTTCTAAAGGCATCAATACATAATCTTCTTCAAAAACTTCATCGCTCCACTTGTTCACAGATACTATAGCAATATCTTCTGTTACAATACCATCTTCTACCCAAAGGTTGTAATCCTTTAAATACTCATCTTTAAATTTTTCAGGCGTTGCATCGGTACCTGTTTTTTCACTTATGGATCCTATATAAACAGCCCCGGCGACAGTGGCTGTAGCATATTCTACTTTCCTATCCGTATTTAACGACAACTTCAATGTATCGGTAGTCGCTGTAGTATTAAACGTTACATCTTTTATATGTGAATGGAAATCTGTATCATTTATATCTAATTTATTTCCAATTTTAACCTTACCTTGTTGTGGATCTAAAATGATGTTTCCGCTACCCCTACTTTTTAACCCGAGCTTTTGTGATGCATTTGTACCTGTTGCATATATAGTATTGTACCCAAACCCAATTCCTTGAGTCTCATTGGAATGTACAAACTCTATCCCACCTGAAGCTTCACTTGAAGTTGAATATACTTTTAATCTCCCATCTATTCTTGAATTGCCTACAATTTCAACTTCTCCTTGTTGAGGGTCTAAAATGATATTCCCCGATCCTCTACTCTTAAAAAAAATATGTTGACTTGAGTTGCGACCCAAAGCATATATAGTATTATGTGTAAAGCCTATGCCTTGTGAATTATTTATATGTTTAAACTCCGCCAAGTTCACATATGTCCCATTGGCATTTTGCCCACTTGATCCAACTAAGTTAAGTTTGTTCTTGACATATAAATCATCCAAAGAAAGATTACCATCTATACTTACTTGTTTGGAAAGCAAATCATAATCTACAAAATAAGATCCAAGTATAATATTTTTTGTCTTATCATCCCCGATAGTGAATTGTTTATATTGTGCATTATACTTTATCTTAGCCCCACCAGCATCTCTTCCAAATTGCACCCAGGAGGTTCCTGTGTACGAATCGGAATCAATCATAATCTCATTTGCTGGAGTAAATGCAGAGCTAGAATTCCCGTACCATTGCGCAAAACCGTTGGATGTTAAAAAAATGACACCTATAAATGTTAAAATGTTTTTTTTCATTATATTATAAATTTTAATAAGCTAATTGTTCTTAATTTTATTTTGAGTAAATTCTTTAATTACAACCACAATTAATGGCAATTTTATTGCTAAAATATTTTCCGTTGTAATCTATATTAAGTATGTAAATACCATTAGGTATATTTTGTGCGTTAGGAATTAACCACTTTGCTATTTGCGTACCTTTACTAATATTTTTTTGGTCTGACCTTATTTTTCTTCCTTGAAAATCACTTAAATAAATTTTCATTACACCCTCGACATTAGATAGCGATGAAACATGTATGTTTAATTTTTTCTCCAATAGCCTCTATGAGCAGCAATTGTAACTTTGTCATCATCTCTAAATAAATTATTGAAATTTGTATTATTCCACCTCTTTGAGTCTTTATTAAATATTTCTGAAGGTATTATTTCTCCTGGTATTCCCGCAATTTTAAGTGCTTTGATAGTAGTGTTCCTTGCTGTTATTTTTAGTATTACCCAAAAGTTGTTTTAACTCTTCCAATTCTTCTATAGAACAAGAATCATTATTTAGCTTATCCAATAATTGATCTAAACGCTTCACTAATTCACTTTATTTAAACATAAAGAGTATGAAAACGTAAAAACACGCAGCCCTGGAATGTTAAAAAAATGTTAAAAATTTATTTCG
>JANQRC010000047.1 GCA_028284745.1 Flavobacteriaceae bacterium
AGAACGTCTACGGTACCACGTTGCCAGAAAACGCCATACTGGTCATGGGCAATGAGGGCAATGGTATTTCGAGAGAAATAGAGGCGGTCATTCAAGACAAGATAAACATCCCCCGACATGGAGCGTTGCAAAAAGCGGAAAGTCTGAATGTGGCCACCGCGACAGCGATACTACTAAGCGAATTCAGGAGAACTACTGAAACGTGAAGTTCACGAAGACGCCACGAGTACTCATTTGGTCTATATTGCTGGTCCAAGGGCTGTTGGGGTCATTGTCACGCACCAATTCATCGCTTAGTGCAAATACACCTCTTACCGATGGCGTAAACTTGAAATAAGGTGTGTAAAAGTCCAAACCAATACCAAACTCATAGTAGAAGGTACTTCTCTTCATTCTGAATGTACCACTTGCATTGTCGTCTGGGTTGTCTTCGTTGCTAGACAAGTTCAACGATGTAGAAACACCCCCAAAAATGTTGGGACGTATGTTGTTGTAGCGCTTGGCGTTGAACTTCAAGAGAAGTGGAACGTGGATATAGGTAGACTTCACCTCACGCAGTCGGTCGTTATCGCTTGAAAATGCTGCGTTGTTCGGAAAACCAAGTTCGCGTGTGGTAAAATAGATGCCTGGTTCTAGACGTAGGTCTAGGTATTTGTGCAATCGCATGTTTCCGATGAGACCGACGTTGAATCCAGTGGTGCTTGCCACCTGTACGTCGCCTTCATCGTCTATGTAGTCGAATTTGAAATCGTATTGATTGAAACCCAAGAAGTACCCATACGTGAAACGCCTCTTGTCGAAGTTTTCCATGTTTATGATGGGGTCTTCACCTTTTCTCCTCTTGAAGAGTTGAGCAGAAGCAGGCAGGCTTATCAAAGCGATCAGGGCAAAAAGAACTGTATTTCTCATATTATTTTGATGCAACATAAATGGTGGCCACGCCAAAAGTTTGTGGGCGATGTTCCGTAGCTATAAACCCGATTTTCTGCAAAATATTGTTGAACTCCTCTCCGTAAGGAAATGCCGCTGCCGACTCAGAGAGATAGCCATAGGCTTGGTTGTCCTTAGAAAAGACCTTGCCGATCAATGGCAAAATGAATTTTGCATAGAGGCCATACCCAGCCCTGTAGACAGGATTTGCGGGTATTGAAGTTTCAAGGACCACAAAAGTACCACCGGGTTTTAATGTCCTATGGATCTCGGCAAGCCCTTTCTCGAGGTCTTCGAAATTGCGTACGCCAAAGGCTACGGTGATGGCATCAAAGGTGTCGTCTTGAAAAGGAAGCGCCTCGCTATCTCCTAAGACCATTTCTATGGTGTCCTTCATCTTCTTTTGTGCTACCTTTTTGCGACCTACTTCTAACATTCCGTTAGAGATGTCTAGCCCTACGATACGTTGTGCGCCTGTTTTGGTTAGTGCGATCGCAAGGTCGCCAGTGCCAGTGGCTATGTCTAGGATAGCAGTTGGTTGCTTGTCAGTGAGTAGGTTCACTACCTTTTTACGCCACTTCTGGTCAATTCCGAAGGAGATCACCCGATTGAGCCCATCATATTCGCCCGAGATGGTATCGAACATTTCGGTCACCTGCTCTTTCTTCCTCTTCTCAGAATCCTTATAGGGCGTTACTTTCTTTTCCACCTAAAAAATTTGCGCAAATATAACTATTATGCAGTTAGGCAGACGGCCATTTGTCGAATAGCCTTCTGGCTTGTTGACGGTTTGTGCGTTCGGGCAGTCGAAAAGGGTAAATTAGCGTATATTTGCCTCCACAAAGCATTTCGAAAACACTGAAATGACCAAAACCTGTATACCACACACTTACTTCCGAAGGCCACATGACAGGAAGCATTCTATAATTTCCGACTAAATGAAAATTTTAATCGCAGGCGCAGGAGAGGTTGGTTTTCACCTTGCAAAATTGTTGTCTTTTGAAGCACAAGACATCACCTTGATAGACTCTAACAAGGAAAGCTTGAACTATGCAGAGTCGCATTTAGATATTAGAGCACTTCGTGGAGATGCCACATCCATTTCCGTCTTAAAGGAAGCCAAAGTAGATACATCAGACCTGGTCATCGCGGTAACCTCTTCAGAGACTACCAATATTGCCATCTGTGCGATCGCCAAACAATTGGGCTCTAAGCGTACCATTGCCAGAATATCTAATACAGAGTTTGTAGACCACCAAGAAGAGATAGGCTTCAACAACTTTGGTATCGATGAATTGATCTCACCAGAGCAATTGGCTGCGGCAGAGATCAAATATCTGTTAGACCAATCTGCATTCATGGATAGCTATGAGTTTGAAGATGGCGTATTGACGATGGTTGGGATATCGCTTCCGAAAACGGCCCCTTTCGTTGGCAAGACAGTGAAAGAGGCTGCAAAGGTATTTCCTGAAATACATTTCATGCCTGTGGTAATTCGGCGTGCCGCCACACAATATACTTTGATACCAAGGGGTGACACCCAGTTTCGCTCAGATGATCTGGTGTATTTCATCACCACGAAGGAAGGAGTAGACGAGCTGTATAAGCTGATCGGGAAAGAGCGTGAGAAGATCGACGACGTGATGATCTTAGGAGGAAGTCGCATCGGCTTTAAAACAGCGCGAGACCTCTGCTCTAACAAATTCAAGGTGAAATTGATCGAAAAGGATCGTGACAAAGCGTTCGACATGGCAGACGATCTGCCTAATGCTTTGGTGATCAATGGCGACGGGCGCAATGTGGAATTGCTGGATGAAGAGCATATCGAAGAGATGGATGCCTTTATCGCCGTTACCGGCGACTCGGAGACCAACATCATGTCGTGTCTAGTGGCAAAGTCCAAGAATGTAAAGAAGACCATGGCCTTGGTAGAGAATATGGACTACTTTCGTCTCTCGCATTCCATAGGTATCGATACGCTGATCAACAAGAAGCTACTAGCGGCCAATAACATCTTCAGGCACATTCGTAGAGGTGATGTCATTGATATGGCCAAGTTGAACAATGTAAATGCCGAGATCCTAGAATTTGAGGTGAACGAAGCTTCGAGGATCACAGGGAAAGCCATTCGCGATCTTGAATTTCCACGTTCGGCGATCATCGGTGGTGTGATCCGCAATGGCCAGGGAGAAGTAGCCTTAGGAGATTTTGAGATCAAAGTGGGTGATCGTGTTGTGGTCTGTTGTCTTCCTAGAGCGATCGCTCATGTCGAAAAACTCTTCGCTTAATGGTCATTCAAATCTAAACGCGTGAAGAAGCTCAACTATCGCATCATCTTTCATTTTATGGGTTTGCTCTTGCTTTGCAATGGCGGATTTATGATCATCGCTGCTTTGGTAAGTGCGATCACCGAAGATGGATATACCAGTCAGATATCGCTAGCTGGTTTTGTCGTGATGTTGGTGGGTGGCCTTTTCATGTACATTACCAAAGAGCATAAAAAAGAAATAAAGAAAGGTGAAGGGTATGTGATCGTAGCCTTTGGATGGGTCTTCATGTCCTTGTCAGGGATGCTGCCTTATCTCTTTACGGGAGTGGTTCCTTCGGTAACCAATGCCTTTTTCGAGACGATGTCCGGGTACACGACCACGGGCGCGACCATTTTAACAGATATCGAATCCATGCCGAAGGGCATCTTGTTTTGGCGAAGCATGACCCACTGGATCGGCGGTATGGGTATCATTGTGCTCGCCATTGCCATCCTACCTTTATTGGGCATTGGTGGTATGCAGTTATTCTCTGCAGAAGCACCTGGCCCTAGTACAGACAAGCTTCACCCACGGATCACGGATACAGCCAAGCGATTGTGGCTCATCTACTTTGGCTATACCATTGCCGAGACCATTCTACTAAAGGTTGCGGGCATGAGTTTCTTTGATGCACTAAATCATGCCATGTGTACGCTTTCTACAGGTGGTTTTTCAACAAAGAATGCCAGTGTTGCCTATTGGAATGGCCAACCCATCATACAATACATCATCATTGTTTTTATGTTCTTGGCAGGAAGCAACTTTGTACTCAGCTATTTTGCGTTTAAAGGAAAGATGTCTAAGGTTTTAAATGACGAGGAGTTCAAGGTCTATGGGATATCCATGGTGATCTTTACGTTGATTGCAGCTTCGATCATCTATTTTCAAGCAGATGTGTCGACGTCTTCGATCGGGCACCCGATGGTGTTGGGTGAAGCTGAAAGTGCCTTTAGGCATGCGCTGTTCCAAGTTGTGGCTGTAGTGACCACTACAGGATTTGTCACTGCTGATTTTACCATGTGGACGCCTTTTTTAACTGTCATGTTCTTTGGGTTGTTCTTTATGGGCGGCTCGGCAGGGTCAACTGCTGGTGGTGTAAAGGTGATGCGACATTTGATCATGATCAAAAACGGACTCTTGGAGTTCAGCAGGTCCATACATCCTAACGCGATCATTCCGGTACGATACAATAAAAAGTCCGTAGCCGAACATATTGTCTATAATATCCTGGGCTTCTTCATCCTTTACATGCTTTCGTTTATCATCGGTGCATTGGTGCTCAGTGCTTTAGGAATGGACTTTGTCTCTGCCGTGGGAGGTGCAGCCTCCTCACTGGGCAATGTAGGGCCTGCCTTGGGAAGTCTTAGTCCGGTAGACAATTTTGCAGAACTGCCCATGTTAGGAAAATGGTGGTGTAGCTTTTTGATGTTGTTAGGAAGGCTAGAGTTGTTCACCGTACTGATCTTGTTGACGCCTTTCTTTTGGAGAAATCGGTAGATAGTTCTTAAAACAGTAAAAATCAAAGCCTCACTATTCTATATATGAGGCTTTGAAGAAAATACTTAAATGTTTGGGGCATTTATTTCACTATTCGTACGAGATGGGTTTTCCAATCTTTAGGTATCTCATTCAATGCGTACACTTGTAGTTCTTTGTTCGTAATATCAGCGGATGATCGAGTGAGCGTCTCGTTCAAAAACTCTGTATCTAACCTATACATGGCTCCAGATGCAGGGTCTATGATAAGTAGTCCGATCAGGCCGCCAAAAATAATATTCCCAAAATACCATCCATCTAATTTGAATTCTACAGGAACAGTTTTGGTGTCATAGCCTTCCTTTTCGAATTTGACGTCGTAGTGAGCCTTTGAAAAGAACCCAGCCCCAGATCTAAGCTCGAGGTTGGCGGGCGTCTTTCCACTGAACACCTCGTTCCCCTTTTTGTCAGTAATTGTTATGTTAGCTTCTGAAGGTGTGCTATTTATTTGTATTGGATATTTGCTTTTACTCACAATACTTGCACAACTTGTAGCAAACAATAGTGCGCTGGCCATGAAGACAGATGTAATTCTTCGAATCATTGAAGTCGTTTTTTTGATTTTACTTGCTGTTATTCTTTGTCTTGATTTAGTAAATTAAGTAGTTCAATATGCAATGTAGGTAAAATAATCAAATTATAAAATAAATTCTTACAAAAACATATGAGATCTTAGATGACAGCTTCCTCGATCCTACGCACTGCTTCTCGGATCTCTTTTTCTGAAGCTGCGTACGAGATACGGATACAGTCGGGTTGCCCAAAGGCATCGCCCGTTACGGTTGCCACATGGGCCTCTTCTAGCAAGTACATCGCAAGATCAGATGCATTGGCGATCGCAGTGCCTCTTAACGTCTTTCCAAAATACGCAGAGATGTCTGGGAACACGTAGAAAGCTCCTTTTGGCTCGTTCACCGTAAATCCTTCGATATCGCTTAGCAGTCCCAAGATCATATCACGGCGTGTCTTAAACTCATCGATCATATATTGGATCTTGCTCACAGGAGCATCCAAGGCGGCGATCGTAGCACGTTGCGCAATACAGTTGGCGCCACTGGTGATCTGTCCTTGCATCTTGGTGCAAGCTTTGGCGATCCATTGCGGTGCGCCGATGTAACCGATACGCCAACCCGTCATGGCAAAGGCCTTGGCAACACCATTCACCGTTATGGTACGTTCATACATCGATGGGATGGAAGCAAAGCTGAAATTCTTTTCGCCGTAGTTGATATGCTCATAGATCTCGTCGGAAAGGACATAGACCTCAGGATACTTTTCCAACACGGCGGCCAATGCTCTGTACTCGTCTTCTGTATATACGGTGCCACTTGGATTGTTGGGCGAGTTGAAAATGATCAAGCGCGTTTTGTCAGTAATGGCTGCTTCCAATTGCTGGGGATCGATCTTGAAATCGGCCTCGATAGAAGATGGGATTTCCTTGAAAGTAGCTTCAGCCAACGTGGCAATGGCCGAATAGCTTACCCAGTAAGGCGCAGGAAGCAACACCTCATCACCCGGATTCAACAACACCATGCACACATTGGCGATCGATTGTTTTGCTCCTGTAGAGATCACGACCTGGTTGGGTAGATAGTCTAGTCCATTATCCCGCTTGAATTTTCTACAAATAGCTTCTTTCAATTCGCCATACCCATCTACGGGGGTATACGAATTGTAGTTCTCGTTAATAGCTTGTATGGCAGCTTCTTTGATAAAGTCGGGTGTGTTGAAATCAGGTTCGCCCAAACTAAGCCCAATGATATCTTTTCCTTCGGCGCGCAGCTCTCGGGCCTTGGCGGCCATGGCTAACGTCTGCGATGTTGGTAAACTGTTGATTCTGTCTGAAAGGTGTGCGGTGGTCATCACTGCCATGATTATACGGTTTGCAATGCAGGCTTCATGCCCATTAGTTTTAAGAATTTGAAATGCGAAGCAATGGCTG
The DNA here is from genome assembly GCA_028284745.1 of Flavobacteriaceae bacterium. Lineage (GTDB taxonomy): Bacteria > Bacteroidota > Bacteroidia > Flavobacteriales > Flavobacteriaceae > JANQRC01. The sequence continues at coordinate 6,718 of JANQRC010000047.1, forward strand.
CCCTCGTGGTCTTGTATTCGTGATAGGGAAGTTGAAATTCCTTCGCGGTCTTCTTTACGATCTTGGCGATCTGTGGATAATGTATGTGGCTCACATTCGGAAAGATGTGATGCTCGATCTGATGATTCAATCCGCCTGTGTACCAATTCACGACCTTGTTCTTTGTCGAAAAATTCACGGTGGTCAACAACTGATGTATGGCCCAGGTGTTTTTCATGCTACCGTCTTTTTCGGGTAAGGGCATTTCGGTATCTTCAACGATATGGGCCAATTGGAATACGAGACTCAATATCAGGCCAGCCGTGTAATGCATTACAAAGAACCCGACCAATATCTGCCACCATGCAATGTCTAGCACTAGCATTGGGATGACAAGCCAAATTAGTGCATAGAGCACTTTGGTGACCACCAAAAGACTCCATTGTGCGAACGGGTTGGGAAGTTTCCCATACGAAAGCTTTCGCTTCAGGTAGCGTCTTGTTTGTTTGAAATCTACAAAAATGGCCCAGTTGATGGTCAACAATCCATAAAGGAATACAGAATAGATATGTTGAAATCGATGAAAGCGCTTCCATTTGGCGTGTTTTGAAAATCGAATGACACGACCTGCGTCAAGATCCTCATCATGCCCATGAATATTTGTATATGTGTGGTGCAGTACGTTGTGTTGCACCTTCCAGTTATATACGTTACCTGCCAGAATATACATGCTTCCTCCCATGATCTTGTTCACCCACTCTTTAGACGAATAGGAGCCATGGTTGCCATCATGCATCACGTTCATGCCCACACCGGCCATGCCCACACCTGTGACCACAGTAAGCAACAACATCACCCACGGGTCGGGTTGTATCGTTAATATGAAAACATACGGGAGCAAGAACAATGCGAACATGATCGCCGTTTTCGTGTGAAGTCTCCAATTGCCAGTACGCTTTAGATCGTTTTCTTTGAAATAGTCTCTAACACGCTTATTCAGCGTTTTGTAAAACTTCTTCGTGTCTGTCCTGGGGAATTTCAATGATTTATGCATGTGCGTCACCTGTGTAAAATGATATTGGCGTAATGGCTTCAAAAATAACCAATATTCCTGTCTTGCTTGTAAAAGGTATTATTTTTTATCAACGTGTTTGCACTATTTTTGTTTCAAATTGAACAATGCGACAGATCGAAAAATATTTTCCCGAACTGACGGGAGCCCAAGAACGCCAATTGGAAGCGCTAGGGGCACTTTACAAGCACTGGAATGCGCAGATCAATGTGGTGTCTCGCAAAGACATTGACCAATTGTATGAGCGACATGTGCTTCATTCGCTGGGAATTGCCAAAGTGTTGGAATTCGAAAAAGGAGGCAAGGTGTTGGATGTGGGTACCGGTGGAGGATTCCCAGGCATTCCGCTGGCGATACTCTTTCCAGACACAAAATTTCACCTCATAGATGCTATTGGGAAAAAGATCAAGGTGGTGAATGCAGTTTCTGAGGCTCTTGAACTTGACAATGTCACTGCCGAACACGGACGCGCGGAGAAGGTGAGGGACCGATACGATTTTGTAGTCAGCAGGGCGGTGACCAACATGCCCGATTTTGTGAAATGGACACGCAACAAAGTGAAGCATGAGCGTGTTCATACATTAGAAAATGGAATCCTGTACCTGAAAGGTGGCGACCTGCGCGAAGAGCTGAAATCCTTTCCAAGGGCAACGACTTTTGACCTTTCCGACTATTTCGAAGAAGCATTCTTCGAGACCAAGAAGGTGGTTCACTTGCCTTTATGAGGTCGCTAAATACTATGAAGCTAACAGCAGACCATATCGAATACATTGACAGAAGCATACTATGCTGGTTGGCAACGTCTCATGACGATCTGCCAAATGTGTCGCCCAAGGAAATCTTCACCCCCTATGGGGATGATGCCATCATCGTTGCGAACATTGCTTCACCACAAACGGTAAAGAACATAAAGCTGAATGAAAATGTGTGTATAAGCTTTGTTGATGTACTGGTTCAAAAGGGATTTCAAGTGAAAGGAAAGGCCAGGGTCGTGAAAAAGACAGATGCTGATTTCTCCGAAATGGAAAAGATCCTCAACAAGATGACAGATGGAAAGTTCCCCTTTTCATCGATCACGGCAATTTCTGTGGAAAGCGTAAAGCCGATTATCGCCCCAAGATACAGGCTCTACCCAGAAACGACCGAGGAAGACCAAATAGAAAGCGCCAAAAAAGCGTATGGGCTATGAACGCCTAAGGCCCGTTACTTTGCAAGTATCTTCTTGGTAACGGTATTTCCTTCTGAGGAAAGGCCCAGCAGGTACATTCCTTGTGACAGACCAACGGGAAGTTCGTAAAAATTACTAGAGCCATTCAACGTTGTGAAATAGCTTTTTTTTGAGGTAAAGGGAAGCATTGTAACATTAAAGTCGCATGGCTTCCATGTGAAAACGCTTACACTTTCTGGAAAAACACTCTATTGAGGACCTCATCTTTGCGAAGAGATTTGTAGGCTTCTTTTTGGACAACATCTTATGCTCGAAAGACTTGAGCTTTTCCACCAGCCCTTTTTTATTTTTTGCTATGAAAACTCGTCTCATAGTAGTGTTTACGGGCATTTCATTCCCCTCATCATCTACAGATATCTCCAAATATCGTAGACTCAATACACGATATTTTCTATTCTTTTTCATGGTAATATAACGGTTAAGCATTTGTCTAATGTACTCAAATTAACGATAAATACATAATTATGTAACATTTAATTTACATTAAATTAACATTAAGACATAGATCTTGTTGTGTGCGATAATGAAAAAAAGCCGCTCATCAAGCGGCTTTTGGAGAATGCCATTGAAGTAGAGATCAACCTAAGAACGGATATCTGTAATCGATTGGAGTGACAAAGGTTTCTTTGATCAATCTTGGAGATACCCATCGAAGCAAATTCTGAGCAGAGCCTGCTTTGTCGTTCGTGCCAGAGGCCCGTGCCCCACCAAAGGGCTGCTGACCTACGACGGCCCCGGTGGGCTTGTCGTTGATGTAAAAGTTCCCAGCACTGTTTTCCAAAGCCTTTGTAGCTTGGTCGATCACATAGCGGTCTCGCGCAAAGATAGCGCCTGTCAACGCATACTCTGAGGTATTGTCCACCAGTTTCAAGGTCTCTTCCCAGGCATGGTCCTCATAGATGTATACGGTAACGATAGGGCCGAATAATTCGGTGGTCATTGTTTTGTATTTAGGCTCGGTGGTCACGACAACGGTTGGCTCGATGAAATAGCCCTTCGACTTGTCATACCCGCCACCGACGATGACCTCGGCATCAGCGTCTGCTTTGACCTGATCCAAATAGCTGGCAAGCTTATCAAACGAACCTTCATGGATCACTGCTGTGATAAAATTGCTGAGGTCTGCTGGGGATCCAGGTCTATTAAAGGATCGCACATCTTCTTTTACATGTTGAAGGATTTCATCAGCAGAAGACTTTGGCAAGTATACTCTAGAGGCAGCACTACACTTTTGCCCCTGAAATTCGAAGGCACCTCGAGTTATGGCCGTAGCTACCTGCTTAGCATCTGAGTCAGGATGTGCAATGATGAAATCCTTCCCGCCTGTTTCGCCAACGATTCGGGGATAGGTCTTGTAGCCATGAATGTTCTCTCCGATCTTCTTCCATAGTTCTTTAAAGACAAAAGTGGACCCGGTGAAGTGAATCCCTGAAAAATCCGGACTAGCCAACACAGTTTCAGTGATCATCACAGGGTCGCCGTAGATCATATTGATCACACCATCGGGCAATCCTGCCTCTTTGAAGATGTCCATGATCACCTTCGCAGAGAAAACCTGACTATCACTAGGTTTCCAAACCACTACATTGCCCATCATGGCGGCACTAGCAGGCAAGTTTCCTGAGATGGCAGTAAAGTTGAAAGGTGTTACAGCATATACAAAACCTTCCAAAGGGCGATATTCTACGCGATTCCATATACCATCGCTAGATTCGGGCTGCTCTGCATAGATCTGTGTCATGTACTCTACATTGAAGCGCAGAAAGTCGATGAACTCACAAGCGGCATCTATCTCGGCCTGGTGTACTGTCTTTGACTGCGCGATCATGGTGGCGGCATTGATCTTGGCGCGATAAGGCCCAGCAATTAACTCTGCGGCCTTCAGAAAGATCGAAGCACGTTGCTCCCAGGTCAATGCGGCCCATTTGTCTCTGGCCTTCAGGGCAGTTTCTATGGCCATCTCTGCATGTTGCTTGTCAGCCAAGTGATATTGGCCCACCACATGTTTGTGGTCGTGCGGAGGTGACATGCTTTGTGTCTTGCCAGTGCGAATCTCTTCGCTTCCAATGTATAACGGAACGTCTACATTCCCGTTGAAGTAAGCATCGTATTGTGCCAGAACAGCTTCACGCTCTGGGGTGCCCTTTGCATAGGTTTTTACAGGTTCGTTGATAGCGGTTGGTACATGAAAAAGACCTTTTCCCATTGTATTATTTGTTTAGAAATTGCGTATTCATTTTGAAGTATTCAAAGGTAATAAAATTGAGTCACCTTTTTTTGTGAATTCTTCAAAAGAAAAGATGCCAAAAAATAGATTTCAACTGTAAGTTGTACATTTGTTTGTAGACCACTTATCGTATGTGTACAGTTACTTTCTTTCCGAAGCCAAACGGCGATTTTATATTCACAAGCAATCGGGACGAAGCCCCAAATAGAAATGCATTACCTCCTTCAATAAAGACTGAGAACAACACAGCGATGTTGTACCCGGAAGATGCGATATCTGGAGGCAGCTGGATCGGTGTTTCGGACAAAGAGCGCTTGGTTTGTCTGCTGAATGGAGGTTTTGAGATTCACGAACGAAGGTCAACCTATCGTATGAGTAGAGGTGCGGTCGTGAAAGATTTTCTCTTGACCCATGATCTTGTCGAAACGATGCATTCTTATGACCTTTCGGATGTAGAACCTTTCACGTTGGTCATTGTAGACTGGAAACAAGGTTTGTCTGCCTTCGAGTTGGTTTGGGATGAAACAAAGAAGCACATGCGCGAACTTTCACTGATGCCTGCTATTTGGAGCTCTTCCACTTTATATGATGAAGAAATGAAAGCGATGCGCCGTTCGTGGTTTGGGGATTTTCTCTTAGAAGAATCGTTCAATGCAGAGAACATTCTTCACTTTCATAAAGAAGCTGGTGTGGGCGATAAGCATATAGATGTTGTGATGGATCGTGTGTTTGTGAAGACCACAAGCATCACACAAGTCGAAAAGGATGGTAGCGGTGTTAACATGAGATTTGAGGATCTGGCTACAGCCAAAGTGCATTCAAGATCGTTCGAGGCCCTACAGGTGTGACTTCTACTGGAAAAATAATCGTCCTCGCTTACCCAGACACCTTTGTGCGAATGTCTGACGAATGGCAATGCCGTGTATTGCCAAGGCTAGGGCTTGGGACAAAAGAGTACATCAAAGCTGGCCATGCCGCATTGGTATTGATACATGATGAGAGTGGCGAGGCCAATTACTATGACTTTGGGCGTTATGTGACTCCTGAAGGCAAGGGGCGTGTGCGAAGCGCCCAAACGGATGTAGAGTTGCGATTGCCTTTTGATGCGACACTTGATTCGAGAAAACTGAAGAACCTTGATGAATTTCTCATCTGGCTTTCTACAAATCCCAAGAAAACGCATGGGGAAGGGAGGTTGTTGGCTTCAGTCTGTGAAGATGTTGATTTCCTAAAAGCCAAGGATTTCATTTTAAACCTTCAAGGTCAAGGCAGTGTTCGCTATGGTGCTTTTACCAGAGAAGGTAGCAACTGTTCGCGCTTTGTCACTGATACGATCATTGCCTCAACTCAAAACAAGAAGATGATCGCCGGTCTAACAAGGAACAAACGCTTTACGCCCAGCGGTATCGGAAATGTGAAAAAAGCAGCATCCGACAGAGTGTTTGTGGCTGAAGCAGGGAGAGTAGATTATTTTAAAGGAAGTGCTCTCAAAGAGAATCTTACCAATTATTTTGATAAGAACATTCCGGTAAGCAACGAAAAGGTCTTTGCAGCTATTCCCTCGGAAGCACAGTTGTTGACAGGCATAGGCAGTAATGCGCACTTTCACCTACAGTCACAGGAGGAGGAATATTCGATAAGCCGCTACAATGACTTCGGGGAAAAGGATTTTGAAGGTCGCTTCACGATCAATGAAAGTTCATTTGACATCAATGCACCCTATCGATTCATCTATGATAGCCATTGCCTGTATTGTCATGTGCAACAAGGCGAGTCTGTATATCGCTTCGACCTTAAGAAGGAAGTGGCCCCGAAGGCTAGTTTAACGCAAAGGGAGCGCATAGCTTGAATGAAGGGATGTACACCTGAAAACGTTTGGTGGTCGCAAAATTCACCATCTCATAATAACCGCGCATCGACCCAATTGGGGAAGTGATGAGGCATCCTGAGTTGTAGGTGTGCGTCTCTCCAGGCTTTAGAACGGGCTTTTTCCCTACCACACCTTCGCCGTCTACTAGGGTGGTTTCGTTGAGTGCATCGCTTATCTGCCAATGGCGAGAAGTGAGTTGAACCGCATCCTTGCCTTGATTCTCGATAGTTATCTGGTAACTAAAAGCATAGTGCTTCTTATAGTTCTTGAAGAAAGTGCCTTCGAAACTAGTCTCAACCGAAATCTTAATACCACGGGTTATTTGTTGGATCATTGATTGCTGCTCTGTTTTGCCCAGACTAAATGTATGGAGGATTCACAACAAATAAACAATTAATTTGACAAGGAATAAAAAATAATCGATGTACTACATCAATTGCTCAGTGTCAGGGAACTTCCAGTGCCTATGCCGATGAGGCTGTCGTACAATTCGCCAAACTTTCTGAAGTAGACCAGCACCAAATAATCATTCTCGGTGACCAAATGGCTGCCAGAGATGATTCGCTGGTCTAGCGTGCCGTCTCCACGGGCCATGACATATTTATAGTTGTAGAACCCTTGCTTTAGCAAAATGGCCTTTTCGTAAAAACCAGTATCGGGGTTGTAGGTGAGCTTGGTGATGCCATCAGCTTCATAATTGTTGAACTTTCCAAACACATGGATCTCTTCCTCCTCTTGTAAGGGCTCTTCGTACAATAGCTTGAAGTGGAGAAAGGTATAGTCGGCCTGTGTGCGAGGGTCGCCATCGATCACATTTGCCCTAAAGTTGCCATTGATGTCAGGATTGAACGTATAGGGCTCTCCAAAGCGAGCTCGGTTGGCATATAAAAAATGTTCGTACACATCGTTGACCTCGATCCGGGCTATGTTGGCGGTGGCTGCTCTGAGGTCTTTGGTGTCCACAAAAAAATATTCATTGCTTCCCCAAAAGCTACTTTCCGTATCATAACGGTAGATCAATTGATTACCGATGGTGTACTGTGGCTTTAGGTCTGTGATGGCGGAATTCCAATCGTAATTTTGCAGCACGCACACTTTCACCTCTTCCATGGGGTTTCGCAACGAAAGTGAGGTGGGAGCGTTTATTTCAAACTGTACAGATTGCTTTTCAAGATACACGTCCAGGTTTCTGGGACGCGCAATAGTAACGCCGACGCCAACAATGTCCTCATATACGACGAGTCTCCGAGAAAACATCAGTTGCTGCTCGTCATCCCAAACCTTGATGATGTAATTGCCGCTAACCAATAAGGAAGTTTGTTGATTTGGCAAGGTGAGTCTGAAGTGTGTGAAGAGTTGTATGGTATTGAATGAATTCTCATGGTCGCGAATGCGTACATTGTCTACGCCTTTTAGATATTGAGCTTTTGTAAGTTGTGACGGGGCCCAATCATGATCGCAGTGTGTTATCGTGTAGAAATAGTCTGCCTGGTCGTACATCAGGTCGTCAAAACTCAACGTAACGGGCTGGCCCAACTTCACAATGGGAAATTGGTCACCTTCATTTGCGCCTTCAAATATGATCGTTTTGATGTATGCCGGTGGGTTGGTCTCTGCTTCCTGTTGAGCGAAAACACATGATAAACAATTACCGATCAACACTGCGATCCAGAAATACTTATGCATCTTAGGATAATTAAACTTCGCAAAGGTAATGCAAAAGGTATGCCTTTTTTATCGAAAACGTTAAAGCGCATGCCAATTATTTAGAACGATTACAAATAAAGGCGGTATCTTGCTGTTACTTTCCCGAAAAGGGGGTATTTTGTAAATTTGCACGACTTTAAAAGAATCATCAAGTTCACATATATGTCTAAAGACATTCGTATCAGAAAAGGCTTTAACATCAAGCTGAAAGGCGAAGCGGAAAAAGTCATAGCTGAAGCACCGAGATCAAAGGTCTTCGCGATAAAACCCACCGATTTTCATTTAGTCACACCTAAGCTGGTCAAGAAGGAAGGCGAGTCTGTTCAGGCAGGCGAGGTCATATTCTTCTCCAAGTACAGCGATAGGGTGAAGTTTGTTTCACCAGTAAGTGGCACGATCAAGGAGATCAAAAGAGGAGCAAAGCGACGCATCCTTGAGGTGAAGATCGAAGCTGAGGCCAACAATTCGCACAAAGAATTCCCTAAGAAAGACCCAAGCCGACTATCTGGTGATGAGGTGAAAGAGCATATGCTAGAAAGTGGCTGTTGGCCCTTCGTCAAGCAACGCCCGTATGACATCATTGCCCATCCAGACGATATGCCCAAGGCCATCTTTGTATCCGCCTATGCATCTGCCCCACTAGCTGCCGATATTGCATTTGTACTTAAGGACAGGGAAGGAGACTTTCAAACAGGGATCGACGCTTTGGCAAAACTTACCGAAGGCAAAGTGCATCTTTCAGTAGATAAAAGATCAAACAGCTTTTTGCACAATGTGCAGAACGCAGAGATTCATAAAGTAACAGGGCCACACCCAGCTGGTAATGTGGGCGTTCAGATCCACCATATAGATCCTATCAATGCAGGAGAGCGAGTTTGGGTCGTTGGGGCTGAAGATGTTGCCATGATCGGTAAGCTGTTCAACGAGGGTGTGTTCGATGCCACACGAACAGTAGCGGTAGTTGGCTCGGCTGTAAAGAAACCACGTTACTACAAGACGGCGATCGGTTCAGAAGTATCGACCTTTGTATATGATGCTGGTGTTGAAGACCCTGCTAGCATCCGTATGATATCAGGAGACGTGCTTACAGGTTCTGCAGTCGCTCCAGACAGCTATCTGGGGTATTATGACAATACGTTTACCATCATTCCTGAAGGGAACAAGCACCGTATGTTTGGTTGGTTGCCTTTTGTTGGAAACGGCATCCCAAGCATGTCCAAAACATCCCTGTCATTTCTTTCTGGAAAACCAAAGGAGGTGAATACCAATCTGAATGGTGAAGAACGCGCCCTAGTGGTCACAGGTGAGATGGAGAAGGTAATGCCAATGGACATCTATCCCCTGCAACTCATTAAAGAATGTATGGTAGGTAATATCGAGAAAATGGAAAATCTGGGCATCTATGAAGTAGCTCCGGAAGACTTTGCATTGATAGATTATACAAACACTTCTAAAATTGAAGCTCAAGAGATCATTCGTGAAGGTCTAGACCTGATGATCAAAGAGGTAGGATAATAAAAATTGACTATGAATTTCTTAAGAAAGAAGTTAGACCAAATTAAGAAGCCGTTCGGAAAAGGCGAGAAGTGGGAGAAGTTTGCCCCCGCCGTCAACGCTTTTGATACATTTTTGTTCGTGCCAGACCACACCACTAAGAAAGGTGCACACATTCGTGATAGCATCGACCTAAAGCGTACAATGATCACTGTGATCATTGCTTTGGTCCCTGCACTTATCTATGGGATGTACAACACAGGGTATCAGTATCTGAGCCAAACAGACGAGGCCTTTGGTTTCTGGGATGCCTTTGCACACGGCGCATGGAAGATCCTTCCGATGATCGCCGTTTCCTATGGTGTGGGGCTGCTGATCGAGTTCATTTTTGCGATCTACAGAGGACATGAGGTGAATGAAGGATATTTGGTGACGGGCCTTCTGATCCCTATGATCATGCCCGTAGATATACCACTCTGGATGGTGGGGGTTTCGGTAGCTTTTGCCGTATTGATCGGTAAGGAAGCGTTTGGAGGAACTGGGATGAACATCTTGAACCCAGCACTCACTGCAAGGGCCTTCGCCTTCTTTGCATATCCTACGTACATGTCTGGCAACAAGGTATGGGTCTCAGAGGCTACGGAAGTAGATGCCATCTCTGGTGAGACCATTCTTGGATATTTGGCACAAGGGAACGAAGCCGCGATAGCCGAGAATTTCGATATGTGGAGCATGTTCGCTGGGTCGATCCCTGGATCGATAGCTGAGACCTCTACGCTTTGGGTATTGGTCGGAGCTGCCATTTTGATCCTTACAGGGATCGGAAGCTGGCGCATCATGATAGGTGGTGTCATCGGAGCAGCCTTTATGGGCTTCTTGTTCAACCTATGGGGAGCCAATGCCTTGATGAGTTTCGAGTGGTACAACCACCTCATTGTTGGTGGCTTTGCCTTCGGTATCGTTTTCATGGCAACAGACCCTGTTACAGCAGCGCAGACTACCAAAGGGAAATGGGTCTATGGAATCTTGATCGGTATCTTCTGTATCATGATACGTGTGTTCAACCCAGCATATCCAGAAGGAGTCATGCTAGCTATTCTACTGATGAACGTATTTGCACCCACTATCGACCATTACGTCATCGAAGGGAACATCAAAAGAAGAAAGAAACGATTGGCCGCGGCCACCGTTAAATCAGCATAGATCATGAATAGAGACAGCAACGCATATACATTTTTATTCGCTGCCGCCATGGTGTTGGTGGTAGCAGCAAGTTTGGCCTTTGCAGCAACCTCCTTAAAAGATATGCAGCAAGCCAACGTGCGCCAAGAGAAGATGCAGAACATCCTTTCCACGATTGGGATCGATGTAGAAAGAGCTGAGGCCGAAGCAAAGTATAACGAATACGTAAAAGAAGCGTTGGCGTTGAAAACGGATGGTACCGTAGACGAGAATACCGATGCCTTCAAGATCAACTTGGCCACTGAAACAAAAAAGCCTGTAGAAGAACAGCGCTTCCCACTTTTTGTGGCAGATGTTGAAGGTGAAAAGTACTATGTCATTCCGCTACACGGTGCAGGTCTTTGGAACGCCATCTGGGGCTATATCTCACTCAAAGGAGATATCAATACCGTGAAAGGTGCTGTTTTCGACCACACTGGCGAGACTGCAGGTCTGGGTGCTGAGATCACCACAGACTGGTTCCAAGAGTATTTCACCAATGAAAAAGTGTTCAGCGAATCAGGGGAACTGGTCGGTATTACCGTATTAAAGGGAAACAACGACCCTGATGGGAATGATAAAGACGACCATGAAGTAGATGCTATTTCTGGAGCAACGATCACAGGAGATGGTGTCACGAACATGATCAAAGAGCGTCTTGGACATTACTTGCCTTACTTTAAGAAAACGAATTCAAGCTTAGCGCTAAACCAATAGAATATGGCGAATAAGAAACAAGAAACAAAGCAAAAAGACCCTGTAGTACTGTTTGTTTCCGAAGAGAAAGAACCACTTTTGGGTAAAAAGAACCGAAAGCTACTCTCAGACCCTTTGGATGATAACAACCCGATCACCGTTCAGGTACTAGGTATCTGCTCGGCCTTGGCGATCACAGTACAGTTGAAGCCAGCCATCGTTATGAGCCTATCGGTAGTTGCGGTCATGGCAGCAAGTAACGTGATCATTTCATTGTTGAGAAACCTGATCCCCAACCGAATCCGGATCATCGTTCAATTAGTAGTGGTTGCTTCTATGGTGATCTTGGTCGATCAAGTATTGCGCGCCTTCGCCTATGATGTGAGCAAACAGCTTTCGATCTTTATCGGACTTATCATCACCAACTGTATCGTGATGGGTCGTCTAGAGGCATTTGCCCTAGGGAACGGTGTGTGGAAATCTTTTCTAGATGGTGTCGGAAATGCTGCTGGCTATGGGCTCATCCTGATCATCGTTGCCTTCTTCAGAGAGTTGTTTGGTTCAGGGAAGCTATTCGGCTTTCAGGTCATTCCAGATTCATTCTACGAAATGGGTTATGTGAACAATGGCATGATGCTATTGTCGCCCATGGCGTTGATCACCGTGGGAATCATCATCTGGGTACAGCGCTCAAGAAACCGAAAACTGATTGAAAAACACTAAGCCAAAAGGCTAATTGAAAGTATATGGATCTAGTAAACTTGTTTGTTAAAAGTATTTTCGTCGAGAACATGGTATTTGCCTACTTCTTGGGCATGTGCTCTTACTTGGCGGTATCGAAGACTGTGAAGACGGCTGTAGGTCTTGGTGCGGCAGTAATTTTCGTATTGGCGATCACAGTGCCGATCAATTACTTGATCGACACGTACCTGCTTCGCCCAGGAGCGTTGGCTTGGTTAGGCGAACAATATGCCAGCATAGATTTAAGTTTCTTAAGCTTTATCATGTTCATCGCGGTCATTGCCTCGATGGTGCAACTGGTAGAGATGATCGTCGAGAAGTTCGCACCGGCCCTATACGGAGCTTTGGGTATCTTCTTACCACTGATCGCTGTAAACTGTGCGATATTGGGCGGGTCGTTGTTCATGCAACAGAAGGACTTCACAGGCGTAGGCGAATCTGCTATCTACGGATTAGGTTCGGGTATCGGATGGTTCTTGGCTATTTTGGCCATTGCTGCCATACGTGAAAAAATAGCTTACAGTAATGTGCCGGCACCACTTCGCGGACTAGGGATCACCTTTATCATCACTGGTTTGATGGCATTAGGGTTTATGAGCTTTATGGGAATCAAACTATAATTTGAAGAAAAGAAAATGGACATCACAACAATCATAATTAGCATTCTGGTTTTCTTGGTCATTGTTTTTGCTTTGGTGGGAATCCTGTTGGGCGCAAAGGCAAAACTAGTTCCTTCAGGACCCGTAATGCTTCATATAAACGGCGAGAACGATGTGGAGGTCTCTTCGGGCGGGACACTGCTTTCAACCTTAGGGAATAACAAGATATTCCTTCCATCTGCCTGCGGCGGCGGCGGAACCTGCATCCAATGTAAATGTATCGTGAAAGAAGGTGGAGGCGAGATCCTTCCAACAGAAGCTCCGCACTTCACTAGAAAAGAGATCGCCGAAGGATGGCGTTTGGGCTGTCAGGTAAAGGTGAAGCAAGACATGGTGATCGAAGTGCCCGAAGAGGTCTTTGGTATCAAGAAATGGGAGGCCACGGTTGTACGTAACTGGAATGTGGCATCCTTCATCAAAGAGTTCGTGGTAGAGATTCCTGAGGAAATGGGCTATGAGGCTGGCGGGTACATTCAGATCGAAATCCCACCTTGTGAGGTAAAGTATGAGAGTATCGACATCACTGCACACCCAGAAGAACACGACGACCCAAAGAAGTTCCAATTAGAGTGGGACAAGTTCGGGCTATGGCCATTGGTGATGAAAAATACTGAAACGGTAGAACGTGCCTATTCGATGGCCTCATACCCTGCCGAAGGGCGTGAGATCATGCTGAATGTACGTATTGCCACGCCACCATGGGATCGTTCCAAGAACCAGTGGATGGATGTAAATCCAGGTGTAGCTTCGTCATACATATTCTCTAAGAAGCCAGGTGATAAAGTAACGATTTCCGGACCTTACGGTGAATTCTTCATCAACCACTCGGATGCTGAGATGCTATATGTTGGTGGTGGTGCCGGAATGGCACCGATGCGTTCGCACCTATACCACTTGTTCAAGACCCTTAAGACAGGAAGAAAAGTGACCTATTGGTATGGTGGTCGTTCAAAACGCGAATTGTTCTATCTTGAGCACTTTAGAGAATTGGAGCGCGAATTCCCGAATTTCAAATTCTACATCGCACTTTCTGAACCTTTAGAGGAAGATAACTGGAAAGTAAAAGAAAATTTAGATGCTCCTGGAGATGGTTTCATAGGTTTCGTGCACCAATGTGTGATCGATAATTATTTGAACCATCACGAGGCTCCCGAAGATATTGAAGTATACTTCTGCGGACCACCGTTGATGAACAAAGCTGTAGAGCGTATGGCCGAAGACTTTGGTGTGCCACCAGAGAATGTGCGCTTCGACGACTTTGGCGGATGATCTTTAACGCGTCATGCTGAACTCGTTTCAGCATCTCACAATATAATGAACCGACGCAGCCTTACGTCGGTTTTTTTTCTGAAGAATGCTTACAGAACAAGAATTACATAACCTGGCGATGAATGTCGTCGGAAAGGATTTAGAATCTAAGGGATTCGAGTTCATGGCGGTCAATAGTGAGTTGAAGAAAGACCCACAGTTTGTCTGCTTGAAAGAGAAGAAGCTTCACTTTTTCATCGTCAAAGCGGTCTGCTATCCAAACGACCCTACGAAGTACGATGTGGTCTACATGGAGACCATCAAAGCACATGCGCTCAAATTCAAAGCACGTACCTATTACGCAGGCGTAGGTCTTGCCAATGCGACCGATTATGAGAAACCTATTGTAAAAGAAGACAACTATGTGGTCAACTATCAAGGCACTCAAGAGATCAAGTAAACTTCTTGCCATTGTTGCGAAGGCAGGGATCTCATTCCTAGTTATGGTTTGTATGCTGTCTTCCTGCAAGCACGAAGCAAAGAAGGTCATGCAGACCAACCAGGGCCGTGCTTTAGGGACTTCCTATACTATAAAGTACGAGGTAGCTGATATTCAGGTGAATTACCAAAAGAAGATCGACAGCGTCTTTGAAGTGGTCAACCGCTCGATGTCTACCTACATTCCGGCTTCAGATATTTCAAGGATCAACAGAGGAGATACGACTGTTGTTGTCGATGCCTATTTCGAAGAAGTGTTCAACAAGGCAAAAGAGGTATGGCAAATCACCCATGGTAGTTTCGATCCAACCGTTGGTGCCTTGGTCAACGCTTGGGGTTTTGGTCCAGAAAGGCCATTGAACAAAGTCTCCCAGGGTGAAATTGACAGTATTTTGGCATTCACAGGTTTTGGGAAGATCTCGATTACTGAAAACAATACTTTATCAAAACAGCATCCAAATGTGTATCTAGACTTCAATGCATTGGCAAAGGGATATGCCATTGATATTTTAGGAAGAATGCTGGAATCAAATGCTGTAGAGAATTATTTGGTTGAAGTAGGTGGTGAAGTCCTTTCCAAGGGTAGAAACACAATTGCCGATAAGGATTGGATTGTGGCTATCGACGATCCTACACAGACCGTGAAGCGTTCGTTTGTGAAGATATTGACGCTTAAAGATGCGGCGATGGCTTCTTCGGGCAACTATCGCAAATCTCGAAGAGATCCTAGGACAGGCGAAGTATATGTGCATACCGTGAATCCAAAGACAGGCTTCACGCATCGCTCCAACATCTTGAGCACTTCAGTGATCGCACCAACGTGTATGGAAGCCGATGCCTATGCCACAGCTTTTATGGTGATGCCTCTGGAAAAATCAAAAGAGTTGCTTCAACAGAAAAAAGAATTAGAGGCTTTTATCCTCTATGCCGATTCTTTAGGTACGATGCAGCAATATGCTACGGAAGGATTTCAAGAACGATTACTGGATTGAACACTTGGTTTAAAGATTAGAAAATATTGTCTCTATTCTTAAAAAAACCTTCCGATGAGGAAGGCCTATATTCAAGGAATATGTGTTACAAGAAAATCATTGCTTTCTTATCAACTTATTAGCTTTGTTTCAATCATTCTTTTGAAGGAAAAGAACTTTGTGAGATAAAACACATGCCAGCTCAGAGTCCAAAGAAAAACAATAATTAAAACAAATTCAGAAAGAAATGGAGGGATATTATATTTATAGTATAAGCCTAAGATTACTAGTGTCCAAAATGTAATATAAACTGAAGCCATGTCAATGTTTAGTTTGAAAAGACCTGTCAAGAAATTCCATCTAGTTAGGTATCCATCAATTTTAAAGGAATCATCCACTTTTTTTATAGAGCAAATAAGACCTAAACCAAGCTTAACTTTAATATGATTTTTTTTAGACGAATACTTGTAATTAAGACCCTTTAAGGATTCTAAAAAAATATCTTCTTTTATCATCACTTAAATAAAATTACCTAATACACCCTCCATGATACTGACTTTCCTGAATTTCATATGCACCCCAAGAGTATCCAACAGCACCTAGACCTCCCCAGAAAAGAAAGCCTACCGCATCTGCTAGGTATCTTTGAGATGCAGGATCACATGATGATCTGTTTGATTCGGAACTGCTATCATCATAACTTGTCCAAAAATCATTGGATGCTTTTGCAACAGCTAGGAACAAATATAATGCTTCCGTTTCAGTTTCCGATAGTAGATTACTAGAGATCAGTTCAGTGGTTTTTGTCATTGCTTGATCATATCTTGCATCATTCATTATAATATCATCAAACAAATTTTGAAATTCATCGCTCACTAGACCATTGTATGAATCTTGCAACCAACTATAGTAGCTATTAGGATTATCACGTGAGGCTATACCGGGATCACCTATGGGAATCGATGATTCTATTCTTTGGTAATCGACTTCAAGTTTAAACAATACTCTGCTTTTATTTGTCTTCAGATATGAATTTTGAATGTCTCTTGTTAGTTGATCAAAAGTTGAAAACTCGTATCCTTTAGAGTCATTTAAAAAAGTTTCCAGTATTATATTATGATATTGCCCACTTTGGATTGAAGTTATTTCTGAAGCTTTCATTTCTTCTAGGCCTAAAAAAGGATTTTGAGTTTCTATTACAGGAATTTCTTCTATTGAATTTTCTTGGCAAGAAACAAAGAATATAGCTAGAAGTATAAGAATATATGTATGGTTGTTTTTAATCATTTTGATAGTTTTTAGTTCCTACTCACTTCGCTTTTCGGTAGACTCGGTTACTTTTTTGTTTTGTTTTATAAGGTGATATTTCACTTTCACATATCTCACCTTGTTAATAGGGTGATTAGCCTTTTATAAGAGGAAATATAAATCATATAAATGTGTTAAATAAATAATATTTATAAGAAAATACACTACTAAATAATATGAAACTAATTATCTCAACAATTGAAATTTTAATATCTTCATCGAAAATTTTATAAAATGAGTATCGGTCATAATATCAAGGATAAACGATTAAAAAAGGGGTTGTCACAGGAGCAATTAGCAAATGAGGTGTATATATCTCAGGCGACACTCAGTAATATAGAGAAGGGTAAGAGTATACCAGATATTTTACTGCTACAACATTTTGCAGAAGCTTTAGAGTGTAGTTTCGAGGATTTGTTGGAGAATGAGTCTGTAGTAGTTAATAATAACAATCAGCAAGGCGGTATAGGCTATGCTCAAGTAGTCAACCAGCTGTCAGAGAAACTCATCGAACAATATGAAGCTCGTATCTTAGAGAAAGACATCCGAATCAAGGAACTAGAGCAATTGTTAAAGGTTACTTGATTTATTTTTTCCTGCAAACCGGGATCAACTCGCCTTTAGGCAGGCGATAACGCTCTATGTCGGCATCACTCATATGCTGGGTGAGATCGATACCTTCTACAACAAAACCCGCACGCCGAAGTCGGTCAAAATAATCAAGACCGTACAGGCGAACATGGTCGTATTGCCCGAACACTTTGGCGCGCTCTTTCGGGTCGGTGATGTTTGGGTCTTCAAAAGTAGCAGCAGCATTTTGGTCCATCGGCACTTGGAAGATCCCCGTTCCGCCTTTCTTCATCACACGGAACAATTCGCTCATGGCTTTGTCATCTTCGACGATGTGCTCCAACACATGGTTGCAGAGAATGAAATCGAAGCTATCGTCTTCGAAGGGGAAGTTTCGAATATCAGCCTTTACGTCGGCCAATGGAGAGAACAGGTCTGTAGTAAGATAATCCAGATTTTGCTGCTTTCGGAAACGTTTGTAGAAGGCTTGTTCTGGAGCTACGTGCAGCACCTTTTTTGGTGAAGTGAAAAAGTCGGTCTCTTGCTTTAAGTACAACCAAAGTAGGCGATGCCGCTCTAACGAAAGTGTGCTGGGCGAAAGCACATTGTCTCTGGGATGCTCATATCCGTAAGGTAGAAATGTACGGAAGCTTTTTCCATCTATGGGATCCGTGTAACGATTGCCTTTGTAGAAGAGCACCATCAGTGGCCTTGCCCAATAGCTAAGTTTGTTCAACCAAGGTCTTGGTAGGGTGTTCAATATGAATTTGAAGATCTTTTTCAAACCGAAAAATCATTCTACAATGAGCGGTTGGCGCCTAAACTCATCCTCTTCGTCACTAACGATGCCTAGCGCTTCGTAAATGTATTGAAAGGTAGAAAGCAACTCTGGTCTTCCATCTAAGAGTGCTACATCATGTTCAAAATGGGCGGAAGGTTTTAGGTCTGCAGTAAGGATCGTCCAGCCATCGCGCAATTGCTTGATGCGATGTGTGCCCATGTTGATCATGGGTTCGATAGCGACTACCATCCCTTCAACAAATTTTTTGCCACGACCACGTTTCCCGTAATTGGGCATTTCAGGGTCTTCATGCATTTTTTTGCCCAGACCATGACCTACCAACTCTCGTACGACTCCATGGCCATGCTTTTCGCAGTGTTGTTGGATGGCATAGCCGACATCACCTACGCGATTTCCGAGTTTGAATTCGCGAATACCGATATACAAGGACTCTTTGGTGACCTCCAATAGCCTTTTCACTGCCGGAGCTACTTCTCCAACTTCAAAGGTATAGGCATGATCGCCATAGAAATCGTTCTTGATGGCGCCACAGTCGATCGAAATGATATCTCCTTCTTCTAAAGGCTTGTCATTCGGAATCCCATGTACCACCTGGGCATTGGGGCTCATACATAGCGTATTTGGGAAGTCGTACAGCCCTAAAAATCCTGGAATAGCACCATGGTCTCTGATGAATTGTTCTGCAAGCGCATCAAGTCGTAATGTGGTAATGCCTGGCTTTACTTCTTTAGCCAACATTCCTAACGTTTTGGAAACGATCAATGCGCTTTCGCGCATCAGTTCTATTTCTTCTCGAGTCTTTACTTCGATCATATTACTTCTTCCTAAACGAGAACAGACCACCTTTCTTCTTTTCCTTCTTTTCAGGAGCCATACCACTTAACTTCTGATAAATGACACCCCAACCTGGGAACCCTCCAAAATTGCGGTCGTCTATAAAGAGGTCGGCGTGTATCTTTCGACTTTGCGTGTCTAACACCTCTCCTTGAAAACTACAGTTCACAGCATAGAATGTGATGCCATGCTCTTCACAGAATTTTACGGCTTCGCTCAGTTTCTTGCCTTCTCGATACGTCCATAAGATGAGGCGGTGCCCGTCTTCTTGAAGTTTCTTCAACGTATCGAAGGCGAAGATCTGTGGTGCGCCAATGGCGGGATAGGCATCTTCGACAATGGTACCGTCAAAGTCTACGGCGATGATCAGTGATTCGTGCTGCATGGCGCAAAAATAATCATAATATTTATGGAAGGAAAGCTCAGGAAGTTTCTGGGTCGAAATGCGTCTTGGAAGAATCGGCAGCCAAGCGATCGATCTCTTTGACCTCTGTTGCTGTAAGGTGCCTCCATTGACCAACGGGCAGATCCAGCCAAACATTCATGATGCGCACTCTCTGTAAGCGCGTCACGCGATATCCGAGATATTCGCACATTCTGCGGATCTGCCGGTTGAGTCCTTGGGTGAGGATGATTCGAAAGGTATGCTTGTCTAGCATTTCTACCTCACATTTGCGTGTCACGGTGTCAAGGATTGGGATGCCATTGCTCATTTGTTCGACAAAACGTTGGTCGATGGGTTTGTCGACAGCTACGATATATTCCTTCTCGTGATTGTTACGTGCACGAAGTATCTTATTGACGATATCTCCATCATTGGTCAGGAATATCAGCCCTTCGCTGGGCTTGTCCAAGCGACCGATGGGGAAGATGCGCGTAGGATAGTTGATGTGATCGATGATATTGTCTTTCTCTACACGCGTGTCTGTTGTGCAAACAATGCCTACGGGTTTGTTAAAGGCCAGGTAGACGGGCTTTTCTTTGGGTCTTGAGATCAGTTTGCCGTCGACCCTTACATCATCTGTAGCGGTGATCTTTGTGCCCATCTCCGGAACTTTCCCATTGATGGTGACACGACCTTGTTCGATAAGTTTGTCTGCAGCGCGACGCGAGCAATGGCCCGCTTCGCTGAGAAACTTGTTGATGCGTACCTTTTTCTCTTCGTTCATGGTTTGTTGCAATAGGTCACAAAGGTAATGATACGTTAAAGACTTTTCTTTTTTATCATGCCACCACGCGTATCGTTCAGGCTATTCATGATTACGAAGGCCCCGGGATCTATGCGTTCGATCTCTAGATTTAGCTTTCTTATCTCTAGACGGGTGATCACGGTATACAATACTTCAAAACCATGCTTGGCTCCGGTCTTTCCATACCCCCTTGTGGCTTGCAATGCAGTTAGACCTCGACCAAGTTTTTCATTGATCATTGTAGCGATCTCCTCATGCTTTTCTGAAATGATCGTGACGCCCGTGTATTCTTCGATCCCATCAATGACAAAGTCCAACGTTCTTGAGGCTGCCAGATAGGCAAGCATGGAGTACAAAGCAGATTCTATAGAAAGCAAATATGCTGCTGCCAGAAAGATGAAGATGTTGATGATGATGATCAGGTCGCCAATTTTCAAACCTAGTTTTCTGCTCAGAAAAATGGCCAATACCTCGGTGCCATCCAGTACGCCGCCACCTCTTATAGAAAGACCAATGCCCGCGCCTAGAAAGAAACCGCCAAAGACGGCCACCAATAGCGAATCTTTGGTCACCTCAGGAAAGTCTACAATGGCCAGCAGTAAGGCCAACAAACCAATGGAGATGGCAGATTTTAGCATAAAATTGAAACTGATCACACGGTAGCCCAACACCAAGAAAGGAAGATTTACAATGATGATGAGCCATGACAACGGAAAATCAGTCACTTCGGTGATCAACAAGGACACACCAGTGACCCCACCATCAATGAATCGATTGGGCAGTAAAAAGCTTTCCAGGCCAAACGCTGCAGCAATGGCGCCCATCAGAAGAAAGAGTATGTCTTTGATCCAGTTCAATGTTCTGAGAGGTTTTGGTTTCATTGCAGAGTGCTTGGATTGATGGCCAGCTCTTTGAAAAGCTTTGCCTTGGTGGTAAAGAACTTGTTCTGTAACTCGTTTTGCTTCAAGGTAGATTCGATGAGCTTGTTCTCTCGAGAATTTACCAAGAACAAGGAACTTTCTCCGAAGCTGAATTTGCGTTCCTCGGCAGCAAGTAAGGTCTCGTAGTTGATCACAATGTCATTGACCATAGTGTTCTGTCGATCAAACGATGCTAGTTCTTGAGAGAGCGCACTCAGATTATTTTGCAATTGCAATTCGGTGCTTTGAAAATCATAGGTAGCGTCTTGTAATTTTAGCTTGGCCAATTTCAAGTCCCCACGTTCTTTCCTTAGGAACAGGGGGAATCGAAATATGACACCACCTTTGTACTCGGCCGTATTAAAGGAACGTGCTATTTCGGGTGTTTCGGTCAGAAAATTGTATTGTAGGTCTATCCTCGGCAGCAGTTTATTGGCCTTTAAGCGTTTGTCTACCCTCAGCCCTTCGATCTTAAAGTTCATAGAGCGTAGTTTTGGATGCGTTTCTAGTGCGAACAATTCAGGTTGAAAGCTTTCTATCTCTAACAACATGTCGACTTCTTGTTCCGATAGGGCAGTTTGCGGCCTTATAGTTGGTTGAAGCTCTACGGGAACATCGTTCACCCACAAGAAATTAGACAGCGCCAGACGTCTTTTCGCCAGTTTTATGTTGGCTTGCTCCAGGCTCAATGCTCTGTTCTGGTAGGTGA
>JANQRC010000052.1 GCA_028284745.1 Flavobacteriaceae bacterium
TTTCGGAT
This sequence comes from Flavobacteriaceae bacterium, assembly GCA_028284745.1. Lineage (GTDB taxonomy): Bacteria > Bacteroidota > Bacteroidia > Flavobacteriales > Flavobacteriaceae > JANQRC01. The sequence continues at coordinate 9 of JANQRC010000052.1, forward strand.
CTACGTGATATAGAAAGGCGTCAAAAAGAGACCGTTCAAAAGAGATCCAAAGGCAACAGTTCGTACCAAGATCAGAAACTGCTCAAAAAGCTGAAGAACAAGCTTAGCAAGGTCGAAACAGAGATATCGGACCTAGAACGGGATATCGCCGAGGTCGATGTAGAACTTTCCATCAACTACGATGAGATGATCGCGCAACCAAACTTCTTTAATAATTATCAAGGAAAGAAAGACCGATTGGCCGAGTTGATGCAAACATGGGAAGCCTTGTCAGAAGAGATTGAAACACTATCTGCTGTTGAATAGTTGTTCGACCCTTTTTAGGAATTATTTAACGACTTTCCGATGGCTATTTAGATAGCTTTGTAACCTTAACGTAGCTAACCATCATCAATATGCGTAAACTAGCGCTAGCTGTCATCGGTGTGCTCATGCTTGTCGGTGCTGTTTTTGGAGCAAAAAAGCTTATCGATAGCAAGAAGAGACCAAAACCGCGTGCCCGCAAAGTAGTGAAAGCTGTCTTTGTAGAAGAAGTCAAAAATGGCTCCGTACCTATTGTCATCGAGGCCAATGGTAGGCTAACAGCTACAAGACGCATCGAACTCTTCAGCGAGGTGCAAGGAGTCTTTAAGAACACTGGTAGGCCTTTTAAGCCGGGCCAATCGTATCGGAAGGGTGAAACGCTTTTGCGTCTGGACGCGAACGAATACCGTGCTTCTGTGCAGGCAGCTAAGAGCAATTTGTATAACCTGGTCAGTTCGATCATGCCGGACCTTCGGCTAGATTATCCAGAGGTGTTTCCAAAGTGGCAAGAATACCTGGCCTCGTTCGATATTGAAAAGTCAACGCCTCCGTTACCTAAAGCTGCTTCAGAGCAAGAGAAGTTCTTCATCACCGGTAGAAACATCTATAGTACCTATTACAATGTTAAGAACCTTGAGCAACGACTTTCCAAGTTTACCATACGGGCACCTTTTTCGGGTGTGCTCACCGAAGCCTTGGTCACCGAAGGGACGCTGGTGCGCAACGGACAGAAACTGGGTAGTTTTGTCAACACGGACGCCTACGAGTTGCAAGTGTCTGTTCCTTCCGAATACGGATATCTTTTAAAAGTAAAAGAGCCTGTGATACTCAGCAACCTCGAAGGAACGAGAACCTACCAAGGAAAAGTAGTACGCGTAAATGCTGCCGTTGATGCAGCCAGCCAGACCGTTAGTGCTTTTGTTCAGGTGAAGGATGAAAGGCTAAAAGAAGGCATGTTCCTGAATGCATCGTTATCTTCCAAGAATGAGGAAAATGCGATCAGCCTATCCCGAAACTTGTTACAACACAACAGTGAAATATTCTATGTGGTGAATGATACGGTATTGAACTCTATGAATGTTTCACCCGTATTTTTCTCAGATAAGAATGTGGTGGTCAAAGGCATTCCAGATGGTACGAAGATCCTTTCGAAGCCAGTTTCAGGTGCTTATCCAGGTATGCTGGTCACTATAGTCGACGATAGTGCTGAAGCCACATCACAGCCATGAGAAAGTTAATTTCCTACTTCATCAAATATCATGTGGCAGTTAATGTGCTGATCATTGCCTTTTTTGCCTTTGGGATCGTCGGGGCGTTGTCGTTGCGGTCATCATTCTTCCCATTGGTAGACTCCAAGATCATCAACATCAACATCACGTATCCGGGTGCTTCACCGCAAGAGATCGAAGAAGGCGTAGTGCTCAAGATCGAAGACAACCTAAAAGGACTCCCGGGCATCGACCGGGTTACTTCATCATCTCAAGAGAACAGTGGGTCGATCACAGTAGAGATTGAGAAAGGAGAGAATATCGACTTCATGTTATTGGAAGTAAAGAACGCTGTAGACCGGGTGCCTTCATTCCCCACAGGCATGGAACCTTTGGTAGTAGCGAAACGTGAAGAAGTACGGCAAACCATCAGCTTTGCCATCAGTGGCGAAGATATCCCTTTGGCCACCTTGAAACAAATAGGGCGCCAGATCGAGAACGAGCTAAGGACCATTGATGGGATCTCACAGATAGACGTAACAGGTTATCCAGACGAAGAGATAGAGATCGCAGTGAGTGAAACCCAATTGCTAGCATATGACCTAACGTTCGCAGAAGTGGCACAAGCGGTGACAAATGCCAATATCTTGGTCACGGGTGGAAATATTAAGACCGTTACCGAAGAATATCTGATTCGTGCCAATAACCGTTCGTACTACGGTGATGAGCTTTCTAACTTGATTCTTCGTGCCGATCCAGATGGTACGATCATTCGGTTGAAGGATGTCGCTATTGTCCGCGACCGCTTTTCTGAGACACCTAACTCGTATTACTTCAATGGAGAGTTGGCCATTACTGCGACTGTTACGAGTACAAACAACGAAGACCTGATATCGGCCGCAGATTCGGTAAAGGAGTACGTTGAAAAATTCAACCAGCAATACAACAATGTGCAGCTAAATGTAGTGCGAGACCTCTCAATAACACTCAACCAACGAACCAAACTCCTAGCAGAGAATGCTGTTATTGGGATTCTGTTGGTGCTTGCCTTTCTCTCACTGTTCTTAAATACGCGTTTGGCATTTTGGGTAGCATTTGGCTTGCCGATCTCCTTCTTGGGGATGTTCATCTTTGCGGGCCAGTTCGATGTGACCATCAACGTATTGTCCTTGTTTGGAATGATCATCGTGATCGGAATTTTAGTGGATGATGGTATTGTCATCGCCGAGAACATCTACCAGCATTATGAAAAAGGGAAAAACCCAGTGCAGGCAGCGATAGACGGCACCATGGAGGTGATTCCACCCATCGTTTCGGCAATCGTAACCACGCTGCTGGCCTTTTCCACTTTTTTATTTCTTGAAAGTAGGATCGGTGAGTTCTTTAGCGAGGTATCTACGATAGTGATCCTGACCTTGACGGTTTCGCTAGTTGAAGCATTGGTCATTCTTCCAGCGCATTTGGCACATTCCAAAGCATTACGGCGCAAGCAAAAGGAACCTACTTCATATTTTGGTAGGTTTTTAGCCAAGATGCGAGACATCAACAAGTTTGGGGATCGGATCATGACTTTTTTGCGCGATAAGATGTACAGCCCTACATTGCGGTTTGCCATTAATAATAAGCTCTTCACCTTCGCCGTATTTGGTGTGCTGTTGATCATGACATTTGGCTCTATCGGCGGTGGGATCATCGGTGTGACGATCTTTCCACGGATTGCAAGCGACCGCGTTTCAGTAGACCTTGGTATGCCTCGTGGCACCAATGTGAAGATCACGGACTCTATCATCGATATGATCGAAGCAAAGGCATGGCTGGTCAACGAAGAGCTTACCAAAGAATACCTCTCAGGCACACAAAAGGCGTTGTTTGAAAACATCGAAAAGAATGTTGGCCCAGGCTCTGCCAATGCTTCCTTGAGAATCAATCTCTTACCAGGTGAAGAGCGTCCTGATGAAATAAACGCTGGCTTGGTAGCCAATCGTCTTCGTGAGAAGGTGGGACCTGTTTTTGGTACTGAGCGATTAGTGTTTGGGTCAGGCGGAAATTTTGGAGGAAGCCCAGTATCGGTATCCTTGCTAAGTAACAATATCAATGAGTTGAAAGGTGCCAAGCAAGAACTGAGGTCTATGCTACAGAAGAATCCTTTGCTTACCGACGTAACGGATAACGATCCTGCGGGAATCAAGGAGATAAAGCTAGAACTCAAAGACAATGCCTATCTATTGGGCTTGGACCTACGTTCAGTAATGGGCCAGGTGCGTTCGGGCTTTTTTGGTTCTCAAGCACAACGCTTTCAGCGTGGTCAGGATGAGATACGTGTTTGGGTGCGATACGATGAGAACAACCGTTCGTCCCTCAATGATCTCGATGATATGCGGATCGTTACCCCAACAGGCAACCGTGTCCCGTTAGGCGAGATAGCTACTTACAGCATCGAACGTGGCGACGTGGCCATTAATCACCTAGAAGGAAGGCGAGAGATCCAGATCTCTGCCGATCTGAAAGACCCAAGCCAAAGTGCTACGGATATCTTAGATGATATTAGAAACAATCTAATGCCTCAAATACAACAGCAATATCCTTCGGTAGCAGCATCGTATGAAGGACAAAACAGAGAAGCCTCCCGATTGTCCAGCTCTGCTGGAAAAGTGTTCCCTGTGATCATTTTTTTGATCTATGCGACGATTGCATTTACCTTCCGTAGTTACAGCCAACCACTTCTCTTACTACTGATGATACCCTTTAGTCTAGTAGCCGTGGGTTGGGGTCATTGGATCCATGGATTCCCAATAAATGCACTTTCCCTTCTTGGAATCATCGCATTGATCGGGATCATGGTAAATGACGGCCTGGTGTTGATCAGTAAGTTCAATAGCTACCTTAGAGAAGGGATGTTGTTTGAAAAGGCTTTGTACGAAGCAGGGCGTTCACGATTCAGGGCCATCTTTCTCACCTCTCTAACTACCATTGCGGGCCTTGCACCACTGATCTTCGAAAAGAGCCGACAAGCTCAATTCTTGAAACCAATGGCCATTTCGATCGCCTATGGAATAGGTTTTGCCACCTTTTTAACGTTGATCATGCTCCCTGTGTTGCTAGCCTTCAGCAATAGATTCAAAAAGGGGGGTAAGTGGTTGATGACAGGGAAAAAGGTAACCTCAGAAGAGGTAGAGCGAGCCATTATCGAACAAAAAGAAGTAGAGCATGCCATATAAGAGACTAGTACTTACATTGGTTGCATTTCATGCTGCTTTTATCCTGATGGCGCAAGCTGTTCTAACCAAGGAAAAGGCTATAGCCAAAACGCTAGAGAACAATTTGGGGATTAAGATCGTCCAGAATAATGCGCGCATCGCAGCGAATAACGCTTCTGTACTGAACAGCGGTTACCTTCCAAGACTAACAGGGATTGCAGGAGGCTCCATTAATAGAGATAATACAGAAGGGCAGCTGGCCAACGGTGATGTTAGGTCGGCCGATGGTGCGGAGACTCGCCGTTATAATGCTTCTATCAACCTAGATTATACCTTGTTCGATGGTTTGGGAAGATATTATAGCTACAAACGCTTGCAGGAAGAGTACGACCTAAGCGAGTTGCAGGCCAGAGAAACGATCGAGACTACGCTGTTGCAGTTATTCTCTGTCTATTATGAGGTAGCTAGACAAGAAGAGAATGCCCATACGTTGCAGCAAGCGCTACAGATCTCCAAACAGCGTGAACAACGAGCTAGATATCAATTTGAATATGGACAAAACACAGGTTTGGATGTACTCAATGCTGAGGTTGATGTGAATACCGACAGTATCAATTTGTTGAACGCCCAACAGTTGCTTCGCAATACCAAGCGAGATCTGAACTTACTCATGAATACTGGGCTCGAAGACCAATTCCAGGTAGACACCTTGGTAACTTTTTTGCCAGAAATGGTGATGCAAACGTATATGGACGAAGTTGAACAGAACAATGTGACGTTGCTTGCGCTAGAGAAGGATATGAAAATTGCGGATCTGGCCATAAGATCTGCCAAAGGAAGTCTTTTGCCAACTATCGGCTTGACAGGCTCGTATGGTTGGAACGAGTCGAATAACAACAGCCCTTTGGCATTCTTGATACAGAACACGGCAACAGGGATTTCTGGAGGAATCAACCTTACATGGAACCTGTTTGATGGCGGAACTGCCCTGAATACCATAAAGAATGTGAGGATCGGATTAGAGAACCAAGAGTTGCAGCAGCAGCAGACCAAGCTTCAGGTAAAGAGAGATATTGCCAATGCTTGGGACGCCTATGAAAATGCTAGGTATGTACTACAGGTGCAAGAAAAGAACCTTCAGACCAATCAGAATAATTTCTGGCGTACCAACGAGCGCTTCAAGTTGGGCCAAGTAACCTCTATCGAGTTCCGACAAGCGCAATTGAACCTGCTTGATGCAAAGCTGGCCCAGAGCCAGGCAAAATATACCGCAAAGTTGGCCGAGTTGCAGCTTCTTCAAGTCAGTGGCCAATTGTTGAACACAGATTTCTGACCATGCGCGAACAGTTCTTCCAATGCCCATATTGTTGGGAAGATATTTCTATGTTGCTGGATCCCTCGTCATCCCAAACGTATATCGAAGACTGCGAGGTATGCTGTAATCCTATTGAAGTCGATGTGGTCTTTGAGAATGGCGAACTAACTTCTTTTGCCGTACAAGGCATAGCGCAATAACACGTTATGATGCTGTCAGACATCTTCGAAAAGCTTCCCATATAAGCACGTTTTCTGCTAAATGGCCAATCACAAAAACGAGTATGATTTTGTAATTTAGCGACTCGGGCATACCATTGTTGCCTTCTCAGAATTGTCTAACTCGTTTATGTTTAACGCCAACGCTGATATTTTTTCCGCCCTTGCTGCAGCCATCCCAGAGGGAGTCCTTATTGTAGATAAGCAGCAGAAGATCATCACGGTAAATGCCGCTACAAATACAATGTTTAGTTACTCAGATAATGAGTTGGAGGGGCAAGAGCTGCAATTGCTTATTCCCAAACGATTCCGTGCAGGACATCGCCCTGTTTTCAACGCTTTCGTGCATGAGGCAGAAAGACGTCAAATGGGCAAAGGACGTGATTTGTTTGGTGTACGGAAGACAGGCGAAGAGTTTCCTGTAGAAGTAGGGCTGAGCCCTTTTGAAGTAGCCGGCGAAACGTATGTGATAGCCTTGCTGATAGACATCACTGAAAGAAAGAAAGTAGAACGAGAGATCCTAGAGCTCAACACCAAGTTAGAGGCCAAAGTTAGAGAGCGTACCAAAGAGCTTCAAGATTCGATCGCCGAACTTAGATCTGAGGTAAGTCTAAGAAAACAAGCCGAATCCAGAGCTCTGGAATCACTGAAGAAAGAAAGAGAGCTCAACGAACTGAAGACAAAGTTCCTGTCGTTGGTCTCACATGAATTCAAGACACCTTTAAGCGGCATACTAACCTCTACAGTGCTAGTTGGTAAGTACAGGCAAGAAGAGCAGCAGCCACAACGTGAAAAACATCTTGAACTTATTAAGAACAAGGTGCACTACCTCAATGGGATCCTGAACGATTTTCTGTCATTAGAGCGCTTAGAGAGCGGTAAGGTAAACTATCGATTCAGTAGTTTTTTGCTTAGTAAGCCCCTAAACGAGGTCATCTACAATGCCAACGTGCTTTTGAAGAGTGGTCAGAAGATCAACTATCCAGACAATGCAGATGATGTGACCCTCTACTTCGACGAGAAGATCCTAGAGCTTATACTGACCAACCTTATAGGTAACGCGATAAAATACTCTCCAGCAGATACTACCATTGACATCAGGATCACCGGAGAAGAGGAAAAAGTGATATTGAAAGTGATCGATCAAGGGATTGGTATCCCAAAGGAAGACCAGAAATACATTTTCCAGCGTTATTTCAGGGCAGAGAATGTTCTGAACGACCAAGGTACCGGCATTGGTCTAAATATCATCAAAGGACATTTAGATGAATTGGGAGGAACTATTTCTTTTTCGAGCATACCGCAAAAAGGCAGTACCTTTACAGTAGAAATACCTACTAAATTAGCAGACAAGCATGAAGCGTATCCTATTGATTGAAGATGACATGGCATTACGTGAGAATACTGCAGAATTATTGGGCCTCTCAGGATATCATGTTACCACGGCACCTAATGGAAAAGAAGGTGTGGCGTTGGCCATGACGACCACTCCGGATATTGTGATATGCGATATCATGATGCCAATGATGGACGGCTATGGCGTACTGAGGACCTTGTCTGAACATGAAAAGACCAAATACATACCGTTCATCTTCCTTACTGCAAAGACAGAACATAGAGATATCAGAAAGGGCATGGATATGGGCGCTGATGATTACCTTACCAAACCCTTTGAAGAAGAAGAATTAGTCAGCGCCATCGAAAGTCGTTTGGCCAAAGTGGCCATTCTGCGTGAAGAGCGCCTAGGAAACACCTTGCCCGAATCTTCGTTGAATGGCCTTGAAGAACTCAGACGTTTTTTCAAAGAGCAAGGCGATTATGACGAATACCAAGCAAATAGTTGCATCTACCAAGAAGGTCAGCATTCGAATTACATATACTTAGTAGCGGAAGGTGTTGTGAAGAATCAGCGTTTGGACGAGCATGGCAAAGAACTCATCACAGGCCTTCATAAAAGCAGCGACTTTTTTGGGTATGCCTCATTTTCAGACGCCTCGCCCTATATGGAATCTGCTTACGCCATTGAGGATGTTAAAGTATACCGAGTAGCAAAGATGGCATTGAGGCGAATGCTGGCCACACACCATCACCTTACCTTAGAGTTAATTGCCTACCTTACCGAAAATCTAACCGAGCTAAAAGGTCAGCTGGTAGAGATGGCCTATAATTCTGTGAAGAAGAAGACTGCAAATACCATACTGAAGTTTGTAGACAAGCTGAAGAGTGACGAACAAAAGATCAAGATATCGCGTAGCGACCTCGCCAGCGTGGCAGGTATTGCCACCGAGAGCTTGATACGTGCACTCTCTTCACTTAAAAAGGACGGCTTTATAGAGATCAAAGGCAGAAGTATAGAAGTGCTTGACGAAGTGGCACTTACCGAAGTAGAATAATTTTCTTTTCTGATTTATATCATTTTTTCGAGACACCCCAGCACATAGATTTGTGAATGTTATAAAGGGATGTCCTATGAAGAATATATTATTGCCCACAGATTTCTCTGAGAATTCATGGAATGCAATAGCCTACACCTTGTCTTTTTTTAAAAGAACTCGCTGTAATTTTTATATGCTGAATGTTACTCCTATTGGGGCAGTTGCAGGAGGTGACGTGCCCTATATGCCTATGACAAATGTCATTGAACAACCCTTGACCGTGCATGCGCAAAAACGTATGCAGCACCTATTGAGACAGATAGAACGTTTAGAGTACAATCCCAGGCACAACTTTATTACGCTTCTTGACATAGGTGCCTTGGTGCCTTCCATAAAGAAGTATATCGAAGAAAAGCAGATAGACCTTATTGCCATGGGCACTAAAGGAGCATCTGGGATCAAAGAAGTGGTAATAGGTAGCAACACAGGTGATGTGATCACAAGAGTACATTGCCCTGTTTTGATAATTCCGGAAGGGGCAGAATACCAACAACCTGCGGAAATAGCTTTTCCAACGAATTATGATTTTTTATACAGCGCCAAGATCTTAGATACTTTGCTTGAAGTCACTAACATGCATGATGCTTCCATACGATTTCTGCATGTCACGAAGCGCAAAGAACATCTCACTTCCGAGCAACAGTCTAACAAGGAGTTGCTGGAGGGATATTTCAAGGAAAAGCCATACAGCTTTCATACATTGACCAATCGAAAGCTGGAAGCCGCCATCCAATGTTTTGCTGAAAGTAGGAACATTGACATGATTGCCATGGTGGCCAAGAATCTGAATTTCTTCCAGCAGATGCTATTTAGGCCTAAGGTTGAAGAGGTCAGCTATCATACCACGGTGCCTTTCTTGGTGCTTCACGAGTGATAAGAGAGAGGTCCATATGGGCCTCTTTTCAAAGGACACCCATGAACGAACTTGATGACAACCACAGCGAATGGTCTAAAGGGAGACAAGCGGGTTTGCTAAGTTGTGTGTAACGCGATATCTATCATCTCTCTAAAGGTAGACTCGCGCTCTTCTGATGAGGTGTGCTGGCCGGTTACCAAAGAGTCTGAGATGGTTAAAATGGCCAATGCTCTGATGTCATATTTTGCGGCAACTGTATATAACCCTGCTGCTTCCATCTCTACGCAAAGCACGCCATAATTTGCCCATAGTCTATAATCATTAGGATCATCTTCGTAGAATTCATCGGCAGAAAGAACATTGCCAGCCTTGATGTCGATACCTCTCTGTTTTGCATAACTTGCAGCGGCAAGAAGGAGTTCAAAACTTGCGGTTGGCGAATAGTCACAATTCACAAAACGCGCATTGTTGATGCCTGAAGTGGTAGAGGCAGCCATCGCCAGTACGATGTCCCTGATCTTCACGTCTTTTTGATAGGAGCCTGCTGATCCGACCCGAATGATGTTCTTCACCCCATAGTCTTTGATCAATTCGTGGTAGTAGATCATTGCTGAAGGAATCCCCATCCCACTTCCCTGAACAGATATTCGCTTCCCCTCAAAAATGCCTGTGTAACCTAACATGCCGCGCACATTGTTATAGCAAAAAGGGTCTTGTAAAAATGTTTCTGCGATCCATTTGGCGCGTAGTGGGTCTCCAGGCATCAAAACGGTTTCGGCAATTTCACCTGGTTTGGCTTCAATATGTGTGCTCATCGTTTTTGTTCTTTGAAGGTGAAACTATGTTGATCCCAGAAGAAGTACCAATTCTGCTGGCACCTAGAGCAATATATTTTTTGGCAGTTTCTTGATCTTTGATACCGCCTGAGGCTTTGATCCTTACCTGGTCACCGACCACTTCTTTCATTCGCATCACATCTTCTAGGGTAGCACCACCAGTGCCAAAACCCGTGGAGGTCTTTACAAAATCGGCATTGGCTTTCATGGCTAGCTCACAAGCCTTTTGCTTTTCGTTGTGTGTGAGATAGCAAGCTTCGATGATGACCTTTAGTATGTTGTTGCCTATGGCTTGCTTTATCTGGCGTATCTCATTTTCAACAAGCTCGTACTTTTTCGCTTTCAGCCAACCTACATTGATCACCATATCTATCTCAGAAGCACCTTTGTCTATATGATCTTTGGCCTCGAAGACCTTGGTCTCCGTAGAACTGGCCCCCAAGGGAAAGCCGATCACTGCTGCCACCTTTACATCAGAATCTTGTAATTGCGACTTTGCGAATTCTACATAGCAACCATTCACACAAACAGCGTAGAAATCATAATGCATGGCTTCGTTGCATAGTGTTCTAATGTCTTCCTGGGTTGCAGTTGGCTTCAATAGGGTGTGATCTATGTATTGATTTAGGGTCATAATATTAGACTAGTACATTGAATCGTTCAAATGCTTCTTCTTTCCAATTGTTCTTGATGGTCTGGATGCGCAATTGAAATTAACGCTTTTGCGCGTTTCTTCAAGCTTTTTCCAAATAAATTTACCACGCCATGTTCCGCCGCCGCATAATGCACATGTGCTCTGGTCGTGGTAACGCCTGCGCCTAACTTGAGAAATGATGAAAAATCAACGAGTACGGGTACGTCTGATCCAATGATTTTTTTAAAACTTCCTTTCATGAGTTAATTTCAATGACATTCCATTTCGGTCGAAACAACCTCAGTGACAGCTTTGGGTGAGAGATAAGGAATTCCTAGGCCCAATCCTCTGACAATGAACAAGCTACCCATAACGATCACCAGCACAGGTATGGTCTTTCGGATGGTCTGCCTGAACCTTGTGCTCATGAAGCTAGCAGCAAAAATTGCTGTGGTCATCAACGGAATGGTGCCAATACCAAAGAGAAACATGTATAGGCTTCCTTGCCAAGGCGAAGCCATGGCTATGGCACCTAAAACGGCTACATAGACCAATCCGCATGGTAAGAGGCCATTCAAGAAACCGATGGTCAGAAACGTATCGGGTGTTCTCTTCTTCAATTCTTTTCCTAGAGCACTCCTGATCTTTGAGATCAACCTATATATGGGCCTAGATACTTTGAATCTATCTAGGTGTCTTTGTGGTATGAGGATCATCAGGATCATCAAAACCCCGATCGCTATAGAAAGTTGTTGTTGGATTCCGAAAAGTTGAATGCTCTTACCTAGCAGGCCAAACAGGAGCCCAATGATGGCATATGCGGAAAGCCTCCCGAAATGATAGATAAAGGTCTGTGCGAAACGTTTTTGCGGATGTTTTCTGTCTACTGGCAACATAAAGGCTATAGGGCCACACATGCCCAAGCAGTGTAGACTTCCAAAAAGACCTAATATGAGTGCAGAAGCCAGCATCAGTAGGTGAGGGCTTTTTTGAACAAGTATTCTTTTCCGTTGGTTGCCCAAATGACTTTAACGTCCCAACGCCCATCCAATAGGCGTTCTTCAGGTATTCGTATTTTGGCTTCGGTGGTGTTTACAGGAAAGGTGAAGTCCAATTTTTTATCTGAAGGCCTGTAGAGCGATACAGTGCCTTCTATGCGCTTGCCATCGAATTCTGATGGCCATTCGATGGTTAATCCGTTTTCACTTTTGACCACTTCGATCCTTTTGGTCAAAGAGCGGGTGTTCTTTTCGGCATCTATCTCCTTCTGAAAGGCCAGCTCTTGTTTATAGTACTCTTCGGTGACAAGGTCATGCGCATATTCCTTGTTTGTGGTAAGTGCGATCACAAAGAACATGATAAATCCTATGAATGCAATGAAGGCTAGTACAATGCCTGTTCCCCAATTTATTTTCATAATGGTGCTATTTATAACTTCTAGGACCTAGAAAGGCCGTTGAAGTGGTTTCGATCAGCTTTCCTTTACTATATACGCCGATCTTTAGTTTGTCCTTTTCGTCTTTCAATTCGGCGGTATGTATCTCAACAAAAAGGGTTCCTTCGGCCAAACCTTGCCCAGGCACCTTAAAATGATCGTTAGATACCACCTTTATTTTTCCATTATGGGACAAAAGTTTGAAATCGACATCCTCAACGGATGTTGTGGTCTTATTGATGAGTTTGTAGGTGTATACATTGCTGATGATACTTTCACCTTTTCTTTCATAGAGTTGCCCAGGTAATCTTAGTATGGTTGCTTCTAGGTCGTTTCTCAAGAAGAGCATTCCTATTAGGATTCCTATGAGAATGGCGAGCACTCCGGTATATCCTTTTAGTCTAGCAGAAAATTTGAAAGATACCTTTTTTTCGATGTTTTCTATACTCGCGTATCTGATGAGTCCTTTGGGAAGCCCCACTTTGTCCATGATGGTGTCGCATTCATCGATACAGGCGGTACAGTTCACACATTCTAGTTGCGTTCCATTTCTGATGTCGATACCCGTGGGGCAAACATGCACGCATTGCAGGCAATCGATACAATCGCCATGGCCCAAGGCGGCACGATCTTCGTTCTTTCTGAATTTTTTTCTGCCACCTTCGCCTTCGCCTCTTTTGTAATCATATGCCACCACTACTGATTTGTTGTCAAGCAGCACACCTTGCAATCGCCCGTAGGGGCAAGCAATGATGCACACTTGTTCTCTAAACCAAGCAAATACGAAGTAGAATACGGTTGTGAAGATCAATAGCGAGATCAAAGTACTTACATTGGCCAAAGGCCCTTGTGTGATGTATTGTATCAGGCGGTCACTGCCAATGATGTAGGCCAAGAAGACATTGGCAATAATGAATGAGATGATGAAAAAGATAGTGCACTTTAGCGATCGTTTCCTGATCTTTTCTCCATTCCAGGCTTGCCTGTCTAGTCTTTTTTGGGCACCTCGATCCCCGTCGATCCAATATTCGATCTTGCGAAACACCATTTCCATGAAGATGGTCTGTGGGCAGATCCATCCGCAGAAGATCCTTCCGAAGGCTACCGTGAACAATGTGATGAAGATCACCCCGATGATCATTGAGACCACAAACAGATGAAAGTCTTGAGGCCAAAACGGAAACCCGAAGATGTTGAAACGCCTTTCAAGCACGTTGAACATCAGGAACTGATTGCCATTGACCTTGATGAAGGGCGCTGCAAAGAGAAAGGCGAGCAAACCATAGCTGACCCAGGTTCGGTATTTGTAGAAACGACCGCTGGGTTTTTTAGGATATAGCCAAGCCCGCTTTCCCTCTTCATTGATCGTTCCAATGGAATCTCGGAAGCTCTCGCCTTCAGGTGCTTTCATAGTGTTGGTTCGGGTTGCTTCAAGATCAGTTCATTGCCACGGTTAGACTATCGGATACTTGCTCGGGAGCCACTTCAGTTTCAGCATCGGGGTCTACCCATATTTCTCCTTCGGCGGCCTTAGGATTGGCAGGTGTGGTGCCTTGAAAACTTAGCACATAGCTAGCGACTTGCGCAATCTCTGATGGTTTCAAGCTTTGTTTCCAGGCCACCATTCCTTTTCCGTCTCTACCACCCTCCGAAACAGTTTTGAAGACATTTTTTATACCGCCACCTAGTATCCAGTGCTTGTCAGTAAGGTTAGGGCCAATACCGCCACCGCCGTCTGCTTGGTGACAAGCTACACAGTTGACCTCAAAGATGCTTTTACCTGCCTTTAGGTCTGAAGCCTCGGTAAGCAATGCAACTGTGTTGAAGTCTACAAGGTCTTTGGCAGTCTTTTTGTATTCTTCGATGGCTGTTCTGGCTTCGGCCATCTCGATCTCATACTCAGTAGATTGGTCCGGAGCATCAAGAATGTGATAGCGAACCAAGTAAATAAAACTGAAGACGATAGTTGCGTAAAATCCCCACAGCCACCACGGTGGCAAGGAATTGTCCAATTCTCTAATGCCATCGTAATTGTGGTCTAGGATGATCTCACCTTCTTTTTCGATAGGTTTTGCTTTGGTCAAGGACCTGTAGATCTTTTTCCACCAGGCAAAGTCTATGGGTTTTTCCTTTTCGGCCAAATAACGAGCGCGCGCTTCTTCGTCTAAGGATCTCAGTGAAATGTTTTCAACCAATCCTGCAATGGCCTCGGTTGCCAACAAGATCAACAACACAAGAATAAGGAATGGTATGGTCAGCGGTTCCTCAACGATTGCCAATTGCTCACCAGGGATGGCATATTCAACAATACCATAGATGATGAAGAACAGCAATGGAACTCTTACATACGAGGGGATTAGGTTTCTCATAGTTCAGTTGAATTTTGGTTGGTCTCTAAAGGAATCTCACTTACTTTTTTGATGTACTCCTTTTTGGCTGTGATGACCCAGAAGAACAACATGACAAAGAAGATGAAGAAGATCAACAACGATATCAATGGATACACCTCTATTCCGGTGATGGTTTCCATGTGATGTTTTACAAATTTTAACATGATGGTGCTTTTTTATGGGTTGTGTGTTGCAGATACTTCTGCATCTTTTACTTTAATATCTGTGCCCAAGCGCTGCAAATAGGCGATCAGTGCCACGATCTCACGGTCTTTCATCTCTACAAAGTTCAATCCGTTCTCAGAAGCATACCTTTTATCACTTTCATAGGTCTTCGCGAAATCTGGGTCGTTGTAGAGGTTCTTCTCTATTTGTGCCGCCTGCTCGTCCATATGTTGTTGCGCATTGGCAATTTCTTCATCACTATACGGAACGCCGAGCTTTACCATGACCTTCATCTTTGCTTCGGTCTGTGATCGATCGAGTGCATTCTTCACCAGCCAAGGATAAGGGGGCATAATACTTCCTGAAGAAGTGCTCTGAGGATCGTACATGTGATTCAAATGCCAGTTATCTGAGTATTTTCCACCGATGCGATGTAGGTCAGGACCTGTACGCTTACTTCCCCAGAGGAAAGGGTGGTCATACACAAACTCGCCAGCTTTAGAGTATTCCCCATAACGTTCTACTTCACTTCTGAAAGGTCTAACAAGTTGCGAGTGACAGGCATTACAGCCTTCTCGTATGTACAGGTCGCGCCCTTCCAACTCAAGTGGTGTGTAAGGCTTCACACTGCTTATCGTAGGGATGTTGGATTTTACCATGATCGTGGGCACGATCTGAACAATGCCTCCTATTAGGATAGCTACCGTAGCTAGAAGTGTTAGTTGAATTGGTTTGCGTTCTAACCAAGTGTGCCAACCTTCTCCAGCAACTCGTCTTTTAGACACACGCTGAAGTGGAGCGGCTTCGGCTAGGTCATCTTCAACGCTGCTCCCTTTTCTAATAGTTACTATGATGTTGTAGACCATCACAAGAACACCAACCAGATACAAGCTACCGCCAATGGCGCGCATCCAATACATAGGGATGATCTGTGAAACGGTCTCTAGGAAGTTACCATATACCAATGTGCCATCCGGGTTAAAGTCTTTCCACATCAAGGCCTGGGTGAATCCAGCTACATACATTGGCAAAGCATACATGATAATGCCCAGCGTACCTATCCAAAAGTGGAAGTTTGCCAAGGGCGTTGAATGTAGCCTTGTCTTGAACAACTTAGGTACCAACCAATAGATCATACCGAAGGTCAAGAAACCGTTCCAAGCCAAAGCGCCTACATGCACGTGAGCAATGATCCAGTCACTAAAGTGAGCTACCGCATTAAAGGTCTTCAGAGATAGCATGGGGCCTTCAAAAGTGGCCATACCATACCCTGTAATGGCTACTACCATAAACTTGAGCACGGGGCTTGTTCGTACGGTGTCCCATGCGCCACGTAGTGTTAGAAGACCATTGATCATACCACCCCATGATGGAGCAATGAGCATAATGGAGAATACTACACCCAGGTTCTGTGCCCAATCAGGCAAAGCAGAATACAACAAGTGGTGAGGCCCAGCCCAGATGTATATGAAGATCAACGACCAGAAGTGTACGATGGACAAACGATACGAGTATACGGGTCTGTTAGCAGCTTTCGGCACAAAATAGTACATTAGCCCGAGGAAAGGTGTCGTTAAGAAAAACGCCACCGCATTGTGCCCGTACCACCATTGTACCAATGCATCTTGCACACCAGCATACACCGAGTAACTCTTTAAGCCACTGACCGGCAGTTCCAGACTGTTGAAAATATGTAGTACGGCAACAGTTACAAAGGTTGCTATGTAGAACCAGATAGCCACATAAAGGTGACGCTGTCTACGTTTGAGAATGGTGCCGACCATGTTCCAACCGAAGACTACCCAGATCACTGCGATGGCAATATCAAAAGGCCATTCTAGCTCTGCATATTCTTTAGAAGTTGTGATTCCCAGTGGAAGCGTGATTGCCGCACCAACAATGATCAATTGCCATCCCCAGAAGTTGATGTCGCTCAACACATCGCTAAACATCCTGGCCTTTAGCAATCGCTGTAAGGAATAATAGACACCCGCAAAGGTGGCATTCCCAACAAAGGCGAAGATCACTGCATTGGTGTGCAATGGCCTTAAACGGCCAAAGCTAAGCCACGAGATCCCTTCGGTAAGGTTAGGGAATAAAAACATGAATGCTAGTAGCAAACCTACAAGCATCCCGACCGCTCCCCATAGGATAGTGGCATACAAGAACTTTTTAACGATCTTGTTGTCATAATAAAACTGCTCCATTTCCATACTGTAATTAGTTAGTCTTTATTGATTATTTTGGTTTTCTTGCTCTTCTTTTAACTCATCCTCAAAAAGCATACGTACCGATGGCGTGTAGGTATCATCGTATTGCCCTTTTTTGACCGACACGATGAATACGATCAGGAAAAAAGTGGCTACGACCACACTTATTGATAACAAGATGTAGATGACACTCATGCCTTTACAGGATCTGGTTTCAAATGTATTGGGGGCTTGTTGCTTTGCATATGACTTTTGTCAGTTTTCATCGAAATCTCGCCAAATTTTCTGGCGGCCCAGTTTGTGGTAACTGTGGTAAAAACAACAATGCTGATGGAACTTAGTGGCATAAGGATGGCAGCGATCACTGGCAGCAATTGTCCTGTCACGGCAAAGTATAGCCCAGTTATGTTATACACAAGAGATAATAAGAAGCTGACCTTAATGATGCTAACCCCTTTTTTTGAGAGACGAATAAGATCCTTGATATGCTCGAACATCGAGGCATCGATGATGCCATCGCAAGCTGGTGAGAAGACATTGACATCTTCAGCTATGGAAATGCCTACATCACTTTGTGCCAGTGCGCCAGCATCATTGAGCCCGTCGCCTACCATCAAAACCGTTTTCCCTTGCTCTTGTAGTGTTTTTATATAATTTAGTTTGTCATCTGGTCTTTGATCGAATCTCATGCTAACCCCTGCCGGGAGCCATCTTGTTAAAAACCCTTTCTCGCCTTCGTTGTCACCAGATAGAATACCCAATGATGCCATTTTGGCAAGTGATTGGAACAACTTTCGGGTGTTAGGTCTGTATTCATTGGTAAACAGAAAATAACCTTTGTATGTGTCGTTTATCTTTATGTGCACACTGGTTTGACCATACTTGGGTCCGAGACCTCCCGCAAAACTGGCAGCTCCTATTTTTATTTTTGTGTCTTGGTATGATGCAGCAATTCCCTCTCCAGGGTATTCCTCAAAGATATCTAATGGGATAGTGCTTTCGCTAGGGATTACTTGATAGAGGCTTCTGCTAAGCGGGTGATTGGAAGAGCGCAAGGCGCTTTTAAGTAACTTTTCTTCCAGCTTTTGCAAAGTGATGCCATGGTAATCGACGTTACTTCTTCTATGGGTTGTAAGTGTTCCTGTCTTATCAAAAATGGCAGTGTCTATCTTTGCAAGCCTTTCTATTACCTGAGTATTCTTAAGGTAGCATTTTTTCTTTCCGAAGATTCGCAATAGATTGCCCAATGTAAAAGGTGCTGAAAGTGCAATAGCACAAGGGCATGCAATGATCAATACGGCTGTGAAGACATTCAAGGCCTTGGATGGGTCCTGATATAGCCAAAAGGAGGTACTTATTACTGCTATGGCGAGTACTGCGATCGTAAAGCGTTTACTGATCGCATCCGTCAATGTCTGGAAACGATGCTCTTTATCTTTGTTGAAGATGTCATTGCTCCACAATTGCGTCAAATAGCTCTGCTCTACAGATCTTATGGCTTCTAGTTCAATGCTTCCCGAGAGCTGTTTTCCTCCTGCGAATACCTTGTCTCCGGATTTCTTTTGTATAGGAACGGCTTCGCCTGTGACAAAGCTATAATCTATGTGGGCGTTTCCACGGATAAGGATGCCGTCAACAGGGATCAGTTCTTCGTTTCTAACAAGCAAAAGGTCTCCTTTTTCAATTTCATTCACAGGAATGTTCTCCTCTGTGCCATTCTTCTTCAGACGTGTGATGGCAATAGGAAAATAAGAACGATAGTCGCGTTCGAACGACAAGAACGAGTAGGTTTGTTGCTGAAAGAACTTTCCCAAGAGCAAAAAGAAGACCAATCCCGTGAGACTGTCAAAAAAACCGGAACCCAGGTCAAAGATGATGTCATAGCTGCTTCTCAGGAAAAGGGTTAGTATTCCCAACGCGATGGGGACATCGATATTTAGAAAGCCTGAGCGAATGCCTTTGTAGGCAGAGATGAAATAACTGCTGCCTGTATAAAATACCACGGGTAGCGAGAAACAGAACATCAGCCAGCGAAAGAAAGTCTTGTACTGGTCTAGCCAGAAGCCCTCGGTTTGGAAATACTCGGGGAACGAAAGCAACATGACATTGCCAAAAGCGAAACCAGCCACCCCCAATTTATACACCATGCTCCGGTCAACAGTATTGTTCGCGGTGTTGTGGTCCTCTAGCGAGATGTATGGCTCGTACCCAATACGAGAAAGCAGCACTGCTAGGTCTTTTAACGAGGTCTCTTTCTCTTTAAAGGTAACTCTGACGGTCTTCTTCGGGAAGTTCACTTGCGAGGCAACTATACCAGCATTCAGTTTTTGCAAGTTTTCGAGGACCCAGATACAGCTGCTGCAATGAATGTGCGGTATGTAGAGTGAGGTCACCTGTGTTGTGCCATCATCGAACTCTAATAGCTTCTCAATAATAGCTTCATTCGAAAGGAAGTCGTACTTGCCTTCCAGTTCTTTTGGGATAGCGCCTGGAGATCGCGTTAGGTCGTAATAACAGCTAAGGTCGTTTTCAGTGAAAAGTTGGTATACGGTCTTGCAGCCATGACAGCAAAAATCCTTTTCGTCATAGTGTATGGGATGTTTCCCGACGGGGTCGCCACAATGAAAACAAGATCGTTCTTCCATAGTCTTTTGCCCAAAAGACATTGGCAAAGATTGAAAGTTACAATTTTTTAAAACATGATAAATATCAATGTTCTACTCTGCCGATCGGGTGGTCTCCGTAGAAATCTTCGAAGGTCTTGCATTATTGAACAAAAGAGTCTGCCCTCTCTACATGGATTGGGACATATCTCTGAATTATATCTTCTGTAATTTTTCGTAAAGTTTCTCTATTGATAGGGTGTAATCCAGGAGCTGTAAAATATTCTATCTCCTCATCTTTATTTTTGTAATACCATATCAGGGGTTTGTTGGTTTCTTTAGCAAAAAATTGGGTGGCCATGGAGACTTTCACCTTTTTGAAATTCTCCAATTTCATTGGATCAAGGGGTTCAACCCGGGTCCCATATTTGGAGTAGGGTCTTGTGGCACAAGAAACCTCAACATATACAGAATCGGCCCATGCCATGCACTCGTTTCTTTTACTAATTTCAGGCGTAAATTCAACTTGCCAATTGTAAAACATCAAAGTTGTCAAAATCATTACGGAGATGATTATTAATATTTTTGGCCAGTTTCCTCTAACAGAACTTTCGTTTAAATCTTCAGGTGTTTCGTCTGGTCCATCCTCTTTTGAATCGATATACTCCCTTATATAATCGGCATAACCTTCTCGCCCTAGATACTTACATAATAAATCGACACTTTCTGCCTGAGGAGCACCCTTGCTTTTATCTTTTTTAATATACCTATCATAGGCTCTTTCAAGGGTTTTTGAGCTTAGGTCACTATGCTCACCTATATGTTTGGACAAGGCAAATCTGGAATGCGAAGCATGTTCTTTCTTCGCTTTCTCAAAAACTCTTAGAACGATCTCTTCTATTCTTTTCTCATCCATTGTCTTAAAATACAAATTTTCACTGGACAAGTTTTAGACTTAACCCCGCCCAAGGGTCGAATTTATTGATGTCTAAAAGAAGTCCAAAACATGTCGACTCCATGTCTGCAATGATGATTTTTCTATTGATTTACTTTGAAACGGAATGAATTTGCGATGTCTAGCTAAACATAGTATTTGTACAAGATTCATTTTTACGGAAATCTGTAAAGCGGCTAGTATTTGGTCAATCGGAAAGTAGCCAAGTCTACCGCTTACAGTTTTCACTTTCCAAAAACAAAGGAGTACTCCAAAACTCACGGGTGGCTGAAAAGCTAAACGAACAACTCTGGGAAAATCCCGGGCAGCCACCCCTTTGTTCAATTTTTAAATCAAATATTATGAAACGAGTTTATATAGCCTTAGGGGCAATTTTCTTGAATATGTTTATGTTTTCTTGTGCCAAAGGAGATATTGCAGACACCGAAGCCTTATACCATACGGTGGCAACTGAGGGAGATGATGGTAATCCTCCTCCTAAGCCACCACCAGGAGGAAATCAATAATCATTATAATTATTGCTAATTTGAGCTATATTTTAGGATATAGCTCTTTTTTTGCTCTATAATTTATTTAAATTTTGAAAGAAATCTTACTTCTGGTTGTAATAGGCTTTTGTTTTTCTTGCTCTCGACATAGTGCTGGTCATAGTTCAAATGTTGAAAGCGTAGGTGACAGTATCCCGCTTTACTTTAACATTTCTACAGATGTGGAGTTTCCGATCGAGGATAGATATCGAGCCATAAATAGATTATATTCTTATTTGAAGAAAAATGAAAGGGACACCATTTATGGACATGTCCTTTATCAAAAAAACGTACTTCACCTTTCCTTGGAAGAATATGATAGCTTATCATTTTATAGCGATAAGCTTAAAGATCATGCTAGAGACAATGGTGATATTTTCAATTTAGCAAGACAGCATTATTTAATGGGTTATTATTTCTCTGTGATAGCCCAAGATCATGAAAGAGCCTTTCAAAATTATACTTCTTCAAAAAACTACTATGAGCAAATAAAGAAATGGAACTGGGTGGGAATAAACCTTTTGAATATGGGAACGATTCAAAAGGATTTTAACGACTACTTTGGCAGCAAAGAAACTATTACAGAAGCATTACAGTTTTTAATACCTGAAAATGACACTATTTATTTGGCTCAATGTTATAACCTTTTGGCTACGAACCATCGCAAGCTGTTGAATTATTCGGATGCCATTAAGAATTATAATCAAGCTATCTCCATGACTGGTATTGAAATAGATAGATTGATCTATAAAAACAATTTGGCAGTTACTTTTACCGATAACGCCCAGTATGAGGATGCCATTGCCATTTTGGAAAATATCTCCCAAGACTCGGTATTAAAACAAAATCAACGCGAGTATGCTAGGACGTTGGACAATCTTGCCTATGCACAATGGCTTTCAGGAAAAGTGAAAGAGGCAAAACCTTTTTTATATGCTTTGGAAATTCGTGCCAAGCATAATGACAAAAGAGGACAAATTGCGAGTGATACCCATTTGGGGGAATTCTATTCCGAAGACCAACCCCAAAGGGCCAAAGCCCATTTTAATACCGTGATCAATCTTTCAAAAGGCATAAAAATGCCTAGGGCAGAAAAGGATGCATTAAAATTCTTGATGCAATTGGAACCTCAGAATGTCCGGCTTCGTGACCGTTATGTGTTTTTGCAGGATAGCCTATATGAGCAGGAACTGAAAGTAAAGACCCAATTTGCCAATATGAAGTACAATGATGAGCAGGAAAAAGCGCGTTTATTGGCTTTGGAGAAAGAAAATGTAGAAAAAGAACTGCAGACAAGCAGGCAACGTAACCAGAAAATTATTTATCTGGGTGGTTTTCTTTTCGCTGTTTCAGTTCTTGGACTATCCATATATAGCTTTAGGCAGCGCACCAAAAGATTGAAGCAAAAAAATAAAACGGATAGGTTGATGGCTATCCATGAAACAGAATCCGAACTATCCCGAAGGCTGCACGACGACCACGGAGGTAAACTGAACCAAACAATGTTGTTGGTGCAGAAAAATGCCGATAAATCTGCTGTATTGGATAATTTGGAAGTACTTTATAACCAAACAAGGGATTTTTCACGTGAGATCAATGAGGTAGATACCGGACCCAATTTTAAAAGGGAATTATGGGAAATGCTTCGTTTTAGGACACCATCGAATACCAAGTTGTTTATTACCGGGGGGAAGGAGATAATTTGGGAAGATGTGGTACCATTGACCAAGATCGTGCTTTATAAGGTACTTCAGGAATTGATGATAAACATGGGCAAACATAGCATGGCCACTTTAATAACCATTTCATTCCAAAAAACAGGGAAATTGCTAAAAGTCGACTATGCCGATGATGGTGTTGGGGCCTCTGAGGAAGACCTAACTGTCAAAAACGGGCTTCGGAATACAGAAAAGCGTATTCAGGCAATTGGGGGAACCATTACATTTGGACTAGGAAAGGGGGATGGTTTTAAAGCCAATATCACCATTCCAAACTAAAACAGTCACCTACTATGTTCAAAAAAGTATTGCTCGCGGAGGATTTTCAGGGTGGAAATCATGGTATTGTTGAAGTACTTCGGGAAAAACTGCATATTGAAGAGCTTCAAGAAGAACTCTATTGCGATAAAGCCCTTACCCGTTTAAAAGTGGCCCTAAAGAACCATGTCCCGTACGAGTTGTTGATTACCGATTTGTTGTTTGTGGCCGACCACATCGACCGAAAACTTACATCCGGTATTGAGCTTATCAAAGCTTCAAGGGCACTTCAGCCCACCCTAAAGGTTATTGTGAACTCGATGGAGGACAATCCTGTGAAGATCAATACCCTATTTAAAGAACAAAAGATCAATGCCTATGTCTGCAAGAGCCGCCATGGACTAACGGAATTGGTGAATGCCATACAGGAAGTATACCATAACCGCACTTTTGTTTCGCCCCAGATTAACCTCAATGTTGCTGATAATGTATTTGAGCTGGATGGATTCGACATGATGATCTTAAAAGATTTGGCCGATGGTCTCACCAAAAAAGAAATCTCGGAAAAGCTAAAACAACAGAAGATCACTCCCAATAGCGAGAGTACTATCGATAAAAAAGTGAGCAGGTTATTTGATGAATTCGGGGCAAAAAACACACATCATTTGATCGCTAAATTAGTTAGGGGGGGTAAAATATGAGTATGATCCATTCTCCTTATCCGAACAAATTTAAATCCCTTGCAGATTTCTGTAAGGGATTGTTTTTTAATAGAGTTAGGTTTGGGATATAAACTTTAGAAACAATATTATGGCAGTTGAGCATACACCAACAGGAGAGGTGCACAAAGGATACAAAGGTGGAACCACAGGATGTGGATTTGACACAACCGAGCATTCAAGCCATTGGGTCAATACAGATAAAAGAATCACCTGTGGTAAGAACGGCTGTAAAAATTGAATGGCTTCTATGAAAACTTTCTTGATTACATACGATTTACATTCTCCGGCACAAGATCATGACAGAATGATCCAGGAAATAAAAAAATTAAGCAATTGAGGGACTTCAAATTGAACTCAAGGCCTTGTCCAAAAGATGATTTAATTAAAGATTAGAATTAATGAATATCACAGTTGGGTTCCCTTTTAATAGTAACTAGCCATAATGAAATTACTGGTCATATACATCTGCATACTATTTTTTGGATTGAGCTCTTCAATAATTGAAGAGACCAATGTATATATCTGCAAAGGAAAAGGTAGTAAAAAATACCACTACTCAAAGTCTTGTAGAGGCTTGTCACGTTGTTCAACAAAGATATATGAAATACCCTTGAGAAAAGCCAAAGAAATGGGGCGCACCTTATGCGGTTGGGAAGATTGATTAATGCACAAGTTGTACCATGTGAAAAGAACCGTGATTTAGCGGTTCTTTTTTGCTTTACAGATATCTGTAAGGTATTGTCTTGTGATCGGTTTACGTTTGGAGTGTAAACCATAAAGGATAAAATCATGGCGTTTCCAAAATTTGAGATCAAAAAAAGCAGTAATGGCAAATTCTACTTCAATCTTCGTTCGAAAGGCAATGGAGAAATCATTGCCACAAGTGAGATGTATAATTCCAAACAATCGTGCAAGAAGGGGATCGAGGCTGTAAAACGTGATGCTCCGGTCGCGGAAGTAGAAGATTTGACTAATTAATACATTTTGAAATGGCAAAGAAAACAGTTCCGGTAAACCCGCATAGAAGGTCAAAACCTTCTCCAGTGCCTAGAAAAAGGCCTGACAGTCCTAAACCGGGCCCTAAAACTGTACCTGTGAAACCACATAAGAGAAAACCACCTAAATAAAGTTTAAAATGAAATATCGAAGAGGATATTACAAAAAAGATGGGACCTATGTTCAAGGACATTTTGTGAATAAGGGGTCAAAAAATTTTAAAAGAAAGAACGGTAAAGGAGGTTGTCTTGGACTGATGGTGCTTTTTGTGATGTTATTGATTGTCATTTCATGTACAAGTAATGACGAATCACCTTGTGATGAGAAAAACTGTTCCGACTTCTCTTCACAAGAGGAAGCGCAATCAACATTTGAAAGCGATAGGGGATGTTATTCTAATTTAGATAGGGACAATGATGGGATTGCTTGTGAAAATTAAAATTCAACCATGGAAAAAAAGAACATCTCACTGGAGTTAAAGAGCCATTTTCTAAGGCTGTATCAAATGGCTTTCACCGATGATAATTTTGATATTCTTGAACTGCAAATGCTATACCGGTTCGCAGAAGAAAGGGGAGTGGGTCAAGAGGAATTGAATGAGGTGCTTTTGAACCCCTCGCAAGATTCTACCATACCAGAGAAACTTGATGATAAAATTGAATACCTCTACGATTTAGTACTGATGATCTGGGCTGACGGGGTTGCAACAGAAGATGAGGTCAACACTCTAAAAAAGTATTGCCTAAAGTTTGGCTTTATGGAAGAAAACGTGGACGATATCTGCGAGTTCCTATTAGAAAATGGCGAGCAAAATATTTCCAAAAAACAATTGATGAATCTAATGAATGACTAGTATGAGTCCCTTGAAGAAAATATTCTCAATCAAAAAGAAATCTGAGCCAGAAGTTGAACGATTCAAGGAAGAGGATGTCAAAAAAATTAAACTCACTTTTTTTGAAAGCGGCTATGGCTCATCTAAACAGGCAGAGGGCAACCATATGATTTTCAAAGCTTGTTTGCAGGACGTGTATATGGACTATAAAGGAAAATGTAGAGAGGATGAAAAACTTCAAAAGTCCCTAAAAGAACCCTATGTTCAAGAAAAGAGCAAGTATGAGATCGAGCTAAAAAAGAGGAGAACAGTAAAAGCGATTTTAGAAGATTCAGTTGCTAAGTTGGAAGAAAAAATCAAGTTGTTCAGATCTGAAATAGCTGATGTGAAGCACAATCCAGAAAAGTATGTGGAAGATGCAGACAAAAAACCTAAAGCACAGTTTTATCTGGGCTTGATCGTTTTGATCCCAATTACCTTTTATCTACTGGTGTTTTATATATCGGCTTCATATTCTGCCTTCTTCAAAACTTTTAACCCTAGCGACGAGTTAACCGCAGCCATTTTTGATGCCAATGCATTGTCAAAAGCTATCGAGGATGGTTGGTTGGAAGGTGTCTTTGTGGCAACCATTCCGTTTGCCTTCATGGGATTGGGATATTTGATACACATGTTTCAAAAACATAAGAATTGGCTATCCTACGTGAAGATAGGAACTTTGTTTGTGGTCACTTTCATTTTTGATTCTATTCTAGCATATCAAATAGAGAAGAAGATCTATGAATTTGATAAAACATTGATTTCACCGCCATTTGATTTGAAGATAGCCTTTACTTCTCCAGAGTTTTGGGGTGTTATCTTCGCCGGATTCGTGGTCTATATTATTTGGGGGCTAGTATTCGATTTTATCATGAAGGAGTACGATAATTTCGATAAGATTAAGTCCTTTATCAGATCAAAGAGGGAGGATATTACGAATGCCCAGCAAGAAATCTCTAAGTTGATTGGCAAAATAAATCCAATTAAAGAAGAAATATCTGGAATAGAAGGGAAGATCAATGATTTGCAAAGAACCATAGACGGGTTTATTTTTTCCAATAAACATTATCTCACATACCATGCAGAATATGTGAAGGGATGGTTTTTGGCCATAGCAGATAATTTTGATGCGCTTAAACGAAGGGATGAGTTATTGGCCAAGTGCAGGGAAGAAGAAAGAAAGCATTTGGAGGAGCATGAAATAGCGGATGAAAGCTATGAAGGTAGATTGTACAAACTTATTAACTAACCTTATGAAGACCACAATTAGAATTCTGCTATCGTTTGTGATGGTTACTTATCTACAATCATGTAAGCGAGATTCAAAAGTTGATGTTGAGGAAGAAGAGATGATATCCATTTCAACAACCAAAACAACTTCTTCAAACGATAACTTGAACATTAGTATATTACTTGATTTATCAGATAGGATCAGCCCTGACAAATACCCTTCACCTGCTATGGAATTTTTCATGAGGGATATAGGTTATTTGGAATCAGTGGCAAGAAGTTTAGAATTACACTTGCTCAATAAAAGGGTTCGCCAGATTGACGATAAGATTAAAGTTTTCATTGACCCTGAACCATCCGATCGATCATTGAACCGAAAAATCAATGAATTGCAAGTTCATTTTGCCAACCACAATGTTACAAAAGAAACCATATTAAATCTGCCAAAAAACTATGATTCCATTTCCAAACTGATTTATGAATCTGCCATTAAAGATGATAACTATATTGGGTCTGATATTTGGGGCTTTTTTAAAAACAAGGTTGATGATTATTGTATTGATGAGGGTTATCGAAATATAGTGGTGATTCTAACCGATGGCTATATGTACCATAAAGATGCCAAGATGAGAGAAAACAACCGGACTAGTTATTTATTGTCCAGGGATTTGAATACTAATGTCTTGAACAAGGCCAATTGGCAAAAACGAATGGATGTGAAGGATTTTGGTTTCATAGTGGCCAATAAAGATTTATCCAATTTGGAAGTACTAGTGCTGGGAATCAACCCAGCTAAGGGCAATCCATATGAGGAAGATGTCATAAGAGCCTATTGGAGTAAATGGTTTGATGAAATGAAAGTGAAGAGCTATGAGATAAAGCAGGCCGATTTGCCTACGCACATGGATAAGATCATTAGAGATTTCATTTTAAAGGAATAAAAGAAATGGCTTTCAGAATTTCATAAAAGAGTAAAGCTGGGAAAAAGCCTGGGCATCTATATAAGCAAATTGGGCATCACGCCAAGTTATAGAGGGAAACGAGGCAGTTTATGCTCAAAAGGCTATTCAATAAAAAAGGAAAATATTTTGTTGGAAATATTAAGAATAACTCATTATTGGCTAGAGCTAAAGATGCCGAGATAAGAGTGACTTCTTTATCAAGAACTGAATCTGAATTAGGGGGTGCTGAGTTTAAGGTCTACGAATACATTGAACTCAATGAGCCACAATCATTTGAGCGAAAGATCGAAGCTATTCAGGATGTGGAAGGGTCTAAATGGAATATCGTGAGTGCTCTAGGTGAGTAAAATGATGTGTTAATTCAAACGGAACCTCAAAAAAACTGGTAAATGATCTGATAATTTCCTGGCTTTTTCTAGTTGCTCACAGAATCTTACAAAGTCAATAACACCACCTTCTACTTTTCGAATACCTTTCGAGTAAAAAATATTATCGGTGGGATAGTTGAGATAATCACTCCTTTTACACGTTCTTTTTAAGGTAGTCTTTTGGTTTTGGATAGTAGCTTTGTATTCCTGGCTTTTTAAGGTATTAAAAATGGGCATCTTTTCATCCACATTAAAATCTCCTGCAATGATTACTGGGGTGTTCAAGGAATCGATGACAAACTTCGAAAGAGCTCCAATTTCACTTTCAGGGTCTTTGTTGTAGGGTCTGGAATGATAATTGACCACCGCTAATGTTCGCCCATCCAAGTAAAAGTTCAATAAAAATGGCTCCCTATCGATTAGAGAATCCAACTCAGTAATCAACCACCCCCGGTTCTTGATTTTTATATGTCTTGTTTTCCAGACAAAAGCATAGCGTTCGGTAACAAACTTTGGACTGTTAGTAGGGTTGCTTATGACGTAGTCCCACTTGCTGCCTTTCCGATTGAGTATGTCCGTGAGTTTAGCTACAGCTTGTGCGCCACCAAACCCGGAAACTACTTCCTGTATGGCAAGAATATGTGCATCCATTACAATCTCTGCAATTTTGTTCAACTCCTCGCTGTTCTTGGTTTTTCCAAAATCTTTGATATTCCAGGAGATCAAACTGATTTCATCTTTCTGGGAGAGTGCAGAAAAAAAAGAAAACAGTAGAAGTACTACAAAGGTTGATTTCTTTAGCATGAGGTTGGTTTTGATTGGCAACCTCAAAATACACAAAATTGGAATCAAAATTTTACACAAATCTGTAATTGATAATTTAATTGCTGGAGTGTTGAACTAAAAAAATAGTGTTGATCAGCCGTTTCGAACTGTGCAAGCTGGTTTGCCGCCCAAATGGAAACAAATGCCCTGATTGAGTATATTTGTATCGATGATCCCTCTTTGAGTTTTGAGAAAGTAAAAACTGCTCTCTTTTTTGCTGCCTTTTTTTGTGAGCAATCAGGTTTTTCAGTTAATAAGGAAATCTATGAATTAGAGGAAGGAGTAGGTAAATCCTTGATTTTAAGGCAAACAAAAAGGGAATCTATTTACAGATTCCCTTGCTTTAGTAGCGGGGACTGGACTCGAACCAGCGACCTTCGGGTTATGAGCCCGACGAGCTACCTACTGCTCTACCCCGCGATGCGGTGTTCATCCTACTTGTTTTACAACTTCAGGTCATAAGGCTGACAGGACAAACGAACACTAGCCTTGCAACTAGTGGGCGACAAATATACAATGGTTTCTTGGTTTTATCAAAACTTGGACCAAGAATATTTTTTTCTTCCCGCGTGTTCGGAA
>JANQRC010000051.1 GCA_028284745.1 Flavobacteriaceae bacterium
AAATCCTCATGGGAGTATAATGTGAGTGATAGAGACCGACCATTAAAACTTCGAGGCATCAATGACGCTCATTTGCTGTCCGGTCATTTGCGAAACGAATTGCCAACACCAGACGCCGTCTTTTCCAGCCCGGCAAATAGAGCGCTCCACACCTGTATGATCTTTATGCGCAACTTAGACCTGGATCTCGGCAAGTTGTTGATCACAGAAGAACTCTATGATTTCGGCGGCACTTCCGTGCTTTCTTTCGTAGAATGCTTGGATGATGCATTGGAGACCGTCGTGCTATTCGGACATAATCATGCCTTCACTTCGTTGGTCAACTTGTTGGGCGATGCATACATCGATAATGTGGCCACCAGCGCTGTGGTTGGTGTTCGCTTCGATATTTCGACCTGGAAGGACATCAACAGACAAAAAGGAAATACATTCATGAACATCGCTCCCAAAGCCTTTAAGTAGTATATGAGACCAACCAACCGATACAAGAACCGCGACCTTAGCTGGTTAGATTTTAACGCTCGTGTACTTCAAGAAGCGGCAGATAAGACCGTCCCATTACTGGAAAGATTGCGATTTGTTGGAATCTTCTCAAACAATTTAGATGAATTCTTCAAAGTGCGTTATGCTGCCATTCGGCGTGTTTCGATGAGTGGCAAGAGTGGCCGAAGAGAATTTGGAGGCTACAAGGCCAAAGATCTGCTGGAAGAGATCACGAAGATAGTCATTCGCCAGCAGGCCCAGAGTTTGACCATTCTTAAGCAAATTGACAAAGAACTCTCTAAAGAAAACATCTTCATCATTAGGGAGCACCAAGTTTCCAAGAACCAAGGAGAGTATATACGCAACTTCTTTTTGAACAAGGTGAGCCCTGCTTTGGTTACCATTATGCTAGACGAGTTGGAAGAATTTCCTAGTCTTCGTGATAGTGCAGCCTATCTAGCTATCAAGATGGTGATGAACACGAGAGAAGATGCCAACCCGATCAACCGCCTTCTGAGAAGACCTAGACAGCGCTTCCGATATGCGTTGGTAGAGATACCACGTACTATCGAGCGCTTTGTGGAGCTTCCTTCTGAGGGAGATAAAAAATACATCATCATCTTAGATGACCTGATCCGATACTCTCTGCATAGCATTTTTAGCATCTTCGATTATAAGAGTCTCTCTGCACACATGATCAAGATCACTAGAGATGCACAGCTAGATATGGATACTGACCTTAGCAAAAGCTTTTTGTCTAAAATTTCGAAGAGTGTGAAGGCAAGACGTCAAGGCGAGCCTGTACGATTTGTGTACGACAAGACCATTGATAAAGAGACGCTTTCTTTCTTGAAGAAAAAAATGGGCATAGAGAGTACAGATAGCATCATACCCGGCGGGCGATACCACAACCGAAGGGATTACATGGGTTTCCCGGATCTTGGCAGAACAGACCTGTTGTACAAGCGATATCCTCAGCTGCCTATAAAAGGACTGAGCTTGGAGGGAAGTCTTTTCGAAAAGATCGCCGAGAAAGATTACTTGCAGTTTGCACCCTATCACACCTTTTCTTATGTGATTCGCTTTCTGAGAGAAGCAGCTTTAGACCCAAAGGTGAAGTCAATAAAAATTACGATCTACCGCTTGGCAAAGAATTCACAGGTTGCCAGTGCGTTGATGAATGCCGTGAAGAACGGCAAAGAAGTAACGGCCCAGATAGAACTACAAGCCCGCTTTGACGAAGCCGCTAATGTAAAGTATGCAGAACTGCTTCAAGAAGAAGGGGTGAGACTGATCTTTGGTGTGCCAGGACTAAAGGTACATTGTAAAACATGTGTTGTTCAACGAGAGGAAGATGGTGGGACAAGACGCTATGGCTTTATCAGTACGGGCAATTTTCATGAATCTACAGCCAAGATATACACAGACTACACGCTTTTTACTTCGCATCAGGAGATATTGAAAGATGTAGAGAATGTATTCGATTTCTTCGAGATAAACTATAAGCTGAAGCGCTACAAGCACCTAGTGGTCTCGCCTCACTACACACGGAGCAAGTTCAAGCAGATGATCAAAGAAGAGATCAAGAATGCAGAACAAGGAAGAGAAGCCTATATGAAGATCAAGGTGAATAGCTTTTCCGATTACAAGATGATAGACCAATTGTATGAGGCCAGTAGAGCAGGAGTGAAGGTGCAACTGATCATCAGGGGAATCTGCTGCCTCATCCCCGGAGTTCCGGGAATGAGCGATAACATCGAAGGAATCAGTATCGTAGATAAGTTTTTGGAGCATCCCAGATTGTTTATCTTTGGCAATGGTGGTGACCCTAAGGTCTTCATTGGCTCGGCCGACCTTATGACAAGAAATATCGACAACAGGGTAGAAGTTACCTGCCCTGTTTATGATGAAGATATCAAGCAAGAGTTGATCGACACCTTTGAAATTGCATGGAGGGATAATGTAAAAGCAAGGATCATCTCCCAAGACCAAGACAATACGTACCGTCGCAATCAAAAAGCCAAAGTGCGATCGCAATTCGCCATTTACGATTATTATTTACAACAGAGTTGAACAGCCTAAAAGACAAGTGTTGAAGATTCGAGTATACGGAGCCATCGATATTGGCTCAAATGCAGTTAGATTATTGATCTCAAACGTCATAGAAGAAAAGGGGAAGGACCCTAAATTCAAAAAGAGCTCTTTGGTGCGGGTGCCTATTCGCCTTGGCCAGGATTCCTTTACACATGGTGAGATCACTGATGAGAACCAAGACCGTATCATAGATGCCATGAAGGCCTTTAAATTGCTCATGAACGTTCATGGCGTCGAAGATTATATGGCTTGTGCGACCTCAGCAATGAGAGAAGCGGGAAACGCTAGCGAGGTGATCGCCAAGGTCAAGAAAAAGGCGAATATCAGGATCAACATTATCGACGGAAAGGAGGAAGCAGCCATTATTGCCTCTACCGATCTTCATCAGGTGATAGAAAAAGATAAGACATATCTGTACGTAGATGTTGGTGGTGGAAGCACAGAGTTCACGATATTTTCCAACGGGAAAGTGATCACTTCACGTTCCTTCAAGATGGGAACGGTGCGCTTTTTGAATGGCATGGTCAAGAAAAGTGTTTGGAAAGAATTGGAAGACTGGATCAAGAAGAATACCAAGGATTACAAGCGAATCGCCATGATAGGTTCTGGCGGTAACATCAACAAGCTATTCAAGATGTCGGGCCAAAAACCCGAAAAACCACTTTCGTACATATGGCTTAATGCACAATATCACTTTTTGCAGAGCCTTACCTATGAGCAGCGTATCACAGAACTAGACCTAAATCCAGACCGTGCAGATGTGATCATCCCCGCAACGCGGATATACCTCTCTGCCGCCAAATGGAGTGGTGCCAAGGCGATCTACGTACCCAAGATCGGACTTTCAGATGGTATCATTAAGACCTTGTATTACAGAAGCCCTTCTAGAAAAAGACTTGCAAATATGAACGTATTGGGCATCACAGAACTATGAGGCATAGGGTGTTATTCTGTATAGGGATGATCGGCAGTTTGGCCTTGGCACAACAAGCAGGAAAAGGTTGTATTGCTGGCGATTGCGAGAAAGCACTAGGCAGATATGTATATGCCAATGGCGATTATTACTACGGAAAGTGGAAGCACGGTAAGCGTGATGGAAAGGGGCAGTTCTATAAGATAGACGGAACCATCTATGATGGCTTTTGGCGCAACGGTATGATGAATGGCAAAGGGAAGATGATCTTTCCTGATGGTGATATCTATGAAGGCGATTTTAAAGACAACAAGCTAGAAGGTTACGGAGTCATGGTCTACGCCGGCAAGACCATCTACAAAGGCAATTGGAGCAACAGCCAACGCAATGGCAAAGGCATCATGAAGTATCTTTCTGGCGATAGCTACAATGGGGCATACAAAGATGGGAAACGCCACGGTATGGGTCGCTTCAACTACAGAAACGGGGATAGCTATAATGGAATGTGGGCAAATGGCGAGATGAATGGACAAGGCACCTACCACTACGCTGATGGTACTAGCCAGTCTGGTATTTGGGAGAATGGCGAGATCGTGAAGCAGTAACTTCAGTCTTCAGTTGGCATTTATCATATCGGTCATGATTTTCTCAACTGATGGTCAAAAATGAACGTAGGCCGTTTACCGTTAACTGCCTATTGATCATCCGTGCATCGTCTCCTTCTTGCCTAAGTCTTTCATCAACTCGGCCTCATAGGTGAGTAAGTCCTGCCATTTTTGGTCAACAAGTTGGCGGTCTTCGCCATACTTTCTGGCAAAGCCTAAGAACATCGTATAATGATTGGCTTCACTCACCATCAATTTTTGGTAGAACTCTGCCAGTTCTTCGTCTTGGATATTTTCAGAAAGCAATCGAAAACGCTCGCAACTTCGTGCTTCGATCAAGGCAGCATACAATAGTTTGTGTACCAAATGTGTATTTCTACTTCCTCCCTTTGGGAAGAACTTCATCAATGCGATCACATATTCGTCTTTACGCTCACGGCCCAATGCCCAACCGCGTTTCACAATGTGGTCATGCACCATTTTGAAGTGTCCCATTTCTTCACGCACCAAGGCTGTCATCTCTTGTACGAGTTCTGTCCTTTCGGGAAACCCGATGATCAGCGAAATAGCAGTACTGGCAGCTTTTTGTTCGCAATATGCATGATCCGTAAGGATCTCTTCAATATTCTTTTCGACGATATTTACCCAACGTGGGTCGGTAGGAAGTTTGAGGCCAAGCATGATTTGGTCGATAGTTTTTGGTTTTTCGTTTGAAGCAGGATGTTCACTGACACAAAGTTAGGGGTTAAGTTGATAGGTCTATGAGTTCGAAAGTTTAGAAGAAGCATTCTAACATCTAATGAGCAATCCAATGACCTAAAAAAGACCAACCATCAGCTAGAGATCTAGGTCAAACTCCTTACGCAACTTGTCGATCAGTGGATTCTTCTCCCGTAGCTTTTCGTACTTCTCTTGTGGGGTGAAGGCATATTTCTTTTGAAGCGATTCGTTGACAGATACCTCTAGTTCGATATCGTGATTGTTCAGTTCCTCCTTCAAGAATTCTAGTAGCGGAAAGGAAGCACGCTCTAGCTCGGTCTTCATACTATTGTTGGGCATCGATAGTGTGATGACAGTATCATCTTTAAGCTTGGGCACATCTGCCTTTATGATGGAAGCCAAGATCTTTTCTCCTTTTGCCTTGATCTTTAGCGCATATTGGTCCCATGCTTTTCGTAGCGCTTCTTCGGTAAATGCCTCTTTGGGAAGCGCTTCGGTGACACTTTGCTGCGCCGCCAGCTTTTGCTGATGGGCTTTTTGCGCTCTTATGCTAGATATTGAGAGGCCAGATACACGTGTCTGCTCCAGTGGGATTTGTACAGGTTTGGCCCTGGCAGTTGGAGTTTCTGTCTCAACAGTTTCCTGTACGGATTCAATTATGGTTGCAGGTAATTCTGCCTCTTGAGGGGTTTTAGGCGTATGTTTTTCTTGTGAGGCGGCTTCGCTCTTTGCGATCACTTTCTCCATGAGCGCTGCACGGCGTTGTGCATCCACTTTGAAGTGCGATGGTGGGATCAGGAAGGGGCGCTCATTTTTTTTTTCACCTTGAAAGGTCAGCGAAGCAAGTTGCATGAGACAGAGTTCAACGAGCAGCCTCTTATTTTTACTGGTCTTGTAGTCGAGGTCGCATTGGTTTGCTAGCTCAATTCCTTTCAACAAGAATGGCAACGAGGTCTTTTGACTTTGCTCTAAATAGGTCCGCTGTGTTTGTTCGCCAACTTCTAGCAGGCCAATGGTCTGTTCATTTTTACAGACCATCAAGTCTCTAAAGTGACTTGCAAGACCAGCGATGAAATGATGTCCGTCAAATCCTTTGCCGAGCACATCGTTATAGTGAAGCAAAAGATCTGGGATGTTATTCTTCAAGACAAGGTCGGTGGCCTTGAAATAGGTGTCGTGGTCAAGTACGTTCAAGTTCTCGGTCACTGCTTGTCGTGTAAGGTCCTTCCCTGAAAAGCTCACCACTCGATCAAACATAGAAAGCGCGTCTCGCATGGCACCATCAGCCTTTTGCGCAATGATATGCAAAGCGTCGTCTTCGGCTGTAACGCCTTGTTGATCGGCGATAAATGCAAGGTACTCTTTGGCATCGGCAACTGTTATTCGCTTAAAATCGAAGATCTGGCAACGTGACAGTATGGTTGGGATGATCTTGTGTTTTTCTGTAGTAGCCAGGATAAAGATAGCGTGCTTTGGAGGTTCTTCAAGCGTTTTCAAGAAAGCATTGAAAGCGGCTTGACTAAGCATGTGCACTTCATCGATGATGTATACTTTGTAGTTTCCTACCTGTGGCGGTATTCTCACCTGGTCGATCAGGCTTCGGATGTCATCAACTGAGTTGTTAGAAGCAGCATCCAACTCAAAGATGTTAAAGGCGAAATCCTCGTCTGGGTTTTCAGTGCCATCCTGATTGATCATCTTGGCCAAGATCCGTGCACAAGTAGTCTTACCCACACCACGTGGTCCGGTAAAGAGCAAGGCTTGTGCCAGATGGTTGTTGGCAATGGCATTCTCTAGGGTATTGGTAATGGCGTGTTGCCCTACAACATCTTTGAATGTCTGCGGGCGATATTTACGTGCTGATACCACAAAATGCTCCATGTGAACAAAGTTAAAAATTGGCGGTCGAAAAGGGACGTTTTGCCTCGAAATTTAGAGCAAGTTATCAACAAGAATTCTTGACAACTGATTTCTGTACCTTTGCATCAGCAGGCCACCTTATCGCTTTGTGCTGAAACAAGTTCAGGACAGGGAGGAAAGTCCGGACACCATAGTGCAGCATAGCGGGTAACGCCCGTCCCCCGGGTACTCGGGGAGGACCAGTGCAACAGAAAGCAAGTACAGTTCGGCTGTAGTGAAATCAGGTAAACTCTATGCGGTGCAACGCCATGTAAACCCATGTCCCGACAGCTATCGGGAGAGAGCGGCACGTTCGATGTGGGAGGGTAGGCGGTTAGAGGTGGTTGGTAACAACTATCCGAGATAAATGATAAGGAGGTTCTGAACCAAGTTCAGAATTCACAGAATCCGGCTTATGGCCTGCTTTTATTATCTAGTTGAATGACTATCTGTGATTTATTGTAATTGTTTCACTTTTTAAGCGTGAATGTCATTTCGAACGCAGTGAGAAATCTTGCTGTTAAACATCAAGAGATTCCTCGTCGCTTCGCTCATTCGGAATGACAGGACACTTCTGAAACAAGTTTATTCTTCATTCTCAAAGAAACTGAATACACTGCCACCATACTTCTTGTCATAACCGAAATCAGGCAACTTTGAAAGTCTGGTGTGCCTGGAGTGCTCTATGACGAGCATCCCGTTTTTATTTAACAGTTGTCGTCCAAAGACCAACTGCGGTATTTTGGCAAATTGTCCATCAGTGAAATCGTAGGGTGGGTCTGCAAAGACCAGATCAGCTTTGAGTGCTACCTTTTCTAAAAACTTGAAAACATCGCTTTTGATGGTGTTGATGCTGAAATTCAATTCTCTAGCAGTTCTGTTGATAAACCGAAGACACTCAGCGTGTTGGTCAACAGCCGTGATTTGTTGTGTACCCCTCGAGGCAAACTCGTAGCTAATATTGCCAGTGCCCGCAAAGAGGTCTAGCACGGCCAATTCCTCAAAATAGTAATGGTTGTTCAAGATGTTGAAGAGCGACTCTTTTGCAAGATCTGTGGTAGGACGTACGGGTAGTTTCTTGGGTGCAATGATCCGCTTCCCCTTATATGTGCCAGAAATGATGCGCATCAGGCAAAGCTATTTAAAAGCACAAAGTCTTGATGGGGGAGTTTCTCTGCTACATCATCCTCGAAAGAATATGGATTCTTTATGGTCACGAACCTTACATCTCGGACATAGGTATAGAGGATTTCGTACAGCTCGCTTTCTTCAGAAATATCACCCAATAGTTGTAGTTGTAGTGTTTCTGGATCTAACTGGAGTTGTTCGGCTATAAAGAGGATGTAATAGATGAAGTCTTCTTTTGTGGTATGCGAAAAAGAATTATACAGCAATAGCTTTTTCTGTTTTACGACCACTACTTCAAAATGTCTTGGCTGTAGGTGCACATAAACGGTCGCTTCATTTTGATAAGGCGTGTTATTCAGAAGCTTTTCTACCAGAATAGAGGAAAAGTGTCGGTATTCGAATTCGCCAAAGACATCGATAAAGAAATTGTTCACATTCATATAGGGGACATAGACATTTACCATCTCGTTGTTGGTGATCATGTCGTAATCTATGTAATCGTTGCCCAAGATCTTGTTGTTGAACTTCAAGTAGTCGGCTAACTTGTCTTTATTGAAAAAAGGCTTAGGCACAAAGGCTGAAAGCTCATTTACGTGGATAACGGTCACGTCCCTGAAAGATCTTTGCGACAGGGATTCGTCGTCTATGAGTTGTGTGGCTCTTTCTAGTAGTTGTTCAGGATTGCCTATTGATTCTGAAGTACGATGTTGAAGTTGGTCGACGTGGCTATTGAGTACGTTTAGTGTACAAAAAGAAAGTCCATTCAAGCCTACTTGAATGGACAATCTATGTATTGAGTTAGTAGTGTCGTTAGTTGCCTTGCTTGTCATAGATAGTTGGCCAGTTACCGTTGGTGCTCACTTCGGTAAGGGAGCCTACTGCGATGGCAGGCCCGTCAACACCCTCAACAGATACCAATTCCTTCTCTTGTGCCAGCAAGGACTTGGGCTGGTCGTGCAAGACGATGTCTTTCGCGACCTTAGCTTCAAAAACAGGGGCTTTGTAACCTGCAGACTGCTCAAGGATGTCGGTCTTCATCTCAAACTGAGCTTGTTTTCCACTACCAAAATCTGGTACATTCATCATCGAGTTGTAACGGTCGTCTGTGCCAAATAGCGAATCCTTTACAGATACAAAGCCGAGGGTGTCGACCACAACAACTTCTTTCAGCATGTCAATCCTATAGGTGGTATTGTACTCCATGTAACTAGAGTCTCTACGTTCTATGATCGTGAATTGTGCGGTGTCAATGAATTTCACAAGGCTGTTGAAATCTTTGGCATAGCTTCCAGTAACAGATCGATGCGCTTGTTGCGCGTCTCTGATATCTTTCAGTTTTGTGATCACTTGCGCATAGCGCTCTTTCTTCACTTTATCAAAAGCAATAGGCCCATTGATAGAGTCGTATATTTTATAACCCATAAACCCACTGAGTAGAATGAATACAAAAGATAGAAAGGGTTTCAACTTTTGAGGCACTATAAGGTCTATCAATTTTACAACCCCAATTGTAACTAATATAATAAGGACAACGTAAATGATGAGCATTAACATACGGCAGTAAATTGTTTAGTTAGTGGTATATTCACAAATCTACAATTTTTTTTCATTTGCGGAATATTTTCCCAAAAAAAACAAACCTATCTTTGAGGCATATCCACAGTGCATGAACGCCTCTGATTTTTATCGCCTTTTAATTGAGAAGTTTCCCTTTCGACCTACCTTGAAACAAGATGCTACACTACAAGCGTTGTGTACATTTTTATATGATGATGATAAGGATGGTATGTTTCTTCTAAAAGGCTATGCAGGTACTGGCAAGACCACCATGATAGGGACCTTGGTTACCCATTTGTGGCATACCAAGATGAAGTCTGTGCTTTTAGCACCTACAGGAAGGGCAGCAAAAGTGATCAGCAGTTATTCAGGAAGAACGGCACTTACCATACACAAGAAGATCTATTTCCCAAAAAAGGACAAAGTAGGCGCGGTGAAGTTTGTGCTACAGCCCAATAAGCATCGCAACACTATATTTATTGTAGATGAGGCCTCAATGATACCTGATGCTCCTGCCGATGCAAAGATCTTTGAGAATGGGTCTTTGTTAGATGACCTGATGATGTATGTGTACAGCGGCCATAGGTGCAAGCTGATCCTGATCGGCGATACGGCACAATTGCCTCCTGTGAAATTGTTGATGAGTCCTGCGCTAGAGGAAGACCGTTTGAGCAATTTTTACAACAAGAAGGTAAAGTTGATAGAGTTAGACGAGGTGGTACGGCAAGCAGAAGACTCGGGCATACTTTCAAATGCCACGCAGATCCGTGAGCAATTGAAGCTCAACGATTTTCTGGATTTCAAGTTCCATTTGAAGGATTTCAAGGACATTCAGCGACTTGCCAGCGGTCAGGACGTGCAGGAGGCATTGATCAATTCGTATGGCGAACAAGGCCAACAAGATACTGCAGTGATCGTGCGGTCTAACAAGCGAGCAAATTTGTTCAACCAACAGATCAGGAGTCGCATCTTGTTCAACGACCAGGAGTTGTCGGCAGGCGATCGCCTTATGGTGGTAAAGAACAACTACTTCTGGCTAAAGGAAACGTCTGCTGCCGGCTTTATTGCCAATGGCGATACGGTTGAAGTGCTAGAGATCTTTGCCTTTAAAGACCTGTATGGTTTCCGCTTTGCGGAAGTAAAGGTGCAAATGGCAGACTACCCCGGACAAGGACCTTTTGAAACGGTGTTGTTGCTAGATACGATCACGTCAGAGTCATCATCTCTGTCCTATGAAGACGGCAACCGTCTATATCAAGAAGTATTGGCCGACTATGCAGACGAAAAGTCTAAGTACCGTCAATTCTTAAAGGTGAAGAACAACAAGTATTTCAATGCCTTGCAAGTAAAGTTCTCCTATGCGATCACGTGTCATAAATCGCAAGGTGGGCAGTGGAATACGGTCTTCGTAGAACAACCGTATCTGCATGATGGGATAGACCGTGACTATCTTCGTTGGTTGTACACGGCTGTGACTCGTGCCAAAGAGAAGTTGTATCTCATTGGTTTCAAGGACGATAGTTTTGCGAATACCAATTGAGCGTTTGGCGCGGGTTTTGTAACGTTGTAGAACGATAACGTACAAATAGATACATCAATTTAACGAATAGCATGACCACAGAGACCATTTTTAGCATTTTCCTGGGCATCGGCCTCGCGGCATCGGTGGGCTTTAGAGTTTTCTTGCCACTCTTTGCTTTGAGCTTGGCAAGTCATTTTGGTATTATTCCGCTGAATGAGAGTTGGGAGTGGATAGGAAGCATCGCAGCGCTCGTCACATTGGGTGTGGCTACCGTGATAGAGGTGTTGGCGTATTACATTCCTTGGGTCGATAATTTGCTAGATACCATAGCAGTGCCGTTGGCTGCCGTGGCTGGTACGGCCGTGGTCGTCGCAACAGCTTCAGACATGGACCCCGTAGTTACATGGGCATTGGCGATCATTGCTGGTGGTGGTACAGCCACGGCCATCAAAGGGACAACAAGTGCTACGCGACTCACTTCAACTGCCACAACTGGCGGATTGGCAAATCCTGTTGTCTCTACGGTAGAAACAGCCACTGCTTCGGTCATGTCAGTGT
Organism: Flavobacteriaceae bacterium; assembly: GCA_028284745.1. GTDB lineage: Bacteria > Bacteroidota > Bacteroidia > Flavobacteriales > Flavobacteriaceae > JANQRC01. The sequence goes on from JANQRC010000051.1 coordinate 11,480, forward strand.
TCTCGATTTTTATCCCGATATTGGCGATCATCCTTACGGTGATGATCATCTTCTTGATCAGAAAGATATACAAGAAGTTACGCCCTTCTCCAGTTAAAACTTGAGAAAAACTGTACTTTTGAAAGAAATCAAAGTACAGCATGAAGGTGATCTCCATGATTCCGGCGCGTTATGCTGCGTCGCGCTTTCCAGCCAAACTAATGCAGGACCTGGGAGGGAAGACGGTAATTCTCAGAACCTATGAGGCAACGGTGGCCACAGGTCTTTTTGATGATGTGTTCGTAGTGACCGACAGTGATATCATTTTTAAAGAAGTCGTTGATAATGGTGGTAAGGCCATCATGAGCATCAAAGAGCATGATTGTGGTAGTGATCGTATCGCCGAAGCTGTTGAGAATATGGATATTGACATTGTTGTCAATGTACAAGGAGACGAACCTTTTACAGAAGCGGGAAGCCTAAAAAAGGTGATCGATGTTTTTCGAGATGATTTCAAAAAGGAGATCGACCTGGCATCTTTAATGGTAAGAATTACCAACCCAGCAGAAATCGAGAACCCAAACACGGTCAAGGTCATCGTAGATAACAGAGACTTTGCTTTGTACTTTTCACGGTCGGTGATCCCCTATCCAAGAAATGAGAAAGTAAATGCTCCTTATTTTAAGCACAAAGGCATATACGCCTTCAGAAAGGATGCGCTGATGGATTTTCATCGCTTGCCCATGCTACCACTGGAAGCTGCAGAAAAAATAGAGGCCATTAGATACTTAGAGTACGGCAAGAAGATCAAAATGGTCGAAACTGATGTGCAAGGCATTGAGATAGATACACCAGAAGACCTTGACCGTGCTCGAAAACTGATCAATTCATGAAGTACGAAAACATCAAGGTCATTGGTTTCGACGCTGATGACACGCTTTGGGTGAACGAAACATATTTCAGAGAGGCCGAGCATGCATTTGCGCAACTATTGAGCGCTTATGAGACCGAGAATAAGATCGACCAAGAACTTTTCAAGGTTGAAATAGACAACCTGGAAGCTTATGGCTACGGGGTGAAAGGCTTTATGCTCTCCATGGTAGAGGCGGCACTAAAGCTTTCAAACTACGACATCGCTACAAAGAACATTGAAAACATATTGGACATTGGCAAAGCGATGCTGAACAAGCCCGTTGAGTTGTTGGATGGGGTAGAAGAAGTATTGCAGCAACTTTTTGGAAAGTACAAGTTGGTACTGGCCACCAAGGGAGACCTGCTGGATCAGGAGCGCAAGTTGCAACGGTCCGGTCTGGAAAAGTATTTTCACCACATCGAAGTGCTTAGCGACAAAAAGGAAGCCAATTATCAGAAATTGCTGTCACATTTAGACCTTCCGCCTGAGAATTTTCTAATGGTGGGCAATTCGCTAAAGTCAGACATATTGCCACTAGTGCATATTGGGGCAAATGCCGTGCACGTGCCTTTTCATACCACATGGGCCCACGAGACCGTTACCGAAGAAGATGTCAATGGCAAGCAGTACAGGACCCTGGGTTCTTTACGTGAACTTTTAAAATTTGTGTAGTTGAAATATCTCGACCTAAATACTTGGGAGCGGAAGCAGCACTTCGACTTCTTTATGAGTTTTCACGACCCTCATTTCGCAGTCACCATTCCCTTTGATGTGACCAACGCGTATCATTTTTCAAAAGAACAAGAGCTCAGTTTTTTTGGCGTGTACTTGCATGCATGCATGAAAGCCATCAATGAGGTTGAGAGCTTCAAATACCGAATAAATTCAGACAATGAAGTGGTGGTCCATGATGTGATACACGCTTCTCCGACGCTGGTAAGGCCAGACAATACGTTTGGATTCTCGTACATAGACTTTGATGTTGAACTCACCCCGTTCCTTGACAACTTAGAAGCCGAGAAAGAACGAGTCTGGAATTCGAAAAACTTGTTTCCGGAAGGAGATAGAGGAGACGATTGCATATATTGCTCGGCTTTGCCGTGGTTCGATTTTACAGGTCATAAGGAGCCATATATGGCAAGATTCAAAGAATCCGTACCGAAGTTGGCATTTGGTCGGATGAGAAAAGAAGACCATTCTTTGGTCATCAATGTGGCTGTAAATGTGAATCATGCACTCATGGACGGCTATCATGTAGGGCAATTTGCTGAAAAGTTTCAAGATCACTTGAATGAAACACTTTAGTAAGAAATTTTGTACAACATCATATTTTGAATAATTTTACAATACAACTCAATAGAAGCAAAAGCAATTGATGAATTTTAAGAACTTTCCCATGGTGCCACGTGTCGCCTTTGGGCGTGGCAGTCTATCCTATCTAAACGAGATATTGGAACCTCGTCGCACAGAAGGGGCCCCATACATATATATTGTAGATGATGTCTTTAAAGAAGAGGTAGCACTGGCTTCTGAAATTCAACTTAGCGAAACAGACCAGATACTCTACATCTCCACACTCGAAGAGCCCAAAACAAGCGATGTCGACGCCCTGCGAGACCAACTAAAGCAAGACTTCGATATACTACCCTCAGGAATCATTGGAATCGGTGGCGGCTCGACGTTAGATATGGCAAAGGCCGTTGCACTCATGCTTACCAACCCAGGGAACGCCTCGGATTACCAAGGTTGGGACCTTATTAACGAGCCAGCCGTGTATCATGTAGGGATACCAACGATCTCCGGAACGGGTGCCGAGGTGTCACGGACTACAGTGTTAACAGGACCCACTAAAAAGCTGGGAATAAATTCAGACTACACACCTTTTGACCAAGTGATCCTTGACCCTGAGCTAACGGGAACAGTTCCTAAAGACCAATGGTTTTATACAGGGATGGACTGTTACATTCATTGTGTTGAATCTTTACAAGGCACATATATCAACGCCTTTAGCCAAGCATATGGAGAAAAGGCCTATGACCTCTGCAAACAAGTATTCTTTGAAGGAGATCATTCCACAAAAGGAACGCAAGATAAATTGATGATGGCCTCTTGGCATGGAGGTATGAGCATAGCATATTCTCAAGTAGGTGTTGCTCATGCCATGAGCTATGGGTTATCCTATGTGCTGGGAACCAAACACGGAATTGGCAATTGTGTCGTTTTTGACCAATTAGAGGAGTTTTATCCTGAGAACGTCTCAGAATTCAAACAGATGGTAGCAAAACATGATGTTGAAATTCCTCAAGGATTGTGTAAAGACCTTACCGATAGCGAGTTTGACACGATGATCAATGTTGCCCTGGGGCTCGAACCTCTATGGGAGAATGCTTGTGGAAAAGATTGGAAACAGCGTATTACACGAGAAAAATTACGTGGCCTCTATGAAAAGATCTAACATGAGATCGATCGCAAATCGCATCTTTTTCCGTTGGATGAAATGGAAATTCAACAGAAACTTTCCAGTTGTTAAAAAATGTGTGATCGCTGTGGTGCCACATACCAGCTGGCATGATTTCTATGTGGGTGTTCTATGCAGAAAGATAATAGGCCTAGACATGCACTTTGTGGGGAAGGCATCACTTTTTAGACCACCCTTTGGATGGTATTTTAGATGGATGGGTGGCCACCCAGTAGACCGAAGCAAGTCTAATAATTTTGTGGAAGCAGTTGCACAGATCTTTGATGAACAAGAAGAATTCAGGCTAGCGCTTGCTCCAGAAGGGACGCGTAAAAAGGTCGAAAAATTAAAGACAGGGTTCTATTACATCGCCAAAACAGCCAGTGTTCCGATCGTATTGGTCGCCTTTGATCATGCTAGGAAAGAGGTAAAGTTCTCAGCACCAATTCACCCTACTGATGATATGGAGTATGACTTTCTCGCCATTCATAGCTTTTTCAGAGGCGTAAAAGGAAGGGTGCCCGAGTATTCCTTTGACCCGGCCTAGATCTTTGTCTTTTGAAGCTCGTCTCTGGGCTTTTCTTTCTTTTTGGTATTCCCCGGAAATACAAGCTCTGTGCTCGAATAGGTAAACCCAAAGGTCTTTTTGGCAAAGTAGACCTGCATGATGGCATCTTCTACCTGGGCCTTGGTCAACTCTTTGAGCGGATGTATGAAGACAGACCAGATGATCTCGTCAGATATGGCATACTTGACATCCAAGGCCGTATGGAAATTTGCTACCAAGGCATTTTTCATGGTTTCTTCATCCAGCTTGTCTGCTTCAGCAATAGGCGTGATGATGCGCATACGGTTGTGATTTTCGTCCGTTATACAAAAAAGAATGGCGTCCTTGACGCCTAGTTGCCATCTGCCATCACCTCCTTGAATGGTATCGGCAACCCTTTCTAGAACTTCGCCGAGCTTTTCATTGGTCATTTCTTGTGAAAACCCAATGGCCGACACGGATATCAATACGATGAAGAAAAAATTTTTCATGATCTGAAGTTGCCTATTATGTCGATCTTATCGTCGATTCTTTACGAACTTAGGAAAACTTTTTCAGAACACCGAGGTTGTATATCTTTGCTCGCCTGATCACTGACCATGCTTTCACTCTCAAAATATACCAAAGAATTTAAGTTCAATCTACAACTTGCCTTTCCGGTGATGGCGGGGATGATAGGCCATACGTTGGTTCAATTCTTTGACAATGTGATGGTTGGGCAACTTGGGCCTGCCGAACTTGCGGCAGTTTCTTTAGGCAATAGCTTCGTGTTTATCGCCATGAGCATCGGGATTGGCTTTTCTACAGCGATCACGCCTTTGGTAGCCGAAGCAGATGGTGAGGGCAACACAGATAAAGGCAAACAGGTCTTGAAACACGGATTGTTCTCATGTACTGTGCTAGGTGTTTTGTTGTTTTTGATGATCTATTTTGCCAAGCCACTGATGTATGTGATGAACCAGCCAGAAGAAGTGGTCGTGTTGGCAATTCCGTATCTGAACCTAGTGGCCTTCTCATTGGTGCCATTGATCATGTTTCAAGCTTTGAAACAATTCTCCGATGGCCTTTCACAGACCAAGTACCCCACGTATGCTACCATTTTGGCCAATGTGGTGAACGTTTCGCTTAACTATGTGCTGATCTTTGGGAAGTTCGGGTTCCCGCAGATGGGAGTAGTTGGTGCAGCGATCGGAACCTTGGCCTCGCGGCTCATTATGTTGGCGTTTTTGTGGATGTTGTTTCAAAAGAGAGAAAAGTTCCATGCTTATGTAAAGCAACTGAACTTCAGCATTATCAGGCGAAATGTATTGAAGAAGATTCTGAATCTTGGCTTTCCTTCGGCCTTGCAGATGTTCTTCGAGGTAGCCATCTTCACAGGTGCGATATGGTTGTCGGGTATTTTGGGGAAGAACCCCCAAGCCGCAAACCAGGTAGCATTGAATCTGGCATCGATGACCTTTATGGTGGCCATTGGGCTCAGTGTGACTGCCATGGTCCGCGTCGGCAACCAAAAAGGATTGAAGAACTTCTCTGAATTGCGACGAATAGCGCTATCGGTCTTCTTGCTCACATTTTTGATCGAGGTGATCTTTGCATCATTGTTCACGATCTTTCATGAGCAGTTACCGAAGATTTATGTGAACTTGGCAGATGCCGAAGATGCCATGGACAATCTGGAGGTCGTCTCGATTGCGGCAAAGCTTTTGCTGGTAGCGGCCGTTTTCCAGATCTCGGATGGGGTGCAAGTAGTGGTGCTGGGTGCTTTGCGAGGTTTGCAAGATGTTACGATTCCTACATGGATCACATTCATTGCCTACTGGCTTATTGGCTTCCCGGTCAGTATCTATTTGGGCTTGTATGCCGAATGGAAAAGTACAGGCATCTGGGTAGGGCTATTTGCAGGACTTACGGCTTCTGCCATAATGTTGTATCTTCGATTCAACCATCTCACTAAAAAGTTGATCATCACTCAAGAAGCAGCACATGGAAACACCTAAGTTCCTTTTAGGAGACAACACTGATTTCCCCGAAGATATTTTTATCATTCATACCGAATTCCCAAGGTTTGTCATCAATCTCAAGAATGACGAGGTCGCGTGGTTAGAAGAACTCGACCGGGAAGATGAAAAGGAAATACTCTCGGAAACCGAGAATATGATCAAGGCTGCTAGCGAATTCTATGATCGAGAAATGAGTAGGTACGAGAGTTAGCGATGTTTGAAGAGCTTATAAAATACGATCAAGAGGTCTTTCTTTTTCTCAATGGTCTTGGTACAGACACCTGGGATGGTCTTTGGTTATTTATCACCAACAAGTGGTCTTCGATACCCTTGTATATGGTGTTACTTTTTTTCAGTGTTAGATATTTGGGGTGGAAGGGAGCAGCCTTTATGCTTGTCCTTGTAGCTGTTATGGTTACTGCTACCGATCAGTTGGCCAATCTTTTTAAGGGAGGCTTTGAGCGTTTAAGACCGTGCCATAGCGACGAGATCTTTGAACAAATGCGCTTGGTGAAGAAGCACTGTGGAGGCAAGTTCGGCTATTTTTCGGCACATGCGAGCAATTCGTTCGCCGTGGCTACTTTCTTTGGGCTGCTATTCAAGAAAGAGTTGAAAGGATTGCCAGTTTTGCTACTTTTCTGGGCCTTGCTGGTCGCTTATAGCCGTATATATATAGGTGTCCACTTTCCGCTAGATGTGATCACTGGCATAAGCATCGGAATGCTACTGGGGTGGCTTTTCTATGGGTCGTTTAGCTTGTTGCAAGCCAGGTATGCAACTAAATGAACAATAGAGATTTAGAGCCTGTTTGGATTTTTGTGGTTGAATTTTGTACAAACTGTTCTTGACCTAGGGGTAGGCACGACATAGCGAAAGCTATGGGCGAGTTGCAGCGCAGACAAAGAATACTTGATGAGGTTGCTCTTAGCCTCTGCTAAAGATGTGCTTGTTGAATGGATAGAGGAAGATCAGCAAGAAAATAGCCCCGAAGGCAAATTCGTACACTTCCCATTTCCTGTCTGCAGGTATGGAGGCGACAATGGCAGTGCATGCCAAGAAAGCAATGGTATGATGCCACTTCACTACAGGAACTGCAAACCTGTCGAATAGATCCTTGAGCCAATTCAGTTTTCTATAGATAATGGGCACTACGATCAGGTAAAGTACCATCACGATCATTAACAATTGACTGAAGACGATCTTGTTTATTTTTTTTCCTCCTACGACCAGGTTGTGCAAGTTGGTTTCCCCTTGTGCATTGTTCTCGGTAAAAAATTCACCCGACTCTACACCAAATATGCGTTGTCCCCACGAGATCTCCTCACCGCCGCCAAACATGAAGAGGATAAAGAACATAAAGGTGCCCAATCGCCATAGATTTGGCCTTATATTCCAAAGCACGATCAAGCGATATAGCGACAAGAAGCTGATTCCGAACAGCATGATGGCCGTGCCGTACTCAACGGCGCCATCTTCGGCGGCAAACCATCCATCAAAGGCGTTAGGGTCAGAAAATCCCAAATAGGCTGCATAGGCGAAGACCAAGGCTAGTATTGCATAAACAATGGTGTCAACTCGGGTCAAGCTTCTCATTTTTTCGATTTCGGTTTAGGCAAAGGTACATTTTAAATGGAATGTCAACGAATTGACAATAATTTCTCTGCTGCTTCAAAAGGTGTTGTCTGGTTGTTTTCGATGCGTAGCAGTTGCTCGTCTAGCAATGCGCTCATCTCAGGATTCTCAAAGAAGTCTCGTTTTAGGCGCTCTTCAATGGTCTGCAGTAGCCAGTATTTGTTCTGTTGCGTTCTTTTCTGCTGAAAATAATTGTTCACTTCAGTAGTTTCAAAATAGGCTTCGATCATTTTCCAAATATCTTCGATGCCCTCACGTTCAGTTGCCGAGCATAACGCGACCTTTGGTTGCCAACCGGATCTTTTTGGTGGATATAGGTGAAGTGCTCTCTGGAAATCGGTCTTTGCCATTTGCGCACGCTTCACATTGTCACCATCTGCCTTGTTGATCACAATGGCATCGGCCATTTCGATGATACCGCGTTTGATGCCTTGCAGTTGGTCTCCTGCTCCGGCCAATTTCAACAATAGAAAGAAATCAACCATGCTATGAACAGCGGTCTCTGACTGCCCAACCCCTACTGTTTCTACCAAAATGGTATCAAAACCAGCAGCCTCACAAAGAATGATGGTCTCTCGTGTCTTACGCGCTACACCTCCTAATGATTCTCCGGAAGGCGAAGGGCGAATAAAGGCATTCTTGTCTTTCACTAATGCTTCCATTCTTGTCTTGTCACCCAGAATGCTACCCTTAGATATTGAACTTGAAGGATCAACAGCCAACACGGCAACCTTTTTACCAAGCGAGGTGAGATGTTTGCCAAAAGCCTCTATGAATGTGCTCTTGCCCACGCCTGGCACACCTGTGATGCCTATTCGAAAGGAACGGTTGGCGTGCGGCAGACAATGTTCTATGATGTGGTTTGCCTGTGTGCCATGGTCTGGATGATTGCTTTCAACCAGCGTAATGGCGCGACTTAGCGAGATGACATTGCCAGCAATGATTCCAGAAGCTAACTCATGTGCCGTAGGTTGTTGTTTTCTTTTTCTTTGAAATTTAGTAATAGCAGCATCACTGGTGGTCTCAGGTTGCGAGACCCCATTTTTTTCAGATAGTGCGGAAGTGTTCTTCTCTTCTGTGCTCACTTACTCGATAGGGACGGAAACTTTAGTGTCATCCCAAGCCAAAGTTAAGAAATGCCCCTTGCTTTGATCGAAGCTAATGGTAAATTGTTCCATGGTGCTGCCCAACTTTTGCGTGGGGACGGTGACTTGCAGTGCATCCTCTCCAGGTTCTCGCGGTGTTTCTTTACCGCCGCTGATCAAGGTAACACCCCACCCATACATTTTTTTATTGAAGATGACCTCCCAAGAATCTTGATTAGGGATGGTCCAAAGCGTATACTTTCCTGCCGGGAGTGGCTTGCCTGCTACTGTGATATCTTTAGTGGTCTCAAAAGTAGAGGCTTCGTTGGCCCCTGTTCGCCATACCTTTCCATAAGGAACTAGCCCGCCAAAGATCTCCCGTCCTTTCTTGTAGGGTCGGTTATAGTAGACTTCAAGTTCGGTGTCACCCATGGTATGTGTGATGGTCTGTTCAGGACTGTGCTTTTTAGTTTGCTCTTTCAAGTAAGGTTGTGCTATGAATTTGAATAAAAGCAGTAGTACGCCGGCAATAATGACAAACCATTTCAGGAATTTTTTCATCAGATCGAGTTTTAATACTTAAAGGTACTGAAAACCAAAGAGACTAGAACTTTGAAAAATCCTCGATCTTCTGTGAGTACTCGCTAAGGAGTAGTCCGAGCGAGTTTAGTGTGCCTTCGAACTCGTTGAAGTCCAGGTTGGCCAGCTGCAGCGTGTCACGAAAGATGACCAGCTGCCCCGTTTGGTCTAACACAAAGGCACCGTGCACCATGTCACGGTTCTTTACCAATAGATTCTTGTAGATGGCCTGATGATTCTTGTGGATCCTGAATATGAACTGCTCAAAGATCGCGATAGGGGCGTTGATGCCGATCACCAAGTTGTGGATGCTTAGGTCATCACGTTTGATGACAAAGACCTTTTTAGCAACATCTTCTTTGACGATCTCATAGTTCAGTTTTTTGATGTATGACCTTACGATGGCGAAGTGGTCTTTCATGGTTAGTTGATGATACATTATGGATTACTGACCAAAGATAATCACAAATACCCTATTAGTATCTCAGCGAGTTGTGAAACGATTTCGGCTAGTTTTAATACAAGTGCGACCATGTTGATGAATTGTTTGTTGGTTTGATGATATGCTAATTATTTTAGTATTCTGTATTTTCTGTGTATTTTCACCACGCATGCTACTAAAATTATCAGCAGTTAATTAATGATTGCTAATAAAAGTTGCATAAAGGTATAAAATATTTTTATAATTGCAAATAAAATTAGCATAACATGTCTTTCTTTGGTCAGAATATCAAAAAGATCCGTAGTGTCAAAGGATTGAGTCAACAGGCCTTCGCTGATCTTTTTTCCTTAAAGCGCGGCACTTTAGGTGCCTATGAAGAGGGTAGAAGCGAGCCAAAGATCGATACTTTGGTGAAGGTTGCTAAATATTTTAGCATTTCGGTAGATAGCTTGCTTACAGATGAATTGACCGTCAACGAACTGCTACAATTTAAAGGCGACCTAACCACAGCCGCAGATGATCTCGCACGAGAAACTTTTGTGACCGTACCTTGTATTACCGAACGAAACATCAAGGATTATGTGGTGAATTATCATGCAGAGTCTTTTGTACGTCAAATGCCAAGTTTGCAATTACCACTGGTATCAGATAAGAAATTTAGGGCGTATGCAATTACAGGTCTAGAGATGACACAGCACGACAGGGGCCTGTGTCCCGATGATATTGTTGTTGGGGAAGCTTTTCCGCTGGAGGAGATAAGGTCAATACCAGATGGCAGTATCGTTCTGACGTTGGTCAAGGACGAGATCGTCATGCGCAGATCGTATTTTGTAAAGGATAAGTTAGTGCTTCGAGCAGATCATAAGAGCATTGGCGATACATTGTGCGCATTAGAGGATGTAAAGGAGTTGTGGCTGGTCAAGTACGTATTCTTCAAACGAATCCCAGAATACACGGATGTGATGGAAGAGCGAATGCTACAGCTGGAACAAGAGTTTCAAAAGCTTCGAGAACGCTTCGGGGGATGATCGTTGAGTCGTCCTTTCGACTGAAAGGAGAGCACTCATTTTTAACCACGATACAATTTTCATAAGATTTCGAACCTTTAGGTTCAAAATGACTAAGGGCTCGAGAAACCAAAAACACTCCAGTGCTGATACGTCTCTCCAGGCCTGAGCAATGACGAAGGAAAATGTGGGTGGTTAGGCGCATCCGGAAAATTCTGCGTCTCAAAGCAGATAGATGAGCCATCTGGCGGCGTGAAAATGACCACTGCAGGCTGGTTGGTCACAAGCTGCATACCAAGTCCAGATGATGGAGAAAAGAGTGAGATCACTTCACCATCAGCAGTATCAAAAACAAAGGTGTCGTCCATACGAGTAGAATCGATAGTTCGCTTGCTCCTGAAATCATAGGTTGTACCTTCCAACGGCAACAACTTCCCGGTGGGCAGTAGTTTTTCGTCTACTTCCAAATAGTGCGAAGCCTTGACCTGCAATGCTTGCTCATCGATATTGCCTTTTCCCGATAGATCAAAGTACGAATGATTGGTCATGTTCACGATCGTAGTACGATCGGTGGTTGCTTCATGCATGATGTGCAATTCGTTCTCGACCAGTTTATAAGTCACCGTGGCTGCTACATTTCCAGGATAACCGTTTTCGTTGTGGGCGCACGCAAGTGATAAGTTGATGACATCTTCCTCTACGGTGGCCACGTCCCAAAAACGTTGCCCCCAGGCAGCTTTTCCACCGTGTAAATGCACACCATCTTCTGCATCTAGCTGAAATTGCTTTCCTTCCAGGCTAAAGGTGCCATCAGCGATTCTTCCGGCAAAAGGCCCCACGCAAGCCCCAGAACTTTTGATGTCGGAAAGGTATTCTTCTGGAGTTTCAAAGCCTTTCACCACATTGATGAAGTGCCCTTTTTTGTCTTTGACCTCTAATCGTTGAATGATGCCCCCATAGTTGAGCACGGTCATTCGTAGGTGCTCGTTGGCCAATTGAAAGGTTGTGATGGTCTGCATTTCAGCATGAAAATACAGTATTTCTTAAAAACATGATAAAAATGGTATCTTTTTGCAACGTACGCATTTTTGGCTCGTCCTTAAGGTGTAGCAATTGCAAAAAGAGGTCGCTGAGAATCTGAAACGTACGTGAGGCGACATCTTTTAAACGAAACCAACCCATGTTTCAGGTAGACCTGATCGAAAAATGTAAACGAAATGACCGAAAGGCGCAACTGCAGTTGTATCGTCAGTACTGCGATGCCATGTACAATGTGGCCTATCGGTTCATGAAGAACACGTCCGATGCTGAAGATGTGATGCAAGAAGCCTTTATCAAGGCCTTTCAGAAGTTACATCAGTACAAGGCCGAGGTCACTTTTGGAGCATGGTTGAAACGGATCGTGGTGAATCAGAGTATTGACAAATTGAAATCGCAGCGACTGATGCTTTCAACAGATGATGTGCAGTTAGAAGTGGTGGATGACAACGATTGGATGGTCGAAGATGGCGTTACCATGGAAGAGATCCAAACGGCCATCGGGCAGTTGCCCGATAAATATCGCTATGTAGTGATGCTCTTTCTGGTAGAAGGGTACGACCATCAGGAGATCTCACAGATCTTGAAGATCGCAGAGACTACTTCTCGCACTCAGCTGTTGCGCGGAAAGCAAAAGCTACAAGCACTTTTAAAACATCGATATCATGGCACAGGACATTAGAGAACTCTTTGAGAAAGAACGAAAGTCGCGCCAACACCAATTGGAGCAAGGACATGAAACACGCTTTCAGGAACGGTTGGAAGATGAACTGCCCTCGCAGCAGAAATGGAGCTTCAAGCCTTGGTATGTGGCAGCTTCGGTCGTACTGTTGATCGGTGTCAGCGTGGTAGGCCTTCAGCAATTCAAAGGAGGAAAAGAGGTTCTTCCCACGAAAGTGGTAAACACGACCGAAGACGATCAAAAAACGAACAACATCACTTTGGGAAGCATTTCACCAGAACTGAAGAAAGTAGAGGATTATTATGTGACCAGCATCAACTATGAGATCTCGAGGATCGATCTGAACGATGATAACAGACAATTGATCGACTCTTACATGAAGAAGCTCGCCGAGTTAGACGAAGAGTACAAACACCTGACCGAAGAGTTGAATCGTGTGGGGCCCAACTCACAGAATGTAGAGGCACTGATCAACAATCTTCAGCTGAAACTGCAGTTGCTACAACAGTTACAAGAAAAGTTACAAGAACTAAAAGATGTAGACAATGAAACGATCGTGAATTTTTTTGATGAAAAACTTAGCGTAGCTGCTTGATCGAAATAAATTCACGAGAGAACGAGTGCAACGAGTGGCTGCATGGGTTCTTAAATTTTTAAAGAACATTTAAAGAAATCAAAAATTTTAAACACATGAGAACACAGAACAAATGGCTTAGTACCATTTTTATGTCGCTTACTGCCTTTGTGGCAATGGCACAAGACGACCACCGCCGCGTGTACAATGAAGCCTTTGATGTAAATGACGAAGTCGTCATCAACATCAACACCAGTTACACCGACATTGAATTTGAGACTTGGAATAAGAACCGAGTCGAAGTGGAAGCCATCATCGAACTAGAGGATGTGACCGACGACGAAGCCGAAGACTATTTCAAGAGCTGGAACTTCAAAGCCATTGGTAACAGTAAAGAGGTCACAGTAAGCACCAATGAGAACAATTGGGTGTATTCCTTTAAGCATGACAACGGTTTTGACTTTCACTTCCCAGACATAGACATGGATGCTATTGTGATCTCTGATGGCGAGTTTGTATTTCCCGAAATGTTAGAGATGCCGCCCACACCTCCGATGCCGCCCATGCCTCCAATGCCAGCGTTACCCCCTATGAATTTCAGTTTTGATTATGAAGAGTACAAAGAGCGCGGGGATGATTATTTGAAAGAGTGGAAAGAAGAATGGAAGAGCAACTTTGATGAGGAGTGGGAAGCGGAGATGAAGGTCTGGAAGGAAGAGATGGAGAGCCGCAAGGATGAGATGGCCAGGTGGAAAGAGGAGTACAAGGCCGAGCGTGAGAAGCACAAGGAAGAATGGAAGGCCGCAAGAGAAGAACAGCGCCAAGCAGCCAAAGAAGCCAGGGAAGAGGTCAAGAAGGCCTTGGCCGAAGCCAGGGAAGAAATAAAAGAGAGTAGAAAGAAGGGATTGTTTAATAGCAATGGTAGCTTCCATTTTTTCTCCTCAGATGAAGATGGCGGCAAGGCAAAGAAACGTATCATCATCAAAATGCCCAAAGGCGCCAAACTAAAGCTGAATGTGCGCCATGGTGAAGTGAAGATGGCCAACAACATCAAGAACATCAAAGCAACCTTGTCGCACACAAGGTTGCTTGCCGATGTGATCGACGGGCAGGACACTGATATCGAGGTGTCCTATTCGCCTGTGAGTGTGAACGATTGGCTGTACGGCAAACTACGCGTCAATCATGCGAAAGGCGTCGACCTGGAACGGGTGAGGAGTCTGGACCTACTCTCCAACTCTTCTGATGTGGTGATCGGTACCCTGACCGACAATAGTACTATTTATGGAAACTTTGGCGCGCTGAAGATCGCCAACATTGCAGATGATTTTTCGAGGTTGAAGGTCTCGCTAGAAAACTCGGATGCAGTGATCGTGCTTCCAAAGCAGCATGCATTCAACTTCTATTTTGAAGGTGAACACTCTAAGGTGAATAAACCGAACGCGATAACAGTAAAGCTAAAAAAGAACCATCGCAATACGTTGATGGATGGGTTCTTCAAGAGTAAGAACACCAAAAAGAAGATAGATATCACGGCCAAGTACAGCGAAGTGGTGATGCAGTGATCATATCTCGAATATCCCTTCTTTGATGGCGTAAATGACCAGCCCGATACGATTCTTCACTTGTAATTTCTCGAAAAGCGCATCCCTATAGCTGTCAATGGTCTTTGGGCTCACAAACATCTCCTCTGCGATCTGCTTGTATGTTTTTTCAGTGCAAAGACGCTTCAAGAATTCTATTTCTCGGTCTTTAAGTACCTAATTGCTCCTTTTCCCCATTGTTTCCATTAAATAGCAAGTCCAAATTGCTCAAAAAAGATGTAAGGTCTGAACTTATTGAACTAAGACGTGATATTTATGACGACTTGAAAGAAAAATATCCTTATTGATCACTCCACCTCAAACTCAAAGTAGGTATTTGGATACGGCTCGTTCCGTAGGGTGAAGTGCCACCACTCGGTATAGAGCGGCCTAAAACCGTGGCGAAGCATCGCATCGCGCAAGAGCGTGCGATGCTTCTTCTCTTTTTCATTGATTAGATCGCTGGCGGGCCATGAGATCTTCCCGAAGAAGTCATATGGGCTGCCCATGTCTACTTCTTTGCCTTTATGTTTTCCTTCTAAATAGACCAACGTTAGGTCAACAGTACTTCCACGGCTATGCCCTGATCTCGATGAGATATATCCTTCCTTGAAGAGGTGCCGTTTCTTCACTTCAGGATAGTATTGTTGCTTCATCAGCGTATCATCTAGCTTTCGCGCCCAACGTACAAATTGATCTACCGCTTTTTGCGGACGATAGGCATCAAAGATCTTCAACCCATAGCCTTTGGTGTTCAGTTCTTGCTGTACGTTCTTCAATGCCGAAATGGCTTCGTTGCTCGCGATGCATACGGCTTCGTTATAGCCTTCGATGGGTTGTCCGATGAAGTTATTGTCCCCACAATAGCGCATCTCTATAACAATGTCGGGAATGCTATCTCTCACATAAGAGAACCCTGCTGGAAGCCCTTTTTGCGAAATAGCATGAAACGGGCATAGGCAGAAGAATAGCGGTAGAAATTGCTTCATCAAGTTATTCTTTCAACACAAGCGTTCCGAAGATGCTGGCATCGATCCAGCCACGATTCTTGTCTTCGCCAGGAACAAAGACCGATCCGATAAAATTTTCTCGATGCTCACTAGCATCATTGTCGCAGTACGCTAGTGCAAATCCTACTTTTTTTCCTTCAGAAAGTATAGTGGCCTTGTTGTCTTTGCCATTGGCATACGTGTCGTCAAATACTTTTACTTTAAGCTCCCAAAGTGTGGTCTGTCCATGGGTCTTCTTCTTCATGTTCACATGATCGTTGTACAAGCGAGCTTCCTTGTTGGGCCCAATGTCGACGACATTGCCGTCTAGTGCCACATGATAGGCAAAAGCATTGTGATCGAATTGATGCTCGCCACCAGAATTGTCTTCATCGACGAATACTTCTACGCAGTCCTCATCCCACCAAAATTTCAAAGGATCTGGATGCTGGTCATAGAGCACGTCATCCGTAATCTCTACAAGGAGATACAAGGCATTTTCGTCCCATGTCAGTTTGTATCTTCCGCTGAAATCTTCGGCCGTGTATGCATCGCCAAGCCATCGTTGGTCTAGAGGAAGCCACGGCGCACCGTGCCAGCAATCTTCATCGGCTACACCGTCAAGAGTAGGTGTGACTTCAGCTTTACTCACCTCGATAAGTTGGTGATCTTTTTTTTGGGCACAAGAAAAGAGCACAAATGCTAGCAACAGGACATTGAGAAATTCCATGGTGGTTGGTTTGTTCTAAAGATAGTATTTCTGATCGAATAAAAAAGCCTCGCGAAAGCGAGGCTTTTTGCTAATGAACTTGGTCTTTCAGCAACTCGGGGTACAGTTTCTGGAATCGTTTCAATCTGGGGATAGAAACCGCCTTTACGTAGGGTTGATCGGGATTTCGCTTTTCGTAGTCTTGGTGGTAGTCTTCGGCCTTATAGAATCTTTCGAAGGCTTTCACCTCAGTGACGATATCACTGCGATATACATTCGCTTCGGTAAGTTGTCGTATGTAATTTTGGATGGTTCGTTTTTCATCTTCATTCTGATAAAAAGCGATGGAGCGGTATTGTGGTCCACGGTCAGGTCCTTGTCTATGGTATTGTGTTGGGTCATGGCTTCCGAAGAACACCTGGACGAGTGTGGAAAAGCTAACAGCCTTTGGGTCGTAATAGACTTCGACGGCTTCAGCATGCGTGGTGTTTCCGTAGCTTACCTGTTTGTAGGTTGGATCTTTCTCCTTTCCTCCAGAATATCCTGAAATGACTTCTTCTACACCCTTCACACTTTCAAAAATAGCCTCGACACACCAAAAACAACCACTGGCAAAATAAGCCTTGTTGTATTCAGAAAGGTCTCTCTTAGATTGGGCCTCAGGTTGTTTTTCAACAGTTTCACCGATCGTGGTGGCATCTTGCCTCTTCTTTTCAGCAGCATTGCAAGCTTGCAAATTTGTGACAAGTAGCACTAATAATAGTGAGGATAGGGCTCTCATGGCGTATTGAATTTTATTTTAAGTCGAAAGTTCGAGAATTCCTTACAGAAACACTGTTTTAGAAGTGTTAAATGCTATCTGCAAAGCGGGTCATACTTTCCACGAAATGTTGCCAAGTGAGGCGTTGCTTCTCGATCTCGATGTGTGTGGCAAAGGTCTCATGTCTTCCATTCTGAAAGAAATCCGAGATGCTCGAAGCAATTTCTTGTGTGTCCTTCGAAACAACATAGCCTACCTTCTCATGTGGTACTAGCTCGGCCAGCCCACCAACATCAGTGACCAACATGGGTACATTGAACCAATAAGCAACGGGCGTAATGCCACTCTGGCTTGCTGCATGGTAGGTTTGCGCTACGAGGTCTGCAGCAGAGAAATACTGTTTTATTTCCGACATAGCAATGTAACGGTCATGTAGGATCACACGATTTTCCAAACCAAACCTTTTGATCAGTTCATGATATTTCTTTGGATCTTCGTAGAACTCGGCAGCGATTATCAGTTGAATATCGCTGTCTTTCAGTGTAGGTTCAGAAAATGCTTCAAGCAGCAGGTCCAAACCCTTGTATCTTCTGACCAGGCCAAAGAAAAGTACATAGTTTCCGTCTTCTTTGAGTCCCAATTGTTTTCGTGCCACATCTTTGGGTATCTTTTGTCCCAACTGTTCGTTCATCGGGTGTGGATGAAACATAACGGGCTTGTTCGAAAACTTTCTCAGTTCTTCTGTTACCGTGGTAGACAGTGTGATAAAACCATCGAAAGGGGTTACAAAGTATTTGGTAAGCATGGTGTCACCCACACGTTTCTCATGTGGAATGATGTTATCGGTCAGCGCAATCTTTTTGATGTTCTTTTTTAAGTTTCTTGCCATGGTGCCAAGACATGGCGCCATAAAGGGTATCCAATATCTGAAGACGACCAGGTCGGGACTTTCTTTGTTGATGATCTTCGCAATGCGATACCAATTGATCGGATCGATACTGTTGATGCACCTCACGATCTCAAGGCCTTTAGGCGGTTGTTCTTCAGAGAATTGTGTCTTGCCAGGGAACAGAAAATTGGGATATTGTAGTTTGAAGGTGAAGATCTTTGTGTGATGCCCAGACTTTTGCAACGTACTGGCCAATGCTTCGTTAGTATCGGCAATGCCGCCACGATAAGGATGTGATGGACCAACGATGATGATCTTCATTCAGCTAATTTTGGTAAATTTCAACATAAAATACCAGCTTACAAAATGACATTTGTTGAAGCCTTGCAGTCTGCCACAGGATCATTCACTCCGGTAATAGATGATACCTATACGATCTCTGAATACATAGCTTTCGATATGTCTGCCAAGAATGGAGAACTTGGTGCGATAGACCAATCGGATCCTGAGACATTTCAATGTCTCTTGGATGACTTTCTCTTGAGAAGCGACAAGAAGATAGCCTATGGCGGCTACAATGAAAAGCGCAGTTTGTATGACGGCAATGATAAGTTTGGCAGTGACAGACGGAATATTCATCTAGGCATCGACTTTTGGGCATCTGCCGGAACCTCAGTTTTAGTACCATTGGATGGGAAAGTGCATAGTTTTCAGAATAATGCTGCGTTTGGGGATTATGGGCCTACAATCATTTTACAACACCAAGTCTTCAATTATACGTTTTACACCTTATATGGGCATTTGTCAATTGCTTCATTGGATGAACTCTACATGGGGAAGTTTTTTCAGAAGGGCGAAAGGATAGCTGCATTGGGTTCGCCCGATGAGAACGTAGGGTATGCGCCCCATCTTCATTTTCAGATCATCAAAGACTTGCAAGGTAAGACAGGTGATTATCCTGGTGTGTGCAATGAGAAAGACAGTGCACGATATCTGGAGAATTGCCCAGATCCTGCCCTTTTGTTAAAATTACCTTGATTGATAAGATGGTCTTTGAAAGGATCAGCTTGTTACGGGTCTGTGTTTATGGGAGAATCCTTCATGACCAAGAACAAAAGATTAGGACACCAATTGTCAATGGGCGAAGGTCATCATCGCTAAAAAACAAGGACATTTTAACCGAAATACCTTCTCAGGGTCTTGCTCACAGCTGGATAGTATGACCTTCCGAAAAGGTTGAGATGTACCAACAGATAATAGAGCTGATAAAGGTCGTTCCTCTTGTCTTCCATTACCCTTGTGGGATTTAGCGCGTAGTATGCATCGTAGAATGCTTCGTCAAAACCACCAAAGAGTCTGGTCATGGCAAGGTCTACCTCGCTATGGCCATAATAGAATGCAGGGTCGATCAAATAGGGGGTGCCATCTTTGGCGATCAGATAATTGCCACTCCACAAGTCGCCATGTAGTAGTGATGGATGTATGTGTCCAAAGAGCTCTTCGCAAACGCTTAGCATATTGTAGATGTTGGGAACCTCATCGTTTGTTAGCAGCCCCTTCTCTTTGGCTAGATTTAATTGTGGTAGCAATCGCTGCTCCACATAAAAGGTATCCCAATGCATACGTTGCTCGTTAGATTGAGCGAGCGCTCCAATAAAATTATCCCTTGTCCAACCGAACTCTGGGCAGGTAAGGCGATGCATCCTGGCAAGTTGCTTGCCAAGTTCGGCAAGGTCTTCGTTAGCGGGCTGTTTTTTGCTTTCGATGTATTCCATTGCCAAAAAGGCACCACCGTCAAATTCATCGCAAGCAAATACTTTAGGTGCCTTCACAGTTTGCGTCTCGGCAATTATCTGCAGCCCTTCTTTTTCTGCGATGAACATTTCGTAAGCATCTTTACTGTAATTCACCTTACAGAACACTTTATTTACAGTATTCTCTAGTATATATGCTTGTGAGATATCGCCTCCTGAAACAGGAATGGTATTTTTGATAGAGATCCGAAGCTGGTCGGAGATGTTTTCGACAAGAGTTGCATTCATTGAAGTTTGGGGCTTGGGGTCTATTTGATCATACAAACATATCGAAATTGATTTCGTTGTGTAGGATTTATATGATGAAAGGCGTTTTTCTTCGGTGAAGCGAACAAATAACAAAGGCCAGCATCTTCTGCTGGCCTTTGAAATATATCTGAAAAGGACTTTCTTACTCCTCAGCAAGCACCCAATCGCCTTTGTCTAGCATGGGGATGGCCTGTTTGTATTTCAGGGTCTTGTTTTCGCCAGTCATCACATTCTTGATAGTGACACGGTCGTTGCGGCCGATTTTTGGACGTTCACGTACAATGGTCTCAGTTATTTGCTGTCGTTGACCGGCACCTTGTGCAGCAGTACGATTTCTAGCAGCTAGCTCATCACTATTCAGAACCTCTTCTTTGCTGGTCTTATAATCGTCCTTTTGCCTACGCTCGCGCGCTTGCTGAATGTTATTGGCATCTTGTGTCGGCAGTTCACCTTTAAAGAGGAAAGAGATGATCTCTTTGTTCACTCCATCGATCATGGTCTTGAAAAGTTCAAAAGCTTCAAACTTGTAGATCAATAGCGGGTCTTTCTGTTCATGAACGGCTAGTTGTACCGATTGCTTCAACTCGTCCATCTTACGAAGGTGCGTCTTCCATGAGTCGTCGATGATGGCCAGTGTGATGTTCTTCTCGAAATCGTTGACCAACTGCGTACCTTCCGACTCATAGGCTTTGGCGAGGTCCGTGACTACTTGAAGTGTCTTTGAACCATCGGTGAACGGCACTACAATGCGTTGATATTTATCGCTTTGGTTCTCATAGACATTCTTGATCACCGGGAATGCGGTGGTAGCGCTGCGCTGCGTCTTATCGTTATAATGGTCGAGGACGATTTTGTATAGTTTGTTGGTGATCTCCATTTCGGAAAGCTTTCCAAAGTCGTCTTCAGAAATTGGAGAACTTATAGAGAAATAACGAATCAACTCAAACTCGAAGTTCTTATGATCGTTGGCGCCTTTGTTAGATTGTGTGATCACTTCACAAGTGTCGTAGATCATGTTGGCAATGTCAACCTTCAAACGTTCGCCTTGCAGTGCATGGCGGCGACGCTTGTATACTACTTCGCGTTGCGCATTCATTACATCATCATATTCCAGCAGGCGTTTACGCACGCCAAAGTTGTTCTCTTCAACTTTCTTCTGCGCACGTTCTATGGATCTTGTCATCATGGAGTGCTGAATGACTTCACCTTCTTTGTGGCCCATGCGGTCCATCATCTTGGCCACGCGGTCACTTCCGAAGAGGCGCATCAAATTATCTTCCAAGGAAACATAGAACTGAGAACTTCCGGGATCACCTTGACGACCCGAACGACCACGCAGCTGGCGATCCACGCGTCTGGAATCGTGTCGCTCAGTACCGATGATGGCCAATCCACCAGCGTTTTTCACTTCATCAGAAAGCTTGATGTCCGTACCACGCCCTGCCATGTTGGTGGCGATGGTCACTTGGCCACCTTTTCCAGCTTCGGCAACGATATCTGCTTCCTTCTTGTGAAGTTTCGCATTCAGTACGTTGTGCGGGATCTTACGCATGGCAAGCATCTTTCCGAGCAACTCAGAGATTTCCACCGAAGTCGTACCGATCAACACGGGCCTACCTGCATTGGAAAGGTTCACGACATCTTCAATAACGGCATTGTACTTTTCGCGTTTGGTCTTATAGATGAGGTCTTGACGGTCATCACGAGCAATTGGACGGTTGGTCGGGATCTCCATCACGTCTAGCTTGTAGATCTCCCAAAATTCACCAGCTTCAGTAATGGCCGTACCGGTCATCCCCGCCAATTTGCTGTACATCCTAAAATAATTCTGCAGGGTGATGGTCGCGAAGGTCTGTGTGGCGGCTTCGATCTTTACATTTTCCTTGGCCTCGATCGCTTGATGCAATCCATCGGAATAACGACGCCCGTCCATGATGCGACCTGTCTGTTCGTCAACGATCATCACCTTGTTTTCCATCACCACGTACTCGACGTCTTTTTCGAATAGGGTATAGGCCTTTAGTAGTTGGTTGAGCGTATGGATACGTTCGCTCTTTATGCTGAAATCTTTGAAAAGCTCTTCCTTTTGTTGCGCCTCATCTTCGATCTCTAGGCCTTGGTCCTCGATCTTGGCAATTTCAGTACCAATATCCGGAAGAACAAAGAAGTCTTTGTCGCCGCTATCGCCAGAAAGATATTCGATGCCTTTGTCGGTAAGCTCTATTTGGTTGTTCTTCTCTTCGATGACGAATAGCAGGTCCTCATCTACCTTGGGCATCTCACGGTTATTATCTTGCATGTAGAAGTTCTCAGTCTTCTGAAGCAGTTGCTTCACACCTTCTTCACTCAAGAACTTGATCAGTGCTTTGTTCTTTGGCAGCCCACGATACACACGAAGCAGTAGGAACCCACCTTGCTTGGTGTCGCCTTCACGGATCAGTTTCTTGGCCTCGGCCAGAACACCTGTAAGGTGCTGACGCTGTTTGGTTACAAGATCTGATACTCTAGGCTTCAGCTCGTTGAATTCGTGACGGTCGCCTTGCGGAACAGGTCCTGAAATGATCAGCGGGGTTCTCGCGTCGTCGACAAGCACAGAATCCACCTCATCAACAATGGCATAGTTATGCTTTCGCTGCACAAGGTCGTCTGGCGAATGTGCCATGTTATCACGTAGGTAATCGAACCCAAACTCATTGTTTGTCCCGTAGGTGATATCTGCCGTGTATGCTTTTCGCCTTGCGGCGGAATTGGGCTTGTGATGATCGATGCAATCAACACTCATTCCATGGAACTCAAAGATGGGTGCCATCCATGCGCTATCTCGCTTGGCAAGGTAGTCGTTCACGGTTACCAGGTGCACACCGTTGCCGGTGAGCGCATTTAGGTATACTGGAAGCGTTGCTACAAGTGTTTTACCTTCACCGGTCTGCATCTCGGCGATCTTCCCTTGGTGCAAGGCAATCCCTCCGATAAGCTGCACATCGTAGTGAACCATATCCCAAGTGACTTCTTTGCCAGCGGCATCCCAGGAGTTGTTCCAAATGGCTTTTTCGTCTTGAAGCGTTACATATTCCTTGCTGCCAGAAAGTTCGCGGTCGAAAGGTGTGGCAGCAACTGTGAGTGTCTCGTTATTAGCGAAGCGTTTGGCGGTCTCTTTGACTACAGCAAATGCTTCAGGCAAAAT
>JANQRC010000005.1 GCA_028284745.1 Flavobacteriaceae bacterium
AACGGTCTAGGTTGAAGATGAGCAGTCCCCAGATCAGTCCGAAGAATACGGAAGCGTAGCTATTGTCGAAAACTGTGTACAGCGCATAGGCGGAAGCGATAAAGGCCATGACGGCTGTAAAGAATACGGTGCCGCCGATCCCCGCCTGTTTTATTTGTTCGGATCTAGAGCATTCGGCAAGGATGTCTTGGTCGGCGCCGGCGCACATCCAGAAAAAACGTTTCATAGGGTCCATTTTTGATGATGAATACTTATGAAACGCAAAAAATGCTGCAATGTTACACTTTGCGTTAAGGATAGTAGTGGAAATCCTTTTGTGGATGTTGAGCGATGCGAAGCATCTGCAAAAGATCGAAGCGTATAGCCTGACCCCGGGCCATTCGGGGGAACGCCCAAAAATTACTGACTCAGCTCAGCAAAGTACTTGTAGAACCACGGGATGGTCTCGATGCCTTTCAGATAGTTCCAAACGCCAAAATGTTCATTGGGCGAGTGTATCGCATCGCTATCCAGCCCAAAGCCCATCAAAATGGTCTTGCTTTCTAGCTCTTTCTCGAATAGGGAGACGATTGGAATGCTGCCGCCGCTTCGCTGAGGTATGGGTACTTTTCCGAAAGTGGTCTCATAAGCTTTTGAGGCTGCCCTGTAACCAACACTGTCGATAGGTGTGACATAGCCTTGCCCGCCATGATGCGGTCTTACTTCTACGGAAACACTGGGTGGAGCGATGCTTTTAAAATGCTTGCTGAAGAGCTCGGTGACCTCCTTCCAATCTTGGTCGGGCACCAAGCGCATGGAAATCTTGGCAAAGGCTTTGCTAGGCAATACGGTCTTAGCACCTTCGCCGATATAACCGCCCCAGATGCCATTGACGTCTAGTGTGGGTCGAATGGAATTGCGCTCATTGGTTGTGTATCCTTCTTCACCATATTCTGAGGCAATATCCAAGGCCTTGTTGTAGGCTTCTTGTGAAAAAGGAGCCTCGGCCATCTTGGCACGCTCAGTTGCGGTCAATTCTTCCACCTTGTCATAAAAGCCCGGTATGGTGATATGCTTGTTCTCGTCATGCAGTGAGGCGATCATCCTGGCCAAGATGTTGACCGGGTTGGCAACAGCACCGCCATAGAGGCCGCTATGCAGGTCGCGATTCGGGCCAGTAACTTCTACCTCCACGTAGCTTAATCCGCGTAGTCCTGTGGTAATGCTGGGAATATCATTGGCGATCATGCCTGTATCGGAGATCAAGATCACATCGTTGGCTAGCTTTTCTCGATGGCGCGGAACAAACCACGCTAGACTCTCGCTGCCGACCTCTTCTTCTCCTTCGATCATGAACTTGACGTTACAGGGCAATGTTGCTTCAGCAACCATGTATTCGAAAGCTTTCACATGCATGTACAGCTGCCCTTTGTCGTCGCAAGCCCCGCGCGCAAAGATGGCACCATCAGGATGCTTCTCGGTGGGCTTGACCACTGGTTCAAACGGTGGCGAATGCCAAAGGTCTAAAGGGTCGGGTGGTTGCACATCGTAGTGCCCATAGACCAAGACGGTTGGCAGCTTCGGGTCGATGGTCTTTTCGCCATATACAATTGGGTATCCAGGTGTTTCACAGATCTCAACGGAGTCACAACCTGCTTTTTCAAGGCTATGTTTGATCGCCTCGGCCGCATCAAGTACATCTTGACTATAGGCCGGATCGGCACTAATTGATGGGATTTTGAGGAGTTCGGTGAGTTCGGTGAGAAATCGGTCTTTGTTTTGGCGCAGGTAGTTGTTGATA
The DNA here is from genome assembly GCA_028284745.1 of Flavobacteriaceae bacterium. GTDB lineage: Bacteria > Bacteroidota > Bacteroidia > Flavobacteriales > Flavobacteriaceae > JANQRC01. Next base: position 1,781 of record JANQRC010000005.1, read on the forward strand.
CTTTCCATTGAAAATAGATTACTTTTTAAAAATACAAAAAAGCTTGTTTTTTGGAGGGGTAAAGTTTTTATGTAGAAAAACTTATTTATATTTGCATCCCGATAATTGTCGGGGCCTAAGCGGATGTGGTGGAATTGGTAGACACGCTAGACTTAGGATCTAGTGCCGCAAGGCGTGGGGGTTCGACTCCCTTCATCCGCACTTCAGACCCTTTGCTATCTCAGCGAAGGGTTTTTTGTTTGGGTACGGGATAGGTGCAACATTGCTACTATCGATATCTTCAACAACTACGTGATAACCTCTGGTCAGGTAAGCGCTTGAATCTGAGGAAACTTGAGAAAGCAGTATAGAAAATGTTATTTAGCTCTGTTTTAGTTGGTTTGAAAAAGTTCAAAATACCTAAACGTATCTGAGCTTTTATCGTGTGAATGGCATAGGAATTTTGATCAAGGAGAAGTTATTGAGCAGGCCTTATCAGAGAGACCGATCCAGGAGGCCATTAGCTATCCCGCCCTGAAAACCCTACTGCTGATAAAATTGAGAAAAAGTAACAACTTAGTATCATCCTTGAACTCTTCTCTAATTAACTTATAAGCCTTTACCATTTGTGCGTGAACGGTTTTAGTAGAAATGTCAAGTATTTCGCTTATTTCAGAGTATTTAAAACCTTCATATTTACAAAGCAGAAAGATCTCTTTGCATCTTTTGGGTAAACTATCTATAGCATTTTTTATCTTTTCAATACGTAAACTTCTGGTCTCATTATCTTCATCGATTGCGTCTACTATTCGCTTGTACCTCCATTGATTGAGTACATTTAGCTCGTTTTGTTTTTTACGAAGTCTATCAATGTAGGTGTTGTAAGCAATTTTGAATAAAAAACTTTTTATGGAATTTTCGGGTTTCAATGTTTCTCGCCTATTCCATAGGATTATAAAAGCTTCTTGCAAAATATCTTTGGCTAGGGGCTCATTTTTTGTGTACCCATAGATAAAAGCGAACAATTTTCGCTCGTAAAGATCATATACTGATCTAAAGGCTTTCCTGTCCCCTTTTCTTAAGGCTCTTATTATTTCAGAGATTTCTTCTTTGTGGCCCATGTTTCATGAAAAACGTAAAATATTAAAAATAAATAAAAAAATGAATAGGCATATTTAAAAGTGGAACCGTAATAGTAATAAATAAGAAAAGAATCCGTGGATAAAAGAACAAAAGACCTGATCACTAAATATTTTGACCAGCAGCTTTCTGACCAGGAAGCTAGAGAGCTCATTGAATGGGTTGATAATGGAAACCTGAGAATATTCAACGAGTATGTGATGATCAATTTTACAGTCGATGAAATTGAAGCGATAAGGCAAGGCCCTGATGTTGAATCTTGGAGCAAGATCTTAGCCAAAATAGATAGGCCCAAGGGCAAAATGGTCAAGATTGGTCTTTGGAGGTATGCTGCTGCTGCTGCCGTCATTCTATTGGTATGGCTTCCATTTCTTTTGAAGAGATCGGACCTCAATTTTGATAATGATGGCACAGTATCTCGACAATCTATTGTTCCTGGCACAGATAAGGCCGTTTTAACATTAGAAAACGGCGAACATATAACGCTGGAAAAAGGTAATGTATATGATTTGGCGAATAGAACTAGTGATGGTGAAAAATTAGTGTATGACATCTCAGAGAGAGCACTTGCCAAAGCTCAATACAATTACTTGACCATTCCTAAGGGAGGGCAATTCTTTGTTCAGTTATCTGATGGTACAAAGGTGTGGCTCAATTCAGATTCAAAATTGAAATACCCTATAAACTTCATAGAAGGCGAGATGCGCGAGGTTGAGTTACTGTATGGAGAGGCGTACTTTGATGTATCTTCCAGTGAAGATCATAACGGAGCTACTTTTAAGGTTAAAAGCCAGGCCCAGAACATTGTGGTGCTTGGCACTGAGTTTAATGTGAAGGCATATAGAGAAGATGAGGCATCTTACACCACCCTGGTCGAAGGCAGCATTGCCATTAGCAATGATGTCGTGAGCAACATATTACGCCCCAGTGAGCAATCCGTAATAAATGCTCAGTCTGAGCAAATTGAAATTAGAACGGTTGACATTGCTTATGAAACGGCATGGAAGAATGGGTTTTTCATGTTTAGAAAAGAGCCGTTGTTTTCGATGTTAAAGACGCTCTCAAGGTGGTATGATCTAGAGATTGTCTATGAAGACGAAAAGAAAAAGGATGAGATTTTTTCTGGAATGCTTAAAAGAACTGATGATGTGCTAGACCTGTTGGTGATCCTGGAAAAAACAGGCGAAGTAACATTCAGCATTGAAAACAAACGAATCATCGTAAAATAAAAGAGGAATATTGCTAGTCACTTTCCACGGCAATAGCATATTCCTCTCGGTATTAGAGAATTAATTAAAACCAAGTTTAACTAACTCAACACAAATTTATGAATTTTAAACTCCTCCAGGTCTTTGCATTTTTTGATCAAAGGCTTATTCAGCAAATTATGAGAACTTTTATCTTATTGTGTTGTACCACGGTATTTGCTTTTTCTGCTAATACCGGAAACTCACAAGATGCAAAAATTAGGATCGGCAACGACCAGACTGCCTCGGTTGAGCAAATTTTCAACTTGATAAAAGAACAGACAGATTATTCGTTTGTATTTAATGAAAAGCACTTGGCCAACGCCCCCAAAGTTTACCTTGAAAAAGGGACCGCAAAGGCTAGTGAACTCTTGAAAAAGGGGTTGGACCCTATTGGTTGCACTTACGAATTCAGCAATAACACAATAGTTGTAAAGCGCAAAACGCATCCAGTTTTAAATGTCCCGATTCAAGACACATTTAACATCTCGGGAACTGTTTTAGACAAATCAGGAGACCCAATCCCCGGTATTTCAGTTTATGTCTTAAGTAAAGAGCCTACTGATGTAAGTGACCCTCCAATAGATCTTATTGTTAACGGAGTAGCTACAGACCTTGATGGTAATTTTACATTAACGGTCGCTTTGGACCACTTTTTGGTTGTTTCTGGAATAGGATATGCTCATTATTCCGAGAAGATAAGCTCTAAAAAAGGATCGTATACTATTATTCTTGAAGATTCCGTTGACCAACTTGAAGAAGTGATCTTGACCGGTTATCAAAAAATAGCTAAAGAGCGTTCTGCAGCTAATGCGACTACATTATCTACTAAACAAATAGAAAATAGAATAACCACTGATGTAACTTCACGTTTGGAAGGTCTTGTTCCTGGATTGATCCTAAATAACGATATTGAAGGAGAACTAAGCATTGACATAGGTGGACAGACCACTTTCGGAAACCAATCTCCTTTAATTGTTGTTGATGGTTTTCCTATTCAGGAAGGTATTAATAGTGTGAACCCTAATGATATTGAGAGCATATCTTTTCTTAAGGATGCTTCGGCTAGTGCTATTTACGGGGCAAGGGCATCAAATGGTGTGATTGTTATTGTTACAAAATCGGCGAAGGAGAGCGGTAAAGTTACTATTAGCTATTCTTCAGACCTTATCGCGTCAGAAAGGCAGCCATTGAGTAATTTACATCAGGCATCTGCCGCAGACATGGTAGAATGGCGTTTAGAGGCCTTAGACCTAGGTTTAATTAATTATGAGTCTGATATTGTAGATCCATTTGGGTTTGGTACCGATTGGTCAGACCCGGTAGATCTTGCCTATTTTAACTTAAATGGAGCGCCCACTTTTAATGTGCCTGGCACCGGGACTCAGCAAGAATTTGATGCTGAAATTGCTCGGTTGAGCAATGTTGACAGATTGAAGGAAATCAGAGACAATTTGTATAGAAGCAGTTTTATACAGCGTCACAGCCTGTCATTGTCTACCGGATCAGATAAAAACAATTTTTATGCATCTTTTCTTTATGAAGATGCTCCTTCACGACATGTGGGAAATGATCGCGAGACATTTACCTTGAACTTGAGAGATAAAGTGACAATTTCTAAAAAACTAGATCTAGAGCTAGGCTCAACCCTGTCGTTTATTAGCGGAAACAATAACAATCCGCTTAGAGATGATATTCTTTTCAATGATGACAGGTCAAGAGCTTATACAAGTATTATTGATGCCAATGGTAATTTATTACCTATCGATGGGGTAGTTAATCAAACTCGAGTTGACGATTTTAATAATTTGGGCTATGTAAAAAGTACCTACAATCCGGTAGAAGATATACAAAGTGTAGATAATACGTTTAACAATGTTAGCATGCGTATGTTTGCCAAGTTAAATTTCAAGATAACAGATTGGCTTAATGTAGAAGGTAGGTATAGTTTCCAACGTTTTAGAGGGGCAGCAAGTAATCTTACTTCTGCAGACGCGTATGCTATTAGATTCCAGCAATTTAGATTTACTAGTGTAAACCCAGATAATTCTTTAAATAGCCTTTTCCCTGTGGGGGGTAGATTAACAGAATCTAACTCTTTGAACACAAGGCATGTTTATGGCGGGCAGTTTAATGTTGATAAGTCATTTAAGAATGACCATCGCTTAACAGTAATTGGAGGTATAGAACTACAAGAGTCGAAAACAAGTGATAGAGCTGTTAATTATTATGGGTATGACGACCGAAGCTTAACATTTTTTGACTTTTCAAGTTCAGAATTCAGTATATCAGAATGGTTAAATAGGAGGGTGCCTACTTATACAGGAAGACCTGATGGTTTTGAGTTTAACATTTTGCCGAATTTTAATGAAGCAAGAAGCCGAATTTTTGGTGTATATAGTAATCTTAACTACGACATTGATGGAAAATATATAATAACAGGAAGTGGGCGTATAGATGGCGCAAGTTTATTAGGAGCTTCAGAACGAAATAAAACAACAATTTTATGGTCAGCTGGCGGTGCCTGGAATTTGCATAATGAAGATTTTTTCAAATCATCGTGGATAGATCAACTAAAGCCAAGAGTAACGTATGGTTTTACTGCTTTGCCTGACCCGAGTACAACTGCCTTTTTGGTAGTGGCCAGGGTTCCTTCATTTTTTGCAACTCTACTTCTTGACCCTGTCTATGGACGCCCTGTTAATGTTGCAGCAGCAAGGCCAAATCCTAATTTAACATGGGAAACTACCAAAAACTTTAATGTAGGTTTAGATTTTACTTTATTTAACAATAGGTTGTCCGGTTCAGTTGACTATTATACCAAAAAGAGTGAAGACCTATTGGTTAGAACAGAACCTAATCCAACTTTTGGTTTGGGAAATCTCAACCCCGCCATTAACAATGGGGTTTTAGAAAACAGGGGTATAGAAGTAGCCCTTAATGCACAGATCATAAGAAATGACAATTTTAGATGGAGCAGTTACTTGACGTTTGCTCATAACAAAAATGAAATTATAGCCGCTGATTTAATAGGCAACACACCGGAACAGTATGCGATACCCGGGGTTAGTAATTATAATGAATTTGTACAGGGGTTCCCAATAGATGCTTTTTTCAGCTTTAGGTATGCCGGGCTAGACGATCAGGGACTTCCACAAATTTATAGTGATGCTCATGACACAAACAGTCCGATCATTGATTTTTTAACATACCGTGACCTGGAAGATCCTGATGGAGCAATATTGACCTATCAGACCGGGAGAAGAACGCCAAAGTTCTATGGCGGTCTTACAAATACCTTTAGTTATAAAAACTTTGAGCTGGCATTCTTAATGAGTTATAAGTTAGGGCATAAGTTTAGACGTCCATCCTATAATTTTACCAGGGGTGTGAACGGAGTCGCTGATGCAGAAATAGCAAACCGTTGGAGACAACCGGGCGATGAAGCCACGACCAATGTGCCTGGTATTGCAGGGCTTCCCAGCTTACCTCGTTTTTTGAGAAGTAGTGTTCCATTCCGACTCTATAATTTTTCAGATGCCGTGATCGAAGACGCATCACATATTCGGTTAAGTAATATTTCATTAAAATACAACGTATCTGATCAATTGGTAAAGAACATAGGGCTAACCGGTGCCTCCATTACATTTCAAGCCAACAATTTGGGGCTACTATGGTCTGCAAATAAAGATTTTGACCCAGACTATACAGGTCAACAGAGAACACCTCGCACATTAAGTTTTAACAACCGTGAGATAGGATCGACCGGGCCATCACGCCTGGTTCCGGCCAAGCAGTTTATTTTAGGAATAAGAGCTAACTTTTAAAGAATTTGACAATGAAAAATATAATAAAAAACATTTGTGCTTTTAGCATTTTGCTCATGGCAACCTCTTGTTATGACTATATTGATATCGAAGAAAAGGGGAAGAATAGAGTAACACAAGCAGAAGATATAGAATTATTACTTAATGATTCTTCAACAAAGAATTTCAGTAAAAATTATGAAGCCTTATTTATAGGCGATGACGTCTATGAATTTACAGACGAATTTCAACCTTATGGGATTCCTATTGTATATCCCGTTGCCGAGGCTTTAATGTTCGAGGACTTTTTGTTTGATGAAACAGAGGCAACAAATTTTACATCATACCAGTCTCTGTATGAAAATATAAATATCGCTAATATTGTTTTAGAAAATGTTCGAAGTGTTAATGGAAGTGCAGAGGAATTAAATACATTAGAAGGTAGGGCCTATGCCATTCGTGCTAATAATCTATTAGAGATCGTTAACTTATATTCAAGACATTATAGTCAAGACTATGCTAACGAGGAAAATTCCGGGGTAGTGATCCCTGAAAGTTCTTTATCAGACTATGTGTTGAAAAGAGCAACATTACAAGAATGTTACGATGCTATCATATCAGATCTAGAAAATGCCATAGCACTCTTACCTGACGCTGCACCTCCATTCAATGACAGAATATATAAACAAGGTGCTTATGGCCTGTTGGCAAGAACCTGTTTGTTGATGGGCGATTGGGCAAAAGCGGAAGAAAACGCCTCTAATGCACTTGCTTTAAATGGCGCTTTGTATGATTACAAGAATGATGTAACGTTCGTGCCAGCTTTTGGATCTTTTCCGGACAGTTATGAGTTGCCCCACGGATCCAATATTGCCACAGATAAAGAAGCTATTGTATTTGAGGTGATTGGAGGAGCTTTTCAGCCCCTGCCTAATATAGTGGCAAATCCGGATTTAGTGGCAATGTATGAAGATACAGACATAAGAAAACGAAAGTTCTTTGATCCGTCTACTAATATGTTTGTAGGAAGAAGTGGATATAATGCATTCTTTAGAGCACCAGGTAGGGTGAACTGTGGCGTTAACATTCCCGAAATGTATTTGATCAGAGCAGAGGCTAACGCCAGGATGGGTAACGGGGCATCAGCACTAGATGACCTTAATTTTTTAAGAAGTCACCGATACGAAGATGGTTATGTAGATCTTACAGATGTCGGAATGGCATTGCAGTACACAAAAGAAGAAAGAAGGCGTGAGTTAGCTTTTTCTCAGTGGCGTATTGTAGATATTAAGCGTTATAATTTAATAGATAATGATAACATCAGCGTCACTCATCGCAATTCTGCGGCTGATATAACATATACATTAAACCCGGGAGATCTAAATTCTGTATTGCCTATTCCAAGAGCTGTAATTAGTGATTCACCCCTTGTACAAATTGTACAAAACCCCAGGGACGGCAACTAACCTGTAATGATTATTATAAAGTAACCAGATAATAGATACCACCAGCTAGATCCTAATGATCATGCTGGTTCCATCTTACCATAGATCATCATAGAAATCTAGCTAAAAAACCATATAAAAATAGTATGGCGTTGGTCTCCTTGTCTGATTTGAAAGATAAGTAAAGTCTTGCAAGCAAGCCTATGGCATGACATTAACGCCAGATAATGTACTGATCGATGGTTCTGCAGGTAAGGTAATGACCAAAACATCAAGAGGAAAACTATTTGCTGAAAAACCAGAAGGGATCTTCAAAAAATAAATAATAACACCAAATAAAAACTTAATTAAGATGAATAAAAAAGTATTTAGTGCCTTATTGCTTTTAATAAGCATTACTATGTCTTGTGAGCAAGTACAAAACGATCAAGTGGTAGTTGAAGGCTACCTAAAAGGAATTGCCGACCAGAAAATCATATTATCTGCCAATGGCGAAGAAGTTGATACTACAACTGCTATTGATGGAAAATTCACATTCAAAAGAACTATTAGACCGGCAACAGCTTTAAACTTGATCCTTGAAGATAAAGATTATATGATTTTAGAAGGGGGAAAAATACAAAATCCCTACCAAGCGCTGTTAATGGCAGATAATGGTCAGCATATTAGTGTAGAAATAATGGTTGAAGATCCCGATAACCCTAACCGAACTCATTCGGGGCATATCGTGCCGGAAGTTACTATCGTTAACAATTCACCCGCTCAATTAAAGGTGCGTGAGCTTAATGCCGAATTGGATAAAGCCTTTTCGAAGAGGGATGAAGATAACCAAAAAGTGTTCGATAAATTAAATATTGACTGGAGTAAAGAAAAGCCTCTTGAAGGCAGGAGCCAGGAAGAGCTTGATGTTTTGGAAAAAGCAAGAGCAACTAGTAGAAAGATATATAAAGATAAAGAACAATTTTTAGTGACAACGCATAAGGAGAATACCAATAACTTAAAGGGGCTCTTAGCCATGATCCAGCTTGAAAGTAGGAGTATGCGTAATGATAGCTTACTACTAGCGAAAGGGGTATCGATCGAGAACTTATCAGAAGATGTTAAAAATTCAGGGCTTAGAGTTTATTATAAAAACAGGAAGCAACAATACCAAGCGCTTTTAAATGCCAAGGCATCGATTAAAATTGGTGGTAACTATAAGAATTTTAAGGCACAGGATGTTGATGGAAATACTGTAGATTTTAGCAGTTTAGTGACAGAAGGCAACTATGTGCTATTAGATTTCTGGGCCTCCTGGTGTGGCCCTTGTAGGGCAGAAAACCCAAATGTTTTAAAACAGTATAACAAATACCATGATAAAGGATTTGATGTAGTAGCTTATTCATTGGACAAAAGCAAGAACTCATGGATAAAAGCCATCAAAGAAGATGGTATGCCTTGGACACAGTTATCAGACCTTGAGGGATTTAAGAGTAATGTAGTCCAAGATTATGGCGTATTTGCAATTCCTGATAACGTATTGATAGATGGAACAACAGGTAAAATTATGAGAACAGGTTTAAGAGGAAAGTGGTTAGATGAAACCTTGGGAAAAATATTTGATGATAAATAAAATTAGGCGATGCCTGAGATAACAATTGAGGCCTGTGCCGGCCAGATGGATCTTGTCTGGAAGGCAGGCACACAAGTATGATTAAACATCGCCATTAAAGATAATGAAGAGAGCTAAAGACAATAATTCGTAGCAATCATAAATTAAAATGAACTTCAAAATGAGAAACACCTTAGCAACAAGTATGATCCTGCTATTGTTTGCGCACAGTTTGTCTGCACAGAGACTGGATCTGAACAAGCCATTGCCCATTGAAAAAAGTATTAAAAAGGGAGTCTTGCCAAATGGCCTGACCTACTACATTAAAAGTACCGATGTGGTTAAAGATGCCGCGACCTATTACATCATACAAAATGTTGGTTCGATGCTTGAAAATGATGACCAACAAGGGCTGGCACACTTTTTAGAGCACATGGCATTTAACGGCACTGAAAACTTCCCGGGGAAAGGCATTCTAAATACCCTGCAAAAACATGGAGCTGTATTTGGAAAAGACATCAATGCTTATACATCTTTTGATGAAACGGTGTACAACCTAAATAACATTCCTACCAAGGATGGATTGGTAGATACTTGTCTGACAATACTGCACGACTGGTGTAACTACCTGTCACTAACAGAAGAAGAAATAGATGCTGAAAGAGGAGTCATTAAAGAAGAATGGCGTACACGTCAAAGTGGACGAATGCGTTTATATCGAGCATCAATGCCCGCCACTTTCAACCATTCCAGATATGTTGAAAGATTTCCTATTGGTTTGATGTCTGTAGTAGAGAATTTTAAGTACAAGACCTTGCGCGATTTCTATCATGACTGGTACAGAACAGATCTACAGGCAATTGCAGTGGTCGGAGACATAGCTGTTGATGAGGTCGAGCAAAAAATAAAAGAAAAGTTTTCTCATATTCCAGCAGTTAAAAACCCAAGAAAACGATTTGTAGTAGATATTCCTGATAATGAAGAGCTCTTGTACAGCTTAGGGATGGATCCCGAAATCTCTACCTCAGCCATAGAATTTGGCATTAGACACAAAAAATCGATAAAAGACCAAACGGTAGCTGACCTTAGACAGTCTTTATTAGAAGATATGGCAACCTCAATGCTCTCAACGAGAATATCAGATAAAGCTCAAAAGCCGGAGGCCTCATACTTAAGAGCCAGAATAAGCTATCGATCTATGACGCGTACGAGCAATGCGTTCGATATTAGGATCTTCCCAAAACCCGATAAGCAACAAGCAGCTTTTGAAGAAGTGTTGACAGAAGTTCAGAGAGCAGTTAAACACGGCTTTGCCCAACCTGAAATAGATAGGATCATTAAAGAATTCTCTAACCGTTATGAAACCGATATCTCTAAAAAGGACGATCAACCCCACTGGGCAATAATAAGACCGATCCTAGATAACTATTTAAGTAATGAGACCATTACAGATTTAGAAAAAGAATACGAATTGGCGAAGCAAATTTTTGCAACATTGAGTGCTAAAGAGCTCCATGATGTCATTAAAAAACTGTATGCAAAGAAGAACAGGTACTCAAATGTAACCGGTGTTGAGGGAAATAATAATTTAACAGAGCAGCAGGCTAATGAAATTTTAACATCATTAGCAAATGATGCCAGTATAGCGCCTTACAGGGATGAATCCAGTGGTAAAACATTACTGTCCGGGTTGAAGATCAAACAAGGCTCTATTAAAGAAGTAGTAGAAAATAAAGACCTGGGAGCATTGACCTATGTATTGAGCAATGGGATAAAAGTGCATTATAAGTTTACCGATAATGAGAAAAACAAGGTGGACTTTAATGCTATAAGCCATGGTGGTGAATCATTGATCGCAGCTGAGGACCTGCCTTCAGCAGGGGCAATGAGCAACCTGGTCCAGATGTCCGGTTTGGGTGATTATAGTGCTACAGAATTGCCCAAGATATTGGCAGGTAAAACCGTCTGGGTTGGCCCGGGGCTTGGAGAAACTATCGAAAGCATGACAGGGTCTTCTACGACCAAAGATGTAGAGACCTTGTTGCAAATGGTTTACCTGTATTTTGAAAGACCACGTTTTGACAAAGAGGCATTCAAAGTATTACAAAGTAATATCGATCAATATTTGATAGGAAGAGGTAAAGATATCAGAGAACAAATGCGTGATGGTATTACTACTACTCTATACGGAGAAAACCACCCCAGAGAGCGGGTCTTTGACCAGGATTATGTCAATGCCATTTCTTTCGATAAGATTAAATCCATTTACGAGAGTCGTTTTGCAAACCCGGCTGATTTCGAATTTTATATTGTGGGCGACATAGAACAGCAGCAGTTACAACCCTTATTGATACAATACATTGCTTCTTTGCCAACCACTGCAGACAAAGAAAGCTATAAGGATAACGATACTGACTGGAAGTCAGACAGAATTGATGAAGACGTCTTTCTTGCGATGGAAACCCCCAAGGCAAATGTAAATATCTCCTTAAAAAAGGAAATACCTTACAATGTGAAGAATAAGCTCGTAACACAGGCTTTAGGTGACATTTTAAAGTTGCGCATCACAGAAACAGTAAGAGAGCAAGAAGGTGGCGCTTATAGTCCTGGCGTTTCGTCCAGGTTGTTTAAAGAGCCCAAAACACTGGCCTATGTAGCGGTTTCTTTTGATTGTGATCCTGATATGGCCGATAGACTGGTAGGGATAGTGCATAAAGAGATTGCCAAGATCGCCAATGGAGAAATAAACGATGATGATCTAAATAAAACGCTGACAAATTTCCTAAAGGAAAGAGAGCAGGCAAAAAACAAGAATAAGTATGCGATGGATCTGTTGACTACTTTCTATAGAGATGGATATAATAGGGATGAAGCAAGGAACTTTGAAGATATCGTAAATAAGATCTCTAAAGAAGAGATACAAGCTTTGGCAAAAGATATTCAACAAAATGGCAGATCATTCGAAATAGTATTCAAGCCTAAGAAGGATTAGTTATGAAAAAACTAATCCTTTTTACGGCTATACTATTTAGTGGGTTTAAGTTGCAAGCTCAGATTTTTGATCCAGTCGACTGGACTTTTGAATCAAAGAAACTCAATGATAATGAGTATGAGCTAATTTTTACAGCGACCATTGAAGAAAATTGGGCAGTTTACTCACAATTTATCGGCGAAGGCGGTCCGGTACCTTCAGTATTTACATTCGACAAAAATGACAGTTTTGAATTATTGGGAAGAGTAGAGGAGAGCGATGACCATAAAGTAACCAAGTACGATGCCATTTTTGACATGGAACTTTCGAAATTCTTCGAAAAGGCCATTTTTACTCAAAAAGTGAAGTTGAATGACAGCGATGCAATAATTAAAGGAAGTATAACCTTCATGACCTGTGATGATGTACGGTGTTTACCACCCGCTGACATCCCTTTCGAATTCAAATTTTCATTTGGCAGAACCAGTACCTCAAAAGAAACTATAGGAGATGATGTTGAAATAGACGAGACAGAAGTAAATCAGTTATTATACGGTTTAACCGAAAGTAACCTTAAAAGATCTGAGATCGAATGTCATGACGAAGTTATTTCTGACGCTCCGGATGCTCAAGACGAAGGAAGATCACTGCTGAGTATCTTTGGGCTAGGTATCTTAGGTGGTTTATTGGCATTGTTAACACCTTGTGTGTTCCCTATGATCCCTTTAACGGTTAGCTTTTTCATAAAAAAGGAAGGAAGGCAAAGTAAAAAAGCGTCAGGTATCTCCAAAGCATTGTTGTACGGGTTCTCCATTTTAGCTGTATACTTGATCTTAAGCATTCCTTTTCACCTATTAGACTCTATGAACCCGGATATTTTGAACGATGTGTCAACTAATGTCTGGTTGAATGTGATCTTCTTTGTCATTTTTGTGTTCTTTGCCTTTTCTTTCTTTGGCTACTATGAATTAACACTTCCATCAAGTTGGACCAACAGGACGACACAAGGAGAGCGCGCTGGGGGCTTATTAGGTGTATTCTTTATGGCCCTGACCTTGGCAATTGTATCCTTTTCATGTACAGGACCCATATTGGGCTCATTATTGGCAGGCTCATTAACATCTGACGGAGGAGCCTGGCAGTTAACAGCTGGCATGGGTGGTTTTGGTTTGGCGCTAGGGTTGCCCTTCGCATTGTTTGCAATGTTCCCAGGACTGTTAAACTCATTGCCAAGATCCGGCGGCTGGCTGAATACCACAAAGGTAGTTTTAGGTTTTTTAGAATTAGCACTGGCTTTTAAGTTTTTGTCCGTGGCGGATTTGGTACAACATTGGAACATTTTAAAAATAGAGCTCTTCTTGGCCATCTGGATCATCATATTTGCAGGGCTAGCATTATATCTTCTGGGCAAGATCAGATTTCCACATGACCCACCAATAAAAAAGCTTTCATTCCCAAGAATCACTTTTGGTGTATTGGTAGCTGCTTTTGCCATTTATTTGGCGTCAGGTTTTAGAGTGAATAACGAAACCAACACATTTAGGCCACTGGCATTATTAAGTGGATTAGCGCCTCCCGTAGGTTATAGTTTTATATATCCAAATGAGTGTCCTAATGATTTGGATTGTTTTAAGGATCTAAAGATCGGTTTAGAGCATGCTAAAAGAGAGAATAGACCAATCATGATCGATTTTACAGGTTATGGTTGTGTAAACTGTAGAAAAATGGAAGAACATGTCTGGCCATTAGAAAGAATTGATGGTTACTTACGTGGCGACTATGTGTTAATATCACTCTATGTCGATGATAAGAAAGCCTTACCAGAAAACGAGCAAGTACGAGTAAAAAGAATAAATGGCGGTGTAAGAAAGTTAGAAAGCTACGGCGACAAATGGGCACACTTTCAGACCCAATACTTCCAGAATAACTCACAACCATATTATGTGCTGTTAAGTCCAGATGGAAAAACTGTTTTAAATGACCCGGTAGGTTACACTCCTAATGAGGATGAATATGCACGATTCTTACAATGTGGTTTAGATATAATGAAAGAATCAAATAAGAGATCAGCAAACGAATGAAGCAGATAGTAGCAGTTCTAGGAATTCTATGAACGGTAATCCCATATAAAAGAAGAATTAGAAACTAGGCAAGAAAAAGTACATAAAACTAGTGAAGAGCGGTCGGCTGTCATAGAATTGGTAGACACGCCAGACTTAGGATCTAGTGCCGCAAGGCGCGGGGTCTAACACACATCGACCCGCGCTCAGTGAAGGTTTAAAGCGCTTCGATTCGAAGCGCTTTTCTATTGAGACCTGGTGAAACTAATGAAAACCTATCGTTAAAAACGATAGGAGTTTCAAACACTATTTCTATCTTTATTTCGATAGACATTCATTCATGGACATACGATCTCAGCTATTATTCTTCTTTAGTGCGCTTGGTGCATTTAACGGGATCATACTGGGGTTGTTTTTTCTTTTCTACGTAAGACCTAAACACAGAAGCCACCTCTTTCTTGGGCTACTTCTATTAGCACTCAGTGTCCGAGTGGGCAAATCGGTCTTCTACTATTTTAATTATGACCTGGCCGATGTGTATATCCAGGTCGGGTTGTTTGCTTGTTGGTTTATCGGCCCACTTTTGTATTTCTACGTGAAGACTGTGCTCGAGGTCACTCGAAGTGCTAGCAAGGACATGAAGAGACAGTTTGCTGTTTTGATGCTGCTGGCTCTTGTTCTGTTCTTGGGTTTCCCAAGGAATGACCATGAAGGGCTGTGGACAAGCTGGCTCATCCGACTTATTTACTTGCAATGGGTACTTTACGTCATTGCTGCCGGATACTATGTTCGGAAGAACTATCCCAAGGTCCAAAGCATTAAGAAAGGAATGCCTTCCTTCAAGCTTTGGTTCTTGAGCATCTACATCGGCAACGCTATCATCTGTATTGCTTTTAATACAGGCAACTATACCTCATACATTGTTGGCGCCCTTTCATTTTCATTCGTCTTCTATCTGCTTGCCTTGCTACTGCTTTTCGCGAAGAAAAGGAACGAATTGATCTTTCTGAATGTGCCAAGAGACCGAGAAAAGCGCATACCTGTCGAAAATGCGAATGTGCTAACTGAGAGATTGGAAGATATGATGATGGAAGGTCAGTTACACAAAGACCCCGACCTTACACTCGCCAAAGTAGCCAAAAAGCTCGGTGTCTTGCCCAATAAGTTATCACTGTTGTTGAACGATAACATCGGTGTTAGCTTTCCTGATTACTTGAACAAGAAGCGAGTTGCTGAAGCAAAGGCTATGATCAAAAGCAATTCAAATTATTCTTTTGAAGCCATAGGCTACGATTGTGGATTCAACTCTAAATCAGCTTTTTATGCAGCCTTCAAAAAGCACGCTGGCACTACGCCCTCCAAGTATCGGGCGTCTTCTCATGGCGTTTAGGAATATGTCCTGATGTATGATTCAGGACTCCCGATTTATTACCCAGTATCTATTTCATGTATATAAGGCATAGCATTGTGCGAAGCTTTTACGCAACGTACGATCATCCAGCTTCGAGGTCAAAATTACGAACGAATCCTTTTTTCTACTATGAGAACAATTAGATTGTCAATGTGCTGGCTCTTTTTAACATGGATTGCTTATGCTCAAGACCGGTCAACACTTTCTGAAGAACTTCAAGATCGGGTAGCTGCATTGTTTGAACCCTGGGAAGGAAAAAGCGGCCCAGGCGTTTCTTTCGCGATCATCAAAGACGGAAGTGTCATCTACCAAAAGAATGCTGGATTGGCCGATATTGAAGCAGGTGTGCCTATCACTTCAAAGACCCAGTTCAATTTGGCGCGATCCTCTAAGCATTTTACAGCCTATGGTGTTTTGAAGCTTGTAGTGGCAGGGAAGGTTCAATTAGAGGATGATGCGCGAAAGTACATAGCATCACTCCAAAAGCTGGGCCAGCTTGTCACAGTAAGGGACTTGTTGTTTGGTACTAGTGGCATCTATGATTTCGGAGTTCTCAAAGCTATCTGTGGGTGGAAACCTTTAGACGCCTTTTCTCAAGAAGATGTCTTGCAATTGGTGTCACTTCAACAAAAAACAGCTTTTGAACCTGGCACGTCATACTCATGGTCTGACACTAATTTTGCGCTGCTTGCTAAGCTCATTGCTCAGGTTTCCGGAAAATCTTTCAAAAAATACATGGAAGAAGAAGTGTTTCTTCCACTTGGGATGAATCATACCATAATCCTTGAGGACATGACGGATTTACCTTCCCAAGTGGCTCATTCATACAGAACAGAAGGAGAGAACGTGATCTTGGTAGATCTAAGAAATACGGTGTTGGGCATGAATAACATCTATTCTTGTGTTGATGATCTTATCCTATGGGAAGATCACCTGGGGAATGCTGATGGAGAGGTTGAAAAGGTGGCAACTCTTATGAATACGTTGGCAAAGCTGAAGAATGGGAGAACAAACCACACCAGCTACGGAGAACTTACCTTAGGTCAATTGTACGGGCATATGGAAAGAGGCCTGTTCTCGACCTATATTACAGGTAGTCTAGGAGGTCATGACAGTTCCATCTTTAAATTTCCAGAGCATAGTTATACGGCCATCGCATTGAGCAACAACGGCAGAGGATATAATGGTTTCTTAGGTGTCATTGCCGCTCATCACATACTTGGCGAACATTTTACAGAGCCAGAGACCACAGACTTTGGCAGGATGCAGACCAAAGTGTTAGCTAGTGAACGGCTCAAACTATTTGAGGGTCATTATTGGGATCGGCTTGGTGAGTTGAGCAGGCAGATCAAGGTAAAGGACGATACGCTGCGTTATGTGAGGGCCAATGGATACGAGTCTAGTCTGATACCTTTGTCTTCCAATGAATTTCAAATGAAGGTGCCGTATGATGACAAGGTCTACATCTTATTCCCGAAAGGCGACCCAAATGCAATGATCTACCAATATGATACAGCTGAACCTATCTTTTTTGAAAGATATACACCTATTTCACTTGGTGAAGAAGAGCTAGAAGAGTTGTACCAAGGAAGCTATCTAAATGAAGAATACGGTATCGCTTTCAATGCCGAGGCCAAACAGAATGAACTTATCATCAGCAATGCAAAAGTTGGGAGTATGCGTTTCTCGCCCATCAAGTCCATGCTGTTCTCTGGCGATAGACCGTTTATGAGAAGTATAGAGTTCATGGCAGACGATAACGACAGTATAAGAGGGTTCTATATAAGAAACGATGCGATTCGTAACCTATGGTTCGAAAAAGTAAAATAATTCACGACCTTCAATGACCAACCATGAGACGATCCTTCCTATGTACAGCTTTACTAATTCAATGCGTCGCCTTTTCTCATAATGGAAAGATCTCCTATGCCTATAATTGTCAGCCCAAAAGAATAGATGCAACAGTACAAGATTGGCAGAATGAGGCGTGGGTGCCGATCGATGAATTCTTTGGCGATCCTCTTTCATCAGAAGAAGATCTCTCTGCAAGATTCAAAATGGCTTTTAACATACAAGAAAAAGCGTTGTATTTGCTATCAGAAGTAGAAGATGACAGTTTTACAAAGGATGATCATTATGAGCTTTATATCAATGGGATCCACAGTAGAACAGCCGATGGCGTGGCTTCTTTCATCTTTGAAAATGACCAGTTAAGGCTAAGGGTACATTCAGAAGAGCGAGACCCTTACCATGCTTTTATCAATGAAGATCTAGTGAAGTTCAAAACAAAGAGGAAAGGAAGGCTTTGGTTGCTTGAAGCAAAATTTATATTGAATGGCCTTATGGGGACTTGCTCAGCTAACTATAGCGAAGAATAGCAGCACAATCAAAAAAAGCCTTTGAATTCGTTCAAAGGCCTTTCTGATAGATATGTTTAAAAGAAATATGGAAAACTAGTTGTTGCCAGTAACTTTATCCATTGTGTTTTTAGCATTATCTTTTACATCTTTGGCAGCTTTCTCAGCATCGTTGGCTACATCTTTAGCAGCGTCAACAGCATTGTTTGCAGCATCTTTGGCCGCATCTACTGCATCGCCAGCAGCGTCAACAGCATCATTTGCAGCATCTTTGGCCGCATCTACTGCATTGCCAGCAGCATCAACAGCGTCATTTGCAGCATCTACTGCATCACCAGCAGCGTCGTTTGCTTCTTCAGCAGCAGTCTCAACGGTTTCTTCTGCTTTTTTAGCAGTCTCTCTACAAGAAGTAAAGGTCATGCCAGCAAACATTACTAGGGAAAGTCCTAAAATTACTTTTTTCATTTCTTTGGGTTTAAATGTTAATTAACAATCGGTTGCGAATTTGATAATTGTTTGGGTCGATTCCAAAATTACCCTTAACTTTTTTTTAAGAAATCGACGAACAACCTATTTTTCAATTGATTTACGAAGAAAATCAACAATTTGGACGCTTGCCCCCCTGTTTTTTTGTGTGAACTCCTTGTTGATATTTCCTTTTGAAGCCCTCAATGTAGGATTCTCGATGAGCGACCCTAGATGTTGATAGAAGCTTTGTTGGCCATTGACACTCACATAACCTCCCTTTTCTATCAAAGTCTCTGCTTCAGGAAATCCTCGATAATGCTGCCCTATGATGACAGGAATGCCGTGAACCGCAGCTTCTAGGGTATTATGTAATCCTGTGTTTCCCATGGCGCCGCCCACATAAGCAATATCGGCATACTTGTACAGTTTCGACAGCAACCCGATGGTGTCGATAACAAGCACATCACTTGCAGCCAGGTCGTCACGCTCCATTTCAGAATATCTGGCAACTTTCTTCTGAAGCTTGCTCACAAGCACCTCAATCCTTTCATTTGCTATTTTATGAGGAGCAATGATAAATTTTACTTCTTGTGCTGTTTGGTTGATGTAATCGATGAATAGCGCTTCATCCTCAGGCCACGTGCTACCAGCCACTATACATAACTTCCCGGTCTTGAAGCGTGCGGCAAAATCAAGTTCTTGGTCTTGCCGAAGAATTTCAGAGACGCGGTCGTAACGTGTGTCGCCGCTGATAGAGACATTCTCAAAATGGATTCCCCTCAATAATGCTGCTGAATTTTCATCCTGCACAAAGAAATGCGTGAAAGCATGCAGCCGTTTGCGCATCAAACTTCCGTAGCTTTTGAAGAAGATCTGGTCTTTTCTAAAAACTGCTGAGATCAATAAGGTGTGGATTTTTCGCGCTTTGAGCTCGATCAACAAGTTGGGCCAGAACTCATATTTAATGAAGATGGCCATCTCGGGCTTGACGATGTCAAGGAAATGCTGGGCATTCGCTTTCGTATCGAGGGGGAGATAGGTGACCATATCAACTTTCGGGTCATTTTTTTTCACCTCATGCCCCGATGGAGAAAAGAAAGTGACCAGGATCCTGTGGTTCTCAAACCTTTCCTTTGCCTTTTCAATCACAGGAAGTCCCTGTTCATATTCGCCTAAGGAGGCGGCATGAAACCAAAGGATCCGGTCCGAGGGCTTGATCTCGTTTTGTAGCTTCTCGAAAATGCCTTTTCGGCCACGTACAAATTTTTTGATGTCTTTGTTAAAGAGTGCCACGAGCTTCAAACAGAATGAAGCTATATATACAAGTATGTTGTAAAGGAAACTCAAGGGTCTGATCTTGCAGCCAAAAATACGTTTCTTTTGACCATTTCATTGTATGCCCCTTTGCAATTTCGTAATATTGTTTGAATTTCTATCCGCCTTCCCAATGAAGAGAATACAGATGGTAGACCTTAAGGGTCAGTATGAAAAGATCAAAGAACGCATAGACAGTTCGGTACTTGATGTTATACGATCCTCAGCATACATCAATGGCCCCGAAGTACATGCGTTCCAAAAGGAATTGGAGGATTATTTGGGAGTGAAGCATGTGATCCCTTGTGCCAACGGAACTGATGCGTTGCAGATCTGTATGATGGGCTTAGGGTTGAAGCCTGGTGATGAAGTGATCACAGCAGATTTTACGTTTGCAGCTACCGTTGAGGTGATCGCACTTTTAGGGTTAACGCCCGTTTTGGTAGATGTGGATCCGGTAGATTTCAATATTAGCATCGATGCCATAAAGAAAGCCATTACACCAAAGACCAAAGCCATTGTGCCTGTGCACCTTTTTGGAAAAGCTGCCAATATGGACGCCATCATGGAGATCGCCAACGAACATGAGCTGTTTGTCATAGAGGACAATGCTCAGGGAATCGGTGGGACATACACGTTTGCCGATGGGAAAAAACAGAAAACAGGTGCGATCGGGCATGCGGCTTCCACGTCCTTCTTTCCTTCAAAGAACTTAGGGTGCTATGGTGACGGTGGTGCAATTTTCACAAATGACGATGACCTGGCGCATACCATGCGAGGCATTGTAAATCATGGCATGTACAAGCGCTATTATCACGATGTAGTGGGAGTGAATTCGAGGTTAGACTCTATTCAAGCAACGATACTTAGAGCCAAACTGCCGTATCTGGACGAGTACAATACTGCTAGGAGAGCAGCGGCAAGAAAATATACCGAGGCATTCAAAGGAAACGCTAAGATCATCACCCCCGTGATCTGCGAAAGTTGCGATTGTCATGTCTTCCACCAATACACATTAAGAGTATTGGACACGGATCGCGATGCCTTGTTGAAACATTTGCAGGACAACGCCATTCCATGCGCGATCTATTATCCAGTGCCGCTTCACGCGCAAAAGGCATATGCCGATGAGCGCTACAAGGAGGAAGATTTTATAGTGACCAATCAGTTGGTGAAAGAAGTGATCTCACTGCCGATGCATACCGAATTAGATGATGAGCAGATCGCCTACATTACCTCTAAAGTGATAGAATTCGTAGGTGGATGAAGATTCTAGTCACAGGAGGTCTGGGCTATATCGGTTCGCACACAGTCGTAGAACTTCAACAAAAAGGTTTTGAAGTTGTGATCGTTGATGATTGCTCTAACACTTCGGAAGATGTATTGTATGGAATCGTCCGTATCACGGGAATCCAACCACAGTTCGAAAGATTCGACCTTCGCAAAAAAGAAAAGGTCCAAGGTTTTTTCCAAAGACATCAAGACATCCAAGGAATCATTCACTTTGCAGCTTCTAAAGCTGTAGGGGAGAGTGTTGAGAGACCCTTGCTGTATTATGAGAATAATTTGGGGTCGTTGATATACCTGCTGCAAGAAATGACTCAGCAACAGGATGCGACCTTTATATTTAGCTCATCATGTACGGTGTATGGGCAAGCAGAAAAGTTGCCGATCACAGAAGATGCTCCTACAAAGCCTGCCGAATCTCCCTATGGAAACACCAAGAAGATAAGTGAGGATATTCTTCGCGACACTTGCAAGGCGAACACGCATCTAAGATCGATCTCGCTGCGCTATTTCAACCCTATAGGTGCACATCCGTCATCAGAAATAGGGGAGTTGCCCATAGGCGTTCCGCAGAATCTAGTCCCGTTTATCACACAAACTGCAGCTGGCGTTCGTGAAGAGCTTTCCGTTTTCGGGAATGACTACCCTACGGCCGATGGTACCTGTATCCGCGATTATATCCACGTAGTGGATCTGGCCAAAGCGCATGTTGTGGCCCTTCAACGTATTTTACAAGGTAAGGCCGAAAGCAACTATGAGGTCTATAACCTAGGAACTGGTAAAGGCAGTTCTGTGCTTGAGGTCATCCAAAGATTTGAGCGTGTTTCGGGACAAGAACTTCCTTATAAGATCGTTGCCAGACGTGAAGGTGATGTTGTAGCTGCCTATGCAGATACCACCAAGGCCAATGATGTGTTGGGCTGGAAAACTGTGTCTTCGCTAGACGAAGCATTATTGAGCGCATGGAACTGGGAGAAGAAAGTCAGAAATTTGTAACTTCCACATTCTTTAACTCAAAATTCTCTTTATGAAACGAGCGTTACTCGCTTTGTGTATGTTTTCGTTGTATAGTGTCGCAGCGCAGCAGACCCTTCTTCATTGCGGAAAATTAGTCGATACAAAAAGTGGAAAGATACTTGATCAGAAGACGGTCATTGTTGAAGGCAATAGAATTATTGCCGTCGAAAACGGCTATAGCGACCCTAGGAATGATCATGATACGGTCATCGATTTGAAAAGCAAGACCGTTATGCCGGGTTTGATCGATATGCACGTACATATCGAAGGCGAAACGAATCCAGGTCGCTATCTGGAACCCTTTACCAAGAACGAAGCCGATGTTGCTTTCACAGCGGCTGAAATTGCTAAACGTACGTTGATGGCAGGCTTTACCACAGTACGTGACCTGGGAGGAAGTGGTGTAAATGTCTCTTTGCGAAAGGCTATTGCCATGGGGAAAGTGCCCGGGCCACGAGTTTTCACTGCTGAAAAGGCCATAGGCACTACTGGCGGACATGCGGACCCGACCAATGGCTATAAAAAAGAACTCATGGGCGATCCAGGCCCTAAAGAAGGCGTGGTCAATGGTATAGACGATGCCCGTAAAGCGGTGCGCCAACGCTACAAGAATGGTGCAGACTGGATCAAGATCACAGCAACTGGTGGCGTGTTGAGTGTCGCGAAGAGTGGGCAAAACCCACAATTCACAGAAGAAGAGATCAAAGCTATTACCGAAACTGCGAAGGAATACGGCATGCAAGTGGCTGCACATGCCCATGGAGACGAAGGGATGCAACGTGCTGTGCGCAATGGCGTAAAGACGATTGAACATGGCACACTGATGAGCGAAGCCACTATGGACTTGATGAAGCAAAAAGACGCGTACTATGTGCCGACGATCACTGCTGGAAACTTTGTGGCGAAAAAGGCCAAGATCAAAGGCTATTATCCAGCGATCATCGTACCTAAGGCACTAGCCATTGGACCGCAGATCCAGAATACCTTTGCCAAAGCCTATAAACGTGGGGTGCCTATTGCTTTTGGTACCGATGCTGGCGTATTTCCGCACGGACTCAACGGCCAAGAATTTGGCCTTATGGCCGAAGCAGGCATGCCGGTAATAGAAACGCTACAGTCGGCTACAGTGACCAATGCCGAGCTTCTAGGTGTTGGTGATCGTCTGGGACAGATCAAAGAAGGTTATCTGGCCGATATCGTCGCTACCGATGATGACCCCATTCACAATGTAAAGACCATGGAAAGCATCTCCTTTGTGATGAAGGACGGTGTGGTGTATAAGGAGTGAAGGAATAATAAGTGTCATTTCGACAGAGTTCGGCAAAGCTAGATAACGAGAAATTACAAAGCATGAGATTTCTCCCCTTCCGATAATATCGGAATTGTACGAAATGACAAAAAAGTATTCTTACCCAATCCCAGCCCCGGCCGTCTCCGCTTCGCGGTTGATTTTCTTTACTAGTCCTTGCAACACTTTTCCTGGGCCTACCTCTGTGAATAGGGTAGCACCGTCAGCGATCATGTTTTGGACAGATTGTGTCCACTTCACGGGGGCTGTCAATTGAGCGATCAAGTTCTTTTTGATTTCCTCTGGGTCTGTCACTGCAGTGGTCGATACGTTTTGATAGATCGGGCAATTTGGCACATTAAAGGTAGTAGCCTCGATGGCAGCTGCCAACTCTTCACGCGCAGGCTCCATCAATGGCGAGTGGAACGCTCCGCCAACGGGCAACAATAATGCACGTCGCGCGCCAGCTTCTTTCAAGGATTCGCAAGCGGCCTCGACTGCGGGCACTTCACCAGAGATCACCAACTGCCCTGGGCAGTTATAGTTTGCTGCGACCACGATGCCTTCGGTGGCTTTGCATACGTTTTCTACAAGGTCGTCGTCTAATCCTAGAACAGCGGCCATGGTGCTCGGTTGTAATTCGCAAGCCTTCTGCATGGCTTGGGCGCGTTGCGATACCAGCTTCAAACCATCTTCGAAGTTCAATGCGCCATTGGCTACCAAAGCCGAGAGTTCTCCTAGCGAATGCCCTGCGACCATTTCGGGTCGAAAATCATCTCCCAATACCTTGGCCAAGATCACTGAGTGTAGGAAGATAGCGGGTTGGGTTACTTTGGTCTGCTTCAGGTCTTCAGCTTCCCCTTCGAACATGATATCGGTGATGAGAAAACCAAGGATCTCATTGGCATCCTCAAAGAGTTCTTGTGCTAGTGGAGAGTTCTCGTAAAGGTCTAGCCCCATTCCGGTAAATTGGGCACCTTGACCAGGAAAAACATATGCTTTCATTAAAATCGAATTGGCTTTGGTGTATGGGGGCAAAAATACGATTTCTATTAGGAAAAGTATAGGAAAAGAAAAAGGCCGGGTAACCACCTCCGGCCTTTTATGATGTTCACAAAGATAAAAGTACTATCCCCCTCTTTCTATACATGAACATTCATTTATCAAATAACCAATAACCTCATACCAAAAGTACAAGGCTTGTAAGAGAAACTGTTTTTTGAAAGAATGTTGAATTTTATTTCGGACGAAATGCATCAATAATCGATAAACTGCACAATCATTGTCGTTTTTCGTAGCGGATGAAAGTGAAATCGTACTCATGCTTTTCGTCCTTGGCATGGAATTTAGTATCTACCTCTTTCCAGACAACTGTATTTATTTCTGGAAAGAATGTGTCGCCTTCGAAACTGTGATGTACACGTGTAAGTTCTATCCTATCTGTGAATTGAAGTGCTTGCTTATAGATCTCGCCCCCACCAATGATGAAAGGTTGTGGATCCTCTTTGGCGACTTCGAGCGCTTCTTGTAGTGATCCAGCAACGATCACATTTTCTGCTGAAAAATCATCTTGACGTGTGATGACCACGTTGGTTCTGTTTGGCAAAGCTTTGGGCATGGACTCAAAAGTTTTCCGGCCCATGATGATGTGGTGGCCACTGGTAAGGTCTTTGAAGTGCTTCAGGTCATCCGAAAGATGCCAAATGAGGTCATTGTCCTTGCCAATGACATTATTCTCAGCCACAGCTGCAATAATGGTGATGACCTGTTCTTTTTCTTTGGGGGAAGCATTCGCATTCAGTCTTCTTTCTTCGGCCAGGGCTGCCTCGGCCATCAAAAGTTCTTCATTTTTCAACGTATTCTTCATCTTTTCGATGCGCGCTTCTTGGATAGCCAATAGTTTTTCCAATTGTCGCTCTTCCCATTCTTTTCCCATGAATCGACTCGTGACAAACACATCGAACACATGGATGAGCAATAGCAGGCCCCAGAGGCCAATGGCCCAGACAAACCAATTCAACCCAAGTAGTTTGATCTGCTCTCCATAACCCAATACGACATTCAGTACGATAAGCACAATGGCGCCAATTAAGAATAGCACAAAATGGTAATACAATCGTTTCTTTTGTTTGATGCGTCGCTGTGCGTTCTTTACCAACTCTAATTGGTCTTTGTCTATAGCCGGTTTGTTTTTCTTGCCAAACATACGTTAGATACCTTGATTCATACAAAGCTACACTTTATAGAAGAAAAGAACTGCATGTTGCAAACGAGAAAACAGCATTCGACTTCTCTACGGACTGCAATGGAGTGTTGTACGAGATCGATTTCATGAAAAAGTGCTCACAGGAAGATTGAATGCCGGATCTTTCTGTCACTTAAAGAATTGCAGATCTGGAAGTTGAAAATGATGTTTTTTGAATTTTTTGACACACATTCTACCAAATTCATAAAAATTGAGATGCAAGTTGTACAGCTAAAGTTTCTGACCTTTATTTGTCCTTGAACTGCAACCAATAAACAATTGAAATCATGGCAATTACAAAACAATTCTTGAAGACGAGGCCGGTCTGTAAAGTGACTTTCACAGTGCCAGCTAAAGAAGCTACCTCTGTTGCGGTAGTAGGTGATTTTAACAATTGGGCCACTGATGGTGCCGAGCTGAAGAAGTTGAAGAATGGCAACTTCAAAGGGACTTTCGATGTTGAGTCTGGGAAAGCATATGAGTTTCGCTATATCATAGATGGTGATTATGCTAACGACGAAGCTGCTGACCGTTACCAGTGGAACGAGTTCGCTGGCACAGAGAACAGTATAGTAGAAGCATGACCTCTCTCAGGGTTACTTGGATGACAAGAGGCCTATTTCACGGCCTTTCTCATTCTACGACCTGAACACCTTTCCAAAAGGCAACATAGTTTTTGATCTGCTTGGCCAACTCGCTGGGTTCAGGATAGTACCAGGCAGCATCCATATTTTCACTGCCATTGACATCCAGTGAATAATAGCTTGCCTGCCCTTTCCACGGACAGTTGGTATGCGTGTCACTTTTACTAAAGAATTCTTCTTTTATAGATTCAGGAGGAAAATAATGGTTTCCTTCAATAATGATGGTATCATGACTTTCAGCGATAACTTCATCATTCCAAATGGCTTTCATGTGCTAAAGGTTTTTATAGGCTATTAGACGTTATGCGATCATATACATTTCATGTAATTTCCTCAAGAAATAAAAAGACACCTAAATAGGCGCCTTTTCTTTTAGCCTCAGGGCCGCAGAACATGCGGCCAAAACTTCCTGACTTTTTAAAAGTATGACAACATTTAAATCATTCGGTCCTGAACTCAAAACGTTCAGAATTCGATGAATTTCCGTTGTCATCAAAAGATATGACCATCCAATAATAGACTGTGCCAGCATTGGTGGCAACTTGCAATGAAGTAGTGCTTATCCCAGAACCGGCAGTTGCCTCTGGAGGGTCGTTAGTGTCAAATAGGATGGTGTATGTGCTCAGATCATCATCAATGTCACTTCCTTCCCATTGTAAGAGGATGTTTCCTGGAGGAATCGTTGCTCCACTTGTAGGATTGATGACTGTGGCCGGGAACGGTGGGTGATCTTCCTCTGGAAGCCCTGCATTATAGAATCTATAGGTGTCGCTCTGCGCCGTTTGATCACTATCATTAGACTTTGAAGTAACCGACCAAGAGTATGGGGTAGCCCTTAATATGGTAATGTCTGCCGAGGTAGTAGTGCTGTTTACAATTAGGGTTGAATTTGTGTTTAGATTTGTGTATCTAACATCATAGGAGTCCGTGTTTGCCGATGCATTCCACCTAAAGTTCACAGTGCTTTCTGTTGGTGATATAATATCCCCTTCATTACATTCGGTATTGTTCTCTGGAAAAACAAGGGTGGTTGCCGTTGGAGGTTCTGGTGGAACAACGGTAGTTGTGGTTGGATCATCGTCATCACTGCCGCCACAAGCAATAAACAATAGGCTTGATAAAAGTAGTAATGGCAGAATACTCTTCTTGGTGTCCATATAATTGATCATAATCGTTTCTGTTAAACTAATTAGCGTTTGATAAACCTACGAGTGGTTACCTCTGTTCCTTTTTCTATGACGGCAAAGTATGTGCCGCTACCAGCGTTATCTAGATTGACCTCAAGAGTCATTCTTTGAGTTGGGTCACTCACAGTTCTTTTGAAAATTGTTGCCCCCGTTATATCATAAATGGTGACATTCGCTGTTTCAGCTGCCGCTTTGTCTATTTGAATATACACAGGTCCTTGCGCTACAGGATTTGGGAATACGAGAATCCCTTGCAATAGGTTGAATGTCTGAGAGAAAGTACCTTGGCAGTCCTTGTCTGTTGAAACTTTCAGAGTGTTTATTCGATTTTCAATAAGCTGCAACGTAACGTTTTGACTTGATGTGGAAAAGTTGTCACCGTTGAGTTCAATATGATATAGGTCGCTTCCGGCCAATTCAAGATTTACGGTCTTGGTTGCCCCATTGATACTTGCACGGGCAGTCAAGGCATCGGGTTCTGTAACACTGATGTTGAAGCATTGCTCATAGCCTGCTTGACCATCTACTGTGATGCAGAGCTCATAGCTGTCAGCAACTAATTGGTCGAATACGACATTGTCAGTGAACGATTGTGATGTGCTAGCGTTTGTGCCGTTTAGGGTAGCAGTGTAGTTGAGCGATTCAGTTGCTGTTATTTGTACGCTCCCATTGTTATTTGCCCTACACGTTTCGCTATTTATGACAAGTCCAAAATTATTTGATGGTAAAGAAAATACCTCGCAACCATCTACGTCTACGGTAGTGCCTTCTGGGGTGCCAGGACATAGGTCAAAGCCATCTTTGACGCCATCGTTGTCTTCATCTTCATTTGGAAAAGAATCCAAAACAGTAGCTGCATCAGCTTCAAAGATGCCATTGCCGTGCGTGCCAATTAACAGCGTGGTATCAGAAGGTCTGTAGGCTAAAGAACTGACCACTGCCATACCAATTTGATCTGGAGACTGCATCACCCAATCTTCATTCTTAGGGTTATCATTGGCATAAAGTCCTCTTGCGGTACCTACAAAATATAGATTCCTGCCATTGGCAAACTCTGTGACGGCTACCGATCGTATCGAGAATGGCTCTAGATTTCGTTCGACCTGGATCCACGTGGGTGTGTCGGCAGTAGCATTCTCAGTTAGCCATATGCTTTCAACACCATAGCTAGAATAAACTGCCATTACAATGTCTGGGTTTGAGGGATGTGTTGATATTCCACTAACGATGTTGGGGAAAGTGCGCACCATTCCCGGAGGAGTGATGTCTTCGGCACTAGAGATGCTACTAGCATTTTGTGGGTCTCGAAGTCGGTACAATCCACCTTCGTCGCCTCCTATAAAGAGCATGTGCTGCGTTGTGTAAGCACCTCTTGTGGTTGCCATAGACTGAATGTATTCTTGAGTGCCGCCGCCCGGGATGCTAGATATAGCCTCCATATCATCCCATGAATCTGAAGCTACGGTAGTAGAGTTTGTAGTTCTGTATAGTGTCGTTTGGCCAGCGTAATATAGCGCATTGTTGTTGTCGGGGTCAAGGTAAAAATAGGTGACAAACTGGCTAGAAGAACCAGTTGGTGTAATATCAGCAGCTACAGGGCAATCTCTTATGATCTGACCTAATTGGGACCCTAAAAAGAAAGGGATGCAGGCATCATCTCTTGAAATGCCGACTGCTACGCCGTCACCACCAAAAACAGATGACATTGTAGTGTTGTCTGGTAGGCCAAAATCTGTACCTCCTCCTGTAGTGCCATTGTCTTGTGCGCCACCTATTATTCTATTTGCCCCATCTCCGGGATCTATGGCTACATGATAATACTGATAGGTTTGATAATTGTTGTTGAGGTTGGTCCACAAAACAGTAGTGGCGTCTAGATCATCGGTTCTGTGAATACCTCCATCCGTGCCCGAATACATTACTGCCGAATTGTTAGGGTCGAAGGCAAAAGCATGTATATCAGGGTGATGGTTGTCACCTCCCTGTCCTCCTTGTTCGCCCCATAGAGGATAAGTCGATACGTCGCCATAACCACCGATCCTAATAAAACTAGGGTCGTTGTCGATATCTGCGATCTTATAAGCATTTGTTCCTCCAATCAAAACAAAATTGGCATCATCTGGTTTTGTGGAAACTACCAGGTCATACCCTCCTTGAATGGCAAATGGGTCATTTCCTGCAGACCCGCCTGTTTCATCAGGTAGTTTTGCTGAAAAATTGGTCCATGTTGTTGTACTGTTGTCGTATCTCCATAGGTCTGATTCGATTTGCCCCGATTCGCTGCTGCCGCCATTTCCGTATAGCGCGTACAATATATTATCATTTGCAGGGGTGGTGCTAAGTACGATCCGACCCGTTTGACTTTCTGTTTGCCAAGATGTGGGGTTCCCATTATCTGCTATCCTGGACCAGGACCCTTCGCCATTGGCGGAGGTCCATACACCTCTTACAGAAGCATTAGTACTCCCACTAAAGGCAGCAAACACCCTGCCATTTGAGGTAATGGCGACATCACTCATGTTACTGGTGTTGATTCCAGCTGGGGCTTCCAGTTCTGAAATCCATGTCGAGGTGTCAATATCGTATCTGTACAAATTGCCAACTGTGGCTGCAAAAAGGTCTCCTGTGGTTGGGTGGACTTTAATATTTTGAACAAAATCGAAGCGATTATCGAACAAGGTTTGGTCGGAAGCAGTTCCTGGCATTTGTGTCCAGTTCAAACCGCCATCAGTTGATTGCCAAATGCCTTGCCCAAAATAGAAGGCTCCACTTAATGAAGCGCTATTGCCAAGGGATTCGCCTGTTGCATAGTACCAAATATTCTCAGAGCCCGACCTAGGGTCTTGGGCGATTGCAGTCACGTTGTGTATCTGGTCGTTAGAAGACACTTTGACCCAGCTTGCTCCGCCATCTGTGGTTCTGAACACACCACTGCTCACACCGCCTGCAATGATGGTCTGGCCTGTGTTGTCTGCCTTGTCGATAACAATACTTCTGGTTCTTCCGCCTAGATTGGTAGGGCCTCTGGAAATATAATCCTGCCCAGCAGCTCTGGAGCCTCTTGAGGTTTTTTTTGAAATTTCATTCTTGGCTTCAGCGATAGAGAGCATCCTCTCCTTGTTTTTCTCTTCCAGAGGTATTTTGCCAGTAATGGGATTGGCCTGTAAATTGAACTCATGCCTCAATCTTTCTTCCGCAAACATGGCTCTTTCTTCGGGAGTCTTTTTCTTTTTTTCTCCCAGAGTGATCCTACCTGTATACTTTTTCTCGGGTGTTGCCTCTTGATCGGTCAGGTGAAGTATTCCAAATGAAACAAGAGAAGTGATAACGATGCCTGCAAAGAGTATCTTCGATTTTGTAGAAGTAATATGATTCATGGAAAGTTTTTTGCTAAAAGCGAATATATGATAAAGTAGGGTAAAACACTTGTTATTTGTTGTGAAAGTGCTGGTTGTTGTGGTAATGCGAACTGTCTATGCTTGTTCCCAGGGGGCGATCTATGTTTTTGGGTGTTTTCCTATTTGGGACATGATATAAACAGCGCCATCGCTTTTTTAATTGCTAGATGAATTGGTAAGCTGCGCCAGCTATGTGAACTTTCTAAGTTGTTCTATTGTTTCGGTTTTAGGAACGTATCTATTTTCAGTCGAAAATATTAGGTAAACCTTGACCTGATCCTGTAATTATACTGCTACGACTCCTCTGATTGCCGGATGCGGGTCGTAGTTCTCTAAGGTGAAGTCTTCAAAAGTGAAATCGAAAATATCAGTGATGCTAGGATTTAGCCGCATGATAGGCAAAGGCCTCGGGTCGCGGGTGAGTTGTAGTTCTAGTTGCTCAAAATGATTGGTATAAATATGTGCATCGCCAAAGGTATGCACAAAGTCGCCTGGCTTGTATCCACATACCTGAGCCATCATCATGGTCAGCAAGGCATACGATGCAATATTGAAGGGTACGCCCAAGAACACATCTGCGCTTCGCTGGTAAAGTTGGCAGGACAGCTTGCCTTCGGCAACGTAGAATTGGAAGAAAGCGTGGCAGGGAGGTAGGGCGGCCTTTCCATTGGCCACGTTCTCATTGAAGGAAACAGAGGTGTCAGGCAAGACACTGGGGTTCCAGGCTGAGACCAACATCCTTCGACTATCGGGATTGTGCTTCAATGTTTGGATCACTTCTTTGATCTGGTCTATCTCCTCGCTGTTCCAGTTTCGCCATTGATGCCCATATACGGGTCCTAGGTCACCATGTTCATCGGCCCATTCGTTCCAGATGCGCACGCCATTTTCCTGTAAATACCTCACGTTGGTATCGCCCTTCAAAAACCAAAGCAATTCATGGATGATCGACTTTAGATGCAACTTCTTGGTAGTCACCATAGGGAACCCTTCCGAGAGGTCAAAACGCATTTGATAGCCAAACACGCTTTTGGTGCCTGTGCCAGTACGGTCCGCCTTTAGAGTTCCATGTTCGAAGATGTGTTGTACAAGGTCGTGATATTGCTTCATAGCCTTCTCTGTCTTACAGATCTTTCTCCCAAAGAGAGAGAATATCAAGGATCAGATTATTTTGAAATTGAGTTTAAAATTATAAAAAAGCCTTTCACTATCTCTCTGAAGGACTTCGATTTTATCAAAAGGTTATGAACTAATTCCGTCGAAAGACGGAATCTCACACTTTATTGTTAAGTAATTTTAGCCAATGATCATCCCTGCAATAGTGGCAGACATTAGCGAGGCAATGGTGCCACCGAGAAGGGCTTTCATTCCAAACTCAGACAACGTCTTGCGTTGCCCGGGTGCCAAAGACCCGATGCCCCCGATCTGAATCCCGATAGAGGCAAAGTTGGCAAAGCCACAAAGCATGTACGTGGCCATGATGATGGATTTGTTGTAGGTGAGATGCATTGCGTTTTCGGGATTCTTGAGGTCAGCAAGTTGGATATATCCTACAAATTCGCTGGCGGCGAGCTTCACGCCCAATAGTTGTCCCATGAGTGCCATATCTTCTTTGGCGATACCGATAAGCCACATCAACGGAGCGAAGATGTAACCTAGAATGAATTCTAAGGAAAGGCTTTTATAAGAAGTGTTGCCTTCTATGATCGAATTCAGTGCGGTGATGTCGCCGATCCACCCCAAGATACCGTTGATCATGGCGATGAAAGCAACAAACACCAATAGCATGGCGCCTACATTTACAGCTAATTTCAAACCTTCGGTGGTCCCATTGGCAATCGCATCCAAGATGTTTGACCCTATTTTTTCAGAGGAAACATTTACGTCTGTGTTCACTGCTTCGGTCTGTGGATATAGTATTTTGGAGATCACAATGGCGCCAGGTGCGGCCATCACGGAGGCAGCCAATAAGTGTTTGGCAAATTGCAATCGTAGCGCCGGGTCGTCCCCACCCAAAAAACCAATGTAAGCAGCTAGTACGGCCCCGGCCACTGTTGCCATGCCGCCGATCATTACTAGGAGCATCTCAGACTTGTTCATTTTCTCCAAATAAGCCTTGATCAGCAAGGGTGCTTCGGTCTGCCCCAAAAAGATGTTCCCCGCCACAGATAGGCTTTCAGCACCAGAGATCTTCAAGAATTTGGATAGCAACCACGCCAATGCTTTTACAAGTTTCTGAATGATCCCTAGATAAAATAGAACGGAAGTGAGTGCCGAAAAGAATACGATCGTAGGTAAGACTTGAAACGCGAAGATAAATCCAAAGGTGTCCATGTCCACAACTAGCCCTTCAAACAAAAACTTGCTTCCATCTCTTGTGAAATCTAGGATCTTTACAAACAACCTGCCAATGGCTTCAAAGGCCCACTTTACAAATGGTATCTTCAATACACCGATGGCGATCAATAGCTGAAAAGCCAATCCGATACCTACGGTTTTCCAGTTGATAGCTTTCTTGTTACTGCTAAACAAATAGGCCAGCGCTACCAAAACGATCATGCCTAGCGCTCCTCGCCAAAGACTTGTGAATGAAAAACCTTGGCTGGGGATGGTCTCTAACGGAATGTTCATAAATATGGGAAGATAAGGATGGATTATTTTTTGTTCCTTCTCGAGATTTCGTCTCTAATGTTAGCCGCCGCCTCATAATCTTCGTTGGCAACGGCTATGGTTAGTTTGTCGTGAAGTTCCTTCAATGATAACCTGGTGTAATCTACCGCTGGACTGCTTGTCTCACCACTTTCAGAAAAGATCTCCTCTACGACAATGCTGTGTTCATCGCTAACATCATCATCTTCGTCTTCTTTGGGGTTCATCTTTAAATAGATGCCAGCTTTGTCTAAAATGGTCTTGTATGTAAATATGGGTGCTCCAAAGCGAAGTGCCAAGGCAATGGCATCACTGGTACGTGCGTCAATGATCTCTTCGATCTTATCGCGCTCGCAGATGATACTGGAATAGAAAACGCCGTCTACCAATTTATGGATGATCACTTGCTTGACTACAATGTCGAATCGATCCGCAAAATTTTTGAAGAGGTCGTGAGTAAGTGGGCGGGGTGGCTTTATGTCTTTTTCTAAAGCGATGGCAATAGACTGTGCTTCAAACGCACCTATGACTATCGGCAACTTTCTGTCACCGTCTACTTCATTCAGAATAAGTGCATAAGCACCATTCTGCGTTTGGCTGTAGGATATTCCCTTTATGTTAAGTCTAACAAGGCTCATGCATCATCAAAAAAGGCTGTGCATATTTACAGGTTTCCCGATAAATAAGACAGCCCTGCTACGGCAAATTAACGAAAATTATGCGTTCTGTGCCTTGAATTCTTTTAATTTTTCGATCAGTTGAGGAACCACCTCAAAAGCATCTCCGACGATGCCATAATCAGCCGCCTTGAAGAAAGGAGCTTCTGGGTCGTTGTTGATGACCACCTTCACTTTAGAAGCGTTGATCCCTGCTAGGTGTTGAATGGCGCCGGAGATTCCGATAGCGATGTAAAGGTTAGATGCCACGGGTTTTCCTGTTTGGCCAACGTGCTCGCTATGTGGTCTCCAACCAAGGTCTGAAACTGGTTTTGAACAAGCGGTGGCAGCACCGAGCACACTTGCCAATTCTTCGATCATCCCCCAATTTTCAGGACCCTTCAATCCTCGTCCGCCAGACACAACAACCTCAGCATCAGCTATGGTCACAGTGCTGGTGGCCTTGTCAACTGAAGTCACGTCGACTCCGCTAGTTGCTCCTAACGACGGGCTAAACGCTTCTTCGGTGGCAGCGCCATTACTTTCTACTAAGCCAAAAGAGTTTTTCGCAAGGCCAATGACCTTGACATCGGAAGATATTTCGGTAATGCTGAATGCCTTGTTTGTAAAGGCTGTTCGCTTTACCTGAAAAGGAGCAGTGCTTACAGGGGCGGCTACCACATTGGACGCATAGCCAGCATTTAAACCTATTGCAAGAAGTGGTGCCATGTATTTGCTGTCAGCGCTAGAACTGACGACAACTACTGACGCGTTCTCCTTTTCTGCCGCTTGCTTTACGATAGCTGCTGTAGCCTTTGCGTTGAAGTTTGAAAGC
>JANQRC010000021.1 GCA_028284745.1 Flavobacteriaceae bacterium
CCCAGTGACCCTAGACAATATCTTGAGCAGCGTTGATTTGCCTGCCCCGTTCTTCCCGATGATGCCCAGCACTTCTCCTTCGGCTACCTCAAAATCAATATCCTTCAATGCCCAAACATATTGTGATGTCGCCGCTTTTGAACGGTCGTTTGCGTCACCTACCTTAAGATAAGGATCTTCTTTTCCCCTCACCTTGTGCCACCAGCGATTCAGGTCGTGACTTAGGCTTCCCGTACCGACTAGCCCCAAACGATACTGTTTGGAAACATTCTCTACTTTAAGTATGGTATCAGACTTCATCGGTGCGTGGTTACTTATGATCTAAAGGGGCATGATCGCATCAGGCTTTCTTGCAAATTAACAATTACATCTTTGGCTGGCAGGATGGTCGTAT
This sequence comes from Flavobacteriaceae bacterium, assembly GCA_028284745.1. Classification (GTDB taxonomy): domain Bacteria; phylum Bacteroidota; class Bacteroidia; order Flavobacteriales; family Flavobacteriaceae; genus JANQRC01. Next base: position 395 of record JANQRC010000021.1, read on the forward strand.
TGTTCTCAAAAAATAGCTGCAACGAGGCCAGGTCATGGGCTTGGTCTATTTCTACTGGCTTTGGGTCTTTGAGTCGGACAGACTCATAATAGTCATGGTACTTTATGCCATCTCCAAATATCTTGTCTGAGAACTTCACCCATAGCGCTGGAATACCATAGGCGTGAGAGACGATAAGCCCGTGCAAAGATGAAGAGACCATCTTCTTGCACTGCAAGATGTCTCTTGTGGTCTTTTCGATGTCGTTGGTCATCAGGTCGATCACCGCAACGCCTTCAACACCGTGAAACATCTTACGTACCTCCTTATGATCGTTATAGTGAGGAATGATGCCTACCTCATATTGCTTCTCGACCTTTGGGTGATAGAAATTGGGCAACAACAATGCTGGGTCGCCAAAAGTAGCAGGAACATCATGTCCTTGTTGAAGCAAGTGAGTGTGTGTTTGTGGTCCTCGCACAGCTAAGAACTTGGCTTTCTTGGTCGTGTACTCTTTAGAGATGATACCGCTACCCCAAACGATACAATGCTTGTTCGCGTGTGGAAGAATGCTGCCCGCCGTAACGTAGATGGGCTGCCAAAAATTCTTGATGCTAAACTTTTTAGGGTGGGCCCAGACCACTTTCTTTCCTGATATCTTTTCGACAAGGTACTTTCCGATCAGGTCGCCATAATTTTCTCTGTCCTTGTGTTGAAGGTATATCTCACTCCACCAAAACAATCGTATGTTACCTGAGCCAAACATATCTTATACGGTATCTATAAAGTTTTGTTCGGTCTTATTGAAGATCAGTAGCCCTACCATGAATATCACAATGGAAGCCGCAAAAACACTCAATGTGCTAGCCCATGCGAAGGAACCTTCGCCTAGTGTCATATATCTAAAGCCCTCGATCACCAATGCCAATGGATTATATGCTACCAACCATGCGTAGTTTGGCATCTTTTGCTTTACTTCGGCAATGGGGTACATCACTGCAGAGACGTACATCAACAATTGCACACCAAAGCTTATGAGGTGCGTCAGGTCTCTGTATTTGGTGGTAAGAGAGGTCAATATCATCCCGAAGCCCAGCCCGTACATGGCCATGGCAATGATCAACAGCGGAAATGCCAATAGTGCCATATTGGGCGATATCGCTGCTCCTTTCGCCACAAAGAAGATATAGAAGGCTATGAATATAACCAACTGTATACCGAACTTCACCAAGTTGGAAGTTACTTTAGACAATGGTACGATCACCCTGGGAAAATATACTTTGCTAAAGATTCCTTGGTTGGCAGTAAATGTACTTGAGGTTGTGGTAAGGCACTCTCGAAAGTAGTTCCACATAGATACTCCTGCCAGGTTGAACAAATAGGAAGGCACGGCTCCTGTAGAAATACCTGCCAGGTTATTGAAGATCAATGTGAATATCACTGAAGTAAGCAGCGGTTGCACCAAGAACCACAACGGCCCTAGTACTGTTTGTTTGTAGACTGTAGCGATGTCTCGTTTTACAAACAAGAGCAGAAGGTCCCTGTAACTCCAGATCTCTTTAAGGTCTATCTCCAAAATTCCTCTCTTGGGAGAGATCTCAAACAGCCATTGGTCTTTTTTCACCTCTGCCCGTGCTTTACTCATATGATCTGAACTTTGTAGGCTACCTATTTTTGTTTTTCTTGAAGAGACGTTTCACCCTGCCTACCAGCGAAATGTCACCTTCATCTTCGTGATAGCCGTTACTGTAGCCACCATATCCGTAACCATATCCGTAACCATATCCGTAGCCCTGTTCATACCCATAGCCATAGCCATATTTTGCTTTCTGCCTGAAATCATTGAGTACAAAGCTGATATGGTCGATCTCTCCTTTCTTGAACTTTTCATTGATAATGTTAAGCATGGGTTTTTTGGTGTAATCCTGCCTGATCACATAGAGCGAAGCATCGCCATATTTCATAAGGTCTACTGCATCCGACACCAAGCCTAGGGGTGGCGTATCGAGAATTACATATTCATAGGCGGCCTTTAACTGTCCTATGAATTCCTCCATCTTGTTGCCAATGAGCAATTCAGATGGGTTGGGAGGAATTGGGCCCGAGGTGATCACATGCAAATGTTCGTTCTGAGTCTTTTGCACCACCTCGTCGAACGATCTTTGCCCGATAAGGAAATTGACGGCTCCTATGTCATTGGATATTTCAAAATCCCCGAAGATCTTAGGTTTACGGAGGTCCAAGCCTACCAATACCGTCTTCTTACCACTTAAAGCCAATACCGAAGCTACGTTGATCGAACAGAACGTCTTTCCCTCACCACTCACCGACGAAGTGATCACCAGGGTCTTTGTGTCCGCATCTCCAACATTTCTATACAAATATTGCAAACTAGACCGCAAAGCCCTGAACGATTCGGCAACTGCAGACTTGGGTTTTTCGAGCACGGCCAGATTGTTACTGGCCTTGCTCCTCCCTACGATTCCAATAATGGGAATTGATGACATTCGCCTGATCTCTTGCGGACCATGAATGTTGTTGTCCAGCAAGGTCAACAGCAACAGAAAAGCTACTGGCAGCACTACCCCCGCTGCAGCAAAGGTCATGTACTTGCTTTTGGTATTGGGAGAGATCGGAGCTTGCCCAAGGTCCTTTGCCTTATCGATCACTCGAATATCGGATACATTGGCAGCCTTTACGATGCTTGCCTCATTGCGCTTAGAGAGCAGCAAGCTGTATGTAGTCTCGTTAATGGTATAACTCCGTTGAATGTTGAACAACTGCTGTTCTTCTTCTGGCAGTCTGCCCAATTCGAAATTAACACGATTCATTTGGCTTTTGTTATTCACCATCTGAATCTGTGTAGATGCGCGTTCACTCTCGATCCCTTCAGAGAGTAATGACTTGGCGGCCTCTATCTTCTTATCTATTTCCTCGAAATATACCTCGTTCTTTACCTGAGATGCTAGCTGAGCGCGCTCGATCGTGAGCTTTACCAATTCGTTATAACCTTCTTGAATGCTTGCGTTGCTGATCCCTGAAGTTGCCGGCGCAGGGAAATCAAGAGAGTTCTTGGATGATCTGACGTAATTTTCCAGCTCATTCAAGTAGGTGAGTCGAATACTCGCTTCGTTGTTAAGCTTATCCAATTCGACCATTTTCTCAAAGATGTTCGAACCCTTAGATGAAAGGTTTACAATTCGCTTTTCCTTCCTGAAATCACGAAGGCGCAACTCTTCCTTGCTCAACGAGTCTGCGACACGTTGCAACTGCTCATCAATAAAGCGAATGGTTCGGTCTGCATATACGTTCTTCTGATCCAGTTGGTTGGTCTTCAGTATCTGTACAGTGGCATTTAGGTAATCGGCCATGATGGCCCGATTGGGTCCTGATAACGACAACACCAGCATGGATGCCCCTTGCGTTCTGACAGAAACCCTGACTCGCTGAAATTTTGAGATCTCTTCATTGAGGCTTGCGAACTTTAAGAAAAACTCACTGCCTGAATTCACGATGCCTCCTTCGCGTTGATGCATCGTTAGGCTTAGGTATGGCAAGTCTATCTTCTCACCAAAAGAAAACTCTTTATCAAGCAAGTCTGTGGCCACTTGTAGCGGCTGTACCTTATTCATGCTGTAATTGATCCCATTGAAGCTCTCAACATCTTCGTCTACCATCAGCTTAAATGTGGTGTCGCCTGTAAACAACACCCTTATGGGCACATTAAGCAATTGATGCCTATCCTCGTCTATCTCTACCCTAAAAGGTGCATTGGTATGAATGTCCTCTTTTCTAAATCTGCCCTGCCTTAAGTAGTGAATGTATGATTGGATGGTTCTAACCACTTCTTCGTTATGATCCCTAGAGGAGAGTATCATCCTTGTGGTCTCTACTTTATCACTCGCTCCACCCCAATTAAAAGTAAGGCTTGTATTAGCGGTAAAGAAAGGGTTCGGCTCTTCCTTAATGGATATCAATGTGCTTATGGCATACATTCGCTGCGTGCGCTCGTTGATCCAATACGCCATTGCCAAACTCACTACTAGGCCTATCACCACCAAATACCAGTACCCGATCAGTCGCTTTAGAAAAGCCCTGATGTCAAACAGATTATAGCTGGTTTTAATATCTATATCGTTGTCTAGCATACGCTATCTTTAAATCACTAGTTAGGTTTAGAGGTTGTTTATTAACAATATCGTACTGGTCACTACCGACACTATTGAAAAGATCGTGGTAAATGTCTGCAATCCGGTTGTTCCCGTACCCAGGGACTTCTGTGGCAAGGGCTTGATGTAGATCATATCATTCGGGAGAATATAAAAATATGGAGATTGCATGAGGGATGCATCTGTGAGGTCTAGATGATGAATTCCTTTTCCTGTTGGATATTGTCTTATGAGAACAACATCCTTACGATCACCTGTGATGGTGATATCTCCCGAATTGGCCAGCGCTTCCAATATGTTCACCTTTTCTTGGTAAAGTGTCTTAGTGCCTGGGCCGCCAACTTCTCCTATAACCGTGTAAGTGAGTCCTGCCAACTTAACAGTCACAAACAGATTGGTCGATGCCGTTAAATAATCATCGAGCAGCCTCTGCTCTATCAGCTTGCGAATCTCCTCAGTGGTATATCCCAGCACATTCATTTCTCCAAGGACAGGAATCCTAATGTTGCCGTGATCATCTACGGAATAACCATCAAAATACAAACTGGTCGCGCTTCCACCAGCACTTCCGTCCTTGCTTGCATTGAACATCTCGACCAATTGCTGATTTTCAGCTTTGATATTGATGTAAAGCATGTCGTTGATCTGTACTTTGTACGGTGGTGTTCTCTGGATCAGCTGATCTGTCTGCGTGATCTCGTCAGCATTTTGCAAATAGACAGTCTGCTTACGAGAAATACAAGATTGTGTAGTGATAAGTAAAATGACCAGTAACGATATGAATCGTAACTTCATAGCTGAATAGGTTTTAGCAAATATAGAATTAAAGGGCAAATAATAAAACTAATGTTTGTATAATGCCCGATAAGTGATGTTACTTTGCGTAAAACCGTTGAGTAACACGCCTAATCGACGAAATGCATGCAGCGAATTATAGCATATTTTAACTTTCTGAGGAGGTCTACCGATCAACATGGGATACACTCTCCCTTTGTCTTTAAATTGGTGACAACATGTCTGTACGACCAAAAAAAGTACCCCAAGTACAAAGTGCTTCAAAAGCATCGCCATACACTACGTAACAACAAAAGAGCCATTAGCGTCAAGGATCTTGGTGCAGGCTCCAAACTACTGAAGTCCAGTGAGCGAAACATCTCTAGCATTGCCAAAAATGCAGGGATCTCCAAAAAAAGGGCCAAACTGCTGTTTCGCATGGTCAAGTACTTTCAGCCAAAAAAGATCTTAGAGCTGGGCACATCTTTGGGAATGGCCACAGTTGCCATGCATCAAGGCAACACAGAAGCAACCATCACGACGCTAGAAGGATGCCCAGACACAGCAGATGTTGCAAAAAAGTCCTTCAAAGCGTTTGATGTCAAGAATGTCGACCTCATTGTCAACGAATTCTCTAAAACACTTCCGAAACTGAAAGACCATTCCTTTGACCTCATATTCTTTGACGGAAATCATCAAAAGGAAGCAACACTCGAATATTTCGATCAACTTCTGCCGACAGCCCACAATCGATCTGTCTGGGTCTTTGACGATATTCATTGGAGCGAAGGCATGGAACAAGCCTGGCAGGAGATCCAGGAGCACCCAAAAGTAACGGTAAGCATAGACACCTTCCAATGGGGCGTCGTTTTCTTCAGAAAAGAACAAGCCAAACAACACTTTGTGATCAGAGTTTAGTAACTTCACTAAAAATCTATGATATGTCGTTAATATGGGTCATCATCGCACTTGCTGTTGGCTTTGTTATTATCTTAGTGAACAACAAACGAAACCAGCGCAAATTACGAGATCGAAAAGGCCGAAATTTCAGAGAGAACTACGAGCAGAAGAAAAAGAACAGGGGTTCAGATGGTTAGATGGATGGGTCACTGGGCCGTTGGATTTTTTTGATACTATAGGGTCTCGAACACACAAAACACCCAATTCGTAATTCCAAAATATCTCGACCATTAACTTTTTCACTCTTCGACTGATAACTTTCAACTTTTGGCTTAACGCTTTAAACTTAAAAAATGAAGATCTACACAAAGACTGGCGACAAGGGCACAACGGCACTGTTTGGCGGAACGCGCGTACCCAAACACCATATCCGAATCGAGAGCTATGGCACTGTCGACGAGCTCAACTCACACATCGGTCTAATTCGTGACCAAAATATCGAGTCACCATACAAGCGAACCCTTATCGATATTCAAGACAAGTTGTTCACTGTAGGGGCGACCCTAGCCACAGATCCTGATAAGGCCGTCCTGAAAAGTGGTAAAAAACGACTCAACATACCACTGATCGAAGAAGAAGATATCGAATTGCTAGAGCATGAAATGGATGCCATGAACGAGCAGTTGCCGCCCATGACACATTTTGTACTCCCTGGTGGCCACCAAACTGTGTCATTCTGTCATATAGCCCGCTGCGTATGCCGTCGTGCAGAGCGTTTGGCCACACAACTCTACGAAAATGAGCCTTTTGATGAGCGTACGCTGAAATACTTGAACCGTCTTTCCGACTATTTATTTGTCTTGGCACGAAAGTTGTCATACGACCTACAAGCCGAGGAAATCAAGTGGATACCTAAGAAGATCGAAGAATGATCCGACCTCACCATTACAAGATTCTCAACAGATCTTTGGTTTTACTGCTAAAAATCAATTCTTTTGGCCGTTTTACAACGCTCTTAAAAATAATGATTTAGGCATCAAAAATTAACTTGCATTTCTCAGGCAAAAAATTATTTTTGCAAAAAAATTAAAATACCATAGCAAATGTATTGGACCCTAGAACTAGCATCCTATTTAAGTGATGCGCCATGGCCAGCGACCAAAGACGAGCTCATCGACTACGCTATCAGAACTGGTGCTCCGCTAGAAGTGGTAGAGAACCTACAGTCTATCGAAGAGGAGGAAGACGAAGTCTACGAATCCATTCAGGAGATCTGGCCCGATTACCCTACAGAGGAAGATTACCTCTGGAACGAGGACGAGTATTAAGAAAATCATAAAGCAGAAATTGGCCTCTTTTCGAGGCCTTTTTTTTGCGTACTTTTGAACACAATAGAAAGCAAACGAAGGAGATGAGTTTTATCAATTCAGTGATCAAGGTCTTTGTCGGCGATAAGGCCAAGAAGGATATCAAAGAGACACAACCCCAAGTAAACGAGATAAAGAAGCACGAAGTAGCACTCGAAGCCTTGTCGCTAGACGAACTGCGCGCAAAGACCTTAGAGTTCAAAGCAAAGATCAAGGAAGGGCGTAAAGAAATAGACCAGAAGATCGAAGCGCTTCGAAAAGCAGTCCAGGAAGAAGCCGATATTGACAAAAAAGAGGAACT
>JANQRC010000030.1 GCA_028284745.1 Flavobacteriaceae bacterium
GGATGGACTAAAGGCTGGAATGACGTTAAACCTTCCAAGAAAGCAAAATACCAGCCACGACTTCATATTCTACGAAGTAAAGCCTAAAGAAACGATGTATTCGCTTCAAAAGAAGTTGAATATGGATGCTTCGGCACTAGAGGCGTTGAATCCAGCACTTAAGGACGGATTAAAAGCAGGCATGGTATTGAAGTTGCCAGCCCATATTGGTGAAGGAGCGTTTGAAGTGGATGGGTCGGTCTTGGTAGAGAAATTCAATATCCTTGATAGCTTGCAGCCTAACAGTCGGGTAAAGGTGGCGTTTATGATTCCATTCCGGTTGAATTCCATTCCATTGGATTCTTCTAAGGTAGCAGTAAAGAGACTTTCTAGAAGAAACCTCTATACCGTTGCAACAGATTTCTATGCTGGTGCCAGGGTGGCCATGGACTTTGCCAGCGACATGGGCATATCTGTGCATGCCAAAATATTTGACACAGAAAATAGCGCAACCAAACTTAGAAGTATCTTGGCGACCAACGATTTCCAAACGTATCAAGCTGTTGTAGGGCCATTGATTCCTGACAACTTAGAGCTGGTCGCATCACAGTTAAGAAGTCATGATGTTCCAGTAGTATCACCGCTGTCTGATAAGCGTATCCGGTCGTATCGCAATGTGTTCCAATCGGTACCAGATCAAAAACTAATGCGAGACAGAATGCTCACCTTCTTGAAAGAGCATGGAGAGGGAAAGAACGTAATGGTCGTTGCCGATTCAAAGAATGAGAGTACCAAGGAAAGACTAGTGAGCATCTTTCCTGATGCCACGATCGTCAAGGTAGAGGAGGATACCTACATATCATTTCCAGACATGCAAGATCGTTTTACCCGGATCCCTGATTTTTCGGAGACATGGGTGATTTTGGAAACAGACAATCTCGAATTGATCACTAGCGTGACCTCCGTATTGAATTCTCAAGTTACCGAGACAAAGAAGGTCACATTGCTCACAACAAATAAAGGTGATGTATATGATGACGAGAATGTCTCTAACAGCTATCTATCTTCATTGAACTTTCATTTTCCAAGTGCAGAATGCCCTACGGATGAAGCGCCATTCAAAGATTTTACACAGCGGTTCTACAAAGCCTACCATATGATGCCAAATCGTGACGCCACTAGGGGATTTGATGTTACGCTAGATGTCATCCTTCGTTTGGCATACAAGCAAGATATGTTTGAAGCGAACGGATCTGTGCCAAGTACGCGTCTTTACGAAGGGAAGTTCCAGTATGGAAAAAAAGTGTTTGGCGGTTATGAGAATCAAGGAACTTTCATCGTGAAATATGATGGATTGGACCTTAAAGAAGTACGCTAGGCACTCATAGTTTTTCGTAAGCAATGAAGACATCATCACTTTTTTTATTGTTAGCGCTCTTACTGAGTCCGGTACGCGACGAGGAGCGAATCGCCTGGAATGAAGACCGGCGATTGACATGGGAAGATTTCAGGGCGAAGGCAGATTACAATGTTTCGTGGGCAGCTACCACCTCATCGGGAATGACCCATGAGTTCTCTGGAAGCATTAAAGGAGATAAAGTGAGTTTTGACTATGAGGTGCATTGCTATTTCTATCCGCATAACTCATGGTACAAGAAAGAACTAGCGACTGAGAAGCTATTGCTTCATGAGCAGCTTCATTTCGATATTGCCGAGATACATGCCAGAAAGCTCAGAAAACGCATTGCTGCCAAGACCTTCACCAGCAACTTGAAAAAAGAGATGAATGCGCTTTACACGCTGACAAATAACGAGATGAAACGTATGCAGCACAGGTACGACGAGGCAACTGATTTTTCTTTGAACAGGGAAAAACAAGTAGAGTGGCAAGAGATCGTACAAAGCGAACTGGCAAGACTTTCTGGTTACAAGAAGTAGGCGTCAATCTTCCACAAAAGGCCTTATTACTTGTTCCCAGATATCATAGCCTTTTGCATTCATGTGCAGGTTGTCATAGATAAAGATGTCTTTCCTTACACTGCCATCAGCATCCAGCATGGGACCCCATACATCCACAAAGGCTATTGATCTTCGTGCTGCGAATTTACCTAGCATTTTATTGTAAGCCTCGTATTGTTCCTTTAAATTCCAACGGGCTATACTGGGTTTGGGTGTGATGAAGTATAGTTTGCTATCTGGAAGCTCGCGCTTTAGTTTTCTATAAAGTTTCTTAGCATGCCTGAAAGTTTTTCTAGGCGATTTGCCACCGGCAATGTCATTGTCGCCCTCATAAATGAACACTTTCTCAGGGCTGAACTGTGCTATCAATTCCTTTCGGAAAAACAAGAGGTCAGAGAATTCGGAGCCACCAAAGCCATTGTTGATCACCTTGTGTTGAGAGAAGTCCTCTTGAAGCGTATCCCACATTCTTACGCTAGAGCTTCCTGTAAAAAGAATGCTACGCTCTATTGAAGATGGGTTCCCATGCTTCTGGATGATATCAGCAACTTCTGCTGAGAATCTATCTTTTTCCTGTGAGAAGCCAATGCTTAGAAGGAAAATGGCAAGAGGTGTTAGAAAGTTGGTTCTATGCATTGTTTTGTTGAAAATGGTACTCATTCTGTCGATTCTTCCATGGTATGGAAGACGTTCTGCACATCATCATCTTCCTCAATTTTTTCAAGAAGCTTTTCTACATCGGCCATTTGTTCTTCGGTAAGTTTTTTCGTTACCTGCGGAATACGTTCAAAACCCGAGGAAAGTATCTCGATCTCGCGATTCTCCAATTCTTTCTGAATGGCACCAAAGCTTTCAAAAGGTGCATAAAGCAGGATGCCATCTTCATCCACGAACACTTCTTCTACACCAATATCGATGAATTCTAATTCTAGTTCTTCGGGGTCGATGCCTTCAGGATCGATGCGGAAATTACACGTATGGTCGAACATGAATACTACTGAGCCTGAAGTGCCCAGGCTACCATTGCACTTGTTGAAATAAGAACGTACGTTGGCAACTGTTCGCGTATTGTTGTCAGTAGCGGTCTCGACCAAAATGGCAATACCATGTGGTGCATACCCTTCGAAGAGTACTTCTTTGAAATCACCTTGGTTCTTGTCGGTAGCCCGCTTTATGGCACGCTCAATATTATCCTTCGGCATGTTTACCGACTTGGCGTTCTGGATCACCGCACGCAATCTGGAGTTGGCATCTGGGTCAGAGCCACCTTCCTTTACGGCCATGACAATGTCTTTGCCAATGCGTGTAAAGGCTTTAGACATCGCTGCCCAGCGTTTCATCTTTCGTGCTTTCCTAAATTCAAAGGCTCTTCCCATGTGAAAATGTATCGTTTGCCAGCAAATTTAAAAAAATCAGCCACTTCTCAAAAGGCTATGCCTCACCCACCAAATGGTTGATGAACTTAGCAAGCACCAAGTCTTTCTGAGTGACACCGCCTGCATCGTGTGTCGATAGGCGAACAGTAAGCTTGTTGTAGACATTGAACCATTCGGGATGGTGGTTTTGCGCCTCAGCCTCGAAAGCGATACGCGACATGATGGTAAATGCTTCCTTAAAATCCTTGAACTGAAAAGCGGCTACGATGCCATTGCCCTTCAATTCCCAGTTGGGTAGTTGCTGTAGGCGTTCCTGTATCTCTTGTTGGGTGAGTTTTTGTAATTCCATAGTAATATAAAAGTACGAGGTAAAAGGTACGAAGTATCGAGTTGAAAGTATGAAGTTTAAAGCGAAAAGTTTTACTCCTATACTTTTCGACATCCCAACTTCTATACCTTACTTCAACATCAATACATCCTTCAGAACGGCCTCGTGCTCATACAATAAGTGCTTTGGTAACTTGTGGTCGCGCGGAAGGACGGCCAAGTAACGATCAAAGTTGGCCGTATACACATTCTTGTAAACAGGTTTCTTCACCTGTAATGCTGCGACTAGCTCTTCGATGAACTCATTATGATGGATGAGGTCGCCGCTGCCCAAATGGTAGATGCCACTTCGCTTTCGGTTGATCATGTAATGCAACTGTTGTGTCAATCTTCGGTCGCTGGCTACATTCATCACCAGGTTTGGAAATACCTCGTAGGGTACGCCGTTCTCGATGTGAAGCTTTAGTTCCTTTACCCGTGGGGATTGTGGCCCAAAGACCATAGGCATCCGGGCAATGATCCATTTTTTCTGCGGAAGTCGCATCAACATGTTCTCGATCTTGATCTTCAACCTTCCGTAGATGCTTTCTGAAAAGGTCTTGTCATACTCGTACGAAGGAAAGTTCACAAAGGTGTCGAATACATTGGCCGAAGATAGAAAGATGAGCTTACATTCATACTGTGATACGTACGAGGTAAGGTATTGATGCATGTCAACTTGCGCTTCAAAATTTCCACGAAGTGCAGAAATGATGATCTGTGGACGCACCTGCGCAACGATCTGGTCAATGCCATTGCGTTCCACATCAAAATGAAAAAAATGCTGGTTGTTGGCAAAACTACGATTGGTGAGGTACGTGCCATAGGTATCCATGAAACCGCACAGCTCTTTGTACAGAGCCTGCCCAATATAACCGCTTCCTCCTATGATGAGTACTTTGCTCAATGTTGATGTGCTAAAAGATAGATAAGTTGGTTTGTGTGGTGAATGCTTCCAAAGCATTGAGGCCTAATTTGGAATTCCCCTTTTTGTTTAGGCCTGGCGACCACACAGCGATCGAGTATTGTTGGGGCAAGACGGCAGCGATGCCTCCTCCAACACCGCTTTTTCCGGGCAAGCCCACCTCAAAGGCGAACTCACCAGCTTCATCGTAAAACCCGCAGGTAAGCATCAGTGCATTGATGCGTTTCACTTGATTGATGTTCAGGTATTTATTGCGCCGGGTGCAATATCCTCGGTTGGCAAACACAAAAAACGTTTTGGCCAATTGCTCGCACGACATAGACACGGAGCATTGATGAAAGTAGAGGTCCAGCACTTCCTCTACATCATTCTCTAAGTTACCAAAGGACTTCAAAAGATACGCTGTGGCACGATTCCTTGAACCGGTATCTTTTTCAGACTTTGCTACGATATTGTCATAAACAATGCTTTGGTCATTGGCCAATTCTCTTATATAGGCTAAAAAATCCTGTTTCGGGTCCTTTAAAGTAGAGAGTAACACATCGCTTACTACAATAGCTCCTGCGTTGATGAATGGATTTCTGGGAATTCCGTTTTCTTGCTCCAACAGTGATAAGAAATTGAAAGGATTCCCTGAGGGTTCTACGCCAACTCGTTTCCAGAGCGACCTACCCACAATACCAAAAGCTTGTGCCAGTGCCAGTACTTTACTCACACTCTGGATAGAGAAGCGCTCATGTGCATCACCGACAAAGTATTCATTTTGCTGAGCATCCAGCACAAACATTCCAAATTTTTCATCAGAGACCTTTGCCAACTCTGGAATATAAGAAGCCACAACGCCACGTTCTTTCTCCTTGGAACAGTCATCAGCGATGGCATTGAGGATAGGTTGAAGGTCCATATACTACTTCTTGTAAAAGGGAAGTTTCACTACTTTGGCGGGTACAGCATTTTTTCTGATCTGAATACGTATGGGTGTTCCCTCGTCCGTAAAGACGGCTGGGACATATCCCAATCCGATGCCAATGCCCATAGAAGGTGACATGGTGCCCGAGGTTACTTCACCTAGCTTTTTCCCGTGGCTGTCCACAATGTCATATCCCTTTCGGGGAATGCCGCGATCTTGTAGTTCGAAAGCGATCAGTTTACGTTCTGGGCCACGCTCTTTTTCCTTTTGCAACGCTTCGGCATTCACAAAATCTTTGGTGAATTTGGTGACCCAGCCCAGCCCGGCCTCGATGGGCGAAGTGCTGTCATCAATGTCATTTCCGTATAAGCAATACCCCATCTCTAAACGAAGCGTGTCGCGTGCCGCCAATCCGATGGGTTTGATGCCGAGATCAGCACCAGCTTCCAGCACCTTGTCCCAAATTTGCTGCACCTCACTGTTCTTGCAGTAGATCTCAAAGCCACCAGAGCCCGTGTAGCCCGTAGCTGAGATGATCACATGGTCTATGCCTGCAAAGTCAGCCACTTCAAAATGGTAGAACTTGATAGCTGAAAGATCCACAGAAGTTAGTGACTGCATGGCTTCTACTGCTTTTGGCCCTTGGATCGCCAATAGCGAGAACCCCTCTGAAATGTTACGCATCTCCGCATCCATGTCATTGTGCGAAGTGATCCAATTCCAGTCCTTTTCGATATTGGAGGCATTCACTACCAAGAGATACGTTTCTTCTTTTATGCGATATACGATAAGGTCGTCAACAATGCCGCCTGTATCGTTGGGCATACAGCTGTACTGCGCACGGCCCACCGTTAGCTTTGAAGCATCGTTTGAGCAGACCTTTTGGATCAACGCCAAGGCGTTGGGGCCTTCAATCAAAAATTCACCCATATGGCTTACGTCGAAGACGCCAACGCCTTGGCGTACAGTCTGGTGTTCAATAGTTACGCCTTCGTACTGAACAGGCATATCAAAGCCAGCAAAAGGTACCATCTTGGCACCAAGTGCTACATGCGTATCGTGTAACGGTGTAGTTCTCATTGTTCTATTTTGATCCAAGCAAATGTATCGAAAATCAATGCCCTAACGTTGGCTAGTGCGAGTTTGTTTTCAACAGGAAATAATAAAAAACTGTTAACTGAAAAAGTATCTTATTGGGTTTTAGTATTTTTAGAAAAATTACCACTACAAATGAAGTCGTACTTATTTGCACTATGCGGAGTTTTACTTTCTGTTCTTTGTTTTGCACAAGAACTGCCACGAGACTTTTTGCCAGCAGGTTTTCACAAGGGCAGGAGACAAGCAGTACGGCAGATGATGCCACCTAATAGTGTAGCGGTCTTTTTTGCAAATCCGGTGCGAAATCGTGCCAATGACGTGGATTATGTGTATCATCAGGACCCTGATTTCTATTATTTGACGGGTTATCGCGAACCAAACTCGGTATTGCTTATCTTTTCTGAACAGCAGCATGATGCCCATGGTAATTCGTATGATGAGGCCATCTTTGTGCAAAAGCGCGACCCTTTTGCCGAAATGTGGAATGGCAGGCGACTTGGTGTGGACGGCGTAAGAGAGAAGTTGGGTTTTGAAACCGTTTTTGAAGCAAAAGACTTCCTGGCTATGGACATGGACTATGGAAGTTTTAATAAGGTCTTGTTCTTCAATTTCCTGAACGATTATCGTGATTCTAAAAGAAATGAGGCAGATCTTTTCGATCTGGTCAAGCATTTTAAAGAGCAAGTGAACCATCCTGCAGACTTCGATCCCGTAAAGCAACAGCTGTATACTCTGATTAGAAGCACTGAAATTGAGAACAGTGCGAACGTCGCACAAACGTTGGGCCGTTATTTGAACTATTACACCAACTTGCAGTCCGATGAGATTCTGAATAGCTATGTCAATGCTACCGATGATGCCAAGCGCAAAGAGCTAAGAAAGAAAGTTTCTTTGCTCACAAAAGAGAGTAATTTGGATGTTGCCCTTTTGGGCGAGGTGATGAGTACCTTACGGGAAACAAAATCTCCCGAAGAACTGAAACTGCTTAGCAAGGCCATTGCTATGTCGGCTGTAGGGCAGATCGAAGTGATGAAGGCCATGCATCCCAGTATGTCCGAGACCGAAGTTCAAGGGATGCACGAGTTTATCTATAAGAAGTATGGTGCAGCGCATGAAGGCTACCCTTCGATAGTTGGTGCAGGGAACAATGGTTGCATCCTTCACTATATCGAAAATAACAAACCTACCGTTGGCAATGACTTGGTATTGATGGATCTAGGTGCAGAATACCATGGCTACACGGCAGACGTGACGCGAACCATACCTGCTAACGGTAAGTATTCCGAGGCACAGCGCATCATCTACGATCTGGTGTACGAAGCACAAGAAGCAGGTATTGCAGCAGCGGTTGTCGGTGCTCCATTCATTGCACCAGAGCAAGCCGCGCGAAAAGTCATTCACAAAGGTCTAGTGGACTTGGGTATTGCAAAGAATGAAGGTGAAGCTCGCAAGTACTTCCCACATGGTACTTCGCACTATCTAGGCTTGGACGTGCATGATAGAGGAACGTATGGCAATTTCAAAGAGAATACGGTCATCACAGTAGAGCCAGGCATCTACATTCCTGGCAATAGTGATTGCGACCAAAAATGGTGGGGCATCGCTGTACGGATCGAAGATGATATCCTGATCGCCAAAGATGGTCCAATAAACCTCTCAGCACGTGCCCCTCGCAAGGCCGAAGATATCGAAGAGATGATGAGGCAGAAGAGTGTTTTGGATGATTTTGTGTTGCCAAAGCTGGATTAGGTTTAGTTGACTGTCGTGGTGGTCATCTGCCAGGGGATATTGTCTGCTGGAACTTAGGGGGTGCGGTCGCACACATGGAATTGTGGTCGATAAGCGTTCTCAAGACAAAAAGCAGTATATGATCGTGCATAACATCAGAGCAGGACAAGTCATGGAAGATCGCTTATTTGATTTTAAGGTCATAGGGTATTGTCGTTACGCCATTGACTGAGATGATGATTTTCTTTAGTTCCCTATCAAAAACTGTTTCAGTCCGCTATAATCTGATATTCGGATGCTTTTCTTTTCCTTGTCTATCACAGTTTGGATCTGTTCGGGAATGGCAACAGTGACGCCCAAGGTTTTTTCGACCACATCTAAGAATTTCACAGGATGCGCCGTTTCTAGAAAGACACCCATACCATCTCTTTTATCTTTTGAATATTCCCTTAAGCCCAGATAGCCCACCGCGCCATGAGGATCGGCAATGTATCCTGTGCTCTTGTATAAGTATCTCAGAGCCCTTTTCGTCTCTTTGTCTGCAAAGCTATACGAGGAGAATAAATTCTTTAGCTTGGTGATATCGTTATTTACCAATTTTTGAATGCGAACAAAGTTGCTCGGGTCGCCGACATCCATGGCATTAGAGATCGTTGGCTTTGATGGTCTTGCTTGGTAGATACCTGTTTTGAGATACTCTGGAATGGTGTCGTTGATATTGGTCGAAGCTACAAAGTGTTTCACAGGAAGTCCCAATTTGTGGGCCATCATACCCGCACAGATGTTCCCGAAATTACCACTAGGGACCGAGAAAACTATATTTTCTGCTTTTCCTTGTAGCTTCAGTTGCTTGTAAGCAGAGAAGAAGTAGAACATCTGCGGCAGCCAACGTGCTACGTTGATCGAGTTGGCCGAAGTCAGATTCTTTGCTTGTTTTAGATCGGCATCCAGAAAGGCGGTCTTTACCATATCCTGGCAATCATCGAACACACCATCTACTTCTAGCGCTGTAATGTTTTGCCCTAAAGTGGTCAGCTGCTTCTCTTGAATGTCGCTAACTTTTCTGCTGGGATACAAGATGACCACATCTACGCCTTCAACTCCTAAAAAACCACTAGCTACAGCGCCGCCCGTATCACCCGAAGTGGCTACAAGCACAGTGACTTCTTGGTCTTTTTGGTCTTTGTTGAAATACCCTAGGCAGCGTGCCATAAAACGCGCCCCCACATCTTTGAAGGCCATCGTGGGCCCATGGAACAGTTCTAGTGCGAACACACCATCTTCTATTGGTACCACTGGGAAGTCAAAACACAGGGTCTCTTTGATGATCCCTTGTAAAGTTTTCTTCGGAATGGTATCGCCTACAAATTGTTTGATGGCTTCAAAGGCGACCTCCTCATCGGAATAGTTTTCCAAGTTCTTGACGAACTCTCGAGGTATAGGTGTGATATTTTCGGGGAAATATAATCCTCGGTCGGGCGCCAAACCACGGATCACTGCTTCTTTGAAGGTGACTTTTGGCGAATTGTTATTCAGACTGAAGTAGTTCATTTTTTTGATGTGTCAATTTGAAGATCTGATGATCGTATCATTTTTCAGATCATCTGAGCATCTAATTTTCGAACGCCTTGCGTGTTCACTTTTGAAACATGTATGTCAAAATCTATCCCAATGGGCTCATAGACCTTCCTCATTGCTTCTGCTACCTTCTGGGCAGTGTCCAGTCCTTTGCTTAATGCAAAGACCGAAGGCCCGGATCCAGAGATGCCACTTCCCAAAGCACCGGTTTCCATGGCAGCTTGCTTCAACTTGGCAAATCCCGGGATCAGTATGGATCGTGCTGGCTCTATGATCTCATCACGCAATGACCTGCTGATCAATTCATAGTCTTCGGTATACAGTCCGCTGACCAAAGCACCAAGGTTGCCCCATTGTGTGATGGCTTTTTTCAGTGGTACACTCTGTCTTAATACGGCTCTGGCATCTGCGGTCTTCACCTCGATCTTCGGGTGG
>JANQRC010000032.1 GCA_028284745.1 Flavobacteriaceae bacterium
AGTTCCGCTTCTCAACAAAGAATCGCCTTAGCAGTTGAGCGGCCTCTTCGGCCAAGACACCACCTTCAAGGGTGGTCTTTGGATGTAGTTTGGTCCCCATCACGCCAAAACCGCGCTGTTCGTCCTTGGCTCCGTAGACAACCCGTGAGATCTGACTCCAGTACAACGCGCCGGCGCACATCTGGCAAGGTTCTAAGGTCACATATAGCGTACACTCCTGGAGATACTTGCCGCCCAAAAAATTAGCCGCACTGGTAATGGCCTGCATCTCGGCATGGGCTGTGATATCATTGAGCGTCTCGGTAAGATTGTGCGCCTTGGCAATCACACGATCGTTGATCACGATCACAGCTCCTACAGGAATTTCACCTTTCTCAAAAGCAGCTTCGGCCTCTTGCAAGGCCTTCTTCATGAAATAGGTATCGTCGAAGGGAGTATTGTTTAGTACCATTAGCACTAAAGTACATCTTTTACCTGTGCGTTTTAGAAACAGAAGCCAAAATCTTCTTGTGCTTCTGAATAGTTATTATCAATGACAGAAGTTTCGCTTAATTGGCCCTCGGGATCTATTTGAATATCAAACTCATAATTCCCGCAAGCAATAAAATCAAAAGTGAAGTCGAAGGTGCCATACTTCCCCGATGGGATATTGAATATCGTCTTCTCTACTTTTCTCGTACCAATTATTTCTCCGTTCTCATTTGACCTCACCCTTACATCCAGTATCGACTTCACCTCTTCAACCTCTGCAAATACACATTCAATACTATTGTCTTGTCTTGTGTTCACAACGGTCTTGTAGTAAGTTATCCTTTCGCCATCTTCTAGACTAAAGAAATTGGGAGGCACATCTCTATTCCAAAAGAAAATGGCCTCTCGACCTATTGCCGGCGCATATTTCTTCACAGAAAAGAACTCGTTGAAAGCTCCTTGCTGATTAACAAATACTACAGTACCCTGCGGATAAAAACTGCCCCCCACATACGTTGGTATAAAAGTTTGGGTAATCTTAACATTGTATACGAAATCTGGGAACCATAGATTTGCATCCTCAAAACAATCTTCGCAGCTATCAGGGTCTATCCAGCAACAACTGCCAAACAGCAAAGAGCATATCACGACCAGTGATGACCTAAACATTATTCTACTCGTATCTCCCATTTCGAAATATACCTTTGGGCTTTGTCGTCTTTCTTTCCTGAGACCATGCTTGGCGTAATATGAATGACATGGGAATTGTCTACTGAAGCTCTTCCAAGTTCGGCACCAATAGTATTGACATCATTATTATTGGTCTCATCCCTTTCGGATATACTATTGGAAGAATCTATCGTGTTGTCTATCTTATAAAAGCCTGCTCGTTCAAATTGGATCTCGCTCACTACGCTATAGTTTTCATCTGGGCCCGTATTTTTACTCACCTCAGCATCTTGTGCTTCTACCAGCACGGGGTCTGAGAAATCTTCTGTCTCGCTGTATATCAACTCTAACCTATCGTTATGAGTTCCTGCATCTGCAACAACTTCAGGGCAATCAAATTCACTTGCAAAGTTTAATATCGTATGTATTACATTATATGCTACAGAAGAGTCTTGGTCGTCAGGGATTAGAACACTCTCAAAATCCTCCAAGAGCAAGTCAGCCAATTCAACACCTCTTTGCTCTTCTTCACATTCATCACAGTTAATATTAAACAACGAGCAACAACTATTGGCCATCACGGCCAAGAGTATCATCGATATGAGTCTGTACGCTTTCATTTGGTTCAAGATTTAATGTTGTCACAAATTTCACTTAAGCGCATGTACATTTCAATCCCTATCTGTGGGTATTTTGGAATCGTTCAACTTATTAGATAAGTAATACCTTTGTGGCCTATGCCACAAAAATTGCTGGATACCATACAGTTTCCCGAAGATCTTCGAAAGCGATCCCTTGAAGAGCTGCCACATCTTGCGAGAGAGTTGCGCGAGTTTATCATAAACGTGGTGGCCACCAAAGAAGGCCACCTAGGTGCTAGTCTAGGTGTGGTAGAGCTTACCATTGCCTTGCACTATGTCTTTGACACACCCAACGACCTACTGGTCTGGGATGTAGGTCATCAGGCCTACGGGCATAAGATCTTAACGGGACGAAAAGACGTTTTTGACTCGAACCGCCAATTGGGCGGTATCAGTGGTTTTCCAAAACGAACCGAAAGCCCGTATGATGCCTTTGGTGTGGGCCATAGCAGCACCGCCATTTCAGCGGCTTTGGGAATGGCCATCGCCTCATCTTTGAAAAAGGAAGAAAAGCACCATATCGCCGTGGTGGGCGATGCCAGCATTGCTAGCGGAATGGCCTTTGAAGGTCTGAATCATGCGGGCGTGACCGACGCCGATCTTCTGGTTATTCTGAACGATAACGCCATCGGCATCGATCCAAGTGTTGGCGCCTTAAAACAATACCTCACCAACGTAAAGAAAGGGAAACAGAAGCAGGACAATGTTTTCGAGGCACTCAACTTTGACTATTCGGGTCCGGTCGATGGCCATGATATTGAAAAGCTAGTTTCGGAACTACAAAGGCTAAAACGCGTTTCAGGGCCCAAACTGCTTCACGTCATCACTACCAAAGGAAAAGGTCTACGCAAGGCCGAAGAAGACCAAGTACGCTATCACGCACCCGGAAAGTTTGATGCCAAGACAGGTGAAATTCAACCTAAGAATGCCGACCAACAACTACCAAAATATCAAGACGTCTTTGGTCATACGATTGTTGAACTTGCCAGAAAAAATGAAAAGATCATCGGCATCACACCTGCCATGCCCACGGGGAGCTCTTTAAAATACATGATGGAAGTCTTCCCCGACCGTGCCTTTGATGTAGGCATTGCCGAACAACACGCGGTCACCCTTGCCGCTGGCATGGCCACACAAGGCATGGTCCCGTACTGCAACATCTACTCTACCTTTTTGCAGCGTGCCTATGATCAGGTGATCCACGATGTGGCTTTACAGAACTTACCTGTCGTTTTCTGCCTGGACCGTGCCGGACTTGTAGGCAGAGATGGCGCCACACACCATGGGGTCTTCGATCTGGCGTATCTGCGTTGCATTCCGAATCTCACCATTTTTGCTCCAAGAAACGAGCTTGAGCTTAGAGACATCCTATACACTGCCCAACTTGGGCTAAAGCAGCCTATTGCCATTCGCTATCCACGTGGAAGAGGTGAAATGTTGGATTGGAAAAAACCTTTCTCAAAAGTTGAAATTGGCAAAGGAGAAACCCTTAAGACAGGCAGTAAAGCTGCCATTATTTCTGTAGGAACTATTGCCAGCAATGTTTCGAAAGCCATCGAACTGACCGAAGATGAGGATATGGTTGGCCATTACGACTTACGCTTCGCAAAACCATTGGATGAAACCCTATTGCATGAGGTATTCTCAAGCTATGAGAAGATCATCACTGTGGAAGACGGCACAATACATGGCGGCATAGGATCAGCAATCACGGAGTTTGCCGCGATGCACTCACATTCAACTCCTATAAAGATACTAGGCGTGCCTGATGAATTCATCGAACACGGAAGTACGGAAGCGCTTCAAGAGATCGCAGGCCTTTCCCCAAAAAAGATCAAAGCAGTTATCCTTTCAGTTTTGCGCCCGTGACCATGTTATAAAGCTGAAGCGTCTTCCCATCAGACAAGCCAGCCACAAAACTGCAACAATCGATCAATGTCTGGTAGTCTGAGCAATCTGTTCTCTGATATTTCTGCGGAAGCGTACGCAACACCAGCTTGTTGTAGTTGGACGCCTTTCCCTTTTTGTGCTGGAAAAGCGTTTCGGTGTATACGCGCAACAGTTCGGAAAGAATCCGATAGCCCGCGATCTCTTTTTCCGTTACCTCTTCCGAACGGTAAATTCTATCGACGCTGATCTTGATGATGTCTGCGATCTGAGCCTTGTATTGGCTTTTATCGAGCAACGACACGCTAAATTCTCCCTTTAGGATCGCTTCTTCGTGCTCCATGAAAATGTCTACCGCCTCATCGATCAACACGCCAATGGCAAGAGCCCGTAAATAACTCAATCTATCTTCTTTGAACTGCAAGGAAGCATACTTTTCACTGTTGATGCGTTCTTTCACCAGCTTTATGAGAAACTCCAATGCAAACTCTTCCGAGATCAGTCCTAAATTGATGCCATCCTCAAAGTCGATGATGGTGTAGCAGATATCATCAGCTGCTTCCACCAAAAAGGTCAGCGGATGTCGGGCATAGCTGATGTCTTCACCATCACGAGTTTGTTTCAAATTCAATTCGGCGGCAATCTCACTGAACAATTCTTTTTCAGATTGAAAGAAGCCAAACTTCTTATCAGCGATGTGCTTTGTGGGTCTCTTTGGAAGCGATTCTTTAGGATACTTCATGAAAGTGCCCAAGGTGGCATAGCTTAATCGCAATCCGCCGATAACTCCTTTTCGAGTTTCATTCAGCAGCTTGAAGCCATTGGCGTTGCCTTCAAAATCGCACAGGTCTTGGTATTCTTTTTGGGTGACCCATTCCGTATATTTCCTACCTTCACCCGTAATGAAGAATTCCCCGATGGCCTTCTCGCCACTATGGCCAAAAGGCGGATTGCCAATGTCATGCGCCAAGGCCGCCGCGGCAACAATCGCCCCAAAGTCGTTAAACTGATAGCCAAGGGTGTCGCGCAGGTGTGGATGTTTCTCCAAGACCCTCTTGCCTGTCAGACGACCCAAACTTCTTCCCACGACCGAAACCTCTAAGCTATGCGTTAAGCGTGTATGCACAAAGTCGGTCTTAGATAGCGGGATTACCTGCGTCTTGTCTTGCAGGCTACGAAAAGCCGAGGAGAAAATAATACGGTCGTAATCCACTTCGAAGCCCAGCCGCGTATCGTCTTGTTCCTTGCGCAGGCGTTTGCTGGCATCACCATGGCGTTTCAGCGAGAGTAACTGTTCCCAATTCATCATATTGTGGTCGAAGATATTAAAATTGCACCTTTTTTAAATGCTCTAAGGAGTTACGTGCACACTTTTTTAACCTTGGTCAAAGCCGAGGCTATGACCTGGTGCATGTCATAATATCTATACTCGGCCAGCCTTCCTCCAAAAATCACATCTTCAGTCTTGGAACGTTCTTTGTACTTTTCATACACAGCCATATTCTTGGTATCATTTATAGGATAATAAGGTTCTCTATTGGGGGTCCATTCTTGAGGATATTCTCTGGTGATGATCGTCTTAGGTTGCTTCCCAAATTCGAAATGCTTGTGCTCAATGATTCGGGTGAAAGGCGTCTCGCTATCTGTGTAGTTTATCACGGCATTTCCTTGATAATTGTCGGTATCCAACGTCTCATGCTCAAACTTCAGGCTCCTATACTCCAGTTTCCCAAACTGATACCCGTAGTATTCGTCTATCTTTCCTGTAAAGACAACCCGCTTTGCGGTACTGGCCAATGCTTCTCTGTCTTGGAAGAAGTCTACATTCGTCTTGGTCGGAATGCCTTTCAGCAGCGCATCGACCAGTTTGTTGTATCCGCCGATCGGAATGCCTTGATATTTGTCGTTAAAGTAGTTATTGTCGTAGGTAAACCGCAGTGGGAGTCTTTTAATGATGAAGGCTGGTAGCTCAGCAGCTTTTCTTCCCCATTGCTTTTCTGTATACCCTTTGATCAGTTTCGCATAGATGTCATGACCCACCAATGACAAGGCTTGCTCCTCAAGATTCCTGGGGTTTGTGATCTTCGCTCGCGCTACCTGTGCAGCAATTATTTGTTTTGCCTCAGCGGGTGTTCTCACGCCCCAAAGCTGATGAAAAGTGTTCATGTTAAAGGGAAGGTTGTACAATGCTCCGTGATAATTGGCCAAAGGAGAATTCGTATAGCGATTGAATTCTACAAACTGGTTTACATAATCCCAGATTCCCTTGTCGTTCGTATGAAAGATGTGGGCGCCGTACTTGTGTACGTTGATGTCTTCTTTCTTTTCGCAATAAACATTGCCCCCCAGATGCGGCCTTTTATCTACCACCGAACATGTGTAGCCTTTCTTTGTGGCTTCGTGAGCGAAGACAGACCCGAAAAGGCCTGCTCCAACTATCAAAAAATCATTCATGAAAAATATGCTTTGGGCGTCTGCCATAAATTGTCCGATAAAAATAGTAAAATGCCTTCCACAAAACACGCTTGGACGATCGATAACTCGGCCCTATATTCACATCAGCGTCTATTTTTTATATTTGCTGAGCACAACAAAGCCAACGACGTTCAACATCTCCCCGATGCAACAACAAAGATTTTATATTTCAAGAAACTACAAAAGTGTAGCTGGCGCAGCCTCCAAACCAAAAACAGATTGTGAACGCATCTTGGACACTCTAGGATTTAAGAACCTAGGGTTCAGACAGACGACCTATAAGAGTTCAGCTGTCGGTGCCATGATCAACTTTTTTGGCATCACAAAAGGACTGCTGAGGCTTCCCAGAAGGTCTGTGCTTTGCGTGCAATATCCGTTGAGCAAGTATTATAACTATATCATACGAATTGCATCACTAAAAAAGTCCAATATGATCGTCATAGTGCATGACATAAAAACACTCATGAATGGAAAAGGCGATGTCGACAAAGAGTTGAAGAAGTTTTCAAAAGCCAGCGCCTTAGTGGTACACAACGATCGTATGTCTAGCTGGCTAAAGGATCGTGGGTTAAAGCAACAGATGTTCTCCAATTACCTTTTTGACTATCTAACAGACCAGAACACTCCAAACAATGCCATGTTCCCAGATGAAGGAGCGCCTTTTGACATCGTATATGCTGGCGGACTTGGAAAAAAAAGGTCTGGATTCTTATATGCTATTAAAAATGGAATTGTCAACGATTACAAGTTGGTGCTATTCGGGAAGGGTTTTGATGAAGATGCCGCCAACAGTAGCATGCTGGATTATCGCGGCATGTTTTCTCCTAATGAAGTTGTCCATCATCTAAGTGGAAGCTTTGGGTTGGTGTGGAGTGGCACATCAACAGAAGAATGTACCGGCAGTTTTGGAAATTACCTACGCTATAACAATCCACATAAAACATCGCTATACATCTTAGGAGGGTTGCCCATCGTTATATGGAACAAGGCGGCCATGGCCGATTTTATCGAGAAGGAAAAGATAGGGATCAGCGTTTCTAGCCTCAACGAATTAGATGAAAAGCTTCGAAACATCAAGAAAGAAGATCATCAGCAAATGGTTGCCAATGTGCTCCGTGTAAGGGATTCCATCGTTTCAGGAGGGTTTCTAAGAACCGCTATGACCCAAGCTTTAAGTCATGTAGAACAATAATTCATTTGTGATGAAAACTATTTTGGTTTGCCTGTTCGTCCTTGTCTGCTTGACCAGTACCGCGCAAGAGATCTCAGGTCCTGAACTATTAGAACGGTCGATTGCTTTCCACGACCCTGCTGGCAATTGGAAGACCTTCCGGGGAACATTGCACATCGAACTGACCATGCCAGGCAGGCCTGACCGATCTAGCGAGGTAACCATCGACCTCCCGAAGCAGTACTTCGAATCAAGAGTTACACGAGAAGGCAATACTACCGAAAGAACATTGATCAAAGGAGTCTGTGAATTTTCATTGAATGGAGACACCGCGCCTTCCGAAGTAGCGATCAAGGAGCATCGGGGTGATTGCCAGCGCACGAAGCTGATGCGCAACTACTACACCTATTTGTACGGCCTGCCCATGAAGCTGAAAGACCCGGGAACCAACATCCACGAAAAAATAGCACGAAAGACCTTCAAGGGGAAGGAATATCTAGTTCTAAAAGTTACCTATGATGAAGCTGTAGGTAGCGATACATGGTATTTCTACTTCGACCCTGAAACACATGCCATGGAGGTGTATCAGTTCTTCAAAGATGAGCGCAAGAACGATGGCGAGTACATCCTGCTGAAGGATATCCTAGAAGTAAACGGCATCAAGATACCAAAAACACGCGCTTGGTATTACAATAGCAATGATGGGTATCTGGGCACAGACGATCTAGTGAAGTCCTCAGGCCCATAAGCTTTTCTGCCTTACCTACGCCTCATCAAGTTTATTGCACACTAGCATCAGCCCGCCAGCATCACGGTTGAGGATCGCCCCTACATCGTTTGATGTGCAACAACACTCCCTCAAGAAGTGCCAACCTGACAATTTGCCAAGACCTCTATGGAATCGATCCTCAAAAGATACCATCGATCCCCTCGTTTTTCCTATGCTGAAAACACAAAAATTCAACCTGAAAAATTGGCTGTTAATAAAAATGTTAAGAACATAGACCGGCACATGTAGAATCCAAGTAAAGAAATTATGAATTTTATACCATCGTTGGTTCGGAGCCAATCTGAGCAAAATCATGTTACTTATGGAAATTACCCTGATAACTAAAAGGGATTTTAGTACAAAACCCTTTGAGCTTCACAAGATCACTGACGCTGTAATGAAGGCCATGACTGCCGTTGAAAATGGTCAAATGAAAGACGCTGAGACTATAGCTGGCAAGGTCTACGAAGAATTGTTGGTGCGCAAGCAGCGCGACGAAAAGTACATCCCGACCGTAGAGCAAGTGCAAGATATCGTAGAGACAAAGTTGATGCAGAGCGAGTTTCAGGACGTAGCAAAGGCCTACATCATCTACCGTAACCAGCAAGCACAGAGCAGGCAAACGAACATCTTCGAAAAGCGTATCAACCTAAAGCCATACGAGTACCCGCAACTGTACGAATATGTGCCCGCCATAAGACACTCGTACTGGATCCACACAGAGTTCAACTTTACCAGTGACATACAAGATTACAAGTCTCGCTTGAACGAGGCGGAAAGAAGCGCCATCAAGAATACGATGTTGGCCATCTCACAGATCGAGGTAGCTGTAAAATCATTTTGGGGAGACCTCTACCACCGAATGCCCAAGCCAGAAATTGGGTCAGTGGGTGCCACTTTCGCCGAAAGTGAAGTGCGTCACCACGACGCTTATTCGCATTTGCTAGAGATCTTAGGACTGAACAAGGAATTTGAGACCTTGAAGAAGAAGCCCGTAATTATGAGACGCGTGCAATATCTAGAAAACGCCTTGAAGAATGCCAAGAGTGACGACAATAAGGAATATGCCGAATCTATTTTACTATTCTCACTGTTCATAGAACATGTGTCATTGTTCTCGCAGTTCTTGATCATCATGGCCTTCAACAAGCACAAGAACATGCTAAAGGGTATCTCGAATGTCGTAGAAGCCACTTCTAAAGAAGAGCAGATCCACGGAGACTTTGGCATCGATGTGATCAAGATCATCCAAACAGAACGACCAGAGTGGTTCGATGACGACTATAAAGTGATGATCCAAGAGTTGTGCGAGGATGCTTTCCATGCCGAAAGCAAGATCGTAGATTGGATCTTCGAGGCTGGTGAATTGGACTTCCTGCCCAAAGCAGTGGTAAACGAGTTCATCAAGAACCGATTCAACAACTCACTAGAGAGCATCGGAATTCAAAAAATATTTGACGTAGACCAGGAAATGCTTGCCAAGACCGAATGGTTCGATGACGAGATCATCGGTACAAAGCATGGCGATTTCTTCGTGAAGCGTTCCATAAACTATAGTAAAAGAGCACAAAGTATAACTAGCGACGATCTATTCTAAAATGAGCAACGACAGACTGACCCAACAACAACAGACAACGCAACAAGATTCTACAGCGCAACAACTTGTCAATGCACGCAAAGAGACATTGGCAAAGAACAATGCAACCGGTGAGGCCGGAGATTTTGCATGGCTAAACGAGTATAGCCGTAAGTTCTTGGCCTCTGGTTACCTCACCGAAGGCGTAACGCCCGAGGGGCGTATCCGTGAGATCGCAGAACGTGCTGAACAGATCTTACAAATTCCCGGCTATGCCGATAAGTTCTATAATTATATGTCTGAGGGGTTCTTTTCGTTGGCCTCGCCTGTGTGGTCTAACTTTGGCAAGCGCCGTGGTCTTCCGATAAGCTGTTTCGGGTCGCATATCGATGACGACATGGGCAACATCCTCTACACGCAATCTGAAGTAGGGATGATGTCTAAGCTAGGTGGTGGTACTTCTGGTTTCTTCGGGAAGATCCGCCACCGCGGTGCTCCTGTGAAGAACAACGGTGAGGCTTCGGGTGCTGTGCATATCATGCAGCTATTTGAATCGATGGTAGACGTGGTAAGCCAGGGGTCTGTACGTCGCGGCCGTTTTTCGCCCTACCTGCCTATCGACCATCCAGACATCATGGAGTTCTTAGAGATTGGTACCGAAGGAAATCCCATTCAACAGCTAACCCATGGTGTCACTGTAAGTAACCAATGGATGCAAGAGATGATCGATGGCGATGTCGAGAAACGTACCGTTTGGGCTCGTGTGCTTCAGTGTAGAGGCGAAATGGGGTATCCGTATGTGTTCTTCAGCGACAATGCAAACAATGGTAGTGTTGATGCATACAAGGATAAGCAACATACGATCTATGCCAGCAACCTATGCACAGAGATCATGTTGCCTTCTAACGACAATTGGTCATTTGTCTGTGTGCTTTCAAGTGTAAATCTCTTGCATTATGATAAGTGGAAGAACACCGATGCTGTTGAGACCATGGTCTATTTCTTAGATGCAGTGATCACCGAGTTCATCGAAAAATTAGAAGCGTATCGTGATTCCTCAGATAGAGATGACCGTCAGACCTTCTTGTTCATGGAACGTGCTTACAACTTTGCCAAAGAGAATAGAGCGCTAGGTCTGGGTGCTTTGGGTTGGCACTCGTTGTTACAGTCCAAAAGAATTGCCTTTGACAGCCAAGAGGCCTATGATCTGAATCATGAGGTCTTTGAGACCATGAAAGCACGTTCGTACAAAGCTTCAAAAGAATTGGCAGAAAAATTCGGAGAACCTGAAGTACTAAGAGGCTATGGTAGAAGAAACGCGACGCTGAATGCCATTGCCCCGACCACTTCTTCTGCCTTTATACTTGGGCAGGTCTCACAAGGCATCGAGCCTATTTGGTCTAATGTGTATGTGAAGGACATCGCAAAGATCAAGGTAACTATCAAGAATCCATTCTTGGCAGAGTTGTTGGACGAGAAAGGCCAGAATACGCCCGAAGTCTGGAGAAGCATTCGGGACATGGATGGTTCTGTACAACACTTGGATTTTTTGACAGAAGAAGAAAAAGTCGTGTTCAAGACCTATTCGGAGCTAGACCAAATGGATATCATCTACCAGGCGGCGGCAAGACAAAACCACATTGACCAAGGACAATCGGTGAACATCATTGTACATCCTGATATGCCAACCAAGGAGGTCAATAAGATCCACGTAACCGCATGGAAGTTAGGTTTGAAGTCGTTGTACTATCAGCACAGTATGAATGCGGCGCAAAAATTCAAACAGAAAAAAGAGTGTGTTAGCTGTGAAGCATAGTAGCACAGTTTATTAGTTTTAATACTAGAAAAGTAGAAAAGGGCGCTAGAAAGTAGCGTCTTTTTTGTTGGTGTCATGTAGTCTGCTCAGCGACCCTCTCCAATTCGGCATACCAATCTTCACCATATTTTCTGATCAATGCCTCCTTCACAAATCTATAGACAGGCACTTGCAGCTCCTTGCCTAAGGAACACGCATCGTCACAGATCTGCCATTTGTGATAATTGACTGCAGAAAATTGTGAATATTCCTTGACCCTGATCGGATACAAGTGGCAAGAGATGGGTTTTCTCCAATCAATACTGCCTTGATCATATGCTTGCTCGATCCCGCACTTGGCAGTTCCCTTTTCGTCAAAGACCACATAAGCACACTCTTGATCTTCTACCAAAGGTGTCTCCAGGCCTTTGTCTAAACCGATGACAGAGGTGCCCTGCGCTTCAATGGCTCTTATACCTTCGTCCCTTAGAAAAGGTCTCACTTCAGGATAGATCCCCTCAAGAATTCTCGTCTCTTCTTCACAAAGTGGCGCACCTCCTGCACCTTCCACACAGCAAGCACCTTTACAGGCCGAGAGGTTACAGACAAACTCCTTTTCTAGGATGTCGTCGGAAACGATGGTCTTCCCAATTTGAAACATGGCGCTAAAATATGACTATTTTTCAATGGGCTTGTCTGTTACAAATGGAACAAACAAAGGTCATAAACAAAAAAAGAGGCCATTGCCTCCTTTCTTCAATTCTTACTTTGAACCTTTTTAGTTACAAGTAGCTCCGGCTTGCTCAAGGGCAGCAATGAACTCATCAAAGGAAAGGCCGTCCAAGCTTTGAGTATCAGATTCGCCATCTACTGTTAAAGTAACAGTACCATCTCCATTGTCACAAAACTCAGTAGGCACGACAGTTCCTAGAAGGTCGATCTCACAAGTTTCACAGGTTTGTGTGTCTCCGTCATCATCGTTAGAACATGACCATAGCCAAAGCTGTTAGGGTTAAAAATAAGTTTTTCATGGTTTTTATTTTAAATTACTTAACAACGATACTGCTAAAGCCATCCTGTCGCAAAAAAAAGTTGTGTAAGTAGAACAAAGCATTGTGAATCTGCAGAATAAGAAAAAACTACTACTGGAGCGTTTTGAGTTCGCATAGTTTTTCATTGAAAAAAAGTGATGCCCAATTATAGAAACAAATGTACATTTGCCGCAAATTTCAAAACCCCTATAAAATGAACTTCAATTTCAAAGAGATATTCACCGCCTTCATGGTGCTTTTTGCGGTCATTGACATCGTGGGCAACATCCCGATAATTATTGACCTACGTAAAAAAGTGGGACATATTCAATCGGAAAAAGCCACATTGGTCGCTGGTCTTATCATGACATTGTTCCTTTTTGTTGGAAAGAGCATTCTGAACTTGATCGGCATTGATGTGAACTCGTTTGCCGTCGCTGGTGCCTTCATCCTTTTCTTCATTGCATTGGAAATGATCCTGGGTATCACCTTGTACAAAGATGATGAAGGTGGGTCTATTGCGGCCTCAGTATTTCCATTGGCATTTCCGTTGATCGCTGGGCCAGGAACCTTGACGACGCTACTTTCGCTACGCGCTGAATTCTATATCGAGAATATCATCGTGGCCGTTTTAGCCAATATGTTGGTCATCTACATCGTCTTGAAGACCTCAGCACGGATCGAGCGTATCATCGGACCCAATGGCATTAAGATCGTACGTAAAGTTTTTGGCGTAATTTTGTTGGCCATCGCAGTGAAGCTCTTCACGGCGAACATTCAACAACTATTGAGCTCATGAAAATATTCAGGTTAATATTGGGGCTATTGGCATTGCTGCTGATCGTATTCAACGTAACCAAGCTGGATTACGAAAATCCCTTTGAAGGCGATAGCATGGTCGCGGTCATCTGTATCGTTGCCGCACTTTGTGCCTTGTTGCTCGTTCTAATTCTGAACACTTCCAAACGCATTCAACAAAAACTCAAAGAGAAAAAAGATGTTTGATGCCTTGATCATTGGTGGTGGTGCTGCAGGCATGCAATGTGCATTGGTTATAGGGTCTGCCAAGCAGAAAGCGTATGCCGAAGGCAAGAAAACAGGCATCATACTACACCAAAAAGCCTCCCACTTACGATCTGCCTTGTTCAACAATGCATTAGGCATTGTTCCTGGTACTACTGGAATGGATATCCTAGAAAGCGGGAAAGCGCAACTTGCCGGACAATATCCGCATGTCGTTCAGATCGAAAAGGAAAAAGTATTGGAAGTTTCGGGCCAAGCCGAAAACTTTACAGTAGTGACCAACAAGAACATGTATCGAGCCAAGCTCATCGTCATCGCTTTGGGCTATACCGATCTGTTTCGGATCAAAGGGCTGGAAGAATACGTCGCCCCGCATCCTCGTGCCGCCGTAGAAAAGGAGCGCATTTGGTTGAAGAATGAAGACCACCTCGTTACAGAAGGCATTTATGTCGCTGGAACGTTAGCTGGTTGGCGCAGCCAATTACACATTGCTGCAGGCAGCGGCGCTCAGGTGGCCACAGACATCCTTACGCTTTGGAATGATGGGAACCATGCCAAGGTGCATGATAAATTAGGCTGATACAAATAGTAATTGTTTTAGGTTTTGTGAAAGCTTCAAAATATCTTGTCAAAGATTTTTATATATCTCTCTTTGCCATTGTCGATCACCTTACCTATCACCCTATCTCTCTCGTCGTAAATATTTAAGATCTTGATATCGTGATTTTCCTTCGCTAGAAAATGATGGTTTTTCATACGTTTAATGTTTGTTGAAATATCTTTAGTAAGCTTGAAATTTATTTAACTTGAAATTCAAGATCTAATAGTCTTTATTATATTGTGGATGATTTAATACTTTGAAGTCCAAAGGTAGCCTGCAAGTCCTTTTATTTCTAATGTTGCTTTATGCAGTATCCGTAATGCATCAAAGAAAATTGAATATGCTTGAAGATCAGATACATAGATCGTATTGTGAAATATGCTTTTTATATAAAGCACGAAAATATACACCGATGGCCTTGGGGGCAGTAAAAGGAATACTTCTATCCACTCTATTTGTATTTGGCAATTATACGGCCTCTGCCCAAACATATGAGTTGGATCAGCATAACTTAGAAAAACTCCATTTCTTCACTTATAAGAATCCTGATAGCATTCTACACTATGCCGAAAGACTTAAAAGATCAAAGAATTATTGCACTCGGTTAAAGGCAAAATTGTTTGACTCAAAGGCTCATTATGATAAGAAAGACTTCAGAACATCTAGAAACATCGCATCAAAAGTGATTGAAGAAATCTCTGCTGCTCGGACCGATTCTTGCAATTTCACAAAATTAAAGTTCACACACGGGAACACCTGCAAAGAATGCCTTGCATACACTTGGTTTGGTGCTTACACCAGACTTTTTTATACCTCTAAGAATTTGAAGGAATATGAGAAGGCCCTAGATTATCTTATAGAACTAAAAAGAGCACTTGAGAATCTTCCCATAAAGAATCTTTTTTATTACAAGTCTAAGATCGGCACCGATCTTAGCCATGCTCTTTTGAAAATAGAGCTCGGAAACTATAAGGAAGCCATAAACGTCCTCAAAGAAGCTGAAAGACAAATAGGCTCAATCATAGTGGCTATGAATGACAGTATTTTCTTTGTGAGGAAGCATCTTACTTTACAAGAAACCAGTCTTAATAATGCCATAGGTGATGCCTACCTTGGCCTTCATGATGAGAGCCGTATTGAGAGTTATATTGATTCTGCTTCCCTTTACTACAAAAAGGCATACAACGTTTCTATTACCTTTCCTCATCTTGATTCGGAATCCTTTTATCAAATGCGAAATATTGATGTGCTCGTTCGAAAGGAAGACCATGAGCTAGCATTGTTCAATCTCAACAGGTACGATTCTATCTTTAGTTCGATGCCCACTCACACAGCAACAGCTTATTACTATAGAGCCATTATCCACAGGCATCTAAAAAATTATGACTCTGCGATCCATTTTTCGAAAAAATCCCTAAAACATCATAAAATCTCTGACCTACATAACAATCACTTGATCTCAACTTACGACAACTTGGCCAATAGCTATCTTGCCATTGGAGTCTCAGATAGCGCCCTGAGATATTCGAACCTCACACTTAACAAGGTCAAAGAGCTCGAGAAAAGAAAACAGCGTGCTGGCATAAAGTTTCATTCACTCACACTTGAAGAAATCGAGCAGCTCAACAGCGCCTTAAAAAAGGCTCGAAAAGATTCGCGGTCTACAAAATATATTTTGGCCTTGCTACTTTTTGCAAGTATCCTCGCCTCCTTTGTCTATACGAGAAGAATCCCTTCATCCAAAGACCGAAAAAGAAATATCGACGGAAAGAAAGCTTCAAAGATCTTAGAAGACTTGACCAAGTTCGAAAAGACCACCTTATATCTAGATGACGCATTCGATATTAAAACACTAGCCGATCACCTCGACACAAACACCACCTATCTATCGATCGTTATCAACGACCATAAAAAACAGACCTTCAAACAATACCTGTCAAATCTGAGAATCAATTATGTCATGTCTAAATTGAAGCATGATAAGAAGTTCTCCAAATATTCCATTGAAGGCATTGCCAAAGAAGTAGGGTATAAAAATGCATCAGCCTTTACAAGAGCCTTCAAAAATCACACAGGAGTTACGCCCTCAAAATACATTAGACATAACTCGAAGAAGGGTGTGCAATAGGGCAAGGGTATTTCTAATCCAAAAGAACGCATCCTGACCTTCTCCCCAATGAGAAGGAGTTGCCAACAGAAAAGTAAACCTCCTTGGGGCGAGCCTACGAGGTATTCGTTGGAAATCAAGTTTTGATTTCGAGGCAAGCCTCGGAGCACTTAAATCCCGATCATCGAGCAAAAAACCTCAATCCACCAACTCGTCATTCTCCAATCGACTCAATTCCTTCACTTTCTCGATCATCTCATCGCCTTCATTCAGCACTTGCTCATAGGCATTGGTGCCATAGAGCTGCTGTGCTACGATCGCCTTGATCAGCTTTTTGAGCTTGGGCTTATAGTACCCGAACTGGATCTCTAGTCCGCGATCTTGTGCCGCCGTAGAAAAGGAGCGTATTTGGTTTAAGAATGAAGACCATCTGGTTACAGAAGGCATCTATGTTGCTGGAACTTTGGCTGGTTGGCGTAGCCAACTACACATTGCTGCAGGCAGTGGCGCTCAGGTGGCCACAGACATCCTTACGCTGTGGAATGATGGAAAACATGCCAAGGTGCATGATAAGATATGATCGATGATTCCTCAAAAAAATACACTCTTCAAGTAATTTTTCTTATGATTTTATATTTATTTATAATAATTCTAAATAAATGGCTTTTCCCTGCTTTTATTCAAGCCATTTACATAATTTTGTTCTATCAATTAGTTCAATTAATAGTAAATGTCATGAAGAAACTTTACTTTTTACTCTCCCTATTAATGGTTGGCACGATAATTTTTGCACAACCAACTCAAGTACTGGATATCAATCCTTCAGGAAATTCTAGCCCAAACAACCTTTTCGTATTTGACGGCAATATCTACTTTGGCGCAGATGACTCTAGCGGAACAAATACAGGTGGTACCGACCTGGGCCGAGAACTATGGATAAGCGATGGCACTTCTGGCGGTACATTGCTAGTTAAAGATATAAGGGTTGGAAGCAGTAACAGTGCTCCTTTTGCGTTTTTTATCTTGGATGGCTCTCTATATTTCTCAGCCAATGATGGAGGTGGAAGCAGAATATGGACAACGGATGGTACTGACCCCGGCACTGTAAACACCAACAATGGATTCTCTAACTTACAGCCAATAGTAGTAGGTAGTAAGGCTTACATGACTGCAACTACACTAAGCAACACCTTTTATGAATTTGATGGGACAATGTTTCAACAAGTTCCCGATACTGGTGCTGGCACGGCATCACCTATTGGTGGAGTCTATGCAGCACTAGACAACAATACGATACTGGTGTATATGGAATATAGCACTGATGAGGCCACTACTGGAAGAGAGCTTTATTCATATAGCATATCTACACAAGCGTACACGCTTGTAAAAGACATCAATAGTGGCACAGGTGATGCCAGCATTAGTAATATGCATGAATTAAATGGTACGATGTATTTCGAAGCTCTTAGCAATCTATGGCAATCGGATGGCACAGACATGGGTACGGCTGCTGTAAGTTCAGCTGTAGGAATTGGTAGTGTGAACAATGTCTATGCATGGAATAATCTTATTTTCTTTGAAGGAGACAATGGGACAGATGGCGATCAGCTTTATGTCTACAACCCAACTGCAGGCACTACTACTAATATTAGTAATATAAGTGGTACAAACTCTAATCACGACCCTTCTGATTATGCTGAATTCGATGGGTATCTATACTACCGAGGTGAAGATGCCAATGACAGTAGCGGCCATCTTTTTAGAACAGATGGAAGCACCATCGAGCAATTGGATGACACTATCATTGATGTAGATGACATCGTGGTCCTAGGCGGAAAACTTTATTTTGAAGCTGATAATGGCTCTAATGGTAATGAGCTTTTCACCTTCGATCCTGCAACACTTAGCATCGAATCTGTAGCACTTGTCTCTAGTGTAAGTGTGTATCCAAATCCTACAAGCGGAGTGCTTAATGTGGTACAAAACAGCTTTGATGATCAACTCGATTATGATTTGATCGACCTGACGGGGAAAGTGGTCAAAAGTGGTCAACTAGAAAATAGCCGTATCGACTTCAACGCGCCTTCAGGTCTATACTTGCTGAAACTACGTAGCAAAAGTAGCGTAGTTACCAAAAAGATTGTCGTACAATAGTCTAAACTACTGACATGTAACACTGAAGCTTCGTCGTTCTTTATGAATGGCGAAGTTTTTAGCTAAAAATAACGATGAGACAACTCCTAATTTTCTCCCTATTACTTTTTGCATTTTTTGCATTTTCGCAAAACACCGTCAACATTAGTGGTATTGTAAAAGACCAAGTTACAGGCGAAACACTTCCTGGAGCAACAGTACGCTTAAAAGGAACCTCAAGGGGAGTTATCACAGATTTTGAGGGGAACTTTTCCCTAACGCTTAATACAGAGTTGCTTTCAACTGCGATACTACAAGTTTCGTATGTAGGGTACAAGGCCACTGATGTCAATGTGAACAATAACCTAAGGTTGTATGTATTCATGCCCCCAGATACCGAGACCTTGGATGAGGTTGTCGTCACATCTTCGTATGGCACAAAAAAACCACGGGAAGAAGTTGTGGGTAGTATTAGCACTTTGACTGCTATTGATATTCAATCTGAACAAAGCTTCGAATCCTTCGAAAAAATCATCGAAGGGCAAGTAGCTGGTCTTCTACTTAATTCTAGCACTGAAATAGGCTTCCCTACTAGCATCAATATCCGAGGACAAGGCAGTCTAACACCATTGACCAACAGCCTTGGCACTTCCACACAACCACTTTTTATTGTAGATGGGGTCGTCTTAATCGAGGATCGTGGTTTTGATGACACCTTATTTGATGGTGATGGCACTTTTGGCAACACTTTTCTAAACCCATTAGCTCGAATACCTGCAGACGAAATTGAATCAGTCTCTGTATTGAAAGATGCAGCAGCAGTAGGCATTTATGGTGCTGATGCAGCCAATGGAGTAATTTTGATAACAACCAAGAGAGGAAGAAAAGGGAAAGCTCGATTCAATATCAACGTAAGAAGTGGTGTCTCTGAAGGAATCAACAGAATAAAATATTTGAGCGGCGAACAATACAACGAGTTACTAAATACGTTCAATGTAAACTCGGAACGTGGTCCCGCAGTTCCCTTTAACGGAAACGATGTAGATTGGTTTGAGGTGCTGAATGGTTCAGGAACCTTCAACCAAGTAAATGCTTCGGTAAGTGGGGGATTCAAAGATGATACTAGCTATCGTTTGGGCTTTAACTATCAGAAAAATGACGAAGCGCAATTGGCCAATGAGTTTACTACATGGGGGGTGACCGCCAATTTTGACAAGAGTTTTAACAAGCTATCGTTTGGACTCTCTTCTAAATTCTCAAGGAACAACCGTACAGCTCCTAATGATTATTTCAATTTTATACTAGCGCCTACATTTGCCATCTTTGATGAGAATGGTGACTATACTTTTACGGGGACCAACGGAATCCCCAACCCGTTGGCAGCTATTGAACAGAATACCGATGAAAGTAAAATATCCTCCCTGATCTCTAGCTTCAACGTGCAGTACAATGTCAATAAGGACCTACAAATAAGTTCCATTTTTGGCATTGACCATTCGGATAAGGACGAAACGCTATGGCTGTCTGGCGCTAACGAAAGTGGAAGAAGAACAGGTAGTTTTGATGTGAATGGTGAAACATTCCCAAATTGGGGCCGTAGTTTGATTCGTGAAAAAGAACAAACACGATGGAATTGGAGCATCCAATCGTTCTACCAGAAAGACCTTGACAGCCATCATGTAGATGCCTTGCTGGGCTTCGAGTTGCGCAGTGATCGTAGCATAAATATTAGAGAGTTGGGTACAGGATATGTAGACCCTACTTTCTATCAACTACCGCAAGAAGCAGACGGTGGGCTTACACTTGATAGGCTAACCTCAGAGCAAAATGGGCGCTCTTTTTTCTCGCAAATAAACTATGACTTTCAGAAGAAATACTTTTTATTGGGAAATATCAGGCGTGACGAGAGCTCTGCATTTGGCAATGACAAGAATGTGGCCTGGAATGGTGGTCTGGGAGCATCATGGGTGCTGAGCAAAGAAGATTTTCTTTCCTCTTCGGCAGTTATTGACTTCTTTAGGCTAAGAGCTTCATGGGGCATCGTCGGCAACTCGAGGATAGGCTCATTTCGTTCATCTGGCCTGTATGACATTCAACAAACTGGTTTTGGCTTGTTGGATACAGCCGCCCCTGTTTCTAGTGCACCACCAAACAGTAACTTGGGCTGGGAGGTCAATGAAAAGCTAAGCGTTGGTCTAGACATCAATCTATTCAACTTCCTAAAAATCACGACAGACTATTTTAGAGACGAGCGGAGAGATATGATCGTTAGTAGAGATGTCCCTTTAGAAACTGGATTCACCAATGCCGAAATAAACGGGGCATCCATGGTAAATCAAGGGCTAGAACTGGGTGTGCAGACAGAAGTGAACAATGAGCGCTTTAGATGGACCTCTAACTTCACCTTAGCCACCTTGAAGAATGAAGTGACCGAACTATCGGGCCTTGGCGATGATTTTTCAAACGCAGAGAGCGCTAGGGCGCAGCGCATCGGTTCTTCAACATCAACACTATGGGGATTCCCTTGGGTAGGTATCGATCCCGCCACAGGAAGAAATCTATATAATATCAATGGTAACATCATTGATGGTATTATCTTAGACGATATAACTGACGAAACCGATTGGGTATCTTTAGGTGATAGCAATCCCGACGTATATGGCGGTTGGAGCAATCAGTTTCAATTCTTTAATGATTTCTCGTTTTCCTTCTTGATCAATTATAAATGGGGACAAGACATCTTGATAGATGACGAACGGATCAATCAATACCGTGTGCTATTCAATAGAAATATGTCTGTGAATGTGTTGGATTATTGGGAGCAGCAAGGCGACATTGCCATAAACCCCATTCCTATTGATGACCTAAACACTGTGAGCAACAGTAGTAGATATCTCTTTGACGAGACCTATATAAAACTGCAATCTATCTCTTTAGGATATGATGTGCCGTTAGAGATGGTAAACGATCTAAGGCTGTCTTTAAATGCTACGAATCTTGCCTATTGGTATCGTAGTGGTAACAGACCTGGCAGAAACGGAGTGCGTCAGCTTCGCTTTGCCTATCCAGAGATGCGAACCATCACTTTAGGTGTTAATTGTACTTTTTAATCATGAAGACAAGATCGAATCATAAGGCCACATTATTGTTACTAATCTCACTCTTGGTGTCGTGCAGCGACTTCTTAGAAGTCGACCCTGAAGATCAAAACACCATACAACAGCAATTCAGCACCAGAGAGAACACACTAGATGCCGTAGCTGGATTGTATAGAGAGATCAATACCGCCTTCTTTAATGCAGATTTTGCCTACTATGGGGATCTGCAAGCGGGCAATGTAAGGTATACCCCTGATATAGGCGAAACGAACTTGGGGAGAGTCACGATAAATGAATTGCCTACCATTTATGATTTCAATGCCGATAAGATCGAAAATGACCTGGATGACACCTATGAAAATGCATATCAGGTCGTTAATGCTGCTAACACCGTCCTAGAAAATATTACGCAAACTCCTGACCTTACTGAAGAGGAACGAGATCAGATCCGCTCTGAAAGTCTGGCCGCGAGAGCTTTCGCCCATTTTTATCTTGCCAGAATGTATGCGCAAAGCTTTGCCTTTGACCCTGAAGGAGGCAACTTGGGCGTTGTGTACAACACTAGAACGCTCACAGTAGGTGTAGCTTTTCCTGCTCGGTCGACTTTGGCAGAGACCTTCGATCTGATCGGTCAAGACCTTGATGAAGCTTTGTCCATAAGTAGAGGAAGTTCAATTTTGGAAGGTTTTGAAAAGAACACCTTTTCACCTACAGTAATTAAAACCCTGATGGCTGATGTGGCACTCTGGCAACAGGATTACCAAACTGTGTTTGCATTATGTGATGAGATCATAAACAACGCTGGTATTTCTTTGACACCTGCTGATAGCTATGCCAACCAGTGGCTTGGCGGTACAGATCTATCCGAAACCATCTTTGCGCTTGCTGTATCTTTAAACACAGAAGGCAGCATTTCCTTTTCAATGAATGGTATTTATCCAAATTTTTCAGGGAGTCAAAGCTTGGCGCCTGATTGCGAAAACACCACTGATCTTAGCTTCGCTGATTTTGCTGCTTCAGGGGATTTGATCTCTCTTTTCGAAGAAAACGACATACGTCTTACCAGTCTGTTAGGGCAACAACAACTCTGCACTTTGGACGACAATGTTGAATTATCTTCTCTGCCTTATTCTTTCACCAATAAGTACAATGCCCAAAAAGGCATGATCCTATACCGTCTGAGCGAACTGTATTTGATGCGTGCCGAAGCAGCACTGATGCTAGGCGATAATGGTCAAGCACTTGAAGATTTGAACACAATTCGCAACCGGGCAGGTTTGGAGAGCATAATGTCTAACACTAACCTAGAGAGCGAGATCCTTTTAGAGCGACGTAGAGAGCTTGCCTTCGAGAACAAGACTTTTTACGACCTTAGTCGAACAGGAAGCAATGTAACGCGTGGCCAAGATTGTATCGCCGCTACATGCAACTTGACCTATCCGAATCCAAGATACATTTTACCCATTCCTGAAGAAAGCATTAACGTAAACTCAAATCTACAACAGAATGAAAGCTATTAGAGTACTTTGCTGTGTAATAGGACTATTCTCTCTCTGGAATTGTAATGACGATGATGATGGGTTAACGCTTTTCGATAATGAGAGCGGTCGGTTTGTACGCTTCTATTTGCAATTAGATGCTAATGATGTTCCCATAGAGTATCCTGAGACAACCTCAAATGAAGTACCAGTATCTTCCTATGAACTAAACAACTTTAACACGCTTAAGATACCTGTAGTGCTGTCCTCACAAACATTGACAGAAGAAGTTACTGTCAATTTTTCAAATACATTTTCAACAGAAGAGCACGAAGACATTTTTGATATTCTCCCCGAAAACAATCTTCTCACCTTTAACGGGAATCAATTGTCGGATACCATATATGTTCAACAAACAGGCCGTATTTCCTCAAATGATGATCAACTGTCATTTAAGCTAGATAGTGTTAGCGACTCATCAATTCACTTAGGATATCCTCGTATCCAAAACCCTTTGAGTGCCCTGACCGTAGAGCTTTCCGAGACACCTGATTACCCTTTCCAATTACAGAATGACAGCATCATAAATGTTCAGGGAAACTTAGGAGAGCAAATCGAGTTGCGTGTTGAGTTCCCAGAAGGTTTCATAGAAAGAGAGATCGATACCGCAACATTGCTAACAGAAGTTTCCTCAGATTTTGAGTATACCTTGGTTCGTAGACCTATTGCTTCTACCACAGAGATAGTTTATGATGTAACCTTAAGTGAGGAGCTTCCTGGGGGTGAGCTAAGTGAAGCTATCTTAAAACTAAATGACCTTAGAGGCTATATAAGGGGAAACCCTCCTGAATTAAAGATTGTTAGGCCTCCAAGAACATATAGGTTTCAAGATAGCATCATTCAAATTGAGGGCAAAGAAGAAGAAACGTTTGTTTTTAAACTCCAATTTCCAGATGGTTTTGATGTTGAAGATGCAGACAGGCTAACATTTTTTGAAGCAAGCAACCCCTTTGTGTTTGACCATAACATTATTAGAGAGCCAATAACTTCAGATACCGAAATTGAATATAGGTTCACTTTAAATGAGATGCTTCCAGAGCAAGTGCCCTTTGATCTCTTCTTAAACTTGAATGAAGTAGAGGGCTATCTTGCGACAACTCCAAATACCCTTCAGATCAGTAAGCCTGCTACCATTGAACTTTCGGGTAATCCCGCCGCCAACTTCTACAATGTAGATGACCCCTTTTACAGAACCTATGGTGAGAACTGGATGGACTTTAACGAAGATGGTATATGTAGTTGGCAAAGCTTCAATGCATTTACCATTCCTTTGCCTGTAGATGTGGACGACCCTAATGGGGTACAACATCCCAATGGTAACTATTATCATCGATACAAAGTAGGCCTTGTATCTCCAAATGCAGGCAGAACCACGAACCCTTTTAATATGAAGCGCTGGTTCAATAATGAGGCCACGGACGAAGAGAACTCACCCGGATTCAACATTTCGGAGGCTTTGGAGTTTTTTCCCGAAAACGGCGACAGCACCACTAGTGGTTTTGTGCAGGTCATCGAACAAGACATTATCATTCAGAGTAGAGCGGACAATGATGGTAATAGGAACACCTATACTGTAAGGATATCTGGCAGTGGCACGTATGAAGAATTAACTAATGGATTATTTGAGATTGATCTAACTTTGCAGACTACAAACAATGCACTTTTTGGTGGTACACGTATTGCGAAGTATAAGATCTACAACAACAATTCCTATTCAGATCCTACAGAACCAAATGAAGCATGTTTTCAACCTATTGACTTGTAAAGGGTATCTATTGCTCTTCTTGGTCTTTGCCACAGGCTGTCGGCAAAACAAAGGTGAAGAATATTATGATATTGCTTCACTCAGGGAGGTATATAGTCAGTCAGATACAAGTCTTTGGCCAGAACCTGAGTTAGATTCGCTGGTAGACTTAAATACTTTTAAAGACATTGGACCATTATCAAAGGTGAAGTTTCCGAAGGAAAATCCTTTTTCAGAAGAAAAAAAGAAACTTGGGAAACTATTGTTCTTTGACCCAAGATTATCTCAATCAGGGCAAATTGCCTGTGCTAGCTGTCACAATCCTGAGCTTTCATGGACAGATCAAATTACTCGCTCATTCGGACACAACAGGCAGTTGAACAAGCGTAATTCCATGCCTATAAAGAATACTGCCTATGCAGAAAAACTCTTTTGGGATGGTCGTGCCAGCAGCTTGGAGCACCAGGCAATGTTTCCTATTGAAGACCCCAAGGAAATGAATAATGACTTAGATACTGCTACTCAAAATATTGCCAATGTGAAGGGCTATGCCTCCTACTTTGAAGAAGCGTTCGGTGATAGTACGGTAACCACAGAACGCATCTCGAAAGCCATTGCCACCTACGAGCGTACTATCGTAAGTCGTAACAGTCGTTTTGACCGCTTCGTAAAGGGAAAGAAGGAAGCTCTGACCGACCAGCAGGTCCTTGGCCTCCACTTGTTCAGGACTAAAGCACACTGTATCAATTGCCACAATACCCCTTATTTCAGTGATGGGCAATTCCACAATGATGGGCAAACGCTATGGGGATCCAAA
The DNA here is from genome assembly GCA_028284745.1 of Flavobacteriaceae bacterium. GTDB lineage: Bacteria > Bacteroidota > Bacteroidia > Flavobacteriales > Flavobacteriaceae > JANQRC01. The sequence continues at coordinate 25,547 of JANQRC010000032.1, forward strand.
CATGAGGATCTTGGGCTTTATCATCAAACAAAAAAGGCAAAGGACGTAGGAAAGTTCAAAACACCTACCCTGAGAGAGGTCTCCAAAACAGGGCCCTGGATGCACCATGGACACTTCCCAACCATGTTAGACGTACTGCAGTTCTATAATTTGGGCAATCCTGCACCTATTCAAAAACGGTATTTGGGAACAGAACGAGATTTTATCCTACCTAAGACATCTCCTATCTTACAGAAACTCGAATTGACCGATGAAGAAATAGAGGCGGTTATCGCCTTTTTGGAATCCTTATCTACCGCCAATTTAAGAGTAAATACTGTACGTTTGCCCGAATAACATTCAATCCGCCAACGCATCATTCTCTAACCTGCTCAACTCCTTCACCTTTTTGATCATCTCATCGCCTTCGTTCAATACTTGCTCATAGGCATTGGTGCCAAAGAGCTGCTGCGCCACGATCGCCTTGATCAGTTTTTTGAGTTTGGGCTTGTAATACCCGAATTGGATCTCTAGCCCGCGATCCTGTGCTTCTAGTTGGAAGTCTAGATACATCGACTCGGGAATATCTATCTCGTTGACAAACTGTTCTTCCGTCAAATCGCTGAAGGTCCTGCGGTCCTTGTCCAAATAGTTGAACACAAAATTGTTCAGCAAGGCAGAATTGAGAATGTAGGTGAGTTGCTCTTTCTCAAGCGAATTCTTTGCAGGCACGAACACATCCGGAATGATCCCGCCACCCCCATAGACCACTTTGCCGCCAGGTGTGACAAACTTCAAAGAATCAGCTACTTTGATGCTGTCCTTGTTCTTCATCTCGCCATTGTGATAGCGATCGTAGATCTCTTTGAAGTAATCTTCATTGCCATTCTCATAGGGCCGCTGAATGGAACGTCCCGTCGGTGTGAAGTAGCGTGCGGTGGTCAACCGAACGGCTGAGCCATCGCCCAATTCCATTTCGCGCTGTACCAGCCCTTTTCCAAAACTTCTTCGCCCTACGATGGTCCCTTTGTCATTGTCTTGCAGAGCCCCGGCAATGATCTCGCTTGCCGAAGCAGAACGCTCATCGATCATCACATACACATGGCCACTTTCGAAGATGCCGTCATCGGTAGCGTACGCCTTTTCAACCTTACCTCTTTTATTCTTGGTGAAGAGAATGAGTTTGTCATCCTCTAAGAATTCATCTACCATTTGCTCGGCCACGCCCACATAGCCCCCAGGATTGTCACGAAGGTCTAGTGCCAATTGCGTTGCTCCTTGGTCGACCAACGCTTCTAAAGCTTCGCGAAACTCTTCATACGTGCTTTCAGCAAAACGATCTACCTTGATGTAGCCCAGCTTTTCGGAGAGCATGTAATAGGCATCTACGCTTTTGATGGGCACTTCTGAGCGCTTTATGCTAAAATCCAACAGCGAAGCATGGCCTTTTCGATACACCCTCAAGCTCACAGGCGTATTGGGCCTGCCCTTCAATTTTTTGATAATACTTTCACTGGAATATCCCTTGCCAAACAGCGTGTCATTGTTGGCATACAGGATCCGGTCTCCTGCCTTGATCCCTGCTTTGATGCTGGGTCCGCCTTCCAAGGCGCTGATCACCGCAAGCGAATCGTTCTTCATGAAGAAACTGATCCCAACCCCTACGAAGTTACCACGCATGTTCTCTTCGACACGTTGTTTTTGTGAAGGTGGAATGTATACCGAATGGGGGTCTAGCTTATCGAGAATGTCATTGACCGTTACATCGACAATGCTATCGGTATTCACAGCATCGACATATTCATACTCTATGTAATCGATCAAGCGATTGATCTTGTCTTTGCTAGAGTTTGAAGAAAATAGCTTTTCAGGAGTATCGGAGAAGTTTAGCTTACCTCCAACAACAAAGCCGACACCTATGGCAAATCCAAGCAATAAGGGTAGGTATTTCTTCTTCATGGTTACTCGTCAATGTTCGGCAAATGTTTTAATTCAACGCCTGCTCTTTGCAAAAATTGCAATCCTGAGTCATCTCTGTAATTGGTCATGTACACTACACGTATGATGCCCGCCTGGTGTATCAATTTGCTACATTCCTTACAGGGTGACAGCGTAATGTACAGAGTAGCGCCCCGACAGGATTGTGTAGAAGAAGCTACCTTCAAGATCGCATTGGCCTCGGCATGCAGCACATACCATTTGGTATAGCCCTCTTCGTCTTCACAAGAATTCTCAAATCCTGTAGGCGTGCCATTGTAACCGTCCGAGATGATCATCCGGTCTTTTACAATGATGGCACCTACTTGTTTTCGCTCGCAATAGGAGAGTTTTCCCCACTCGTTGGCCATACGTAAATAGGCCTTATCATATTTTGCTTGTTTAGCTTCGGACATAGTTCTGCTAAAACGAATATACCGTCTTTGGTAGCAAATCGCAATCGTAACTCGTTAATTTTTAGTGAAAATACCCGCGCCCGAAAATAGCAATGCTATCTCCGACCTCTTCCAGTGGGAGAGGTCGCTAAAAAAGCCCGTTCTCCATGACCATAGGCAGCACGACACCTACTACAATGGCCGACATGACCATGACCCAATCACGGCGGCTGAAGCGAAAAATGGTCTGCCCGACAAAAGCAAGGATCAGTACAATGAGCACTACCAATATCTGTGCTACTTCGATACCTATGGCAAACTCAAGCATGGGAAGGAGTTTGCTCTCCTCACTGGCAACGATCTGCTTGAAATAGTTAGAAAATCCTAAACCATGAATGAGCCCAAAAAACAAAGAAATGATCAACAGCAATCCAAAGCGCTCGTTCTTTGGGGATTTGCTTGCGGTAAAGATGTTGAACAGCGCTGTGACCAAAATGGTAATGGGAATTAAAAATTCGACCAGCGAAGCCTTCACCCTGATCACACCATAGACCGACAGCATCAACGAAAGCGTATGGCCAATGGTAAAGATAGTGACCAGCCACAGTACACGTTTCCAGCTGTTAAACGCATACGGCACCACCAAGACCAAGAAGAATAGTACATGGTCGTATGCCTTGATGTCCATCACATGGTTGAAACCTAATTTTAAATAGAAAAGAAATTGATCCATCAGGGGAAAAGAAATTTACGGTTCGGGTTTCTCAAAGGTACGCATCTTATACTAAAAACCACGTTCTTTTTGCAGTTGCTCGTAGGCTTCTTGTACTTTCTTGAACTTCTCTCCGGCCATCACTCTATGGGCTTCGCCCATTTGTTCCACTTTGTCGGGGTGGTATTTTTTGGCCATGCTACGGTAGGCTTTCTTGACCTCGTCATTGGTGGCTGTCTTTTCGATGCCTAAGATCTTATACGCAGAGTCTACTTCTCGGAAGAATTGCGCCTTGATGCTCTCAAGATCGCGATGCCCCACGCGCATATAGCCAGCAATCTCTGAGATACGATCGGCTTCGGCCGAAGAAACCGCGCCATCGGCCTGAGCAATTCCGAAGAGGAAATGTATGATCTGCAAACGCACCTCGTAACTGGCACGCATCTGAAAGAGCATTCCGATGCGCTGTGCAGAAACTTCACGGTTCTTTACTACTTCATTGAAGGTCCGGAACACCGCATTGGCACGTTCCTTCCCATAGGCACGCACAAAGTATTGGCGCACATAGTCCAACTCGCGCTGATTGACCTCCCCATCTGCTTTAATGACCAAGGAAGCCAACGATAACAGATTCAACTCAAAATCTGCAGGAGAAACATTATTCCTTCTTCGTTGAGGGCCACGTCTACGTCGTGGATCTTGACCAGGCACCTGAAAGGTGGCGCCAGAACTTGCAAAAGAGCGCATCAACAAGTACACGAGCCCCATGATCAACAACCATTTAAGCATTGGCAAATTGTATAGTTAACGCTTCCAAAGATACGTCGTTTATTAAGTTTGTCTCTCTTTGTTGCAAAGCATGGCATCCATTGGCAATATTGATGTGCTGATAGGAAAACGGAATACTTACGACATAACAAGCACGCATAGATTTTCGTTATCTTTGTGGAAACAATTAAAAATAGATTCCTGCCTACGCAGGAATGACAAAAAAATAACACATATGTATCCTGCTGAATTAGTACAACCCATGCGCGAACACCTATCTGCCGTTGGTTTTGAAGAATTACATACTGTCGAAGCTGTGGAAGCAGCCATGCAGAAAGAAGGTACTACACTGGTAGTGGTGAACTCGGTTTGTGGATGTGCGGCCGCCAATGCGCGCCCTGGTGCCATCATGTCATTAGACAATAGTAAAAAGCCTGAAAACTTAGTCACTGTATTCGCGGGCGTAGACCGCCAAGCTACCGATGCTGCTCGTTCGCACATGGTTCCTTTCCCTCCTTCTTCACCTAGCATTGCTTTGTTTAAGGATGGTGATCTGGTGCATATGCTAGAACGTCATCACATCGAAGGTCGTCCGGCCGAGATGATCGCAGAAAACTTGACAGAAGCCTATAACGAACACTGCTAAGAATTCGAGTTTCAAGAATTTGAATTTTTAATAAGGAGACCACGCCTCAGCGTGGTCTCCTTTTTTTATGCAACCTTTTTTATTCGAATGACAATCTATAGCATAGGGGAAATAGTTGCTTATGAAAACCTTTCTGATCATCTCCCTTGGCAATCTCTCCTTGCTATTCTTACCCACAATATGCGCACCTGGAGAGGAGCCTCCGACCCAAGAAGAAGGGTTTGTATCCCTGGAACTGTACAAAAATGATCGTGGATCGAACTTGTGTGCCTATGGGCTGATTTATTTCGATAAAAGTCTTTAATTTGAGTACGCATTACATACGCAATGAAAAAAATCGTAGCCTATCCACTAACTGCTCTTTATTTTCTGTTCTTCGGAATTACCTTGTTGGCATTTCATCCCATCCAATGGTTCTGTCTGCGGGTCTTTGGCTACCAAGCGCATAAGAAAAGCGTTGACATTCTTAACTGGTCCTTGATGCGGTGTACCCATGTTCTTGCCACTCGGTATTCGTTTGCCAATCCCCATCATATTCCTACAGATGTGCCTTGCATCATCGTATCTAACCACCAGAGCATGAACGATATTCCACCGATCATCTGGTACATGCGAAAACATCATCCTAAGTTCATAAGCAAGAAAGAATTGGGCAAAGGCATCCCAAGCATTTCCTTCAATCTAAAATACGGTGGTGGAGCCCTGATCGATCGAAAAAACGCCGAACAGGCCTTGAACGCCATCAAGGATCTGGCATTATATGCCCGAGAAAGCAAACGCTCCGTGGTCATCTTCCCGGAGGGTACACGAAGTCGCGATGGCAAGCCCAAGCCTTTCAAAATAGGTGGGCTCAAGATCCTATTAGAACATATGCCCAATGCGTTGGTCGTGCCTATCTCTATAAACAATTCATGGAAATTATTGCGTTATGGGAAGTTTCCGATGGGAGTCGGCACTCATATGAAATTGCACGTACATCGTCCCATCGCCAATTCAGGTGAGGATCATGAAGCGCTGATCACCGAAGTAGAAAAGGTCATTACCGAAACTATTAAAACGTGAATTAAAACACCCCCTTTTGTTCCCCCCAAGGGAGAACGTATTTGTGTACTATGATGGATGCAGAGAACAGAATCATCGAAAAAACCATTTTATTCGTCAAAGAAGCCTTGGCGGGTGCTGAAGGTGGCCATGATTGGTTTCACACCCAAAGGGTGCACCGCAACGCAAAACTGATCGCTCGGGATGAAAGTGTAGATGACCTTGTCGTTTCGTTGGGTGCCTTGCTTCACGACATTGCAGATTCTAAATTTCACAATGGAGACGAAACCCTTGGGCCAAAAATGGCCCGTGAATTCTTGCTGCAACAGAATGTAGACTCTGCTGTGATCCTTCATGTGGAAAACATCATCCGGCATATTTCGTTCAAGGGAGGAAACACAGCACAGACATTCAAATCGCGCGAATTGGACATCATACAGGATGCTGATCGCTTAGATGCCATGGGTGCTATTGGTATAGCACGCTGTTTCAACTACGGTGGTTTTAAGAATCGTGTCTTGTACGACCCCGCTGTTCCACCAAAGTTGAATATGACAAGAGATGAATACAAGAATTCTACGGCACCGACCATCAACCATTTCTACGAAAAGCTGCTACTGCTAAAAGACCTTATGAACACGAAAACTGGCAGAAAGCTGGCCGAGCAGCGACATGAATTCATGAAGGATTATATATCACAATTTTACGATGAGTGGAATGGAATCAAATAAATATCAAACGATCGAAGGCATTCCTTCGGAAGATGTTCTTGAACAGCTACACGCAGTCTGTTATTCGATCTTTGACTATCATAACGAAGAGACTTTTGACCAGCGTCTTTCTGAGAAGGCAATGCCATGTACCATACTCTGCTATAAAGAAAGTGAACTAATAGGGTTTAAGTTGGGTTATCAACTAGACCCTAACACCTTCTATAGTTGGATGGGTGGAGTGAAGCCAGCATTCAGAGAGCGAGGAATTGCAAAAAAGCTGGCCGATATGCAGCTTCAATGGGCCAAGGCACGAGGATTCATCAAGATCAGGACCAAATCGAAAAATCAGTTCAAGCCTATGATGATCTTTAATTTGAAGCAGGGGTTTGACATTGTGGGCACTGAGCCGGGGTACCAAGATCAAGTGAAGATCATTTTTGAGAAGACCCTCTAGGCAGCTATTGCAGTGATGTAAAAATGAAAGGCCGCCAAAAAGCAGCCTCCTATCTAGGCTTCAAACGAAGCCATGGAGTTGGTTGGCAAGGGCTCTGATCGGTTCACAATACTGTTCACTATCCATACAATCCCCATGAACAGTACCAGTGCAATACTTATCGCTATCCATTGGTTGGCTGCACTTCCGAAGACTTGGATCATGGGTGTGTCTAATGTATACTCACTTCCAAAGTAATTGCCAAACCAAGTGAAGAACAGATTGTTGGCCATGTGTATCAATATGGGTAGTAGAAGATTCTTCGTCTTCCAATATACCCATCCTGCGATCATCCCGATACCAAAGGCGCTGACAAACTGCCAAGGATTCAGATGCAGCACGCCAAATAGAATGCTAGATACGATGATCGCCTTCCAGGGTGAGTGGCGCTTTAATAGCCCCTTCAATATAATGCCCCGACAAAGGATCTCTTCAAGAATAGGCGCCAATATTACCACGGCAATAAACAGGTGGGTTGGGTTTTGATCCATAAGGCCCTCGAACATCTCGAGCACAAAATCTGGCATGGGAATTAGCGCTATGAGATGAGAAAGCAACCCAAATTGCAATAAGATAGGCAATACCATGACCAAAGGGGCGATCATCAAGAATCTAATGTTGATGTCTAGTTTAAAATCGCCCATACTGTTTTTGTAGAGCCGTATTGCTGCCAGTACCGAAAGTCCCATAGCGATGGCGTACGTGACCATGAAGTTGTTCATTTCAAGCAAGGTGAAAAGAATGCTCACCGCCACTATGATGACTATAGAAGCAGCAATTACCGCTATGCTCTTTGTAACTCCAAAATAGTTTACTTTGTCTTTCATGATATTCTTTGATTAGATGAATAACTGTTTGCTTTTTGTCTAAAGGGTTGCGATGACCTCTAAGATAAGGGCGATCACATATTTCAGTAGCATGCTCATGATCGATCGTTTTTCGATTGTTGAATGACTCCGTTTTTAACAATGACCGTTTTCACTTCTTGTTCGTTTTTGAAGGCAAGCTCCAATCTGTCTATCTCTTTGTAACCTCTAATATTTACAGATAGCAAACGGTTAACTCGCTCTGCTTCGTCCGAAAAGTTATCGTAGTCGCACTCTTCCAAGACAAAGTAGCCCTTCTCTCCGAAGACGCCTTTAGAGTAGATGTCCATTTTTACAGATTCGCATCGACAGATCTTTGATAGCTCTTGGGTGATCTGCACAGAACGCTGATCGCTCGTTCTAGCGGTTTGATAGATATAACTTCCAGACAAGCCTGCGATGAATAAAAGAAGTATGCCCAAGATGGCCCTAGTGGATTTTTTTCTGTTCGTTTTTCTCATGATGAATGTTCTTTGATTTCGATTTCTGAGACCAAAGTACCTTCAAGAAAAAAACAAAAACAAGCAAAGCATGCCCAGTTTTAGAAAATTAGGGTAAAGATTTTCTATATTAATCATCTGAATGTTAGTTATTTATATATAACTCAAGAATATGATCGTCCTGTAGAAGCCCCAAACCCCATTTTTATGAATTTAGGGCAAGAATACCCAACTATTGATCTAGCGTATTCAATTTTTTAATGTAGAAGGAAGGCAAGAATCCTGTGCGCCTCTTGAAGTATTTTGTAAACGAGTCGGCACTCTTGTACCCCAACTCATTGGCGATGGATTGCACTGTGAACGACCTAAACTTTGCATCCTCTTTCAGCTTATGCAATGCATAGTTGATGCGTAAATCATTGATATAGGTATTGAAGTTCTTCTGAAAGCGCGTGTTCACCACTTTGGAGAGGTATGAGGTGTTTGTCTTGATCTTCTTGGCCACATTGTGCGAGCTGCACTCCTGTTTCAAGTAATACTGCTGTGCTTCAAGCTTTTTCAGACCCTCCAAAATTTGTCTTGTCGCCTCTACGTTGACATCCGTGGTATTCTTTGCTTCTAGATCATCCTCTTTGGTATCAATGACGGCCGTTTCAGGGTTTTCTACTTTGGCCAGCAGTGCTTTGAATCGTTGCTGACTTTTCCGCTTCGACACAAAGAACAGGGTGATCAGTGTAACAATAGCTATGCCTCCAAAAGCACCCATATAGATCAAGTAGTTTTGCTGCTGTCGCTTTTCAGTTTCCAGTGTTTGCAGCTCTTGCTTAAAATCATCTAGCTCTCTTCTCTGAGTGCCCAAGGCAACCGAATCCTTGATCTTACCAAACTCGGTAGTGGTATTCAAATGTTTCTCGAAGTAGTAATTGGCTTTCTTGTAATCACCTTTGCCCTTGTAGGCCTTGGCCAGATTCAAGTAAGTATTCAGCATAAATCCTTCTTCTTCCTCTGTCACACCATAAGCAGCGATACCTGCCTCGGAATGAGCAATTGCCTCATCGAACCGGCCTTTGGCAATGAGAATCTCGGCAGCATAGCCACCAAAAAGCAGGCTATCCCGCCTGTTTTGCTCTCCGGCATAGTTGCGAGCACTGTCTAATCGTTCTTTTGCCTTGTCAAATTCTCTTTTCTGTAGATACGCCTCGGTCTTCCACCATAGCAGTGCTTTGGACGATGTGCTATCTTTAACCTTTATTGCTTTTTTGAGGGCTGCATCACTATAGACCAATGCAGAGTCCGGAAGTTTTGCCCAATTGTAGGAACGTGCTAAATGGCTAGCCACCATGAAGCTCTCACGCGTGCTATTCAACGAATCGCTTGGTGACACGATCGCATATGCTTGCCGTTGTAGAGCGATGCCTTCCTTATGTTCCCCAACAACAGATTTTATGTAACCTATTTGCGACAATAGCCTTTTCTGGTACTTGGCGTTACCTATGGCCCTACTGTGCTCGAGTCCTGTAAAGTATTTTTCGATGGCAATGTCCCACTTCCCGATATAGAAGTTATAAACACCTTCCAGGGAGTTCCCCAACATTTGGCCCTCTTTACTATCATTTTCAATTGAAATACTATAAAGTGTATCTAGATAAGACCTATAGACCACAGGGTTTCTCAGGAAATGGATGGCTGCGAAGATGTAGTAGCCATAGATTTGCTTTTGGGTATTGCTCTCCTTCTTAGCGCGTTCCAGATAACTGCGAAGCAAGTTCTTTGATCGAATTGAATCTTCAGCCGCAATAAAAGAGACTTCTTGGGAAAGCAACTCAAAGTCCATTTGATAGAGCGAGTCTACAAGCTTCTCTTGAGACCACCCAAGGAATGCTGAAAGAGTGAAAAATAGACTAGGTAAGACCTGTTTCAATGTAGAGTTGCTTTGTGGTCAAAGATACATCAATCAAAAAGTTTCAACTAGTTAATGCCTGAAGCTTCTTTTGCAGATGTAACTTTTCAGCTTCATTTTGGGCCATGGCAATCGCTTTTTCTAATGCTACCTTCGATTTCTGTATATTGCCTGCTTCTTTTTCTACTTCAGCTTTGATGGCATAATAAAGTCCATGCTCTTTGAAGCCTTTGAGATTTCGATAGTGCTCTAAGGCCTTCATAGCATTTACAGGTCCTTCTACCTTCAATACGGGGATCACGCGATTCAACGCCACAACAGGCGAGTGTACCTGTTTTAGCTGAAGGTCGTATAGCTTTAAGATGGATGCCCAATCTGTCTCTTGAAACGTAGGTGCTATACAGTGATAATAAGATACCGCGGCTTCTAGATGATAGTTGGATAGCTTTTGGGTTGTTGAGTCTGATGCCTCTAAGTGCCTCACGCCAATAGATATTAGCTTGCGGTCGTATTTGCTTCGGTCATGATGTTCCAACACCACAAGACCCCCTTCTTGATCGATGCGAGCGTCAAAGCGCGCCACATGAAAACACATGAGTGCGATCAACGCGTCCAAGTTAGGGTGATGTGTATATGGATTCTCATGCAGCAACAAGGCCAAACGAATGGCCTCATAACAGATGTCCCTCTTCATGGCTTGTTTGCCTTGCGTGGCAGCATAGCCCTCAGAGAATAGCAGGTAGATCACTCTGAAGACCACGATCCTGCGCGATTGCAAACCCATCGCCACAGGGCTTTCCAACGTTTTTATCTCTTGCTGAAGTCTTCTCTTAGCGCGTGTGAATGCCTTGGCCACCGCTTCTTCTTTCTTCAGCAATGCCTCAGCAATCTCCTTGTTGTGAAAGCCACCTATCAATTTTAGGCTGAGGATAATTTGATATTCTGTTGAAAGCGAAGGATGGCAACATGCAAAGATCATCTTTAGCTGGCTATCAGAAATGGTCTCTGAAAAAGTGACCTCCCCCGATGCTTCCGAAGCCTGGTCTAGATATGGCTGTGGCGTTTCACTGTTCTGAAATTTTTTCGCCTTTCGGAATTGGTCGATCATCTGATTATTGGCCACCCGTAACAGCCATGCAGTAGGGTTGTTGGGAATCTTTCCATAGCCCCATGCTTTCATGGCCCGAAGAAAAGCCTCTTGAGTGGCATCCTCAATACCTTCTAATTGAGACGTCCCATAGCGGTAGGTAAGATACGAGACGACCTTACCATATTCTTCACGAAACAGGTGATCTACGATCGTGTATGTGCTTTCTTGCTTCAATACCTAAAAATAAAAAGGCCTGAACAAAGAATTCAGGCCAGTACAAGATTCGTCGTGTCTCAATGTTCTCCCATAGAAACGATGGGTCTAACTTCGGTAGTGCTTCCTTCGTAATCAAAGATGGGGCATCCTTTAGAGATCTCTACAGCATGTTCTAGGTTGTCTGCTGTGATGATCAGGTAGCCGCCAACCATCTCGGATCCTTCAGCAAAGGGTCCGTTGGTGATCACTTCACCTCGATCCCTTACCACTTTTCCTTCTCCGGAAAGTGGTTCGCCATCTACCAAATGGCCTTTTTCTTGCAAGCCTCCCATCCAGGTTTGCCATACTTGCATGTGGGCTTGTTTCTCTTCTTGGGAAAGTTTGCTGAAGCTTTCGTCGCCTCCACGGAATAAAAACAAAAAGTTGCTCATTTTTTCTAGTTTTTAAAGATTTTACTCTGGTTTGTTTATCATGAAGACGGCCAAATGTAACCTCATTGGACATTAAAGTTACTTTTTTTCAAAAAAGTTTCAGCTGCCCTTCTTTATATTGCTCATGAAGTGTGGTGTTCAGTGGTTTACGCTCCTTGCTCTTGAAGTACTTCTGTCGTGCCAGCGCCATCATCTGATGGATCTGGGCGGCAACCTGGCCTTCGCCCCGACTTCGTCTTCCGAATCGTGAATCGTTCAAGGTGCCTGCATGGCACGCCTGAATTTGATGCAATACCTTGTCAGCACGGTCGGGCAGGGTCTTTTTGACCCAATCGGCAAAGACCCTTCCAATAGTACCATTCAAACGAACCACCGTGAATGCCATGGACGATGCCCCCGCTTCCGAGACAGCTTTGGCCAACGGCAGGATCTCGTGGCTGTTTATTGCTGGAATGATGGGCGCCAACATCGCATTAACGGGCACTCCAACTTCTGAAAGCGCAGTGATGGTCTGCAAGCGTTTTTTGATGCTTGCTGTTCTGGGCTCTAAAATCCGTCGAGTTTCTTCAGAAAGCGAGGTGACCGATACGTTCACAGCAATCAGATTGTCTTTTACCAATTCCTTCACGATGTCTAGATCTCTGATGATTAAGGCATTCTTTGTGATGATCCCGACAGGATGGCGATACTTCAGAAAAACCTCCAGGCACTTCCTGGTGATCCCGAACTTCTTTTCGGCAGGCTGATAGCAGTCGGTATTGCCAGACATCACTATCGGATGCGCCTTCCAATGCTTGCTTCTCAGTTTCTCTTCCAGAAGTCTGGGCGCATCTTTCTTTACCAGTATCCTTCGCTCAAAGTCCAACCCAGCCGAATAGCCCCAGTATTCATGTGAATTCCTGGCATAGCAATAGATACAACCATGTTCGCACCCTTGATACGGATTCATGCTGTATAGCATCCCTACATCAGGACTGGTCACCTTATTCACGATGGTCTTGGGGGACACATCGATGTATCGCGTCTTGTCTCGATCGGCCTCTTCGCCCGTTATTTCACAATAGTTCAGGAAATCATCACGGACCTCGTACTGCAATTCCATGAATTTGTTATGCATGTTGAATTGCGCACCACGCCCTTTGATAGCTTCTTTTTTCTCCATGGAATAAAGGTAGCCGATAGGCATTTCTCCCTGAAGAAAAGGTTTGTAAGCCTACTGCAAGGATCGAAACTCAAAGGGCGGGGTTAGAAGCTGGCTTTTCGCTTTTCTAAGAAAGCCGTAGTCCCTTCTTTGAAATCATCGGTGCTGAAACATTCACCAAAGGCCTTGACTTCTTGAGCATAACCATCTTCGCCTTCGGCAAAACCAGCATTGACTGCTTTGATAGCCTTACCAATGGCAATCGGAGAGTTGTTCATGATCTTGCCAGCGATCTTTTTGCACAATGGCAATAGGTTTTCTTGTGCCACCACGTGGTTGACCAACCCATGATCCAATGCCTTGCCCGAGTCGATCATCCCCGCGGTCATGATCAGCTCCATAGCACGCCCTTTGCCAACAAGCTGTGGAAGACGTTGAGTTCCGCCATAACCTGGGATGACGCCCAATGATGTTTCTGGCAAGCCCATTCGGGCATTGTCACTGGCCACACGAAAATGACAGCACATGGCCAATTCTAATCCACCTCCGAGTGCAAACCCATTTACTGCCGCTATCACAGGTTTAGAAAAGTTCTCGACGAGATCGAACAACAACTCTTGTCCTTTAGCGGCCAACCGTTCGCCTTCTTCCTCTGAAAAATGAGCAAACTCGGAGATATCGGCTCCTGCCACAAAGGCCTTTTCGCCACTTCCAGTAAGCACGATCACCCTGATCGAATCATCCATCTCAAGATTTTTGAATGCTTGGTGCAATTCTTCAATGGTGGCCTTGTTAAGGGCGTTTAATTTTTTGGGACGGTCGATGGTGATGGTGGCAAGGCCATCTTCTGTAGAGATCAAGAGGTTTTCGAAGGTCATTCTTAATGGTGTTAGATATCATTCTGAATTCATTTCAGGGTCTCATTTGACGGATCTTATGAGAACCTGAGACAAGTTCAGGTTGACGAAAGACAGTTACTTTTTCGGAAAGGAGACGATAAATTCGGTGCCGACGCCTTCCTCTGAGGTAAAGGTAATATTTCCGCCGTAGGTTTCCACAATGTTTTTCACCATGCCTAGACCAAGCCCCATCCCGCTAGACTTCGTGGTGAACTTCGGCTCGAAGATCTTGCCCTTGTTCTCTTCGGCGATGCCAATGCCGTTATCTGCTATCACAATATTCACAACTCCATTTGCACGTTCTACAGTTACATCAATTCGCGGGTCTGGCCGTCCTTTAAGCGCTTGCACAGCGTTCATCACAATATTGGTGATCACTCTGATGAGCTGCGTGCGGTCCATTACAGCTGTGATCTCATCTGTTTCACAGTGGAAATGAATATAATCTTCACTGAAGATCTCTAAGGCCAAATGAGTGACTTGAACCACGTTGAGCCTTTCATTTTGCTGTGCAGGCATCTTGGCGAAATTGGAGAAGGCCGAGGCAATATTGCTCATCGTGTCGATCTGCTGGATCAATGTGTCGCTAAACTCGGCCATCTTCTTTTGTGCATCGGGGTCTTGTGGGTCGAACTTTCGTTGAAAACTCTGCACGGTCAATCGCATGGGTGTCAATGGGTTCTTAATTTCATGCGCCACCTGTTTTGCCATTTCTCGCCAAGCTTGCTCGCGCTCGCTTTTGGCAAGTTTGGCAGCGCTTTCATCCAGCTCATCTACCATGCTGTTGTAGGCATTTATCAAACTCCCGATCTCAGTACTTGGGGTTTCAAGATGAATTTTCTCGTTGCGCGAATTCAGGCGTGTTTCATCTAATTTCTCCCTAACGGATTGCAGCGACCTTGTGATGTACTTTGAGGTTACATATGCAAACATGATAGCGATCAACAAGATCACTAGATAGATCAAGCCCAGACGCCCAAGGAACTCACGTAGCTCCATTTCGCTGAAAGAATCATCTTCGAGATACGGAATATGAAGGATCCCCAACGGCTTGAACTTCCCGTCGGTGATGTAGGTGTACGAAGACTGGAATCTTCCACCGACAAGCTGGTCCTTCATGATCACTCGTTTATCCAGGTCGGTGCTTGCATCAAGCCCATTAAGGATCTCTGGAGCTAGACACTTCGGGGCATCGGCGGTGTTGAAGCTGGCAAGTGATGTTTTTAGCAGCGTGCCTTCTAGGTCATAGATGTTGAAGTTCGTATTGTGCACATCGGCAATGTTATAGATCTCTTCTTTGAAGATCAAAGGCAAGTTCTCGGTAGTGACTTCGAAGGTGGTACGTCTTTGCAGCACATCATTTACACTTGCCCGGATCTGATTTTCCTTACGCTCTAGTCGTTGTTTGTGATACTCTTTAGATTGCTCGCGATATTGATACACGGTGACCAAAGCGATCAAGATCGAGGCAATGATCACTAGTAAGATCATCGTGAGGAAGATGCGCGAACGAAGGGATAGTTTTTTGTACACTCAGAAAACTTTGTGACTAAAATAGCAATAATCGCACCAAAATCAACTTTGCTAAGCTTCAGGATCTTTATCTCGTATCCTTTTGTACAACCGGATTCCCAGCATTAGAAGGATCCCTAAGACAATGATACCGACCACACCAAAGACCCACCTGATCGAGTTCTTCAAGATGGCCAGAAACACGCAGGCAAATAGTATGATCGTCGACACTTCGTTGTAGACCCTCATGAAGTTCGAGGAGTACTTGGCCTCGTCCCGTTGCAATTGCTTGAAGATCTGATGTGTCTTCAAGTGATAAATGAACAACAATAGTACAAATGCTAGCTTCACATGCATCCAGCCTTGCGCTAACCATCCCGGCATCAGGACCAGCAGCCAAATGGCAAAGACCGTACACAGAACTGCCGAGGGCCAAGTAATAATGAACCACAGGCGCTTGGTCATGAGTTTGAGCTGCTTGCTCAATATCTCTCTCTCGGGCGAAGGTCTTGATAACGCTTCGATATGGTACATGAATAGCCTAGGAATGTAGAATAAGCCAGCAAACCAGGTGACCACAAAGATGAGGTGCAATGACTTTATGTAATTATAATATTCGCCCAATTAGGTGTTTGGTGTTTGGTGTTTGGTGTTTGGTGTTTGGTGTTTGGTGTTCAAAACTAGCTATTCTTCAACAAATAGATATTTTAACTGAAGCTTGTTGAATTCATCATTGAAGCTTTTCACCTCATCACTGATCACGTTGTCAAATGCTCGTAATTGCTCATCGATCTTCGTGGTCAACTCATTCTTCACTGCCATATCTTGATCTGTTGGCGGAAAATCATCGATGGTGACCAGACTATTCAGATGTCCTAGTTTGTTGGTGAGCCTAATCGGGAAGTTCAACGGGTCTTGACGGCTTCGGTTTTTGGTCTGATACAGGGCTTCTTCCACTTCGGTCAACTTCTCCTTCATCGCCTTGGCCCTCTCTACCAAGTCTTTTACTCGACCGTCTTTCTCATATTGTTTAGAAAAGCCGTCTAGTTGCGCATTGATCTTTCTGATCTTTTTGATGCTCTTGTGTGCCTTGTCAACGGTTTCGTTCACGCTTTTCACAAAGTCGAACTGCCGTTGCATATCAGCTATCGATACCTCAGCTCGGGGATCCGGTAGAATTCTAAAGTCTTTGACTTCTTTATTTCCGTTCATGTTGAGTTCTACTTTATAGGTGCCTGGCACGGCTTTGGCCCCATTGAGGTTGGCCCACCATAGGATCATCCCCTTCAAACGCTCTGCACCTTCATAACGCATGTCCCAAACAAAAGTATTTCCCCCTTTTTTGAGGTTGGCGATCTTGTTTTCTTTAGAATGATTGCTGAAAGACTTGATCGTGTCATTCTGGGCATCGAAGTAGGTTATGGCAATGGTGTCTTTCTTTTTGTCGTAGTCCTTCAAATAGAAATGTGTGACCACGCCATTCGGGTGATTCGTCCCTTCGGTCTTTGAAGGTTTTCCGCTTCCTCCCTTGGTTCGATAACTGTCTTTTGGTTTGAACAGTACCATTTCCTTCGTCTTCATCGAATTGCCCAACTGTCTCAGCACTGTGAGGTCGTCAATGACCCAAAGGCTACGGCCTTGTGTGGCCACGATGAGATTGTCGCCCTTCAAAGCAAGGTCGGTGATAGGCACAATAGGCAAATTCAGTTGAAAAGGTTGCCAACTCGCCCCATCGTTGAAGGAAACATACATTCCTGTTTCTGTGCCAGCATACAGCAATCCCTTTTGCTTGAGATCGGCCCGCAGTGCACGTGTAAAATGTTCACTGCCTATTCCGTTGGTGATCTTTGTCCAAGATCTGCCGTAGTCTGTAGTCCTGTAGAGATAAGGAGCAAAATCACCTGTTTTGTATAAGGTGCCAGCCACATAGCATGTGCTTGCATCAAAAGGCGAAGGTTCGATACTGTTGATCATCAACCATTTTGGTGCCCCTTTGGGCGTGACATCTTCCCAGTTCTGACCGCCATCTTTAGATACATGCACCAACCCATCGTCGCTTCCTACCCAAAGTAACCCTTCCTGCAATGGGCTCTCGTTGGCTGCGAAAATGGTGCAATAGTATTCCACCCCTGTATTGTCTTGTGTGATGGGTCCGCCAGAAGATCTCAGTTTTTCGGGATCATTGCGCGTTAGGTCAGGGCTGATGATCTTCCAGCTTTGTCCTTCGTTCTCAGAAACGTGAACGTGCTGTGAAAAGGTATACAGTCGATCGGGGTCATGCTTGCTGAAGACAATGGGGAAATTCCATTGAAAACGGTATTTCATTCCCTCAGCGCCATAGCCCATTGGATTATCGGGCCATACATTGATGGCGCGTACCGTTCCTGTCTTATGATTCACACGGGTGAGAAACCCTCCATAGCTTCCGCCATATACGATATCATCATCTTCTGGGTCGACCGCTATATGGGCAGATTCACCTCCGGCAGTAGCTTCCCAATCGTCTTCATCTATACTGAAGCCATCGCTTCGATGGTTGATGCGAATGGTAGAATTGTCTTGCTGTGCTGCATAGATGCGGTATGGAAAATGATTGTCTGTCGTTACGCGATAGAACTGTGAAGTGGGCTGATTGTGATAGGTGCTCCATGTCTCGCCACCGTCATAGCTTACTTGTGCTCCGCCATCATCTCCGATGATCATACGTTTCGGATTTTCGGGTGCTATCCAGAGATCGTGGTGGTCACCGTGTGGCGCTCGCTTGCTTTCAAAGGTTTTACCGCCATCTTTTGACTTGTGGTAGTTGACATTCACCACATAGACGACATCTTCATCTTGCGGATCCGCATAGATGCGCGTATAGTACCATGCTCGTTGGCGAAGGCTGCGCTCACTGTTGGTCTGCTTCCAGGTCTTGCCGCCATCTTCAGAACGGTACACGCCTCCTTTTTTCTGGTTCTCTACGATGGCCCATACTCGATTCGAATTCACCGGGGAAACGGTTACGCCAATGATCCCGAGGGCCCCTTCCGGAAATCCCTCGTGCTTCGATATCTCTGTCCAGGTTTCTCCACTATCGGTACTTTTCCATAATGCTGAGCCTTCACCTCCGCTACTCAAACTATACGGAGTGCGTTGTACTCTCCAAGTAGAGGCATAAAGAATTCGAGGGTTGGTAGGGTCGATGATCAGATCGACCGCACCAGCTTGGTCATTGGCAAATAGAGTGCGTTTCCAGGTATTCCCGCCATCTGTACTCTTATATACTCCCCGTTCCGAGGAGGGCTTGTAGATATTTCCCAACACTGCCGCATACACTGTATTGTGATCTGTGGGATGTACTGCAATTCGGGGCACGTGTCGAGAATTCTTCAAACCAGAGGCCTCCCAGGTCTTGCCGGCATCTTCGCTTTTCCATATCCCATAGCCTGATGACACATTGCCACGAACCGTTTTCTCGCCGCCTCCTGCATATATTACATTGGAATCGCTCTTGGCCACGGTAACGGCGCCAATGCTTCCTCCAAAATGGCCATCCGAAATGTTTTCCCAGCTTCGGCCTCCATCTTGAGTTCTCCACACACCGCCGCCTGTCGCTCCAAAATAGAAGAGGTTAGGTTTTCCCGGAACGCCTGTCACAGCTGCCGAGCGACCTCCACGAAATGGTCCGACCAATCGATATTCCAATGATGAATACAACGCTTCTGGATATACTTCGTCCGTGTTTTGAGATTTTTTCCGCTGTGCCTGTATTGGCATTAAAAAAGCCATAGCCAACGTGGTCAAAAAAGATACCCTGAGGATAGTAGTGCGATGCATTAGAGGTGGTTTTGAATTAGCGAACCTAAAAATACGGAGAAGTTTGCAAAGCATTCCAAAGTCTCGGGCACAACATTTTATAATAGTTCATTGATCACAAATGTGCCGTCCATGAGAAATGTTTCTGAATGATCTCTTGTTTTTGCGCTTCAATGTAGTTCAGATACGCTTCAGCAACTGGAGATAGTTTCTTTGATTTCAACCATACCAAATTCCAAGTAGTTTTAACTGGCAATCCTCTCATCTTAAGAAGTTTAAGATCATTATTCTTTAATTCATTCTTAAGGCCAATGAGCGGCATGACCGAATATCCAAGACCTGCAATGAGCGCTTGCTTCAGGGCTTCGTTCGAGGTAAGCTCGAGTCGTTTCGTCACTATGATCCCCTTTTTGGCAAGGAAGTTTTCCATGGCCATGCGCGTGGCAGATCCCTCTTCGCGAAAAAGCAAGGGATACTTGTCGAGAACCTCATTCACCTTCACGGTCCTTTCCTGCTCCAGCTCGCTACTGCCCACAAGAAAGAGTTTGTTCTCCATCAGCGGTACTTTGTTCAATGCCAATTGCTCAGGGATCACAGAAACCAACGCAAAGTCAACTTCGTTGGCCTCCAAACTCTGCACTACTTTGCTTTTGTTGGTCACGTCCATACTGAAGTCGATATTGGGATGCATCTTGGTAAAGCTCGACAAGAAATAGGGCATCACATACTTACCTGTTGAGACCACAGAGAATGTTAGCTTTCCTGCCAGTTTTCCTTCGAATGCCAAGGCCTTGTATTGGATGGCCTCTACTTCTGCCAAGATTCGTTCGGCCACCTGTGCGATCTCTTCGCCAAAGTTGGTGATGTGCAGTTGTCTGCCGATCACTTCGGTAAGTGGTACCGAAAACTGGTCTTGAAATTTTTTTAGTTGAATGGATGCCGCTGGCTGGGTGAGAAAAAGCTCTTCCGAGGCTTTGGTAATGCTCTTGTTCTCAACGATCTTCAGGAAGATACGAAGCTGGTTCAATGTATAATTCATAAATATTATTTATGCATTTCATTATAAATATAAATAAAAATATATGAATTTATCTCCTGACATTTGCCAGCAGAATCAAAAAGATAATAATTGGATCATGGCTTCACTAACAGACAAAAAATTAGATTCCAAGGCCTTTATCTTGGCAACATATCCCAGTCATTTTGTGATAAGGTTAGATAGGCTAAAGCTAAAGCGTTTGACTCAAATACTGGCTATTGTTGCCGTTGTGCTATTCTATTCCGGTTTGTTGGTTGTAAGCGCTATTAACAGTTTTTTATTTTTCAAAGAGTTGGCCGTGGTGGGATGCATCCTGCTTATGTTGTCTTTTGTCAGTTCTGTAAATGCGAAGAGCTTTACTACTAATCCTTAAACACATGCTAATATGATGACCGAAGTAATTCAAAAAGTACAATTAGTTGATGGCAAGTTCACACCTTCTGAGGCTTCAGATGTGATCAAGGCCCTTATCAAAGAAAAGATCAACTTCCACAAATTCCAACGTCTTTGTGTCTTGGAAGGTGATGAGAATGGTGATTGCGAATATCCAAACTCTAGAGTGGCCGAGTTGCAACAAGAGCTGAAAACTGCGCAAGAGATCATCGCCGAGGCCAGAAGAGATGGCAAGCAATTACGCATCAATGGCATTCTTGAACTCGAATTTGTAGATTAAATACAGCACGCCTTTCTCAAACATTATGGATTTACACCTTCTGGTGGACAATCTCACCAACCCTGCCTTGCTCTTTTTCTTTCTGGGTCTGTTGGCCATTCGTTTAAAGAGCGATCTTGAAATTCCGCAGAACTCCTCTAAATTCATTGCTTTATACCTCTTGCTCTCCATTGGTTTCAAAGGAGGGCAAGAACTCTCGCACAGCGATTGGACCTCGGAAATAGGGTGGTCTTTACTCGCGGGAGTGCTTTTAGCGATCGTGGTTCCCATTTACACTTTTTTTATGTTAAGATGGCGGTTTAGCGTCTCTAATGCAGGAGCGATTGCCGCTTCTTATGGCTCGGTAAGTGCCGTAACTTTCGTAACTGCCATTAGTTTCTTAGAAATGGAGAACATTACTTTTGGCGGGCACATGGTTGCTGTGATGGCCATCATGGAAGCTCCTTCCATTGTTGTAGGCGTTCTGCTGATGAGCCTTTTTGACAAAGAAAATTGTGGGAAGGCTAATATCGGTCAGCTGATGAAACACTCCGTCACCAATGGTAGTGTACTGCTTATCCTCGGAAGTCTGGTCATTGGTTATTTGGCCAGCGATGCCCAAGCAGAAGGCATTAAACCCTTTACAACAGACATCTTCAAAGGGTTCTTAGCTGTTTTCTTGTTAGACATGGGAATTACGAGTGGTAAAAAAATTGGTGCGCTTGTGAAAAAAGGATGGTTTGCCTTGTCATTTTCCATCATCATACCTATTGTCAATGGATGTATTGTTGCCATTGGTTCAGCATTCTTCTTAAGCAATCTGGGAGATCGCTTTCTACTAGCCATACTAGCGGCGAGCGCATCTTACATTGCTGTGCCTGCAGCAATGCGCATCGCAGCACCTAAAGCCAATCCTAGTCTATACCTGCCCATGGCTCTGGCCATTACTTTTCCCTTCAACATTACCTTGGGAATGCCACTTTACCTCTGTTTAGTGCAGGTATCCCTTTAAATCTCACTCGGAGAGAGATCAATATTTTTTGAATACCTTGACTTTTCCAAAGAAAAGCTTTGGCTATGCCTCATCAGAAAGCAAATTCTTCTTCACCTCTCTGTCCAGAAATATTGCAGTAACAATTGTCGAAAGCACATCTGCTATGGGAAAGGACAGCCAAACACCCAGTTCGCCCCAAGACTTGGGCAAGATAAGGATCAGCGGGATAAAGAAAAATCCTTGTCGTGTCAGGGTCAACAACAAAGCTGGAATGGCCTTGCCAACCGCTTGAAAATAGGCAGACCCGATCAATTGAACCACTAATATTGGCGTAGCAAGGAAGACATAGCGCATCGCTGGTGGTGCTTTTTCCAGAACAGCAATATCTTGTGTGAAGACACGAGTAATAAATTCTGGGAATAATAAGATCAGGCTTAAGATCAACACGCCCAACAACGCTGCGTATCTGATGGCTGTACTGATAGTCTCACGAACCCTTTTGTACTGCCGCGCACCATAATTGTAGCCAGCAATGGGCATAAAACCCTGGGTAATGCCAATGACAGGAAAGAGTGCGAACATGAGCATTCTCCCAATGATGGCATAGACGGTCACAGAAGCTTCCCCGCCCAGGTTGAACAAGATGTTGTTCAGCAGCAGATACGTGACACTGACCATGGCCTGGCGGGCCAAGGTAACGCCTCCTAAGGAAACGATCTCTTTCACAATATTGAATTGTAGCCCTAAATGTGAAAAGTTGATCTTCAATTCAGAATTCTTAGAAAAGAAGAACGAGACAATGTAGGCCAAACATAATAGGTATGACCCTGTCGTGGCCCAGGCGGCACCATACATTCCATAATCAAATACAAAGATCAGGATGTAGTCTAGCAGCAAGTTCCCCACAGAAGGAATGATCATGGCGATCATGGCAAACTTGGGTTTCCCTTCTGCCCTGATCACATTGTTGCCCATCATACAAAGTGCCAAGAATGGAACACCGTAGAGCACAATGGTATAATAGATCTTGGCAGGTTCGTAGATAGCTCCCTTCCCACCAAAACTTGGAATGATGTTCTCGCGGAACCACAGCCCAAAGACCACCATGCTGATGGTGAGCAGCAAGGTCAACGTGATCTGGTTTCCGAAGGAAGCCAGCGCTGTTGGTTTCTTTCCTTCTCCCAAAGCTCTAGAGATGATGGATGAGCCACCTATGCCGATGGCCATGCCCAATGCTGCAATGAAGAACGAAACCGGAAGTACTACATTGATGGCAGCAATAGCCACTGACCCGATCCAATTACCCACGAAAATGGTATCTACCAAGATGTTGAGCGACATCACCAAGATACCTATGGAAGCAGGTACTGCTTGCTTGACCAATAGCTTGCCAATAGGCTCGGTGCCTAAAGCTTCTGAAGAAACCTTCGCCATTAGGCCATCACATTTTCAGCCAAGGCCCATTGGTCTATCCAACGTGCCAACACCTTCACCCAATCTTCACGATCGTTGATGCAAGGGACAAAGTGGAAATCCTTTCCACCAGCTTCGTGGAAGATCTCTTCGCCTTCCATGGCGATCTCTTCTAGGGTTTCTAAACAATCGGACACGAAAGCTGGAGTAACGACGGCCAACTTTTCAATCCCTTCTTTTCCATACTTATCGATGGTACGATCTGTGTACGGTTGCAGCCAAGGGTCGACACCCAATCTGGATTGAAAGGAAGTCGAATATGTGCCTTCTTTCAATGCTAGATATTCGGCCACAAGCCGTGTGGTCTCATAGCATTGGTGGCGATAACAGAATTGGTGTGCCTTCGAAGCCGTCTGGCAGCATTGCCCGTCTATCTTGCAATGCGATCTGGTGATATCGCTCTTACGGATGTGTCGTTCCGGGACTCCGTGATAAGAGAACAAAAGGTGGTCCCATTCCTTACCCTGTAGACTTTCTTGAATGGAATTAGAAAGCACCCGAATATAGTCTGCATGGTCGTAAAAAGCTGGAACGCTAGTGAACTGCATGTTTGGGAAGTGTGTCGCCCTAAGTTCTTCGGCCAAGACCAGGATGGTCTCTGTGGTCGCCATGGCAAACTGTGGATATAAGGGCACCAACAACACCTCGTCCACCCCCTTTTCATGTAGTTGGCTGAGACCCGTCTCTAGAGAAGGTTTTCCATAGCGCATGGCCAGCGCAATGGGTGCAGATGTCATCGCATCTACTTTATCGCGCAGTCGTTCTGACAAGACGATCAATGGCGATCCTTCGTCCCACCAGATCTTCTGGTAGGCTTCTGCCGATTTCTTTGGGCGCGTGTTTAGAATAATGCCTTTAACAATGAATGAACGCAGCCAGTAGGGTACGTCGATCACCCGCTCGTCCATTAAAAATTGCCCCAAATAACGTTTCACATCTTTGGGGTTTGGACTGTCTGGAGAACCCAGATTTACCAATAAAACTCCTTTCATCTGTTCGAGATTTTTATTCCATTGAAAGTGAGGTCATTGAAAATTTCTTCACATTCAGGAATCTTCACAAAAAAAATTTAATTACGTGAGGAAACTGTGGTGATGAAATTTTTTCATGTAGATCTCATCACAATTTTTTTACGAAGATAAGGACATCAGGTATTTCTTGGGCGTGGTGCCGAACTTCTTTTTGAATGCTGCTATAAAGTGACTCGATGTGCTGTAGCCTACCTTGAGCCCTACCTCATTCACATTGTGCTTGCCACCTTCTAACATCTTGCGGGCCACCTCCATCTTATGGTCTAGCAAGAAGCCATACACGGTATCTCCGTATAGCTGTTTGAAGCCTTCTTTCAGTTTTTTCAAGCTTAGATCGATCTCTTTGGACAATTCGGCCAAGCTGGGAGGTTCGGCCATTCGTTCTAATATGATCTCCTTGGCCTGTCTTATCTTTCGAACGTTCTCTTCATCAGCCAAAAATGGGCATTGGGCAATATCAGCATCATTCCCAGTGTTGAAGTACAAGCCTATGAGCTCATATACCTTTCCTCTCAAGTACAGTTTTTCAACAGAAGGATTCAGGTTGTTGTTCATGATCTGGCTAAGTACCACAGCCATTGCCGGGCTTATCACTGCATCGGCGTAATACTTCTTATCCTTGTTCTCTTCACTGATGAAGTGAATGTGCGCAGCGTCTTCAGAGAAAAGCGAGTGAAACTCTTTGATGGTCATCACCACTGAGATGATCCAACTATTGGGTGAAAGGTTCAAGTGGACCGGAAGCTCACGTTGTGGGTTGTAAAGCAGTAGTGAAGTCTCTTCTTGAATGGGCAATACATATCCGCCGTTGTTGAAAATGAAGTTACCTTGCCCACGCAAACAAAAATGAAGTTGGATGAACTTTTTGTCTATCTCACGTACAAACTGCTTAAAGCCAGTATCTTTATTAATGAACTTGAAGAGAAAGAACCCATTGTCCAATTCAATTTCATCAAATGAACCTGTAGCGATATTTTTTATGACATCTGTCATGTTTTTAGGATTTCCTTTTATTTAGATCGATTCTAAATAAATTCTTCTCAAATCAACAATAGTGCAAATTTACAGATTTTAGGGGAAGAAATACCGCTAAAGGGTCGTCTAAACTCCAATCGTCATTAAAAGTACCTCTAGCGTTGTTTTTTAGCCTCCACATCCTTTAATTTTGACATCACTTCTAGGAGTAGTATGCAGCAATATCATATTTCAAAACAGAATTCATTTTATGCTATCGGCATCAGTTATCAAAAAGCTGACGCTGAGACGCGTGGCCTATTCAGTCTAGATACACTGGCCATCAATAATTTGCTGCTTCAGGCTAAGTCTTCAGGTATGCAAGAGCTCTTGGTGACCTCTACCTGTAATCGGACCGAGGTATACGGTTTTGCACAACATCCTTACCAACTTATCCAATTACTATGCGGGAATTCTAAGGGAACGGTCGAGTCATTTCAAGAAGTAGGATACGTATTGAAGAACTACGAGGCCATCGACCATCTGTTCAGAGTTGGCACAGGTTTGGATAGCCAGATCTTGGGAGATTTCGAGATCATAAGCCAATTGAAAAAAGGGTTTTCCACTTCTAAAGAACATCAGCTTACCAACCATTTCATGGAGCGTTTGATCAACTCTGTCATCCAGGCAAGCAAGCGCATAAAGAATGAGACCGAACTCTCTAGTGGTGCCACCTCTGTGTCTTTTGCCTCAGTTCAATACATCCTAAGAAATGTAGAGAACGTGTCCGAAAAGAACATTTTGCTCTTTGGAACGGGAAAAATAGGCCGCAACACTTGCGAAAATTTGGTGAAACACACCACGAACAAGCACATAACCCTGATCAACAGGACCAAGGACAAGGCTGAGCGCATTGCCGGGAAATTTGACCTTGTGGTAAAAGACCATGGAGACCTTCAGGCCGAGATACGTAAGTCTGATGTGTTGATCGTAGCAACCGGAGCACAGCACCCTACAATAACCAAAGCGCTGCTACACGTCAACAAGCCCTTGCTGATCCTAGACCTTTCCATCCCCAAGAATGTCTCTGAAGATGTTGAGGAAAACGAGCATGTCGCTCTTGTTCATCTCGACCATTTGTCACGAATGACAGATGAAACACTAGAGAAGAGAAAAGCATACATCCCAAAGGCTGAGACCATTATTGAAGAGGTGAAGTCCGAATTCATTCAATGGTTAGAGACTCGAAAGTTCGCACCTACCATTCAAGCCTTGAAGCATAAGCTGAGTGCTATCAAAGAAGCAGAGCTAAACTTCCAACGCAAAAAAATGAGTGATTTCAATGATCAGCAAGCTGAGATCATTAGCGACCGCATCATACAGAAGATCACCACACACTTCGCCAACCATCTGAAAGCTGATAAAGCAGCATCTGACGAAAGTTTGGAGCTTATCAAGAAAATGTTTCAGTTAGAAGTAGAGTCCTAATGAAACGAATCTTTCGAATCGGCACCCGCGATAGCGAACTAGCGCTTTGGCAGGCCAACACTGTAAAAGCCCAACTCGAGGAATTAGGTCATCAGACCGAGCTTGTTCCTGTAAAATCTACCGGAGACCTCGTTCTAGACAAACCTCTTTACGAGTTGGGCATTACCGGCATCTTCACCAAAACCCTCGATGTAGCCATGCTCAAAGGTGATATTGATATTGCGGTGCATAGTCTAAAGGATGTGCCAACACTCTTGCCAAAAGGAATTGTTCAAGGTGCGGTTCTAAAACGCGCTAACACACGGGACATTCTTGTCCGCAAAGGTGAGTCAAATTTTGAGAACGAAGCTGTTATTGCAACCGGCAGTTTGCGAAGAAAAGCTCAGTGGCTCAACAAATACCCACATCATACCATCGAGAGTCTACGAGGCAATGTCAACACTCGGTTGCAAAAGTTAGCTGATAGTAACTGGCAAGGGGCCATTTTTGCTGCAGCTGGCTTAGAACGGATCAACTTATTGCCCGAGTATCATGTGAAACTGGATTGGATGATTCCCGCGCCAGCACAAGGTGCTATGATGGTCGCAGTACTAGAGGACGATATTTTCTGTCGCAAAGCGCTTTCTAAACTGAATCATGCAGAGACCGAGCTTTGTACCAGTATCGAGCGTGAATTTTTGCGAACACTGGAAGGCGGTTGCACAGCACCGATCGGCGCGTTGGCCATGGTAGATGGAGCATCTGTTCAGTTCTCAGGAGTTCTCCTATCGCTTGATGGGAAGAAAAAGATTGAGGTTGAAAAAGAGGTTTCTGTTGATAAACCAATAGGTATAGGGGTTGCCTGTGCTAAAGAAATGTTGCGTAATGGAGGTGCAGAAATCATGGAAACCATCAAAACAGAGCTTTCTGCTACAAAATGAAGAAAGTGCTATCGACCAAAATACTGACAGATCAGCAAAAAGCCATGTTAGACTCCGATGTGTCGCTGTCCGAGTATGATGCCATCAAGGTAGCACATGTTCCATTCAGCATACAGGGGCATATAAAGAACGCCATTTTTACAAGCAAGAATGCCGTTTCAGCTGTGGGCCAAAAAGAAGAAATGTCCCCCCTCCCATGGGAGAGAAATAGGGTCAGGGCCTTCTGCGTAGGCGATAAGACAGAAGCGGTCTTACGATCTTTTGGTTTCAACGTGATAGAAAGGGCACAAAATGCACAAGGGCTCGCACAGCGGATCATAGCACAATATGCCGATCAAACATTCACCTTTTTCTGCGGAAATCTCAAAAGGAAAGAATTGCCCCACTTATTGAAGGAGCATCATATTCCACTTGATGAGGTTGTTGTCTACGAGACCTTCTTTAACAAGCAACACCTCCAAAACACTTATGATGCCCTGCTGTTCTTTAGCCCAAGTGCGGTACAAAGTTTTACGACCTTCAATGAGATCACTGATGAACAAGTGTATTGCATCGGTCCCACAACTGCCGAAGAGGCTAAAAAACATACAGATAACATCCATGTTGCTCATCGTCCTACGATCGAGCACACTATAAAACTTTTAATTAACAACATGTCATTCCGTGCTTGACACGGAATCCATAAAACCAAAAAGATTCCTGTCTTCGCAGGAATGACAATAATATGCTAAAAAACGATTTATTTTTAAGAGCCTTGAATGGCGAAACCGTTAAAAGGCCACCCGTATGGCTGATGCGTCAGGCTGGGAGATACTTGCCCGAGTTCATGGCCATCCGTGAAAAGTACGATTTCTTCACACGCTGCCAAACTCCCGAGCTAGCTTCAGAGATCACTGTACAACCCATTCGTCGTTATGGAATGGACGCTGCCATTCTATTCAGTGACATTCTTGTGATCCCTCAAGCTATGAATATCGAGGTAGAGATGAAGCCGAACTTTGGCCCTTGGTTGCCCAACCCGATTCGGTCTCAACAAGATGTCGACAACACCATCGTGCCAAACATCCATGAAACCTTGGGCTATGTCATGGATGCTATCAAAATGACCAAGGAAAAATTAAATGACGAAATCCCACTCATCGGTTTTGCTGGATCTCCATGGACCATCTTGTGCTATGCTGTACAAGGGCAAGGATCTAAGAATTTTGATAAAGCCAAGGGCTTCTGTTTCACTAAGCCAAAGGCTGCACACGAAATGTTGCAAAAGATCACCGATACTACCATCTTATATCTGAAAGAAAAAGTAAAGGCTGGTTGCGATGTTGTACAGATCTTCGACAGTTGGGGTGGCATGCTATCACCGACAGACTATCAAGAATTTTCGTGGAAATACATCGATCAGATCGTCGAAGCCTTAGCCGATGATGCCAAAGTGATCGTCTTTGCCAAAGGGTGTTGGTATGCGCTCAACGAGATGTCTAAAAGTCGTGCTTCTGCCCTGGGTGTCGACTGGACGTGCTCTGCTCGAAACGCACGTTACCTTTCTGGCGGAAACATCACCTTACAAGGGAATTTCGATCCTTCGCGTTTGTTGTCGCCGCCTGAAGACATCAAACGCATGGTCACACAAATGATCCGTGAGTTTGGCAAGGATCGATATGTAGTGAATCTAGGCCACGGTATTTTACCCAACATTCCGTTAGAAAATGTATCGGCATTTATCGATGCTGTCAAAGAACACAATGATTAAGTGACGCTTTTGAAATTCATAAAATCCTTACGCTTTAGCGCGCTATGGCCATTATTCAAGCTGTTCATTCAAAAACCTTTATTGATCTGGCCAACCCTAAAAGCAACGAAGCGATGTGTGGGAATTTCTGAAGAAAACTATGGAGATGGGCACAATAAAAACACGCCAGCTAATGCCTTTAGACATGCGTTGTGGAACTTTATGATCGCCAACGAGAGTTACCATTGGAACAATGACAAGCAACGATCAGCTTCTTGGGCAAAAACAATCACGGATCGGCACGAGGATCTTTCACCAAACGAAGAACTCGCCAAACATATGGACCATCACAACAACCGTATTGGAAGAGAGGTCTTTCTTCAACAAGAAATAACAGAACATCAGGCTGTTGAACATTTCAAAAAGATGGCAAGAGTTTCCGTTAAAGTCCATAGAGTCGATGAACTTGCCTTACACACTGAACAATTTGTGCACCTAATAGATCTTTAAAATGAGAGAACCGTTTTACGAGTACATTCAAAAGCTCCAAGATCGCATCACAGCTACATTAGAAAATGTAGACGGCAAAGCCAGATTCCGGCAAGACCTCTGGGAGCGACCAGGCGGTGGCGGCGGAAGAACGCGCGTTATCGAAAATGGCAATGTCTTCGAAAAAGGCGGCGTGAACATCTCTGCCGTGCACGGAGCCTTGCCAGAGACCATGCAGAACTACCTTGACGTGAAGGATGCCGATTTCTTTGCTTGTGGGCTCAGCTTGGTAATTCACCCTAAAAATCCTTTTGTGCCTACCGTACACGCCAACTGGCGCTATTTTGAGATGTATGACAAACAAGGAAGCATCGTCGACCAGTGGTTTGGTGGCGGGCAGGACCTTACACCTTACTATCTCTTCGAAGAAGATGCAAAACATTTCCACAATGTTTGCAAAACGGCTTGTGACAAGCACGACACCAACTTCTATCCCAAGTACAAGCAACGATGCGACGAATACTTCCACAATGCGCATCGCAACGAAGCACGAGGTGTTGGTGGTCTTTTCTTTGATCATCTGAAGAAGACCAACACCATGTCGATGCAGGATCGGTATAACTTTGTCACTGAGGTAGGCAATAGCTTTTTGGAAGCTTATGTGCCCATTATAGAACGTAGAAAAGATATTCCTTACTCCCAAGCGCATCGCGATTGGCAAGAGATCCGCCGTGGCCGCTATGTCGAATTCAATCTCGTGCACGACAAAGGCACCTTGTTCGGGCTGAAGACCAACGGCCGTATCGAGAGTATCTTGATGAGCTTGCCACCACACGTGCAATGGCGCTATGACCATCATCCTGAAGCAGGAAGTGAGGAGGAAAAGTTGCTGAAAGTGTTGAAGAGGCCTGTTGATTGGGTCTAAAGAGCTCAAAGTTAAAAGCGTAAAGCCGAAAGTATGGTTGATCATACGAATTATAAAGTTTGGGAGAAGTCACATCGTCTGGTGTTAGATACTTATAAACCAACAAGGCGGTTTCCTTCAGAAGAGCGATTCGACCCGGTTTCACAGACCAACCGTGCTGTTTTGTCTGTGCCAGCAAATATTGTTGAGGGCTGTGGAAGAAAAACACAAAAAGAACTTGCTCGATTTCTTCACGTCTCGTCGGGTTCTGCACACGAATCGGAACACCTTTTAACGGTCTCCAATCAACTTGGTTTTCTTGAAGTAGGTCGTTCAAAAATTCTGCTTCACAAGTTGATGAAATAAAGAAAATACTCTACGCATTGATTCAGAAAACTGAAAAAACATTATAATAGCTTTAAACTAAGAACATGTTTCCATTAAAAAGAAATAGAAGGCTCCGCCAATCTGGGGCCATCCGAGCTTTGGCCAGCGAAACGGTGCTAACGCCCAACGATTTCCTTGTTCCACTTTTTGTGGTCGAAGGAAAAGATGTACGAGAAGAGATTCCCTCCATGCCCAACTACTACCGTTTGAGTTTAGACAATGTAGACAGGGAAGTGAAAGTACTTTGGAGTTTAGGATTAAAGGCCGTGTTGCTCTTTGTGAAAGTACCAGATAAGCTGAAAGACAACAAAGGCACCGAAGCACTGAATCCCGATGGGCTCATGCAACGCGCTGTGAAAACTGTGAAAAATGCTTGCCCAGACATGCTAGTCATGACCGATGTGGCGATGGACCCCTACTCTTCATACGGTCATGATGGCATCGTTGAAAACGGACAAGTATTGAACGATGAGACCTCAGCATTCCTGGCCGAGATGAGCATTTCGCACGCACAAGCCGGAGCCGATATTTTAGCACCTAGCGATATGATGGACGGTCGTGTTCTGGCGATCCGCGAGGCCTTGGATAAAGAGCATTTCATCAATACAGGCATTATGAGCTATTCGGCCAAGTATGCTTCTGCTTTCTATGGTCCTTTTCGTGATGCTTTAGATTCGGCTCCTGTAGATTTGGCCAACGTCCCCAAAGATAAAAAGACGTATCAGATGGACCCTGCCAACCGCATCGAGGCTTTACGTGAAACGCAAATGGACATCGATGAAGGTGCCGATATCGTGATGGTCAAGCCTGGATTGGCGTATTTAGACATCGTTCGCGAGATCAAAAACTCGGTAGATGTCCCTGTTGCCGTCTATCAAGTTTCTGGTGAGTATGCCATGCTGAAAGCCGCTGCTCAAAAAGGCTGGCTGGACCACGATACCGTAATGCTAGAGCAACTGACCTCTATCAAAAGAGCTGGTGCAGATATCATTGCCAGCTACTTTGCGAAGGACGTAGTGAAATTGATTTTGTAAATTCGCCCCAAACATCAAACATTCATGGGTCTACTGGTCTTCTATGCCGTTATTTCTATCTTTTTCTCCTTTCTCTGTTCGATCCTCGAAGCTGTGTTGCTGAGCGTTACACCAACTTTCATCAATGTGAAAAAGCAAGAAGGAAAGGCCTACGCTACCACGTTGGAAAATTTGAAGAAGGACGTTGACAAACCACTCATCGCCATTCTCACGCTGAACACCATTGCACATACTGTGGGTGCGATCCTGGTAGGTGTACAGGCAGAGAGTTTGCCATACGACCATGAGGTCATGGGCGTGAATATGGTTGGGATCGTTTCGGCCATCATGACGTTTTTGATCCTGGTGGTCTCAGAGATCATTCCGAAGACCATCGGCGCTACCTTCTGGAAGCAACTGGCCAACTTTTCAGCAAAGACCCTCAAGGTCATGGTACTGATCTTAAAGTACACAGGTATCCTGTGGCTACTACAACTATTCACAAAATTGGTAGGTGGCAAAGGGCACCATGGCTCTGTCTTTAGCAGAGAAGACTTCACGGCCATGGCCGACATTGCTCATGAGGAAGGTGTCTTCCAAGAGTCGGAGAGCACAGTGATCAAGAATCTCTTGAAATTCGACGAGATCCTGGCCAAAGATGTAATGACGCCCAGGACCGTGATGAAGACAGCTTCTGAAGATACCAGCATCCAAGAGTTCTTCAAGGCAAATCCGAGACTTCGTTTTTCAAGAATACCTGTGTTCAAAGAAAAAGCCGACAACATCTCTGGGTTTGTGCTGAAAGACGATGTGCTGGAGGACATGATCCATGAGGAAGGTGGCAAACCGTTGGCCTCTATACGTCGCGACATTCTAGTAACCAACAGAAGCACACCTATCCCACAGCTCTTCGAGACCTTCGTAAGCAAACGCGAACACATTGCCCTTGTTGTTGACGAGTACGGTTCGGTCAGCGGGATCGTGACGATGGAAGACGTGATCGAGACCTTGCTTGGCTTAGAGATCATGGATGAGTTCGACAATGTAGAAGACCTTCAGGCACTGGCAAGAAAGAACTGGGAAAAGCGTGCCACGCGCATTGGCATCATTGAAGAAAAAAAGCCCGAAGACCACTAGAGCCAACGAGCTTTCCAAGATTTGGGGACTTGATCTTACTTTACCAATCAGCATTCGATAACTGCTGAACAGATACTTGGAATTTATCGGTGAAGTAATCGTTAAATACGTTCAATACTTTTTGGGTTCTGTTCCCTTCTTTGATCTTTCCCTTTCGGGTCGCAGTCGCCGTAAGGTCGTCGATCAGCAAACCATTGATGTCGTCTATGAATTTCACATCGTTTACGGTCACTCTGTACCTTCCATCCTTTACCTGCACGAAACCACTGAATTCGCCTCCTAAGCCCAAATAGCTAGGATAGCTGCCTTTGCGATAGCCATATTGATATAGGTCTTGCTTATTGTCGAAAGTGAGCTCGAAGAAAAGAATGCCATCACTGACCCTCAAGTTTTTCACATCGCCTTTAAGCATCAAGGCCTCATGAATGTGATTGATGTTCACGTCTTTCTTGAACACCTTCTGCCAAACGATGTTATTGTTCTCTACCTTAAAGTTATTGGAACCAACGAAGAAAGCAAGGATGGTCATACATCCTGCAAAGACTAGGGACTTCATGATCTTTAGGTTTGGGACTTCTAAACTATGTAAAAATGACGCTGGCAGCAAATCATCGACCAAACTTTTAGACAAACGGTAGGTAGAATGTTGTGAAATCTTTAATTTTAGTTGTGAATTTTTCAACATGGAGACTGCGTACATCCAAACCCCTATCGGAACTGCAAAGATCGTTGGCGATAACGCTGGTATTCAGCAGATAAAGGTGCTAGAGGAAACTTCTCTGCAAGAAGGCGATATTCCAGAAGAACTAACCCGATGTGCCGAACAGCTGCAAGAATACTTCAAAGGAAATAGAGACCATTTCGATTTTTTGATGAACCCAAAAGGCACCGATTTTCAGAAAAAAGTCTGGAACGCGCTTTTGAATATTCCTTTCGGTAAGACCACATCATATCTTGAACTCTCCAAAGAGTTAGGAGATGTAAAGGCCATTCGTGCTGTAGCTAGCGCCAACGGCAAAAACCCCCTTTGGATAGTGATCCCATGTCATCGTGTAATTGGCAGTGATGGCTCGTTAACAGGATATGCGGGAGGGCTGTGGCGCAAAAAATGGCTCCTTGAACATGAAAATCCTTCACCACAACAATCATTATTTTAGGTTTTTTCTTATATTGAAGTAAGAATTTGCTTCTATGCTTCACAAGCTTTCACTAGAGAACATTCTGTTTCTAGACATAGAAACAGTACCGCAAGCCAAAGAATTTGATGAGCTTTCCATACAAACGCAGAAGCTTTGGGCAGAAAAGACACAATATCTCAGGAAAGAGGCTGTGACGGCAGGTGATTTCTACAAGCGTGCTGGCATTTGGGCAGAATTTGGCAGGATCATTTGTATTTCGGTTGGATATTTCAAAATTACAGATGAGAAGCGGAGCCTTAGGGTTACTTCGTTCTATGGCAACGAGGACCAATCCCTTAGGGACTTCAAAGCATTGCTAGAGACTCACTTTGACAATGCAAATCAACTTCTCTGTGCGCACAATGGGAAAGAGTTCGATTTTCCATACATCGCACGGAGAATGGTGATCAACGGAATTCCGCTTCCGGAGAAGTTGAATCTTTTCGGAAAGAAGCCTTGGGAGGTGGCACATCTAGACACACTAGAACTATGGAAGTTCGGCGACTTCAAGCACTATACCTCGCTGAAGCTTATGACGCATGTGCTGAACATTCCTTCCCCAAAGGATGATATCGATGGAAGTCAGGTTCGTGACATCTTCTATGAAGACGACAACCTAGAACGCATCGTTCGTTATTGCGAACGTGATACGGTAGCCGTTGCACAAGTTTTCCTTCGGTTAAGAAATGAACCCTTATTGCTACAACCTGAGATTGTTTATGTATAACTAAAAAACCCCTGAGCAAATACTCAGGGGTTCATTGATCATAAAGATGAAATGACCTTATTCCTTAATGAACTTCTGTGTGTTCACTTCTTCACCATCATCTATCCGCATCAGATAAATGCCTGCTTGTAGGTCCGAAACGTTTATGTTGGCCCGAAGGTTGCCACGCTTCACCACTTGA
This sequence comes from Flavobacteriaceae bacterium, assembly GCA_028284745.1. GTDB lineage: Bacteria > Bacteroidota > Bacteroidia > Flavobacteriales > Flavobacteriaceae > JANQRC01. The sequence goes on from JANQRC010000032.1 coordinate 60,860, forward strand.
CCCACCAAGTTGTGAATTTCAAAAGTAGCCTCTGTTTCGTCGAACAACGCAACGTTCAACATATTGCTCACAGGGTTTGGGTAAATAGAGAACTCTTCAAGTTCTGCACCTTCGCCTTGAGCATAGTTCTCATAGCCCGTACTGACGAAACGAACGTCATTTTCTTCACTTGCGATAGCATTGGTAGCGCCGCTAATTCCCTTGATAGTTACCTGATCCACATAGACCTGGTCTCCATTGGCAGAAGCGTCACACTGAATTCTAAACTGAGCGTTCGTCGGGAATACAAAGTTGGCCTTATCCAGTATTATAGTTACTTCGTAGAATGTGTTGTTGTTGAAATCTGTTCCTCTCGCATATGAAGCCACTGTTGCCCATCCACTTCCGTCGTTATAGCGTACCCAGAAGTCCTCTCCATTCTCCATGCTGTAAGCATAGAAGAAGAAGTTGATCTCAATCGTATCATAAGCAGTGACATCAAATGTTCCAATAGTCATCGATGATGCGGTCCCAGAGTTGTCACGAAGCCTGATCGAGTAGCTTCCTTCATATGAACGAGACCCTGAATATCTTGCAGCATCGCTACCACCATCTACCCAGCCATCCCAGCCAGATTCAAAGAAACCTTGATGAAGAATATCTTCAACCGGGCCACCGCCACCGCTGCTTTGAGTGGTCACTGAGATCGTATTACTGGCTGATGATTCATTGCCAGCTGCATCTCTAGCCGTAACGTAGTATTGGTAGGTGCTTCCTGCTGCTAGGCCTGTAACCTGAGCACCCGTTCCTGTTACTGTTCCAAGGCTAGATCCGTCTTGGTACACCACATATTCGGTTACTCCCACATTGTCAGTAGAGGCATTCCAAGAAAGGTCTACCGTTGTTTGGGTAACGTTTGAAGCCGAAAGATTACCTGGCGCCGTTGGTGCCTGTGTATCACCTCCCGAAGAGTTTGTAAGATTCACTGTGTAATCTTCTACTTCTCCATAGGCAAATGTTTCACAAGCCGTTGGAACACCATTGTACTTCATAGATACACGCATTCTTGTAGCGCCATCTACTGCAGATGTGGGTACTGTGAAGCTTCCGCTAACTGGCGTGGCCGTGGTTGTACTTTGTGTCCAAACTTGCTCGCCAGCATCTCCAAAGTCACCATCCTTGTTGTAGTCGATCCAAACTGAATAACCCTCAGCGTAAACTGTGCCTGTCCATGTAGGAGTTACGGTGATCGTATAGTTGTCTCCTTTGGTAAGATCTGTTGAAAGGCTTGTGAAATCGGTATAACCGCTTGTCGTTGCAGCCGAATTATCGATCGACCCTAATTGAACCCTTCCAATGTATTCATCATTGATGCTGTTTCCTTGAGAACCACAATAGTTAAGCTGTACTTCGGTCGTAGTGAAGGTGACCGAACTGCTGTATGCAGAATTGGTGCCATCGTCACACTTGCTTCGCACTTGTGCCTCATATTCAGTTAATGGCGTTAATCCGCTCAAGGTTGCAGAAACTCCTGTAGCAGCAACGGTGGTCCAGTTACTGGTTCCTGTTTGGCGATAGCGTACATCGAATGTAGCACCTGAAACTGAATCCCAACCAATGGTTGCCGAGGATGAACCTACTCCTGAGACACTCACATTCGTTGGTGTCGTAGCAGTACATGCAATAGGCGTAGAAGATACACCCGTTAGGATCAACGAGTAATTTTGGCTTCCGCCGCTAAGGCTTCCTTTGTGAGTGACTGTAACGGTATACGTTCCGGTAGCACCGCCAACAGTAATTCTTTCATAAGGGTCTTTGGTGTTGTCTCCCAGGCCATTTGTGGTTACTCCGGTAAGCCTCCAAGGGAAATATGTTGTTCCTCCTTTGGTCACACGAATATCCAAGTCATTCACCAGCACAGCAGTGTTCGAGTTCGTAGCTGAAGTGGCCGTACCGGGAAGGTCTGTCCATGAAATAGAGGCCACCAGGTCGTTGATGCCATCAGCTTCTACATTTATGGTATAGCTTTGTCCGCTGGAAAGAGTCAATTCATCTATAATAGCATTGCCATTAGGTTGTGCCGAGATGGCTTCTGCCGCTCTTTTAGCATTCAACAATCCCCATCCATACACTGGGTCTGGACCTGTGGGACCAGCATCATCAGCCGTATGTAGTGCTAGTCCTTTAAGCGTAGACGCTCTCATAAAGCTTCCGAACGTGTTGTTCGCGTGTTGCTGCAATAGCACCAAGCTTCCTGCCACATTTGGCGAGGCCATCGATGTTCCTGTAATACTATTGTATGCTGTATCACTACTCTCATAAGTTGAATAAACCCCAGTACCATTTCCTGAGATATCTGGCTTGATCCTGTAATCATCAGTAGGCCCTTCACTACTTGAGCTATTGATAGTGACACTGATCAGATTTCCATTGCTGCCCACATTGGCATCTTGTGCATTTGCAACTACCAGGTTGTTCTTAGATGTAGAATGTCCTGTGAGTTTGTCATAGGCAGACTGACCGTCTAGTGGTTGGGCATTGTAGTTGGTATTGCCATCATTTCCTGCAGCCACAACCATCAAATAGAATGGTGCGTCATGCATGATCTGGTCCCAATTACGAGATTCGCTGATGTAAGCTCCGAAATATTGATCGGGCACTAAGTCGCTTCTAAATCCATACGAGTGATTAGAGACCAACATACCATTTGAAGCAGCTGTAGTGGCTTCAGCAATA
>JANQRC010000029.1 GCA_028284745.1 Flavobacteriaceae bacterium
GTTTTCTTCTGTTGCTTTCGTAATCCTCAAAGATCATCTCGCCCAATCCCTTCAATCCAGTATAAAATGCTTTGCCTTTGTTGGCATGTGTGAATTCGCGAACAAATTGCATCAGGTACGGGTCTTGCGCGATCATAAAGGTAGTGATGGGAATATGCAACCTTCGTGCTTGTTTGGCCATGGCATAGCATTTGTTGACAATGTAGGGATCCAAGCCCATACTGTTCTTATAATAATAACCATCGGGTTCGCGTACACAGCTTGGTTTGCCATCGGTGATCATGAATATCTGCTTGTTGGTGTTCCGCTTGCGTCGAAGCATGTCCATGGCCAACTGAAGTCCTGCCACAGTATTGGTGTGATAAGGGCCTACGTTCAAATAGGGCAGTTCCTTAATGCCTATAGGCCAAGCGTCATTGCCGAACACCAGGATGTCCAAGGTATCCTTGGGGTAGCGTGTAGTGATCAGTTCGGAGAGTGCCATAGCCACTTTCTTGGCCGGTGTGATGCGGTCTTCGCCATAGAGGATCATGCTATGGCTAATGTCGATCATGAGTACGGTACTCATTTGTGCCTTGTGGTGGGTCTCCTCAACGATCAGGTCTTTCTCCGTCAAGCTGAAATCACCAATGCCGTGGTTGATATGGGCATTCTTCAAGCTTTCCGTCATATTTACACGCTCTAGGGCATCACCAAATTGGTATTCTCGAAAATCTCCTGTATGCTCGTCACCACGGCCTGTGTGCTTTGTGCGGTGGTTGCCTGCCCCGCTGCGTTTTAGTTTTCCAAAGATCTGCTCTAAGGCGTGCTGTCGCAGTATTTGCTCGGTCTTGGCGGTAATGGCCATACCTCCTGAACCATCAGGCCTTAACTTTTCACGGATGTACCCTTTTGCTTTTAGGTCTTCTATGAAATCTTCAATGGTGTAATCTTCGGTGGTCAAGTTGTACTCTTGGTCCAGCTCATGTAGCCAATCGATCGCTTCGTCAAAATCACCAGAGGTATGAGTGATCAATTCCTTGAAGATCTCAAAGAGTCTATCAAACGGCGATTGCTCAGGTGCTTCGTATCTCTTGAAGACGAATCCTTTTCTTCTCATAGCATTCATACCCTAAAAATAAGGATTTCCAAAATTATTTTTATGTTCTGTGGAAGGTGTTAACGAGGCTTTAAGAAAAACGTTTTCGCTTTTGCGTACTTTTACGACAACCAGCTAATTCAATTTCATGAAAAAAATCACCCTCTTCCTTTCGCTTTTACTTTCCATTTCTTTAGTTGCTCAAGAATTCTCCATGGAACTCATCCAAGGCATGAAGCCTAGGAATATTGGTCCTGGTGGTATGAGTGGGCGTGTCACGGCCATCGATGTCGTGCACAGCGACACCGACATCATCTATGCGGGCACTGCATCAGGCGGACTATGGAAGTCTGCTTCAGGAGGTATTACATGGGAACCCATCTTCGACAAGCAAGTCACCGCATCTATCGGCGCCGTGGCCATACAGCAATCCAACCCTAGTGTGATCTGGGTAGGTACAGGTGAAGGAAATCCAAGAAATAGCCTGAATGGCGGCTATGGAGTATACCGTTCGCTAGATGGTGGCAAGCATTGGGAGTCGATGGGCTTGGAAGAAACTCGTCATATACATCGCATCGTCATTCATCCCAATGACCCCAACACCGTATATGTGGGCGCTATCGGCTCGCCATGGGGGGAGCATCCTCAACGCGGCGTGTACAAGACCATAGATGGAGGAAAGATTTGGAAGAAGATCCTCTTCGTGAACAACAAGACCGGAGTTGCCGATCTAGTGATGGACCCTACCAATCCTAACAAACTCTTTGCAGCCATGTGGGAACACAAGCGTGACCCTTGGTTCTTCAAGTCTGGTGGTGAAGGCAGCGGCCTCTACATGACCCATGATGGTGGCGAAAATTGGAAAAAGCTAACGGACGAAGATGGCTTGCCAAAAGGTGAGCTCGGGAGGGTTGGTATCGCTATTGCTGCTGGGAAGCCCAATGTGGTCTATGCACTGATTGAAGCCAAAAAGAATGCACTCTACAAGAGCGAAGATGGGGGCTTCAAATGGAAGAAGGTCAACGACAAGAACGATATTGGGAATCGCCCTTTCTATTATTCAGAGATCTATGTGGACCCACAGAACGAGAATCGCGTCTATTCGATATTTACCTATGTGAATGTCTCTGAAGATGGTGGCAAGAACTTCACCCGATTGATGCCTGCCTATGGCGTAGACAACGGTGTACATCCCGACCACCATGCCTGGTGGACACATCCTGAGAACGGACAGTTCATGATCGACGGCAACGACGGAGGGCTCAACATCACCAAAGATGGTGGCAAGACCTGGCGATTTATTGGGAATTTGCCAGTGGCACAATTCTATCACATAGCTGTGGATAATGAGTTGCCATATAATGTGTATGGTGGCATGCAAGACAATGGCAGTTGGCGTGGCCCTGCATATGTCTGGCGCGATCAGGGAATCCGCAACTCCTACTGGCAAGAGATCTCTTTTGGAGATGGCTTTGACGTAGTGCCAGACCCAGACGACAACCAATTCGGCTGGTCGATGAGCCAGCAAGGTTTTGTAAGCCGATACGATTGGGAAACAGGTAACAACTACACCGTTCGCCCAACACATCCAGATCCTGAGATGCGATTGCGCTTCAACTGGAATGCTGCCATCTGCATAGATCCTTTCAACAACAATACACTATATTTCGGAAGTCAGTTTGTGCACAGATCCACTGACAAAGGACTTACTTGGGAGATCATCTCTCCAGACCTTACGACCAATGACCCTGAGAAACAGAAACAACATGAAAGCGGAGGGCTTACACTCGATGCAACTGGTGCGGAGAACTATTGTACCATCCTAGTCATTGAACCCTCGCCAGTAGAAAAAGGCATGCTTTGGGCCAGTACTGATGACGGGCACGTGCATTACACCACAGATGGAGGCAACTCATGGAATGACGTGACCAAAAACATCAAAGGATTGCCCAAAGGCGCTTGGATCCCGCAGATCAAGGCCTCTAAAAACAACAAAGGAGAGGCTTTGCTAGTAGCCAACGATTACAGACGATACAATTATACTCCATATGCGTTTCGCACCAAAAACTATGGCGAGACCTGGGAACGTATCGTTGATGAAAACGATGTGAAGAGCTATGTGCTTTCCATTGTAGAAGACCCAAAAAATTCAGACCTCCTCTTTCTAGGAACGGATGACGGGCTATACCTATCTATGGATGCCGGAAGCTCATGGACCAAGTGGACCGAAGGTTTCCCCACTGTATCCACAAAGGACCTTGTGATACAAGAGCGTGAAGCCGATCTCGTTATCGGCACCTTCGGTCGCGCTGCGTGGGTGTTAGACGATCTACGACCTTTGCGTGCGATCACTAGCAACAGATCCATTCTATCTAAGAAAGTACACCTATTTGAGCCTCCTACTGCGTATCAGGCTTCGTATCAACAACCTACGGGAAGCCGTTTTGGTGGTGATGCCCTATACAATGGTCAAAACCGCAAGCGTGGTGCCATGATCACCTACCTGGTCCAAAAGCCAGAAGAAGATAAAAAAGCCGAAGACGTCGATGAAGAGAAGAAGGAAAATGGCGAGCAAGAAGAAAAGAAAGTGAAGTGGGATTCTTTGAAGTTAGAAATCTTTGATGGCGACAGACTGATCCGTACATTAAAGGAAAAAGCGCCCAAGAAAAGTGGTTTCCACAGAATGTACTGGCAAATGGACGAAGCTGGTCCGGACCGACCCTCCCGAACCCTTCCGAAGAAAAAGACTGAGCGAGGCGGACAAGCTGTGAAACCAGGTATCTATCTTTTAAAATTGACTTTTGGCGACCATTCCTCTGAAACCAATATCAAGGTAGAAAGTGACCCAAGGCTGAACATTTCAACTCAAAATATCAATGAGGTCTATAATGCCAACAAGAAAATCGCCCAAATGACGCAGACCGCTGCCAATGCGGTAAAACAACTGGTACAAAGCAAAGAGACTGCCAAAGGGTTTCAAGACAAGTTCAAGAAAGCAGACAAAGAAAAGTACAAAGCTCCCATCAAAGCTTCTAAGGACATTGTAAAGCAAATCGATTCGGTCATTGCCCTGTACTTAGGCAAAGAAGATAAACGTCAAGGTATCATCCGCAATCCCGAACCTACCGTTCTACAGCGTTTGGGTACCGCTGGTTGGTATGTGGGCAGTCGTAAAACTGGTCTTACGGCCACCGAGACCACACTCATGAATCAGGCCAAAGAAGCACTTCAAGACGCACTTGAAAAGACCAACTCCTTCTTTTTTGATGAGTGGAATAGCTACAAATCAGCAATCGAAAAAGTCGAAGTGAGTCCCTTCAAAGAGGTGGACGCCTTCAACCTAGAAAACCAACCATGATCAAGAAGATCTTTCTTTGCGGTCTTTTATTGACCGTATTTATAAGTCTGTCACATGCGCAAGATAGTGGTGAAGACAAACTAGGTGCCTGGTACATGTATTTTGGCACCAACAAACTTTCTGAAAAATGGAGCCTCCATACCGAAGCCCAGTTTCGTTTCTACGAGACCTCTTCTTCCTTCAACCAGCTATTGCTCAGAACAGGCGGCAACTACCATATTTCTGATAAGGCCATAGCCACCTTTGGCTATGCATATATCAATACCGATGGCACTTTCGAGGATATTCCCAACGAAAAGAATAGCGAAGAGCATCGTATCTTCCAGCAGTTCATCCTGAAGAACACTGTGGGGAAATTTGCCTTCGAGCACCGCTACCGGATCGAACAGCGCTTTATCGATACGCAAGCCGGAAGCAGCACACAACACCGTGGCCGCTATCGTTTGCAACTCACCTATCCGTTGAATGACAAATGGTTCTTGAATGTCTATGACGAGATCTTCATCAATTTCCAAGATGACTTATTTGGGCAGAATCGTCTGTACGGAGCTGTCGGCTACAAGGCTTCGAAAGATCTAAGTTTTCAACTGGGCTTCTTGAAAAATCATTTTGAGGACACGCAGTTCGACCGTTTGCAGTTAGCGGTCTTCTTCAACACTGACCTCAGAAAAAAACAGGCAAATACTGCTCAGTAACGATTACGGATATTCTTACGAACTTGAAAAAGACGTACCAAACCAATGACCAAGATGATGGGCGATATAAATGTGAGCACATAACCCAAGAAGCGAGGCTCACTGAACAATTCGATGTTCAAAGACACTCACACCACCTGCCAACAAGATGGCAAAAGTTCTCAAATACCTCAAGAAGGCACGCTCGATGACCAGTCAGTTGCGTGTGACCAGCACTTTCTTTTCTTCCATGGAAATGACGATGGATATGCATGATATATGCAATAGCATTTCAGCATGGAAAGCTGTAATTTTAAAGATCTTTCCACGTCTATCTAACACATCAAACCAACGCACTATGAAATTAGAGAAAGTCACATTCCAAAATAAAGAAGGGCAAGTACTCTCCGGAAGGTTAGAATTCCCCGCAGACCAGCATCCACATAACTTTGCCCTCTTTGCCCATTGCTTTACCTGCACTAAGAATCTCAGTGCCGTGCGCAATATTAGCCGTGCCCTGACAGCACAAGGATTTGGTGTATTGCGGTTCGACTTTACTGGTTTGGGTGAGAGTGAAGGCGACTTTGCCGACACCAACTTTTCAGGAAATGTAGCCGATCTTGTTGCCGCAAGCGATCACCTAGCTGAGCATTACCAGGCTCCTTCTCTACTCATAGGGCATTCGCTAGGTGGCGCCGCTTCTATTTTTGCTGCAGCTGAACTCGACAACATCCAAGCAGTGGCCACAATAGGAGCTCCTTCAAATCCTGTACACGTAAAGCACCTGTTGACTAGCGGTCTGGAAGAGATCGAGCAGACCGGGCTGGCTACTGTAGATCTTAGCGGACGCAAGTTCACGATCAAAAAACAATTCATCGACGACCTAGAGACAAAGTCATTGGCCGAAGTTGCCAAAGACCTACGCAAACCCTTGCTCATCTTACATTCACCTCAAGACCTGACGGTGGGCATCAAAAATGCAGAAGAGATCTACATCGCTGCGCACCATCCCAAAAGTTTTGTCTCTTTAGATGGTGCAGACCATTTGTTAAGCATAAGAGAAGATTCGCACTATGCAGGGCAGGTCATCGCAGGATGGGCCTCGAGATACATTTCATTCCCAGAAGAAGAGAAGATCCAAACGAACCATCATGTGGTCGCCAGTTTGGATACGGATGACGGCTTCTCGACGAAGATGAAAGTAGGCAACCACTACATGATCGCCGATGAGCCCATAAGCGTTGGCGGGAACGACCACGGCCCATCACCCTATGAGTTCGTCTCTGCAGGCTTATCGGCTTGTACAGCCATGACCATACAGATGTATGTGCGCCGAAAAGGCTGGGACCTTCAGCATGTGGAAGTACACACAAGCTACGACAAAAGACATGCGGAAGACTGTGAGGATTGTGAAAGCCCATCGGCTAAGATCGATACCTTTGATCGCGAGATCAAACTAGAAGGCGACCTGGATGAAAAACAGGTGAAGCGTATCATAGAAATTGCTGATAAATGCCCTGTGCACAAGACACTTCACAACGAAGTAAAAGTGAACACCAAATTGGTCCCCTGATGCTAGAGAGTCCCATTTTTGAAGTCATGATCGTGGGTACGCACACGCTCGTTCTTCCCGAAGAGATCATCAGACCCTTTATCGATGCAGGTCAAAAGCGGGTAAAAGCCAAGGCAAGCTTTGAAGGAAAAGACATCGAATTCCATGGAGCGCTTCAGAAATATCATGGCCGCTACCAAATGATGTTTGGCAAAAGCCGACAGAAAGAATTGGGGATCTACCCAAGTGATCATTTTCAGCTGCAATTCTTTGAGGACACTAGCAAATATGGAGTTGAGATGCCCGAAGAGTTAGAAGTCGTGCTAAAGAGCGACCTCGAGGCCATGGCGATCTTTGCTGGTTTTACCGATGGGAAGAAGCGCGGCATCATCTACATGATCAAAAGATACAAGAACTCGCAGGTACGTATCGACAAATCCCTATTGGTCATGGAAAACCTAAAGCGAGGCATCCGCAACAATCCAGACCTTCTTAAGCCCTTGTAAGATTCTTTGCAATTGGCCAATTATTCCTGTAACTTCGGAAAGCAAAAATCAAAAACCACTGACTCATGAAAAAATATCTCCTTCTCATAACTTGTTCGTTGTTCGCTGCAACAACTAGTTGTAAAAAAGAAGAAAAGAAGACAGAAAAAGTAGTTGAAGAGATCGTTGAAGAAGTACGACCTGCCACTGAAGGACCCAAAGAATTGATTATTGAACTCACACCCAAAAGCGATAGTGGTGTTGCCGGACAGGTCACCTTTGTGGAAACGGATGGCCGCATCAGCATGGTAGCAGCACTTTCTGGGCTCACTCCTGGTGGGCATGCCATACACCTGCACGAGAAGGCCGACTGTTCTTCTGACGACGGAAAATCTACAGGTGGTCATTGGAATCCAACTCACGAGCCCCATGGAAAATGGGGCGCACCCGAAGGCTATCACAAAGGTGATATTGGCAACTTCATGGCTGCCGAAGATGGAACGGCCAGCGTTAGCTTTGAAACCGGCCAATGGTGCATCGGTTGTGATGATGAGAATAGGAATATCTTAGGAAAGGCAGTCATCGTACACCAAGGAGTAGATGATTTCACCTCACAACCCAGTGGCGCTGCTGGTGCGCGTATTAGTTGCGCAGCTTTGATCCAATGATCGCTATAGAGCACACGTCATAGAAAAGTCGCCTAGTGGTGGCTTTTTTTTATTTTAGCAACAACCAACTCCAAATCATGAATCCTTCATCAGCTGGCTGGATCGACAAGCTCTTCAAACTACTCTCCGAAAGTGATGTATTGACATCCTCTTCAGATGAGGCCTACTATTACCAACGCCTTCGCAATGCTGGGTTCATCTACGGTACCAACATCTCACTTTGGGTCGAGTTGCCCATTGAAAATGAATTGACCGAAGAGGAATTTTCGAAGGTGAATTTGCTGTTGGCCCTGCTTCGTACATTTCAAAGACACAAAAAAGCTAGCATTGAAGATACCGTAGCCACCATCCTAGACTTCTACAAAGACCTGAATGCCGAGAGGCTTTCACTTATCGAAAAAGTCATTGTTGGGAAAAACAGTGTGCGTAAGCTCGAGAAAGTCATCCATCATAGAATTCAGGCGAATAGCAACATCTTCACAAAGAACTTCAGCAACATCATCACCAATGCCCTATTGTTCATCGACGTATTGGCCTTCGAAGAGTTCTTGAATGGAAATGTGCGCGTATCTCGCTATGTGGCAAGTTTAGAGCAATCGGTCACCTCTGTGGTGGTGAATGCCTTGAATAGCAAAGATGAGAAGACAGATTATGACGAGTTGTTGCTGAAACTCTTGCAATCTTCCTTACGCTATTACGAGTTGCCCGAGACACAGACGTTCTCTGAACTCTGCGTGTTGCTCAACGCGTATGAACATCCTCTGGAAAAACTGTACATGCTAGACCTAGCTAGCATGGCCGTTTGGAACGACGAGACCATTGACAACCAAGAAGAACATTTCATCTGGGCATTGGGCAACGACCTGAAACTTCAGGAAAAAGAGACCTCGCTTTCCATAAAGTCTGCAGTTCATTTTATTGGAACCCACAAGAGCAAGATATCGTTCTTCAACCACAGCAATCCTGTGAAGCACTTTTATGACCAATCTGGAAAAATGGTGCGCATGCTCATGCTGCGCAATAAAAAGCGGTTGACCAAAGAACTGAACGAAAGCAAGGAATTGGTTCAACTACTTGCTAAAAGCACTAGCAAAGAACTTACTGATGCCGAGCGCAAAAAGATGAAACAGCAGTTATTGGACATTTTTAAGACCATTCCCTCGCTGGCCATCTTTGTCTTGCCAGGTGGCACAGTGCTACTACCGCTGGCAATCGTACTGATTCCAAAACTATTGCCTTCTGCTTTTGATGACAATCGTGTAGACTGAAAAGAAAAAGCGCCGTTGCATAAGCAACGACGCCTTTTCAAACTAACCAACCATTATGAAAGCCCGTAACGGGCATCTTTAATAACGCTTAAGAAATGGAGATCAGCCGCTTTGGTTGTGGCTGGGCCTCTTTCAGTTTGGGCAGGGCAACGACCAACACGCCACTTTCGTACCCCGCATTGACACCTTCTTTGTCAATCGTCTCAGGAAGTGTAAAGCTTCGCTTGAACGAGTGATAGGCAAATTCTTTTCTGGTGAACCTCTCGTTCCTCTCTTCATGCTCTTGTTTTACTTCTGAAGAGATGGTCAACACATCATTGTCCAATTCAATGTTGAGATCTTCCTTTTTCAAGCCTGGAGCAGCTACTTCGACAGTGAAGCTTGTGTCTGACTCTTTGATGTTCACCGCAGGAAGATGCTTAGCAGTTTCGTTTACGGCAAAGCCACCAAACCAATCGGGGGTCATCAACTCGTCGAAAATGGAAGGGAAACGATGCGTATGTTTTCTTTTGATCAAACTCATGATTATGATTTTTTGGTTATTAAATTCATGAGAGGTATGGCAAATTCAGTTCCAATTCATTTTTCAAAGACATTATGGCATGTTTTTAATGAAATTTTATGACACAACGTCAGTTTCTTATATTTATATGGCTCTAAAAAGGAAAAAGGCCCTCGTAACCGAGCGCCTTTAACCAACTAACTAACCACTAACGTTCATACGGAAATGAGAACGTTTGCCTATATGACTATCGCTATTGCCAAATGTTACACACTTTAACGAATACTTAACGCAAATGGACATTCCTCTAAAGATGTTAGCTTTGATCGCCCCTAAAAAGAGTTTTCAGCCAATATCCTCAAGGGAGAAATCCAGGTAGATCAATCATCCCTTGTGCTTGTGCTTGCGCTAAGGCTTCAGCGACACATGTGAGGAGACTCTAGGGGCACTATAAAAGCCAATGAGGTCAGCATTCAGCTGAAAAAAAGGGAAAAGACAAGGGCGGGCCTACACCTTTGGTGGAAATCTTACCAAGTTTCAATAAAAAAGGCGCGACGATGGTCGCGTCTTTTCAGAATATTCTTGAGGGGGCTAAGCCAATACTTCTTGCACTTTATCGGCCGCTTCCTGGAAGGCTACTGCACTATGTACAGCCAAACCTGAGTTATCGATCAACGCTTTGGCAATATCTGCATTAGTGCCTTGCAAACGCACGATGATCGGTACGTTGATGGCATCACCCATGTTCTTGTAGGCGTCTACGATACCTTGTGCCACACGGTCACAACGTACGATCCCACCAAAGATATTCACTAGGATGGCCTTTACATTTGGGTCTTTAAGAATGATACGGAAAGCTGTTTCTACACGCTTGGCATCTGCAGTACCACCAACATCCAAGAAGTTGGCAGGTTCGCCACCGGCCATTTTAATGAGGTCCATCGTGGCCATGGCCAATCCGGCACCATTTACCATACACCCTACATTTCCGTCAAGGTCTACATAGTTCAAGCCAGCTTCCTTGGCCTCTACCTCAATGGCATTCTCTTCACGGAGGTCGCGCATGTCGGTATAATCACGATGACGATAGAGTGCATTGTCATCAATGGTTACTTTGGCATCGACAGCCATGATCTTATTATCTGAAGTCTTCAGCACCGGATTGATCTCAAACAAGCTAGCATCTGACTTCACGTATGCCGTATACAATGAAGAAACAAACTTGGTCATATCCTTGAATGCCGCGCCTGACAACCCAAGGTTGAATGCAATGCTACGCGCTTGGAATGGCATCAATCCTACTGCAGGGTCTATTTCTTCTGTGAAGATCAAATGTGGTGTCTCTTCAGCAACAGCCTCGATATCCATACCGCCTTGCGGTGAATACATGATCATATTTTTGCCCCTAGCACGATTCAGAAGTACTGACATGTAGATCTCGCTGGTTTCCGTCTCGCCAGGATAGTATACATCTTCCGCTACCAATACTTGGTGTACCTTCTTCCCTTGAGGCGGGGTCTGCGGGGTCTTCAGCATCATCCCGATAATATTCTCGGCATGTTGCTCGACCTCTTGCAAGTTCTTGGCGAGTTTCACGCCACCACCCTTTCCACGTCCACCTGCATGGATCTGTGCTTTGACCACGTGCCATCCCGTACCCGTTTCCTCGGTCAATTGTTTGGCCGCAGCGACAGCTTCTGCTGCATTCTGGGCTACGATCCCGCGCTGAATGCGCACACCAAAACTGGCCAGTATCTCTTTTCCTTGATATTCGTGTAGATTCATGTGTTGCGTAGTTTATTTCAGGACAACAAAAGTAGCAAACTGATGGCGGTTCACCAATAATTTTTTACCTATCAGATCGTATGGGGCCGAATATTCAAGAACCTAATTTTGTATTCCTCAAAATCCAAAGGGTCGTAATTGCGAAAGTGACCGTTCATTGCGATCAGTTTCTGGGTTCGATTCATCTCTTTCACCACAGGAATTGTTGTATTCAGATGGTCGATGATATAATGAAGTCTGTCTTTCTAAGTGGGAAGCGTCAACAAGTGGTATTCTTGTTTTACGGATAGGTCCATGACGTGGGCAAAGAGACATTCATGACAATTTTTTAATAAAGTACCTCGACACAGAGCGGGAGAATCAAACTGGATCTACTCGTCTGCAGAAGCTAATGCGAAGGAGGTTCAAAAGTATTGAAAACAAAGGCCTTTCCCTCTTAATGAAGTCACAAACATCAACGTTGTTATATATAAAACGATTTGTGTTATTTTTATAAATAAAATGTTCTTTGTTTTTACGAACAGTACACTTCCGTTAGATTTGTAGCATGAACAAACTGAATACGATGGATCGAAGAGACCTATTAAATATTGTTGAAGAATACGGAAGCCCTCTATATGTCTATGATGCAGAAGCCATCAAGAATCAATATATACGTTTGCAGCATGCTTTTAGCGATGTGCCTAGCTTGAAGGTCAACTATGCAGTAAAGGCACTCTCTAACATCAGCATATTGAAATTGATGAATCAGCTAGGTGCTGGCCTGGACACTGTCTCTATCCAGGAAGTGAAACTTGGTTTAGCAGCTGGCTTCAATGCCGAACGGATCATCTACACGCCCAACGGTGTTTCTTTGAAAGAGATCGAAGACGTTGCCACACTAGGCACTCAAATAAACATCGACAATCTCTCTATCTTGGAACAGTTTGGCAGCAAGCATCCAGATATTCCTGTGTGTATTCGTATCAACCCGCACGTAATGGCTGGTGGCAACACGAATATATCCGTAGGCCATATCGACTCGAAGTTCGGTATCAGCATTCACCAAATTCCGCACCTTCTGCGCATTGTAGAGAACACAGGCATGAATATCAACGGCATACACATGCACACAGGCAGCGATATTTTGGACATTGATGTGTTCTTGCATGCTTCTGAGATTCTCTTTGAAACAGCAAAAAACTTCAAAGGTCTAGAGTTCATAGACTTCGGCAGTGGCTTCAAGGTGCCATACAAGACCGGGGACATCGAGACCAATATCGAAGAATTGGGCGAAAAGCTCTCTGGTCGTTTTAACGAATTCTGTACAGCGTACGGCAAAGACCTGACGCTTGCCTTTGAGCCTGGTAAGTTCTTGGTGAGCGAATCAGGATATTTTCTCGCAAGTGTCAATGTGGTAAAGCAAACAACCTCAACAGTCTTTGCACAGATAGATAGCGGTTTTAACCACTTGATACGTCCCATGTTCTACGGATCGCATCACGAGATCGAGAACATCAGCAATCCCAAAGGTCGCGAACGTTTTTATACCGTTGTGGGCTACATCTGTGAGACAGACACCTTTGGCAGCAACCGTAGGATCTCCGAAATAAGCGAAGGCGACATCCTTTGCTTCAAGAACGCCGGTGCTTATTGTTTTTCTATGGCAAGCAACTACAACTCACGGTATCGCCCCGCAGAAGTTCTATGGCTAAACCAAAAAGCGCATCTGATCAGAAAACGAGAAAACTTCGAAGACATCCTTCACAATCAGGTTGACGTGGATGTTCAACTTGAAAGGGAGCACATCTCTGTGCAATAGACAGTGTCTTGTTCTATCCCCAGAACGCCCGATATTGTTTGTCGGGCGTTTTTTTTATTTTTAGAAGAATGAAAAGGTGGCTTCCTTTGTTGCTCTTATTCTTCTCTTGTGCTGAAGAGAAGACAGTGCTTAGTCTTTCAGATATTGTCAATACCGACATTCCACAGCTACAAAACATCGCACAAAACCTTGAGGCGCATGAGGTACAGGTCATGCTCACCAACCTGAGTACTGGTGAAGAATATCAATTTCAGGTAAATGACAGCAACTACTTCTACCCTGCCAGCACTGTAAAGCTCCCAATCGCTGCCTTGGCCTTAGAAAAAGTAAACGAAAACGACCAGATCACCAGTACGACTCCTTTCTATGTTGAAGGTGATTCAACCGTCACTACCATCAGAGAAGAGATCGAAAAGATCTTCGCCGTGAGCGACAATGATGCTTACAATCGTTTGTTTGAGTACTTGGGCACCGATCATATCAACAAAAAACTGAAAGAAAAAGAGCTGCAACCAGCACAGATAGCACATCGATTGTCTGTTCCGGATGCCGACGACCCGACCACACAGGCTTTGGTCTTTCAGGTGAATGACTCCACGCTTGTCCAACAGGCACCTACCATCAATGCATTGGTGGAAAGGCTTCAACTGTACGGCACAAAAAAGGGAGCTGGGTATATAAGCGATGGCAACTTGGTCAACGAGCCGATGGACTTCTCTGAAAAGAACTACTTGCCCATCTCAACCTTACATGGTATCATGAAACGGCTTATACTGCCCGAATCTTTCGACCGAAATCAACAGTTTCAACTAGATGAAGAAGATGAAACCTTTCTTCTGAAAACCATGGGCAAAGTTCCGAGAGCGCTGGGTTATAGCGAAACCGAGTATTATGACAGCTATGTGAAATTCTTTTTGTTCGGGGATTCGGAAGCCCCCATGCCTTCGCACATAAGAATTCAAAACAAGGTTGGCCATGCTTACGGGTATCTCACGGATTGTGCCTACATAGTAGATACCGAAAAAGATATCGCATTCATCCTCACGGCGACGGTACATGTCAATGACAATCAGATCTTCAATGATGGCACCTATGAGTATGAAACGGTTGGAATCCCTTTCTTGGCCGAACTGGGAAGGCAAGTCCATTCGCAACTGATAGACTAACGGACAGGCACACAACAGCAAGCACACACTTCACAACAAATATTTTTCAAGAAACTGATTTATAGTTAGTTTGCTCATGATTTAAGAAAACCCAAAGTTCTAGATCATGAATAACCTACTTACGCTTCTATTCATTGGTATTGCCCTATTCGGACTTACTTCCTGTTCGAATGATGGTGAAGAATTTGGTCAACTTATCGTAATTCCCGAACGCATTGAAGGCACTTGGGACCTGGTATCATTCTCTATTGAAGAAGGTGTGATGACCTCTACGACCAGCGGAGGCAATGTAGAAGAGCATTTCACCATGAAGGGCACTGAGTTTTCGGGCTACATCAACTTCACTCCACATCCTTATAACTACAGCAGTCAGGGTAGCTTTGTCTGCGAAATCACTTTTGCAGACAGCAGAGAGCCTGTAGTTGCTGTTGAAGAGCTTGCGGTATACTTTGGGCAAGGAGATTGGGACGTTAATGGAGATCGCTTGACAAAGCATATAGAAGATGGAAAATCGATAGACTTCACCATCACAGATTTTAGCGATGAGCTGATGAAAGTAAGCTATGATCTAACGCTAGAAGAAACCGTTGATGGCACAACCGTTATTAAGCAAGGAAAGGCATCTTATACCTTAAAGAAAAGAACGTAGACCGTTCTTTATTGAGTTTTTTGAGTTAGTTACCTGTATGGAAAGCCTCTTTCAACAAAAGGGGCTTTCCATCTTCTATGGGGAAAAGCCCCTTTGCAGAAATCGATTCCTATAACTATCATTATTGCCGTGCGTGGCCTCAATGCTCATACAAGTATCTCCTCCACCAAGCAAAGAACAAATGCAAGGCAACGCTATTTTATTCAACCAAAGCTTACGATTGGCAAAAAAGGTAGCCTCTGCGAAAAAGAGGCCGATCGGATGGCAGAAAACGTAGTTGCCAACTCGCAAGACACCAATGCCACGAACTTTATCCAACCAAAATGCAAAGCTTGTACCGAAGAGGTTCAGAAAAAGGAAGAAGAGATAGCAGATGAACAAGAAACCCCTGAGGTTCAACGCTCTTCGCACCTAGCGACTTATCCGGACGAATCCAATGAAGGGGTAGCGTCTCAATTGAAAAGCTCCAAAGGTAGTGGGCATGACTTCAGCAATGTTAGGATCCACTCAGGAAGCGCAGCGGTGCAAATGGATCAACAGCTGAATGCAAAGGCCTTTACCAATGGTAGCGATACCTACTTCGATCAGGGAGAATATCAGACGGCAAGTACAGTAGGCAAGAAACTGCTAGCGCACGAGTTAACACATGTGGTACAGCAGAATCTAAGCACAAAAGGCATACAAAGACAAGAAGGAGATAATGAAGTGGGCGCATTACCTACCTATGCAGAGTCCTTAGCATTATCACAGTTTTCTGTTAATCGCGATGACTACGAATCCTTAATTGTTAGGGCATTGAATAGAATGAGTGAGCAGCGCGCTCAACGTGAAACTTTCGCACCCTTGATCCTGCCCATGTTAGTACAAATGAGCAGAAATCCCCAATGGATAGACCAATTTGGCAATGTAAGAGGTGGTGGTGCAGTATCTTATACTTTTCCAAACACGAACGTATCGTTAAATCTCACTCTGATTCTAGATGATGGTATTCCCCAAACCACAGGTAGATTTACTCACGATGCCTCTAATGGACAAATCAGGCTTTTGGTAAGAAGAAATTCTAATGCTGACGAATTAGCAGAGACACTCTTTCATGAGTCTTTGCATTTAGTAGCGTGGATGATTAGAACACATGGTCCTGTATTTGCGCAAGGCATTCAAGGAAGAGCAGTTAGGAATCTTGATATTTCCAGGCATCAACAACTTGTCAGCACCGTTGCTAGTCACTTAACCCCCATAGTTGCCACCGTGAATGTTAACAGATCTTCCCATATTTCACCTGATGGCTTACAAAGGGCTGCCCAATTTATTGTCGATGAAGTTATCGTAAGGGTTGAAACTGATGTTTTTATGCTAACTACCGGAACAGTGCATGGGCTTTTGGCAGAACCTGATATCGGTTTTCTAAGAAATTATCTATTCAATCATAGCCACGTTTTTCGTCCTTCAGATGCCTCTAGTCTGACAACGCGGGAACATCGATCCTTAATCGAACTAGTAGAAATTCTTCGTAGTTTTTATAATAATGCATTACGAATTAGGAGTAACTTTGGCAGCAATGCAGCATCTTCTCAACATCAAGATGCCATAGAAGACATTCAAAATGAAACCTATCGAGGTCCTTTGGGAGGTCCCAGGCCTTAAAGCTTGGCAAAATTTAGCTTAACCTCCTCAAACTCTCTCATCATCTCCTCCACGATTTCCTTCACAGGCAAAATATCATGGATCAACCCAGCAACCTGCCCTATCTCTAACTCGCCTTCTTCCAGGTCACCTTCAAACATACCACGCTTGGCACGCGCACGTCCCAACAAGGCTTTTAGTTCCTCGATCGTGGCTCCCTTGGCATATAGGTCTTGTACATCGTTGTAAAATTTGTTCTTGATCAAGCGAACAGGTGCCAGCTCTTTTAAAGTAAGTTGTGTTGCCCCTTCTTTGGCTTCTACCACTGCTTGTTTGAATGCCTCGTGAGAGGAAGCCTCTTCACTGGCCACGAAACGACTCCCGACCTGTACTCCATCAGCACCTAGAATCATAGCTGCCAACATGCCTTGCCCGGTGGCGATACCGCCTGCCGCGATTATCGGAATCGAAATCTTTTCCTTTACCATAGGGATCAATGTAAAGGTGGTGGTCTCGTCACGGCCATTGTGTCCTCCTGCCTCAAAACCCTCAGCAACAATGGCATCGACACCTGCTTCTTGCGCTTTCAATGCAAACTTCACACTACTCACCACATGTACTACAGTAATGCCCCGCTCTTTCAGCCAAGTAGTCCATGTCTTGGGGTTTCCTGCAGATGTAAAGACGATCTTTACACCTTCTTCGACAATGATCTGCATAAGCTGTTCAATATCTGGATATAGCAGGGGTACATTCACGCCAAAAGGTCTATCGGTCGCTTTCTTGCATTTTTGAATGTGTTCTCGAAGTACTTCGGGATACATGGACCCCGCTCCCAACAGACCAAGGATTCCCGCATTACTTGCTGCAGAGGCCAAGCGCCAGCCGCTGGCCCATATCATTCCTGCTTGTACAATGGGATATTGAATACCGAAAAGATCCGTGATTTTATGCTGCACTATTGTTTGATGAATTTTAAGCTTTTGCTTTGATACGCTGTTTGTAAGATAGCAAAATAAAGGCCTGCACTCAAACCAGAAACATCCATGAATGGTGTTTCAACAGCAATTTCCTCAGCATGCACCTTTCGTCCCACATTATCGAAAAGTTCAATACTCGCCGAGGAGACCTTGTTAGGAAATTGAATCTGTAATCGACCTGTAACAGGATTAGGATGTAATTGAAAATCCAAGCCTCGTCGATCAGGCGTTTCGACAGACAACACGTTGTTCAATGCCATCTCTAGGTCTGGAATGCCATACCCAAGTTGATCCGTCGGGTTGTTGAAGATCGATGAGGACTGACGTACGAAGTCCATCAACTCCTGATTCGTCAACTGAGGATTAGACTGCCAAAGACAGGCCAATGCCCCTGCCATGATCGGTGAAGAGAAAGAGGTGCCGTTAGCAGTAGAAATAACATTGCTCTGCGTGATGACAGCCGAACCCGAGCCTAAGGCCATCACATCAGGTTTCACACGATTGTCTGCTGTTGGCCCTCTAGAACTGAACGACACATAGCCTCCTGAGCTATTCACTGCTCCCACGGTAAAAGAGCCTGATGCATCAGCAGGTGCTGTGATGATCCCCCATGAGCCATTTCCTGAATTTCCGGCTGAAGTAACAACTAACATCCCTTTTTCGAAAGCGACTTGAGCTCCCTTGCTGATAAAAGCGGTATTACCATCCATATCAGCAGTGGTGAAATTATAACTGGCATCATCAAATGTATTGTAACCCAAGGATGTGTTGATCACATCGACGCCCAAACTGTCTGCCCGTTCGGCTGCTTCTACCCAATAAGAAAGCTCCACTGGCGTTTCGCTTGCTGCATCTTCAGTTCTGAAAAGATAATAATTAGCATCGGGAGCCGTGCCTACGAATTGGTCTTGCACAAATCCGGCCATTGTAGACAGCACTAGCGTACCGTGGCTGTTCAAACCAGCATTACCAAAGTCATTGCTCCTAGCTACAAAATCATAGCCGCCCAAAAGCTGTCCTGCATCTCGCATTCTTTGGAAACCACCCATAGTATTCACGTTTGGAAAACCAGAGTCCATTACGGCAATGGTCATGTTGGTTCCTGTATGGTCCTCTTGGTGAAGGTGGTCAACCCCGATCTGCTGTACTTGAGTAGCGGTGTTTCCGTAGTTGTAGACAATTCGCGTATCGAGCTTTTCCTTGTGAAATGTTTCGGATTGAATTTGTGTTCTGGACGAATTGAGATTCCTGTCGGCAAATTCGATACGATCCACAAAGGCAAGGCTGGTCAGTTGCTGAATAGTTGCTTGCGTGCCTAACACATGCACACAATTGAACCATTTGGACCTAGCCTTCACTGAAATTCCTGATTGGCCAGCTACGATCGTCACATAGCTTTCCGTTACAGGCACATCCTTTTCATCGATGGCAATACCGTGAAGGTTCTTTCTATCGATCGCTTTTTGCGTGAGAATAGTGGTAGGATCGGCAAGTGCCTGTACAACATTTGCCTTATCAGTGAAGTATACCCATGCATGCTCTTCTTGTGAAAAGCCAGTGCAAAAACCGAGAAGTAAAAGGAATAGAGGCAGTTTACTCATAGCGTTGATTTGCCACAAGTTACGAAATAACTCCCGAACCGATCAGTTCATCATCTAGATACCACGCCACAAACTGGCCTTCTGTGATAGCAGACTGTGGTGCTGAAAAATCTACATACATCCCGCCTTCAACTTGATAGATCGTGGCTTTTTGTAATGGTTGTCGATATCGAATACGCGCCATTACCTCCATGGACTCATCTGCCTTCAATGCCAGGTCTTCCCGTACCCAGTGCAATTCATCATCATTTACAAAAAGTGTTCTTCTGTAAAGGCCGGGATGATGGTTTCCCTGACCCGCATAAATGACATTTCCTTCTACATCCGTGTCGATCACAAAAAGCGGTTCTGGTGTACCGCCGACCGCCAAGCCTTTTCGCTGTCCCTTTGTAAAATAATGCGCACCTTGATGTTTGCCCACAACTTTTCCCTCTTGCGGCGTATAGGCATATTTTTGAGCGTAAAACGACAACTCTTCTCTTTTAGAGCTGAAATCAGGCACTGTTCTGTCAAACGCAGATGCATCATCTGGGATCTCGACAATGACACCATCTTTGGGTCGCAATTTCTGCTGAAGGAACTCTGGCAAGCGTACTTTTCCAATAAAGCACAGTCCTTGTGAGTCTCGCTTTTCTGCCGTGATCAGCGCTTCGCGCTTCGCTATCTCACGCACCTCTGGCTTGGTCAACTCTCCGATAGGGAACAATGCTTTGGCCAGTTGTGCCTGAGACAATTGACATAAGAAATATGACTGATCCTTGTTGCTGTCAATACCAGCCCATAAACGATGTACATCTTGACCGTTTGCAACAATAGTATCTTTTCGGCAATAATGGCCCGTAGCCACAAAGTCGGCACCCAGATCCAAAGCGATCTTCATAAAAACATCGAACTTGATCTCGCGATTGCAGAGAACATCTGGGTTGGGAGTTCGTCCCTTTTCGTATTCATTGAACATGTAGTCGACGATACGCTCCTTGTATTGCTCGCTTAGGTCTACCGTTTGAAATGGTATGCCTAGCTTTTCGGCCACCAACATGGCATCGTTGCTGTCTTCTAGCCATGGACATTCGTTAGAGATGGTCACAGAGTCGTCGTGCCAGTTCTTCATAAACAGGCCAATGACCTCATATCCCTGCTCTTTTAGAAGGTATGCGGACACACTGCTGTCAACTCCACCTGATAAACCTACTACGACTCTCTTCATCTTAAAAAATTCTTTGCAAAATTACGACAATTTTGCTGCTTGGTCGCACACACTAGCAATGCTTACCTAAGCACCTAATTCAGTTTCCATGAACAGGACATACAGGTCCTTAGTTGTTGCGATACTTGGGGTTATTCGTTGGAGAGTAGTTCTTTGTTTCCTTCAATTCTCCGTTCTCATAAAAATTCCACCAGCCAACACGCTTGTCATTCTTGTACCTTCCCTCTGAAGTGACCCTCTCCTGAACGTCAAAGTACTTCACTTCGCCATGAAGCATATCATCCTTATACTGAAATTGTGCCGACTTCTTCCCATTGGGGTAATACTTCATAGAAACTCCCTCTCGCGTACCGTTCGAGTAATTGGCTTCTTCCAATAGCCTACCGTTCTTGTAAAACACCTTGTATTCGCCATGAAGCTTTCCGCTATGATAATTCTCTACATTCATGATCGAAGTCGAATTCTTGTGATAGAAGTTCCATTCGCCAACCCGTTCTTTGCCCTGCATCATTCCTTTAGAGATAATTCGTCCATTCGAAGCATAGTAAGTCACTGTCGCGCTACCGTCCTCGCCGAATTCTCTCGTGGCAGCTATGGTATTATTTACATCATTCAGATAGTACGTAAATGTGCCTACTTCTCTTCCGTGCACAAACTGTCCTTGGTACCGGAGGTTTTCCGTTCCTTCGAAGTTCTTGCGCCACTTGCCATGGCGAAGTCCCTGTGCATCATACGCATTGACATCACTCTGCGCGTAAAGACCTACCTGCATCATTGTTAAAA
>JANQRC010000038.1 GCA_028284745.1 Flavobacteriaceae bacterium
CATTGACCCCAAAGTAGACTTGGCAAAAGAAAGAGAATCGCTCAAACACAAATACTGGATCATACCTTTTAAAGATGACATCAAAGGAATTTAAAGCACTCTTACTATTTTTCATCACGATTTCAGTCAATGCGCAATTCTCGCTATCTGGCAAAGTGACCGATGCACAGGGAAACACCATCAGAGGTGCAGAAGTCTATATAAGGCCTTTAGAAGAGTTACGGATCACGGACAGTCAAGGTGATTTTCGTTTCGAAGGGTTGAATGCTGGGAATTATAAACTCATCGTTTTCGCTTATGAGTTCGTCATTCTAGAGCAAGAACTTACCATTAGCCATGATGTGCAACGAGATATACGGCTTCAGCCGTTAGGGGAGGAGCTATCTGAAGTGGTGCTTACCCAACAGCGCGAAAAGGTGTTTGCATTGCGAAGCCTGCGAAAGGTTGAAGGCACTGCCATATATGCCGGGAAGAAGACCGAAGTAGTGGCCGTTGACCTGATCACTGGAAACTTGGCTACCAACAATGCACGACAGGTATACAATCAAGTGGTAGGATTGAATATCTACGATAATGGAGACGCTGGCTTGCAACTAAACATCGGTGGTCGTGGCCTGGACCCTAACAGGACGGCAAACTTCAATACAAGACAGAATGGTTATGATATCAGTGCCGATGTGTTGGGCTATCCTGAGAGCTATTACACACCTCCTGTAGAAGCTCTAAGCGAGATCCAAGTGGTCCGTGGGGCCGCTTCTTTGCAGTACGGCACCCAGTTTGGGGGATTGATCAACTTCAAGTTCAAGCAACCAGACCCAAATAAGAAGATAGAGCTCATCACCAGACAGACACTTGGCTCTAACGGGCTATTCACCAGCTTTAACAGTGTTGGTGGTACGGTGGGCAAATTCAGCTACTACAACTTCTTCAATTACAAACAAGGTGATGGCTTTAGACCGAACTCTAACTTCAATTCTAGAAACTATCACGGGCATTTTGGCTATCAGGTCTCAGAAAAGACCAAGCTTATCTTTGAAGCTACCCTTTTAGATTATTTGGCACAGCAAGCGGGCGGCCTTAACGATCTGCAATTCAATGAAGATCCAACATTCAGTAACCGCGAGCGCAACTGGTTCGATGTGAGTTGGAACTTGGGCTCTTTGCGATTGGACCATCAATTCTCAGAAAAAACAGATTTCAGCTTGAGTGTCTTCGGCCTAACTGCTGCACGCAAGGCTATCGGTCTGCGTACCAACAGAGTAGATCAAATAGATGACCCGGACGCACCACGTGAGTTGCTGGTAGACAACTTTAGAAACTGGGGAAGTGAAGCTCGATTGCTTACGCGTTATGACATGCTGTCTAAAGA
Organism: Flavobacteriaceae bacterium; assembly: GCA_028284745.1. Taxonomy (GTDB): domain Bacteria; phylum Bacteroidota; class Bacteroidia; order Flavobacteriales; family Flavobacteriaceae; genus JANQRC01. Next base: position 1,370 of record JANQRC010000038.1, read on the forward strand.
ATCGGTTCTTTTACTTGGGGCAAAGTACTATCAAAGCTATAACGACCAACGCCAAGGCCCTGGTAGTACAGCCCTCGATGCTGATTTTACCTTTAGAGAAGAAGAGTTTCCAGATTTTGACCCACAATCCTCGGCAACGCTCCCTAATGCCAATGTTGCTTTGTTCGGAGAAAACATTTTCAACATCACTGATAAATTATCGATCACGCCAGGATTTAGATTTGAGTATATCAAAACAGAGGCAGATTCAGAGTTTCGAGAGATCGTCTTTGACCTTGCTGGCAATGTCTTGTTGAATGAGACCGTTGAAGAGGATAGAGAATTCGAGCGATCCTTTGTGCTCTTTGGCGTTGGTGCCAGTTACAAGGTTTCGCCAAGTGTCGAGCTCTATGGTAATTTCTCGGAGAACTATCGTTCGGTGACCTTCAACGATATTCGCATAGACAATCCTTCGCTCGTAGTAGATGAGAATATCACTGACGAGGAGGGCTATACAGCCGACCTTGGAGCCAGAGGGCAATACAAAGACTTTTTCAGATATGACCTTAGCGTCTTTCACCTGCACTATGATAATAGAATAGGAGAAATACCCGATCAAGATGGTGGCGGTAGATTTAGAGGGAATATCGGAACGGCCAATATCTATGGTATCGAGACCTTGGTTGACTTAAACGTGAAGGAGTTACTTCTCCCAGAAAGTGAAAATGCCAAGCTTAATTACTTTATCAATGCAGCTTTTACAGATTCTGAATACACAGATTCTGAAGATGCTGGTGTGCAAGGTAGAAAGGTAGAATTCATACCCGATGTGAACATTAAGACAGGAATCAATTTTGGGTGGAAAGACCTCTTGGGAAGCCTTCAATATACGTACATTTCCGAGCAGTTTACAGACGGTACCAATGCCGGGGTAATCTTGAACGATGCGAGAAATGCCGGAATCATTGGCCCGATCCCTGCCTATGACATCCTTGACCTCTCACTTTCGTATTCGTACAAGAACTGGAAGTTAGAGGCTGGCATCAACAACCTTTTGGATGAAAGTTATTTCACCCGAAGGGCTACAGGATATCCAGGACCAGGGATCATTCCTGCCGACCCAAGGACATTCTACGCAACCTTGCAACTTAAGCTTTAAGCGTTAGACCATACTCATGAAGGTCCTAAAGAAAACTACTGGCTTTGCCAGTGATGCTTGCTTGTGTTACTTCAACTGTATAGACCTGAAAGACCAGGAAGGTCATGAGGCTGTGAAGGTCTTTGAAATTTCTGATCGGGCATCGTTCTCCTTGAAGAAAAGAGACCATAGAATTGAAGAATTGATCGAAGAGGTAGAAAGAAGGGAGATGCCGCTCAAAAGCTATTCGTTGATCCGCCCAAAGATGACCGATGCACAAAAAGCGGCATTGATCGCTTGGGCTGAGAGAACGAGAGTAAGACTAAAATAGGCAACTGAGATCCTATGATCAATCTCCATCATTATCAGTTGATGTAATGATGATGGAAAGTACACTGCGTACATCTACGCTGATCAAGATACCAAGCTCGTTTAACCTATCGTGCAGGGCCATTACTTCAGTCGGGTTGCTTTCGACAGCTTCTTCCAAGGGAACAGGAATTGCGGTGATGGCTGCTTTCACCTCATTGATCTTTGTTTGAAGGTCATCGTTGAGGTCATTGTTCTTGATCACGAAGAAAATATAATCAGAAACATTGGTACTATTGTCGCCAAAGAAAGCTTCCTCAACAGTTTCGATACTTTCCAAGAGCAATTGTAATGATTGATCGCTATAGGGCGCTTGTACGATTTCAGGGTTGACCACATCAGAACTTTCTAACCCAGCAGGTTTGCCGATCTTGGTCACTTTCCCAGTATCTATAGCGTTGTTAAGGCCGTTTAAGAATAGATTGAAAGAGTCATTAATTCCCGAATCTTCGTTGGCAATAAATTTAGCTGCGTAGTTTTCGCCATCTTGTGACCAAATGCCTAGCAATCTGTCTGCTTGTGATGTTAAGTATGCGGAAGCGTACTTCAGATAGTCTTGGCGCTTTGTATTGTCAACAAACTCCTGATTGGTGGTTGCCACATCACCTTTGAATAGAAGGTATTCGATACCGGCCAATGCCTTGATCTGTGGGCTAATAGCGGCCACATTTTCTGCGGTCACCTCACTATTGGCCACAAAATCCTCTAGTGACGAGGCAACAGTTGGCCAGTTGTAGATAGCTTGGTGAAGAAAAAGATCTCTTGCACGTCCAATGTGAAAAACATATGTGCGCTCGTAAGATGTGGCAGTTTCGATCCATTGATCCCTCATGGCTGTAAAGTTTTGTTCCTTAGGGTCATTCAAATAGGAAGCAACGGTGCTTTCGAAAGTATTAGCTTGAGTATTGAAATTCTGTAGTGTTGGAAGAATAATGTTGTTGGTAGCATCAGCAAGGAGCATGGGCACATTAAAACTCTCCTCTGGTGGTGTGCTATCATCAGAGCTACTGCATGCTATGAGGAATGCCAAGGTAAGAATTGTCAATACAAGAAATATCTTTTTCATGTTGAATATTTTAAAGCGAATTGATAAAGTCGATAAGTTGTTGCCGTTGTTCGGCATTTAGGTTCATGAAGTCGTTCTTACTTTGTTCGGCCTCACCGCCATGCCAAAGGATGGCCTCTTCGATGTTTCGAGCTCGCCCGTCGTGCAAAAAGAATGTATGGTCGTTCACTGTTGAAATTAATCCGATTCCCCACAAAGGCTGCGTGCGCCATTCACGACCATTTGCCAAAAAATCAGGGCGCTCGTCAGCAAGGTCTTCACCCATATCATGCAAAAGGAGATCTGAATAGGGACGTATCGTTGTATTTTCTAATAGTGGATTGAAAGCGAAGTTTCCAATAGTAACCTGGCCAGTAGCATGGCAGCTGATACAATTGAGTTCGTTGAACAGATTCCTACCCTCAAGTACAGATTGCTCTGTGAAATTTCTTCGGTTGGGCACAGCTAATGCCGATTGGTAGAAGACCACTCGGTCCAATTGCTCATCAACGACTTCTGGTTCACCACCATTGGGTGCATTTTGACAATCCACTTGAGGATCGGGGCAATCATTTTCAGAAAAAATAGAGGTCGTAAGTCCCATATCGCCATGAAAAGCACTTGCTATTTGCGTTCTCAATGTTGGTGTATTGGCTTTCCAGCCGTATTTTCCAAGCTCGAGTTCACCAGTTTGCGGGTTCCAAACTCTATTGGCACGCCCAGAGATGCCATCATCATTACTGTCAAATTCATCTTCAAACTTTAGAATCTCACTATCTGGAAGTGCGCTTATCAGTCCCATGCCAATGGTCTGTTGTGCCACCCTAGGTGATGTCAATACTCCACCAAGCGAACCAAATTGCTCTTCAGAAAAAGTATAGGTAGGTCTTATAAGTTCGTAAGGAGTTCCATCTGGATAGTTGCCGTTGATCGTTTCGTAAGAAACAGTAACTTTTGCCTCAAACGGAATTCCGTTGTTGCTTCGATCTTGCACTTGCGTACCATAGCCATCAATTCCTAAAGGTCCCCCATTGGCATCAGTGCCAGCTTGGCTGATGCGTATCAGGAAGCCATTAGAACTTTCGCCATTAACTAAAGGACGCCCTCTTCCATCTTTAAAATGGCAAGTTGCACATGCTCTGGCATTGAAGGTAGGGCCGAGACCATCTCTTGCCGTAGTCGAGGCAGGAGAGGATACCCACGATTGATTGAAAAGAGAGTTGCCTGTGGCAAATCTAGCCTGTTCTTCGAAGGTCAAACCAGGAATCTCGAAACCAAAAGCATTGTTGCTGGTTGAATTCACCCCTAGATTTCCCGAAAGAAGCTCTTCACCTTCTTCATACTTTGCTACCTCAGGCTCCTCAGGTATCGAGATGAATTCTTCATTGTCTGAGGAACAAGAAACTAAAAAGCAAAATGCTACCGTAAATGGGGTCAAAAACCTCTTCTTTATCATGGCTTATTTAAAATTGCAGGTCTCAATGGCTAACCACTGAGACCCGCAAGTTATGTAAGGTCTGATCGAAAACCTAGCTATGCGATCATTATTCAATAATTGCAACTTTCTTTACAGTATATCAATTCTCAATCAACTACTTTTTTATCTACAAGTCAATACCGATGGCAGATGCAGAAGCACTGATTTGATCGCCCCATGCTTGTAGTGCTACAACAGCTTGCATCACTGGGCCGAATTCTGCATCTGTGGAACTTTCCAGAGTGATCATGTAGTCAAAAGGTTGTGGGTTGCTGGCAATTACATTTATTTTTTCCATAGCTTCATCTGCAGCTGCTTTCAAGGCGTCAGCTTGTGTAGTGTCTGCTTGATCTACCAAGTCATAGAAAGAAGCACCACTTATGTTCCTATATTTGCCAAATACCACATTGTAGACCCCCTGTGCATTGGCAAAAATATCTCTGTGTGTATTGTCTGCAAAACAAGAATGCTCATCTTCTTGACCAGAACCGTCTACTCCATCAGTTGAATCAACTGGAGCTATCATTCGTTCTGCACTTAATTCATCTCCAGCGATGAAGAAAGCGCCATTGATAGCTTGCCTAAGTGCAATAGTGGTATCTAGTTCTTCAAAAACTGTTCTGTACGTACCGCTAGCGTTCCATGTGTTCACTAATGCCTCAAGATCTGAAACTAATAAGCTCGTCACAACTTTTAGGTACTGACTACGTCTGTCAGCATTATCAGCAGTCGTATAATCTGTGAATTCACGAAGACCAGGCATATCCTCTACAGGAAGCGTGTTGTCCTGTCCCCACAATAGGAACTCGATAGCATGCCAACCTGTACTGATTGATTTATCACTGTCTTCTTCATTCAATGCTGCTAGCGTTGCTTGGTCAATAGTAATGTTAGTATCAGAAATGATGCTAGTATAGCTGCCAGCATAACCTTCAGTACCAACCTCTACGTAGTCAATATAGCTCTCATCTATTGGCCATGCATTTAGTTGTCCTTCATTACCTAGAGACCAGGATTCGCTATCGGTGTCAATAGGGCTGTTGGTCTCTCTGTATACTTCTGTTTGTCCATAAGGTTCACGAGCGTCTAACCATGCTTCTTTCGCAGCTGTGAAGCCTGCTTCTGATGGGCTATCTACAAAGGCATCAATAGTGCTTTGCATCGTTACAGCAGCATTGTAGCTATCTAAATAGGATTGGTACACAATATCTGCATAATTAGCTATTACTTCAGCTTGAGTAATTTCAGTAGTATCTGTTGTAGTAGTGTCGTCGTCTTCAGAACAAGCTACAAATAGCGCTGCCGCAACAAGGCCAAACATAAAAATTCGATTGGTAGTTCTCATTATTATTTTTATTTAGACTGATTTTATATAGCGGCAAAAGTAAAGGAAAAATCGAGAAAGGGTAGCTTTTTCATGAAAAACTTTGAATTAATTTTTATGAACTAGATACCAGTATCCAATAAGCTATATGACTAGTTAAAAACCCGTATATTTGCTTGCAATTATTTTTTAGGATAGTTCACCTAATAATTGCATCATGACAGCACACGATTCTAAGTTTGTTGGCGAAGGACTTACATACGACGACGTATTGTTGGTCCCCGCCTTTTCTGAGGTACTTCCGCGCGAGGTCAATATCCAAAGCAAGTTCACCCGAAACATCACACTCAACGTTCCTGTGGTCTCAGCGGCCATGGACACGGTGACCGAAAGCCGTATGGCCATTGCCATGGCACGCGAAGGTGGTATCGGCGTGTTGCATAAGAATATGACCATCCAAGAGCAAGCCAACAAAGTGCGCAAGGTAAAACGTGCCGAGAGTGGCATGATCATCGACCCGGTAACCTTGCCATTGACCGCTAAGGTGTTGGATGCCAAGAATGCCATGCGTGAACACAGCATCGGTGGGATACCGATTGTCGATGAAGATGGTCTTTTAAAAGGAATTGTGACCAACCGCGACCTTCGTTTCGAAAAGAACAATGACCGTGGCATCACCGAGGTGATGACCAGCGAAGATCTAGTCACCGCTGGTGAAGGAACTTCATTATCTGACGCCGAGGTGATCCTTCAGGATAATAAGATAGAAAAGCTGCCAGTAGTCGATGGCGATCATAAACTGGTAGGGCTGATCACGTTTAGAGACATCACCAAGCTCACCCAGAAACCAATTGCGAATAAGGACCAATACGGTCGTTTGCGAGTGGCCGCCGCCGTTGGGGTAACAGGCGATGCTGTCGATAGGGTGGAAGCCCTGGTAAATGCGGGCGTTGATGCAGTGGTCATCGATACAGCTCACGGGCATACCAAAGGCGTGGTCACCGTACTGAAAGGTGTGAAAAGTAAGTTTCCTTCCTTAGATGTGGTCGTAGGGAATATAGCTACAGCCGAAGCTGCAAAGTTCTTATCTGCCAATGGTGCCGATGCTGTGAAGGTTGGTATAGGGCCAGGTTCTATCTGCACCACCCGGGTGGTGGCTGGTGTAGGCTTTCCACAATTTTCCGCAGTGTTGGAAGTGGCTGCTGCACTAGAAGGCACAGGCGTTCCTGTGATTGCTGATGGAGGAATTCGCTATACCGGCGATATCCCAAAAGCGATCGCTGCTGGTGCTGATTGTGTGATGCTAGGCTCGTTACTGGCAGGCACCAAAGAATCGCCAGGTGAGACCATCATCTATGAGGGGAGAAAATTCAAGTCGTATCGTGGTATGGGTTCTGTTGAAGCCATGAGACAAGGCAGTAAAGATCGTTATTTCCAAGATGTGGAAGATGATATCAAGAAGCTAGTTCCTGAAGGAATTGTAGGTCGTGTGCCCTACAAAGGCGAACTTTTTGAAAGTATGCACCAATTCATTGGTGGGTTAAGAGCCGGAATGGGCTATTGTGGCGCTAAAGACATTCAAACGTTAAAGGACGATGCCAAGTTTGTACGATTAACAACTTCCGGTATTGGTGAAAGCCATCCACACAATGTGACCATCACGAAAGAAGCTCCAAATTACAGTAGAAGGTGAATTAGTATTGAGATGGTTAGTATTGAGTATTGAGATCTAATCGGTAGTCATCGTATGTCAATGTGAAAATAACGTAACTTTCTAACACCTAACACCTAACACCTAACACCTAACACCTAACACCTAACACCTAACACCTAACACCTAACACCTAACACCTAACACCTAACATCTAACACCTAACA
>JANQRC010000050.1 GCA_028284745.1 Flavobacteriaceae bacterium
GACCATTCGCGAAAAGTGGGAGCATCATCTCGGTGTCATTACGTCTACCATTACAGAAGACTACCTTTCTGAGAAATGGCCGATGGTAGAATTTGAACAGAATGTGATGATCAATGGCTCATTTTTGCCAACCGAAGAGCTGGCAGCACAGGTGAAGGGTCTAGAACCGGGCCAAGCAATTTCAAAGGATGGTGAGGTCATCGCTTTTTTCACTGCAGCCGCACAAGAGACGGTCGATTTCGATAGGTACCATAGTATCGAGTATGAGGCCGACCTGTTACAGATCGCGAATACTTGGGACATATTCGATAAAAATGCAGTGGCATTGCAGGCTGATTTCGATGTGCTGACCGAAGGAAGGTCTTCTCAGCCCATTTCTTCAAGCAACAACGTGATCGATCCAGAGAACATATTTCTTGAGGAAGGTGCCAAAGTCGAATTTTCTACCTTGAATGCTAGTACGGGCCCGATCTATATTGGGAAAGATAGTGAGGTCATGGAAGGAAGCATAGTTCGTGGTGGTTTGGCCATGAACGAAGGTTCGGTGCTTAAGCTTGGTGCAAAGATATATGGCGCTACTACCTTGGGCCCTTTTTGTAAGGTTGGCGGCGAGGTAAATAATTCTGTGCTCTTTGGCTATTCTAACAAGGGGCACGAGGGGTTCTTGGGAAATTCTGTGCTTGGCGAGTGGTGCAACTTAGGCGCAGATACTAACAACTCAAACCTGAAGAACAACTATGCAGAGGTCAGATTGTGGAATTACGCCACCGAAAGGTTCGCGAAGACCGGATTGCGATTCTGTGGCTTGATGATGGGCGACCATAGCAAATGTGGCATCAATACGATGTTCAATACTGGCACGGTTGTAGGAGTAAGTGCCAATATCTTCGGGAGTGGCTTCCCTCGTAATTTCATCCCTAGTTATAGTTGGGGAGGTGCATCGGGCTTTACTACCTACCTTACCAAAAAAGCTTTCGAGACAGCTGAAACTATGATGAAGAGAAAAAACGTTATGTTCGATCACAAGGAGCGTGCGATTCTCGAGCATGTTTTTCAGCTTACCAGACCATGGCGAAAAGATTAAAAAAGTGATCTTTATCTTAATAGGACCAAACCGGTCGTCGTTGACAAAAAACATACTATTTTAACATAGTTGTTGACGAATCATAGGAGATTTTGGTTGTTCACCAAGTTTTTTAATCCATTTTGAAGAAGTATAATTACTATATTGTAGGAAAAAATTATATTTGGACACCCAAATCTTTGTTTTTGAATAGTATTCTAAAAAAAACGAACTCATTTACCTACGTCTTCTTTGCTTTGTTGTTGATAGATGCATGCTTCAACAATATAGAAAGTCTGTACGAGTATAAATTTATCCCCAAGATCTGCATCTTTGTTGCGCTAGCTACTCATTTTTTTCTTAATGGCGAGGATCTTCTCACAAGAGAGAAAATTTTGATCATCATAGGACTCGTTTTCTTTTTTATTGGTGACGTGTGTTTTATAAACTATAACTCGACCAATTTTTTCGTTATCGGTATGGCTTCTTTTCTCGTGGCAAAACTTCTATATGGATTTGCTTTCTTGAGTAGAACGGTTGTCAACATTGAAAGATTGCTTCCCTTCTTGGCCATTTTGGCATTATATGTAGTTATCATAATGTACTACCTAACAGAAGGCGCCGGTAGTTTAATAATACCGTTGTTTGCATACTGTGCTGCAGCTATTTTCATGGTGACAGCGAGCTATCTAAGATATCGACAGGTGAATCTAGAGAGTTATGCAATGGTATTTGCAGGAAGCTTGTTTTTCATAGCGAGTGATACCATCTCTGGTTTTGACAAGTTCTATAAGCCTATGGTGCTTAGTAATTCGTTGATCCTTCTTTGTTTTGGGTCTGGGCAGTATTGGATCATACGTGGTATGCTGGCCGAGGTCAATGAGGCTTGCAGGCCCTCTTTTTTTAGAGATACCATTAGTGATGAAAATGGCTTTCAAAAGGAGAGTACTGAGAATCATGATGACGATCAGGGTCAGTGACCTGCATGTCGGGAGCATTCTAAATAAAAAATGCGGATAGAGGTCTTCCATAGCTTTTTCTCTTGTTGCTTGCAGATGCATGTCTCAAGCCCGAAAGAACCTCGACTTAGTGATTGGCTACCTTCTTCACCTTCTTCAATGAGAGCATATTGATGGGGTTGATGCCAAGACCTTTCACATTTTTTTGAGAAAAACGAACCGCTTCGTCATAATACAACGGAATCACAGGAGCGTCGTTTACGACGAGGCTGTCCATTTTTCGATATAGTCGATAGCGCGTCTCATTATCGACCTGCTTTCTGGCCAGTCTATAGAGAGAATCAAAAGTAGTATTCTTATAGTGCATGTAATTTGGCCCATTCGGAGCAAAGTTTTCACTATAGAAAAGCGACAAGTAATTCTCCGCATCGGGGTAATCGGCCACCCAACTAGCTCTGAAACAGTCTAGTTTTCCAGTTGCCTTTCCTTGTCGTAAGGTGGCCGCAGGAATCACCTCAACATTCACACCCAGACCGACTTTTTGTGCCTCACGCTGTATGTACTCTGAAATGTCTAGATAGTCGCTCTGCGTGGTGATGGTGATCGATGGTACATTGCTAGTATTATTCTCTTCCTTGTATTGCGCTATCAATTGCCTCGCTAACTGGGGATCGTGGTCATATCCCTCGATCGCTGAAAAACTAGGAAGGCCACTAGGTATGAATCCGTTGACTGCGGGTGTTCCTATGCCATTACGTAGGTATTTGATCATGGCATGCCGATCAAAACTGTGGTTAAGTGCTTTCCTCAGAAGCAAAGACTGTATCTCTGGCGTATCACTATCGAGGTAGAAGCCCAAGTACTCAGTATTGAGATACGGACCCATGATCATTTTCACACGATCTTCATAGTTGGGCTTTAGGCTACCGGCAACCGTGAGCAGCTCATCTTTGTACGAAGGGTCAAGCCCGCTCAGAAAATCAATATTCCCTTGAACAAACTGTAAAAACGCGCTTTGCTTTTCAGATAGAAAAGTCACGGCAACAGCCTCTAGATACGGAAGTGAATTTCCTTGCAGATCTTTCTCATGATATGCATGGTTCTTGCGCAACACTAACTTCACATTCTCTTCCCAAAGCTTAAACCTGAAAGGACCTGTGCCAACGGGATTCCTCCTAAAATCATTTCCATAGTATGTCACGGCCTCTTCGGGTACTACACTGCAGTACTTTATGGCCAAAAGACCCAAAAAAGCAGGGAATGGTTCTTTCAGTTGAATGACAAAAGTAGAATCGTTCTCTGCTGAAAAATGCGCTACATTGTTCAATGCCCACTTGCCAGAAGAAGCCACTTTGGGGTCTAGCAAACGCTCAAAGCTATATTCAAGATCTTTGGCGGTGACATTACGTGTGGAATCTTTTCCAAAGACCACACTCTTATGAAAGTATACATCGTCTCTGAGCGTGAAAGTGTACTGTTTTGCATCGTCAGAGATCGTCCACCGTTTCGCAATATCTGGTCGTACGTGAAGCGAGTCGTCTAACTGCACCAGACCATTGAACAACTGGTTCACGGCCCAAGTATCGCCTTGTGTCCTGGCGAAAGCGGGGTCCAATGTGAAAATGTTTGAATGCTCGTTATATCGAAAGACAAGATGGTCTTTATCGCCCTTATCTTTATCGGTGCATGAAGCAATTAACAAACACCAACAGCTTGATAACAAAAATATTGAGATGAGGTTTCGTGTAGGCAAGAACTGTGTCAAAATGAATATTGTTGGTATCTTTGTGCGCTTTTGAAGAAGTGCATCAAACAGCATTGGATCGTCAAATTTAGTTTTTTAAACGGAACGCATAGCGGCGTATGAGCAAAAAAGTAGCCTTTTACACACTAGGTTGCAAACTGAACTTTTCAGAAACGTCAACGATTGCCCGAAGCTTTTCCAACGAAGGGTTCGATCGGGTCGATTTTTCGGAAGAGGCAGACGTTTATGTCATCAATACATGTTCTGTGACCGAAAATGCTGACAGAAGGTTCAAGACTGTTGTAAAGCAAGCACTCAAAGCAAATCCAAAAGCTTTCGTGGCTGCTATTGGCTGCTATGCACAATTGAAGCCAGAAGAGTTGGCAGCTGTGGATGGTGTAGACCTAGTGTTGGGCGCTACCGAAAAATTCAACCTCACTGGGTATCTTAACGACCTGGTCAGTGATCCCGAGCGCAGTCGAGGGATAGCCGAGGTACATGCTTGCGAGATCGATGAGGCTGATTTTTACGTGGGAAGCTACTCCATAGGAGATAGAACACGTGCTTTTTTGAAGGTGCAAGATGGATGCGACTATAAATGTACCTATTGCACCATACCCCTTGCACGTGGCATATCGCGGAGCGATACCCTAGAAAACGTACTGAAGAATGCGGCGGAGATAGCAGCTCAGGATATCAAAGAGATCGTCCTCACGGGTGTGAATATTGGCGATTATGGCAAAGGCGAGTTTGGTAACAAGAAGCACGAGCATACCTTTTTTGAACTCGTTCAGGAATTGGATGAGGTAGAAGGTATCGAACGATTGCGGATCTCTTCGATAGAGCCAAATTTGCTAAAAGACGAAACCATCGATTTTGTCGCGCAAAGCAGAACTTTTGTACCGCACTTCCATATTCCGTTGCAATCGGGAAGCAACGAATTGTTGAAAAAAATGCGTCGTCGATACTTGCGAGAATTATATGTGGAACGTGTAAAGCGTATCAAAGAAGTAATGCCACATGCCTGTATCGGTGTGGATGTCATTGTTGGCTTTCCAGGTGAGACGGACGAGCATTTTTTGGAGACCTATAATTTTTTGAATGCGTTGAACATTTCGTATCTACATGTGTTCACCTATTCGGAGCGTGACAATACGCTAGCTGCCACAATGGATGGTGTCGTACCAAAGAATGTCCGTCACAAGCGCAGCAAGATGCTGCGCGGCCTTTCTGTAAAGAAGCGCCGAGCTTTCTATGAAAGTCAATTGGATACCACACGTACTGTTTTGTTTGAAGGTGAGAGCAAAGAAGGCTACATACAAGGGTTCACAGAGAACTATGTAAAAGTAAAGGCACCTTGGGACCCCGCATTGGTCAATACCCTTCACGATGTTCGATTAACGACAATCGATGAAGACGGATCGGTACGCTTTGATTTTGTTGAAACGCAAGCTAACGCCTCTTCGATCAGATCCTTACCCCAACAGGCAACAGCTCTTTAAATTCTTTGTGCCTTCTTAAAAAACCAGCGATCTTGGGGCTGGTAGGCACCACATGCTGTCTATTGCCCTCAATATGCTTTAGAACAGCAGTGATGAACTGCTCTTCAAAAGCCTTGTCATCTAGGCTTTCGGGCAGAACAAGCTTGGTAAGGAATACCTTTCGTTCTTGCATCGAATACTCGATCTTTGCTAAAGCGCCGTCTTTCTTGTATTCAAACTGGCGCAAAAATTCATTGTCCTGGATTGCTAACTCTTCATTCATCTCGCTACAAGTTAATAGTTAAAATTGTTCAATACTGAAGGTTGGGTGGTTGTTGATGAAAGTTCATGATGGGTAAGGGAAGCAAAGCAATGGGTGTTTTGGAAATATCCAAGGCTGTGTGATGGCATCGCCTGAAAAGTGTTTGCTAAAAAGTACGTCATAAAGTTATTTGGCCTGGAAAGGGAGGGATATTTGGTTATTTTTGCTAAGCAAAAGTACGAAAAA
>JANQRC010000059.1 GCA_028284745.1 Flavobacteriaceae bacterium
TGTTACAGGAAATGTAACCGATGGCTATACGCTAAATGAGACTATTAAAGTAAGTTTTTAAATCAGAAATGGTATAAATTATGATAAAAAGAAAATTAAAGGCTACTACTTCTTGGTTCATCGGCCATTATCTCTTTTAAAATCTGATAGGAACAGGGTTGTCTAGCTTACTTCAAAAGTAAATATACCTACATCCTTCATTTTTTATCATAGGTTAAAAAAACCTTTTCCACCTACTATAATTTGCACTCGAATTGTCAGTAGTGATCTTTAACCGAAAAGGACCATGGATGCCAATTCTTTGAAACCTATGAAAAACTCCTTAAAGTATCGTATCACGAAACAAGAAATTTAAAGTGATGAAACAACAGGCGAAATGATCACTACAAGAACAATAGGCCCAAAAAATCCGATTGAGTTATCTGGAGTTCTCATCTTTAGGGTTAAACATTAAGATGAAAGTCAGATCAACCATGCTTAGTGTTTTTGGCAATTCGTCAACAGTGTTGACGATTAAAACCCTGTTGACCGATTTGTTGACGTTTGGAATTAAATCGATTCAATTTAAATTATGGCCCAAATACAACGAAACCTTGCAAATCATAGATTTTGCAAGGTTTTTTACTCGTTTGGAATTCCCTCCCAGTAACCCCGGAAGGATCGTTTCGCTTCGCTTCACATCCTTACAAAGCTCCGCCTTGAAAGCAAAAAGCCTCAACTTACAAATTCAAGTAAACTTGATTTGACATCGAGACTTTTTCCCTATTCGTGACCCCGGAAGGATTCGAACCCTCAACCCTCAGAGCCGAAATCTGATATTCTATCCAGTTGAACTACGGGGCCAAAATTATATGATTCCCGCCTTGTGCTTCCGTTAAAGCCATGGAGACACGCGCACGCAGGAATGGCAATTATGTCAATTTCGAGCGCACGATGGTAGAAATGGTCTTCCCGTCAGCTTGGCCAGCCAATTCTTTGGAAACGATTCCCATCACTTTGCCCATATCTTTCATGCCTTCTGCACCGGTCTGGTCGATCACTGCCACGACCACTTCCTCTATCTCTTCTTCGGTGAGTGGCTCTGGCAAGAACCTCTCTATCACAGCGGCTTGCGCCAACTCTGGTTCGGCAAGGTCTTCCCTACCTTGCTCTGTAAATATCACTGCACTGTCCTTGCGTTGCTTCACCAACTTCTGAAGTATCTTCAATTCTTGCTCTTCTGACAATTCTTCCTTGGCCCCAGTTTCTGTCTGGGCCAATAGAATGGCTGATTTGATAGCCCTGAGCGATTCTAGCGCCACGGCATCTTTAGCTTTCATGGCTTCTTTCATAGCACCCATGACCTCTGTCTGTAGGCTCATTACCTTCTTCTTTAAAATTGGATTGCGAAGATACTGAATAGCGAAGTGAAAAAAAAGCCCACCCAGGATCTGGTAACGAACGAGCTTTCGGGTCAAAACAAAGTAGGCCACTAATCTACATTGTCGTGCAAGAAGGAGTTGTTGCTTCTCAACTGGATGTCATCGTTACTATCGGTACTTACCGAGATCCGCGAATTGCCCACTTCTTCTGTATTTTCATCGAGCTCTACACCTGCACGCTTGTATGCTGGTTGTTTCTCGATCTCGTCTATACGAGCAGACATGTTATTCCTGAATTTATAGTTGAACTCTTTGAGTGTTCTTCTTCGTTCGTTTGCTCGCATGCGAAGACTTTCTTCGATGGTCTGATCGAAAGGATCTACTTCTTCGTCTGTTGCCACCTCTTCTTTTGGAGCAACAGTCTTCTTCTCGAACACCAATTCTTCTTCAACCACTTCAACTGAAGTTTCAGTAGGCTGCACAGCCTGTTTCTTCTCTGGTTCCATATGGTCATCTAGGCTGTATCGCTTTACACCCTCATGGTCCATGTCGGCCACAGGAATGATCTCGATGGGGTCGTTCACTTCCATTTCCTTGGCTTCCTCTGTAAGTTCAAAAACGACCGTATTCGGCTTTTCTTCCTTTTGTTGAAGGGGCATGTCAAAAGCCAAGCTGAATTGTGGCTCTTCGGCTGCCTTTACCTCTTCGGCATCTACCACTTCTATATCGGTGATATTTTTAGTGGTTATAATGAATTCATCAGTCATATCTGCATTGCTGCTCACTACTTCATCATAGACCACATCGATGTTCTTGATAATTTCCGTTGTTGGGACCAGCTTCAACTCAGCCTCGTCGTCGACCAATGTATGCCGAATCACATCCTGCTCGGGTTTCACCTCAATGGGGGCTTCTACCTCTATATCGCGCAAAGAGCTAAAACTCGCCTTTGGGGTCAAGTCCTGAACTGCTGCTTGGTCTTCTTCGAGTGTATGTATGATCTTCTTTGCTTCGGTATTGATGATCTCGTGTTGCTGATCTGCGTCAAAGCCAGTTGCGATGACCGTGACGGCAATTGCTTCGCCTAGGTCTTCATCTTCACCCACGCCCATGATGATGTTGGCGCTGTTGCCGGCCTCTGTTTGGATATGGTCATTGATCTCGCCGATCTCGTCGATGGTGATCTCTTCGCTTCCAGATACGATCAGTAGCAATACATTCTTTGCTCCGGTGATCTTGTTATCATTGAGCAGTGGAGAATCTAGTGCCTTGATGATGGCTTCTTGTGCACGATTGGTACCTGATGCCGAAGCGGACCCCATAATGGCTGTCCCGCTGTTAGAGAGTACTGTTTTGGCATCGCGAAGGTCGATATTCTGCGTGTAGTGATGCGTAATAACTTCTGCGATGCCCCGTGCTGCGGTAGAAAGTACTTCGTCTGCCTTGGAAAAACCAGCTTTAAATCCAAGGTTTCCGTATACTTCGCGCAGCTTGTTATTGTTGATCACCACCAATGAATCGACATGGCGCCTAAGGTTTTCGACGCCAAGGCTTGCTTGGTCGTTTCGTACTTTTCCTTCAAAGGCAAATGGGCTTGTTACAATTCCCACAGTGAGGATATCCATCTCTTTGGCCAACTTGGCTATAACAGGAGCGGCCCCTGTTCCTGTACCACCACCCATTCCTGCGGTAATGAAGACCATTTTTGTGTTGGTATCCAACATGGCCTTGATATCTTCCATGCTCTCTAATGCTGCACGCTCACCAATCTCAGGGTTGGCTCCTGCCCCAAGGCCTTCGGTAAGACTGACACCCAATTGGATCTTATTGGGGATAGCGCTGCTCTCTAATGCTTGCGCATCGGTATTGCATATCACAAAGTCTACACCTTTTATCCCTTGCTGGAACATGTAATTGATCGCATTGCTACCACCGCCGCCGACACCGACAACCTTGATCACATTGCTTTGGTTTTTGGGCAGATCGAACGAAATGCCCCCGAATTCTGTTGTACTGCTCATTATTTACTGGTTTTTACTCGATCGTCGAGATTTAAACATTCAGACACTTGTGTCATAGATCTTATTGTTCTTTTTTATGCCAGGTGGAATTCCTTTAAGGACGCTCACTCGGCGTTCTCTAAAAAGTTATTCAGTCTTTCGAAGAATTTTTCGAAAATTGATTTGCGTTCTTTTTTTGCTTCTTTGACTACTTGCACTTCATGCTCGCCCGTAGTATCTTCTGCTGTTTCTTCTGTATATGGTCGTTCTTCTTGAATTTCTATGACCTCGCGCTGCTGTCTTTCAATAGCGTTCATCACCAAGCCAACGGCAGTCGCGTACAGTGGGCTGGCCACTTCTTCGTCACTATTGCCCGCCAGATGCTCGTTTGGAAAACCGATACGCGTATCCATGCCTGTGATGTACTCGACAAGTTGTTTCAAATGCTTTAGTTGACTGCCGCCTCCTGTTAGCACGATCCCTGCGATCAATTTCTTCTTTTGTTCTTCATGACCGTAGTTCTTGATCTCTAGGTATACTTGCTCGATGATCTCAACAACACGCGCATGGATGATCTTAGAGAGATTCTTCAAGGTGATCTCTTTGGGCTCTCTGCCTCTTAACCCTGGGATGGATACGATCTCATTATCCTTGTTCTCGCCTGGCCAGGCCGAACCGAACTTGATCTTTAGTAACTCTGCTTGCTTCTCGATGATGGAACATCCTTCTTTGATGTCTTCGGTGATCACATTTCCGCCAAAAGGAATTACCGCTGTATGACGAATGATACCATCTTTAAAAATGGCCAGGTCGGTAGTACCACCGCCAATGTCGATCAACGCAACTCCTGCTTCTTTTTCTTCTTGACTTAGTACCGCGTTTGCTGAGGCCAGTGGCTCTAAGGTGATACCCGAAAGGTCTAACCCTGAACTTTTTACACAGCGCCCTATGTTACGAATAGAGGAGACTTGCCCAACCACCACATGAAAGTTAGCCTCGAGCCTTCCGCCATACATGCCTATCGGTTCTTTGATCTCGGCCTGTCCATCAACTTTGTATTCTTGTGGGAGTACGTGGATGATCTCTTCACCAGGTAGCATGACCAGTTTGTACACTTGATCGATCAATGTATCGATATCGTCTTCCCCTATAACTTGCTCGGCATCTGAACGCGTGATGTAATCACTATGTTGCAAGCTGCGGATATGCTGCCCAGCAATGCCCACTACAACATTGCTTATCTTCACACTAGAAACGGCTTCAGCCTCTTGTACTGCTTGCTGTATTGACTGAATGGTCTGTGTGATGTTATTTACCACGCCGCGGTGCACGCCTAGGCTTTTCGACTTTCCCACACCTAAGATCTGAATCTTCCCGTATTCGTTCTCCTGACCGATCATGGCTACGATCTTGGTCGTACCGATGTCTAAACCTACCGCGATGTTCTTTGCTTGCTCCATGCTCTTAATGTTTGGTACTCACCACTTGGTGGTCGTACTTCAGGTTTACTGTTTTATAGTTGCTCAATGCGTTTTCCTTCTTTGCCTTGAGATAGAAGGCCTTTAGCTTATTTACCTTCTCATGCATCTTCACTGGCTTCCCAAAGACCACTTCAAACTGTTGTTCCCTAAGAAGTAGTTTCAACTCATTCTCATAACGAATGGCAGTGACATACTCGCTTAAGAATGCATCTTCTTGAACAAATAGCGCCAATTTATAGACTTCTGACATGGCTTTGGGATCAGTAATTCCCGAAACCACAGGAACTCTAGCCGAGTGATAGGGTGACAATGGCATCTCCTTACCTTGGTCATCGATATAATAATGACGCTTGCCCAAAACCCGTGCAATGGGAGTACGTTGCTTCACCTTTGCCTCAAGGTGCCCATCTACAGTGAGATATACTTGGGCCTCCTGAATCATTTTATGGGAGTTGAGGGCGTTTTCCAGACTATTCAAATCTATCGTTTCTTTGAACGTGATCGAATCGCCAACTTCATTTTGTATCAACAACTTATTAACGGCTTCATGTGTTATGTAGAGGTTCTCGCCCTCTGTAAAATGTACCTTCCCAAGCGTTATTCTCCTTTGGTCATTGCGATGCATCGTAAACCCTAGTATCATCAGTAGAACTACTGACACAAGAAGCGTCTTTATGTGCTGCAAATTAGCTTGCATATGCCAACACCTCCTTTACTTTTTCTACTTCTATGCCAATATCACCAGCACCTAACATCAGAATTACCTGTGCATTGCTTTCTTTGACCACGATCGGCAATTCTTCCTTAGACACTAGACGTTTATTTTTTGAATCGACTTTGGCCAACAACCACTCAGAAGTTACCCCTCGAATGGGTAATTCTCTCGCTGGATAGATATCTAGCAACAACACCTCATCGAACTTAGATAGCGACGTGGCAAAATCGTCGACAAAGTCGCGTGTTCTGGTGAAAAGGTGCGGTTGAAATACCACCAAATTTCTATGATCCGGGTACAGCTCACGCACAGCCTCATACACTGCATCGATCTCTGTTGGGTGGTGTGCGTAATCGTCTATCAGCACCAGGTCTGCTGTCTTTATATGATAGGTGAACCTTCTTTTTACGCCTCTGTACGTCGAAAGCGCTTTAGCTAGGCGACCAAGGGGAATGTCTAACTGTGCCGCCATTGCTAAAGCTACGAGCGCGTTGAGTAGGTTGTGGCGTCCCGGTTGGTTAAATTGTATCCCCGTTTCGTTTGAAACGGGGGTTTCAGCATCAAAAAAGTAGGTTCCGTCATGGATGCTTATGTTTTGGACGGTGAAATCTGCTTCGTCTTCGATCCCAAAGGTTTGACCCGCTATCGGAAGCCCCTTCTTCACAAATAATTTTCCGTCTGAAGGTATTTTTTCAGCAAATGCCCTGAAAGAATCTTCTAATGCTTGGGCCTCACCATAGATATCCAAATGGTCTGCATCCATAGAAGTGATACAGGCCACATCTGGTGACAATTGAAGGAACGATCGATCGAACTCATCGGCCTCGACGACCGTGACCCCACTGCCTGTGTGTATGTAGTTGGATTGATAATTTTCCGAGACCCCGCCTAAGAAGGCTGTAAACTCAACACCACACTCTTTCAGCAAATGTGCCAAGATCGTTGACGTAGTGGTCTTGCCATGCGTACCGGCAACAGCCATACAGAAGGTATCGTGCGTCACAAGGCCAAGCACTTCTGCACGTTTCTTTATGGTGAAGTCGTTCTTCTTAAAATATTGTAGCTGCGCATGTGAATTCGGTATGGCTGGCGTGTAGACCACTAGTGTGCGCTCTTTATCTAAAAATGAGGAAGGGATGCTTTGGACGGCTTCTTCAAAATCAATGGAAATACCAAGCTGTTGCAACTGGTCTGTGATCTGGGATGAGACCCTGTCGTAACCGGCCACTCTTTTCTCTAAATGATGAAAATACCGAGCTAGGGCAGACATACCGATGCCTCCGATCCCGATGAAATAGATGTTATGCACTTCGTTCAGTCTCATTCGCCAGCTAATAGTTTTTCGATCTCATCTGCAATATGTTTTGTTGCGCCCGGCAATGCCAGACGCTTCAAATTCTCTGATAATTCTTGTTGCCTTTTAGAATCTTGCAGCAAGGTGGTTATTTCCGTATCGAAGCGGTACTCTAATGCATCTTCTTTGATCATCACGCATGCATTCTTAGCAGCAATGGCCATGGCATTTTTGGTCTGATGGTCTTCTGCAACGTTTGGAGAAGGAATAAAGATCACGGGTTTGCCAACGATGCACAATTCAGAGACTGAAATGGCACCTGCTCGTGAAATGATGATGTCTGCCGCCGCATAGGCCAGGTCCATTCGATCTAAAAACTGATGCACTCGCACTTCGCCCTGTGAGTATTTCTTATAATCATCCACATAAAGCTTACCACATTGCCAAATGAGCTGCGCTTGCTTTTCGTGAAAATATGGTAGCTTTTCTTCGATCAATTGGTTGACCCTTCGGGCCCCTAGACTCCCACCTAAGACCAAGACCGTTTTCTTTTCCTCTGTTAAGTTGAAAAGCTGTAGTGCTTCTTCGCGCTTTGAAGCGATGTCCAATAGGTCTTGACGAACAGGGTTCCCTGTCTTCACAATCTTTTCAGAAGGAAAGAATCGTTCCATACCGTCGTAGGCCACACAAATCTTTTGCACATGCCTGGCTAGCCACTTGTTGGTAATCCCAGCGTGTGAATTCTGTTCTTGGACAAGGCTCGGGATCTTCCTGGAGGTTGCTACTTTCAGTAATGGGCCACTTGCAAAACCACCTGTACCGATGGCAACATCTGGCCTGAAGCTACTGATCAGCTTTCTAGATCTTAGCATGCTGCTGACCAGCTTGAGCGGGAACATCAAATTCTTCAAGGAAAGTTTTCTTTGAATGCCAGAGATCCATAGCCCTTCGATCCTATATCCTGCCTTCGGCACCTTTTCCATTTCCATACGGTCGTTGGCCCCTACGAAAAGGAATTGAGCTGCTGGATAGCGACCCTTCAACTCATTGGCAATAGCTATCGCAGGATAGATATGCCCTCCTGTACCACCGCCTGACACTATGAATCTTGGTGCTCTTTTCATAGGGCTTCGCTTAAAATTGCCAATGGGTTTTCTTCATCTTCAAGCGTTTGCTCTTCAACTTGTTCACGTTTTCTACTCACCGAAAGGATGACTCCGATGGCAAGGCATGTCATCCAGATAGACGTACCGCCACTGCTAATGAGTGGTAAGGTTTGTCCCGTTACCGGGAATAGCTCTACTGCAACAGCCATGTTTATCAATGCTTGAAACACGATAGGAAGGCCAACTCCTATTACCAGAAGTTTTCCGAAGACCCCTTCATTCTTTTTCACTACGACCATGATCCTGAACAACAGAAACAGGTATAAGGTCATCAACGCCAATGCTCCTATGAGCCCATATTCTTCCGCAATGATGGCGTAGATAAAATCAGAAGAACTTTGCGGCAACAGATTCTTCATTCTGCTCTTACCCGCCCCCTTACCAAAGATCCCGCCCGATGCGATCGCTGTCTTGGCACGCTCTATTTGGTAATCAGCTTCAGTAGGCGTATCATCTGTGAAGTTCTCGATACGACTTACCCACGTGTCTACACGATTGGGCACCGCCTCTGGAAAAGTTTTTGCTGCCAGAATGAAAAGGGCAAAGGCTACTACACCAGCAAGTACGATCCCTAACAGATATTTTATGGGATATCCCCCTAAGAAACATAACGCCAAGATCATCACAAACAATATGGCTGTCGTAGAGAAGTTGGCAGGTAGTATCAATGCCAACACCAAAAACACGGGAAGCCATAGCGGTATGATACTTTCTTTAAATGAGATCGTTTTTTCTTTCACCTTAGACAGGTACCTGGCCACGTAGACCATCAGCACCACGGCAGCAAATGTTGACGTTTGAAAAGTAACGCCAACCAATGGCAATCGTATCCATCGACTAGCATTGGCGCCATCGAT
Source organism: Flavobacteriaceae bacterium (assembly GCA_028284745.1). Taxonomy (GTDB): domain Bacteria; phylum Bacteroidota; class Bacteroidia; order Flavobacteriales; family Flavobacteriaceae; genus JANQRC01. Next base: position 8,875 of record JANQRC010000059.1, read on the forward strand.
AAGGGTCCCTTTAGAAAGTGTGTACACCAACAACACGACCACTACTGGAAGCATTAGAATAGAGAGCCCTCTGAAATAATGATATGGTATTCTGTGAATGCCGTAGATGATGGCAAAGCCCAACATCAAGATAATGCCATGCTTGATGAGATGCCCAGTAGTTGTGCCATTGCCTACTACATATTGCAAGTTAGAACTAGCGCTGTATACTGGCAAGAACGAAAAGATAGCCAACAGCGCCACAATCGCCCAGATGGCCTTGTCTCCTTGTATGTTCTTGAAAATAGTATTCACAATGGCATTTTCTTTACCGTATCTCGACTGCGCCTGTCTGCCGTCCGCCTTGCCGTTGAGGCAGGTTTGGGCAGCACCAGCTATAGTTTTCTTACCGCTTCTTTGAATTGGTCTCCGCGGTCTTCGTAATTCTTAAACAGGTCAAAACTTGCACAAGCAGGCGACAGCAACACATTGTTGCCTCGGTCGGCGATCTTGTAGGCTACCTTTACCGCTTCACTCATCGAATAGGTCTCTACCATGAGGTCTACCACAGGGCCAAAGGTCTCTATGATCTTGCTATTGTCTAGTCCAAGGCAAATAATGGCCTTCACCTTTTCTCTGACCAATGGCAAAAGCTCGGTGTAATCATTTCCTTTGTCCTCACCGCCAGCGATCCAGACTGTTGGCGCGTGCACACTGTCGAGCGCATAGAATGTAGCATTCACGTTAGTTGCTTTAGAATCGTTGATGTACTGCACATTGTTGATCTTGAGCACTTTTTCCAAACGATGTGGCGCACCCTGAAAGTCTTGCAAACTCTGTCTTATGGTCTCTTTACGAACCTCGACCAGTCGGGCAGCCATACTAGCAGCCATAGCATTCTTCAGGTTGTGCTGTCCTTGTAGGTTCAATGTTTTTATCGGCATGGTTGTTCTGTTGTTATTGATGTTGATCATTATTTCTTCATTTTTTATATGCGCACCTTCTTCTAATTCTCTCTGAATGGAAAAAGGCAGTTTCTTCGCCTTTATGTATCTGTTTTGGATCTCTTCTGAGATCACAGGGTCATCGGCATCATAGATCAGGTAATCCCCTTCCTCTTGATTCATTGTGATCCTGAATTTGGAAGCGATATAGTTCTCGAACTTGTTCTCATAGCGATCCAAATGGTCGGGTGTGATGTTGGTGATGATCGCGACATGTGGTCGGAAATATTTAATGCCATCCAGCTGAAAGCTGCTGATCTCTAACACGTAGTGGTCCTTATCGGTCTCAGCGACCATTTTGGCAAAACTGTCACCGATGTTCCCTGCCATCCCCACATTCAATCCCTCTTTGTACAAAAAATGGTGTGCGAGCATTGTGGTGGTGGTTTTCCCGTTGCTTCCTGTAATACCAATGATGACCGCATCCGTGTGCTTGGCTGCAAACTCGATCTCTGAAACTACCGGGATCTTGGTTTGCTTCAGTTGTTGCACCAATGCCACCTTGTCTGGAATCCCAGGGCTTTTCATCACCAGGTCTGCATGGAGGGTCCTTTCTTCGGAATGGCTTCCTTCTTCAAATTCGATCCCAAGATCTAAAAGAACGTTTCTATACTTCTTTGCTATCTTTCCCTTGTCGGAGACAAAGACCGAATAGCCTTGTTTCTTTCCCAGAATGGCAGTTCCCACACCGCTTTCACCTGCACCAAGTACTACCAGTTTCTTCATTATCTGATCTTCAATGTGACTACTGTAAGAATTGCTAGCATGATTCCCACGATCCAAAATCGATTCACGATCTTACTTTCGTGATAGCCTAGTTTTTGATAATGATGATGCAATGGCGACATCTTGAAGATCCGCCTTCCTTCACCATACTTCTTCTTCGTGTATTTGAAATAGCTCACCTGCAACACCACCGAAAGGTTCTCGGCCAAGAAGATGCCGCACAGTAATGGGATCAACCACTCCTTTCTGATGGCAATCGCAATCACCGCAATGATCCCGCCAATGGTCAAACTTCCCGTGTCTCCCATAAATACTTGCGCCGGATAGGTGTTGTACCAAAGAAAACCGACCAAGCCACCCACAAAAGCTGCGATGAAAATGGTAATCTCGCCCGCTTGCGGAATGAACATGATATTCAAATAATCGGCAAAGATCAGATTGCCCGAAACCCAAGCGAATAACCCCAATGTGATGGCAATGATCGCTGATGAGCCTGCCGCAAGACCGTCAATGCCATCTGTAAGGTTTGCTCCGTTGGAAACTGCTGTTACAATGAGAATTACGATGGGGATGAACAAAAGCCATGCATGATCTCTTGCTCCTTCTCCTATCCATCCCACGAGGTCTGCATAATCAAACTCGTTGTTCTTGAAGAAAGGAATCGTGGTCTTGGTGGATTTATGCGCTTTATCAAATTCAGCAATTGCTGGCCCTGAGACGACCACTTCTTCGGCATTGGCTTGTTTCAATTCTTCTATGATGGTCACTTCGGGGTGAAAGAAGAGCGTTGCACCGACGATGATGCCTAAGCCTACTTGCCCCAGCACTTTGAATCTTCCTTTTAAGCCTTGCTTATCTTTTTTGAAGATCTTGATATAGTCGTCTGTAAAGCCGATCAAGCCCATCCACAGCGTGGAAACGATCAAAAGAATGATGTAGATATTGTCCAATCTTGCAAACAACAACACGGGGATCAATGTTGCTAAAATGATGATGACGCCACCCATGGTCGGTGTACCTGCCTTTTGATCTTGACCTTCGAGGCCTAGGTTACGAACGGTCTCGCCAACCTGCTTCCTTCGAAGGAAGTTGATGATGCGCTTCCCAAAAATGGTAGAGATCAAAAGCGAGAGCAACACCGTAATGGCTGCTCTGAAGGTCAAGAACTGAAAAAGCGTAGCCCCAGGTAATTGATATTGTTTTTCTAGATATTCGAATAGATAGGTCAGCATACTACTTGGGCAATGGTTTTAAGAATTCGTTCACGATCTTCAGGTCGTCAAAATCAAAGCGTTCGCCTCTTATCTCCTGATAGGTCTCATGACCTTTCCCAGCAATCAGAATGATGTCGTTGGGCTGAGCCATCTGGCAGGCGGTCTTGATCGCCTGTTTACGATCAACAATGGCGACCACCTTCCTAAAATTCTGTGGCGCTACACCTTTTTCCATATCGTCTATGATGGCCTGAGGGTCCTCGCTCCTTGGGTTGTCTGAGGTAAAGATGGCCTTGTTGCTCATTGCCGAGGCGATGTGTGCCATTTTAGGCCGCTTTGCCACATCGCGATCACCTCCGCAACCTACCACAGTGATGAGCGTTTCGTTCCCTGTGCGTACATCGTTAATAGTTTCTAGCACGTTTTTCAGCGCATCTGGCGTATGCGCATAATCGATGATGGCGGTTATCTTTTCTTCGGAAACGAGATACTGAAACCTTCCGCTGACACTTTCTAGTTGGCTGATGTTTCGAAGCAGTTCTATCTCTTCCAAACCAAGCAGTTGGCCCGTAGCATAGATGGCCAGCAGATTATAGGCATTGAACTTACCGATGAGCTTACTCCAGACTTCGCTATCATTCAACTTCAACAACAACCCGCTAAAATCATTTTCTAAGACCTGAGCACGATAATCGGCATACGATCTTAATCCATAACTATACTTCTTCGCCTTTGTGTTCTGGAGCATTACTGTGCCGTTCCTATCATCTTTGTTGGTGAGTGCAAAGGCAGTGCTCGGCAAGTTGTCAAAGAAGGATTTCTTCACATCTCGATACTCGGCAAAGGTGTTGTGATAGTCTAGGTGGTCGTGCGAAAGGTTGGTAAAGATCCCTCCCACAAAATGAAGCCCTTCGGTACGTTTTTGATGAATACCATGTGAAGACACTTCCATAAAGCAATACTCTACACCCTCGTCATTCATCTGCGACAAGTAGCTGTTGATCGTTAGGGAATCTGGTGTAGTATGAGTTGCTTTGAATTCTTTTTCATCTACCAGGACCTTCACAGTTGAAAGCAAACCTACCTTGAAGCCCAATTTCTTGAACAACTGATACAATAAGGTAGAGGTCGTGGTCTTCCCATTGGTCCCTGTGACACCAACCAATTGCAAATTCTGTGAAGGATTGCCATAGAAGTTTGCTGCCATGACGGCCAATGCGCTGGCACTGTCTGCAACCTCGACGTATGTAACTCCATTCACAATATTGGCAGGTCGCACTTCGCAAACAATGACCAAAGCTCCTAGGTCAACCGCTTTATCAATGTAATCATGCCCGTCTGCGACACTACCCTTGACAGCCACAAAGACATCATTGAGCGATACCTTTCTAGAATCGAACTCGATCTTGTTCACTGCCACTGAAGTGTCGCCCAGCACAGACTCAATACCTACCTTGTACAATATGTCCTTCAGTAAAGTCATGAAGCGTTTAGAGTGATTCTTTGGTTCTTTTTGATCTTTATCCCAGGTTTCAACGATTGTCGATCAACATTCCCAAAACCAGTAACAGAAACTTCTAAGCCCATGTTCTCTAGGATAGAGACTGCGTCCATCACCGGCATCCCTTTGACATTAGGCAATATGGTCTTATACTTCTTGGAAGTTTCGTAGTAACGGTCGAAGCTTTTCGCAACTGTCTCGTCCTTCACGTCAAGCGATGGGACCTCATCAAAAATCGGCGTATCGATGTATATCTTGTGTGCGATCTTCTTAAATACAGGTCCAGACACATCCGCCCCGTAATACCCTACGCTCTTGTCGGGCTCATGGATGATCACGATACATGAATACTTTGGGTGTTCAGCAGGAAAATATCCCACAAACGTAGATATGTAATTGTAACGGCTTCTATCTCCTGAAGCATAGTCTTTTTGACAAGTACCTGTTTTACCGGCCATAGAGAAGTTTTTGGAGTATAGGCCATGGCCGGTACCATGTTCTTTCTCTACAACATTCTTCATCATATTCTGCAGCTTACCAATGGTCTCTTTAGAGCAGATCGAAGGATTCATGACATCCTTATCAAAGGCCGTCTCGTTATCTCCCCAATCTTTTATAGACTTCACAAAGCGCGGTCTGACCATCACGCCATCATTCGCCACAGCATTGTAGAATGTCAGTGTTTGCAATGGCGTGAGCGACACCCCATAACCATAGGCCATCCATTGCAACGCAATACCACTCCACCGTTCTTTATCCTTTGGATGTGGGATAATGGGGGCGCCTTCTCCCGTAATGGGCAACTCTAGCTTTTTATCGAGCCCCATGTTGTAAAGGCGATTCACAAACTTCTCCGGATCTTTTCGATAAAATTTATCGATGATCTTTACGACGCCCGTGTTCGAGGAAACCTCAAAAGCCTTAGAAGCTGTGATCTTTCCGTAACCACCATTTCTGGAGTCTCTTACTTTCTTTCCATAGAAAGAAATCACCCCTTTTTTGGTATCGACCACATAACTTGTGTCTATCACTCTATCTTCTAATGCCGCCGCCAGGGCCATGAGTTTAAAGGTGGATCCGGGTTCGTGTGACTCCCAAACGGCGTAGTTTCTTCGTTCGTAGTAGAATCCTTCGGTGCTTCGCCCTAAATTGGAAATGGCCTTGACCTCACCTGTTTCAGTTTCCATGACCACCACACAACCATGATCGGCATTGTACTTCTCCAATTGCTCTAGCAATGCATGATGCGCTATATCTTGAATGTTCACATTGATCGTGGAGATCACATCGTGCCCATCTTCAGGCTCTATCTCTGGCTCTGCAATGGGCTTCCATTGATCGTTGGCGATCTTCTGCTTCCATTGGCGCCCCTCGACCCCTCTCAAGTATTCTCCATAAGCACCTTCCAGGCCTGCTCGTGAATAGTAGCCTTCATCGTCTTTGCGGTCATAGCCCACCGTACGTTCGGCGATCTTTCCTATAGGATGTTCACGAACGGTCTTTTGCTCAACGATGAAACCTCCTTTGAAAGGCCCGAGATCGAACATAGGAAACTCCTTGACTGCAGCATATTGATTGTAACCAAGATTCTTAGCGATCAAGTAATAGCGGTTCTTGTTGGCACGCGCTTTACGCAATGCAGTTTGGTAATGGGATGAAGATTTTCCGAACATCTCGGAAAGCTTGTCGGAAAGTGGCTTTAGATGCTCTTCGAAGTTAGCGTTGGAAACCGTTACTGCGTCAAACCGAATTTCATATTTAGGAACCGAAGTGGCCAATAGACTACCATCGTCTGCATAGATGTTGCCACGGTTAGGAATGATCGTGAAGTTTTTTATGGTTCGCTTCTCGGCCAGGCCTCGGTAGTGCTCACCTTCGATAAACTGGATATTTACCAGCTTCACCACGATCCCTACGGCGGTCAGGAACATAATGCCTGCCACCACATACAATCTGATCATTATGTTCTTGCTGGTCACTGCCATCTGCTATTGTTGTGAGCGCACTCTTATTTTTTGAGGCGGAGTCTCCGAGGGATGCAACCCGCGCTCTTTCATTTTTATGGTTACATAAGACTCCAGCTGAAGCTTCTGTAACGAGGTCCTCGTGTCTACAAATTCGCTTCTCAACTCCTTCACCTTATCGTTAAGTTTTGCGATATCGTGCACTTTCTTGTCAGCGCTATGTGAACTGGCGATCATAATGATCGCCAAAAAAGAACCGAAGAGGATGAAGCGCCAGTTTCTCACAGCTTCTTCGCTGACCAAGAACTTTCCCTTTAAGATGTCTAATACGCTTTGCTTCATCAGATCCGCTCTGCTATTCTTAGTTTGGCGCTACGCGCACGATTGTTTCTTTCTATTTCTTCTTTGGAAGGAACGACCAATCTTCCTACCTTTTTAAAGGGGACATCCACATTCCCGTAAAAGTCCCTTTCTGGCTCTCCCTCGAACATGCCACTTCGTATGAAGCGCTTTACCAACCTATCTTCCAACGAATGGTAACTGATGAGGCTGATACGGCCGTCTTCTTTCACAATGCCAGGAAGCTGCAACAAGAACTCCTTTAGCACTTCGATCTCCTGATTCACCTCTATTCGGATCGCCTGAAACATCTGCGCCAAAACCTTATGCTCTTTGCCTCGCGGCAGAAACCTTTGAATGGCCTGCTTCAATTCTTCACTTGTCTTTATGACCTTTTCAGTTCTTGCCTCAACAATTCTTCTAGCGATCGCCCCAGCATTCCTCAGTTCTCCGTATTGAAACAGCACGCGCTTTAGACCCTCTATGTCGTACTCATTTACAACACTACATGCAGATAGAACGTTGCTTTGACTCATCCTCATGTCTAACTCACTGTTAAAACGCGTAGAAAACCCACGCTCTGGCACGTCGAACTGATGCGAGGAAACCCCAAAGTCTCCCAAGACCCCATCCACTTCAGTGATTCCATAGAACTTTAAAAAACGCTTGATATGCCTGAAATTCTGCCCGATCAATTGAAATCGCGCATCCTCGATGACATTCTGCTGCGCATCCTCGTCTTGATCAAAAGCAATAAGCTTCCCGCCTTCCCCAAGCCTTTTCAATATTTCACGGGAATGTCCGCCGCCGCCAAAAGTTACATCCACATACACCCCATCCTCTTTAATGGCGAGACCATCAACCGTTTCACTCAATAATACCGGGTCATGATACATCGGTCTCGTCATTGCCCATTACTTCTTCGGCAAGCTCTGCAAAATCTACTGTCGCATCATCGATGGCCTGCTCGTACTTCTGTTTATCCCAGATCTCTAAAATGTTGACAGCCGAGGCCAGCACCAGTTCTTTCTTAATGTTGGCGAAGCCGACCAGGTCTTTTGGGATCAACAACCGCCCAGCTGCATCAACCTCGACCCTCTTCACTCCTGCTGTAAACCTTCGTATGAAATCATTGTTCTTCTTACGGAAGCGATTGAGTTTATTAACATTGGCCATCACAGCATTCCACTCGCTCATTGGATACAGCTCCAGGCACGGCTGAAACACAGAACGCTTTAGCACGAAACCCTCCTGCATCACATCTGCCAACTGCTTCTTGAAGGCAGACGGCATCATCAGGCGTCCTTTGACGTCGGCCTTGCATTCGTATGTCCCAATTAGGTTGACCACTCCACTTTTTGCTTATAATGTCAAATATATAGAAAAATTTACCACATTTTACCACTTTTTGACACTTGTTGATAAGTTTCTTCCACTTGCATGAAAAGCTCGATAAAGTGCATCATCAAAGTATGCTCGAAAAACTTTTCAGGTTGTTCTTGAAAGGAATTCGAGCCTTTCACAACATAAATTGAAACAAATGCAGTTGTTCATTGCCAATTCATTGAATTGCCTATATTTGTTTTTAATCCTCCTTCGCTTTTTGCTTCGGCGGACAAGAAGATCGGGATCAGTTTCCGACGCACTGCGTCGAAAGGAAAAATAATTCAACAGTACCTCGCATTGAGGTAGTGTTTCAAAGTCGTGGCCATTGATAGACACACATCTTAAAAAAGAAGGAAAGTTCAGCTATTTGGAAGTTGGCGAAGGCACTCCCATCATCATACTTCATGGATTAATGGGCGGTTTAAGCAATTTTGAAGCGGTAACGAGACGCTTTCCGGGCATTGGCTACAAGGTTGTCATCCCAGAATTGCCGATCTACGACATGCCGCTGCTAAAGACCAATGTAAAGAATCTGGCCAACTACCTGGAAGAATTCATTGAACACAAGGACTTTGACAGTGTGATCCTGCTTGGAAACTCGCTAGGCGGTCATATTGGATTGCTACATACCAAGCTTTTCCCTGAAAAAGTGAAGGCACTCGTGATCACCGGAAGCTCTGGCCTGTACGAAAGTGCCATGGGCGATGGCTATCCGAAGCGTGGCGATTATGACTTCATCAAACAAAAGAGCGAAGCTGTCTTTTACGACCCCAAGGTGGCCACTAAAGAAATCGTCGACGAGGTCTATGCCACCGTAAACGACCGAAACAAGCTAGTTAAGACATTGGCTATTGCCAAGAGTGCCATTCGCCACAACATGGCCAAAGACCTTCCGAACATGCATACGCCTGCTTGCATCATTTGGGGGCACAACGATACCGTGACACCTCCTGAGGTGGCTGAGGAATTCCATGAATTGCTTCCTGACTCGGATCTGTTCTGGATAGAGAAGTGCGGACATGCACCTATGATGGAACATCCCGAGGAATTCAATGAAATTCTAGAAGCTTGGTTGTCCAAGCGAAACATCTAGCTGCATGAAGATCAAGTATGCCGAATTCATCATGAGCAATTCGGACGTGGCCAAGTGCCCGAAAGATCCCATTCCCGAATATGCTTTCATCGGACGATCCAATGTTGGGAAGTCATCGCTGATCAACATGCTCACCAATCACAAAGGGCTTGCCAAAACCTCTGGCCGCCCAGGAAAGACACAACTGATCAACCACTTCAAAGTGAACGGCGAATGGTTTTTGGTAGACCTTCCCGGATATGGCTATGCCCGCGTGTCCAAAAAACATAAAAAAACTTTTCAGAAATACATCACCGAGTATTTCCGGAAGCGAAAACAGCTGGTCTGCGCATTTGTGCTTGTAGACATTCGGCACGAACCGCAGAAAATCGACATGGAGTTTATGGAATGGCTGGGCACGAATGGAATTCCGTTCTGCATCATCTTTACCAAAGCCGATAAGCTAAAGCCCACTGACATCGAGAGTCATACCAATGCATACAGAAAGAAGATGTTGGCAGATGTGTGGGAAGAGATGCCGCAACACTTTGTCACCTCATCAGCTCATGGCACAGGTCGTGAAGACCTACTGAGCTATATTGGGAGTGTGAACGAGGAATTGAAAGGAAACTTTTAGGCCGATCGTTCTCTCACCAACTTCATCAAAGCATCTAAAGACGCCAAATCATCCAATTCTTGTGTTGAAACAACCTCCGTGAGCAGATTCTCCTTGAAAGAAAAAACAATAGGATATGTCACTCCCTTAGGTTTGTGACGGAAGTATTCTTTTTCAAATTCATCGGTATGGAGGAACTCGAATGGGACCTTGCTTGTTTCACGAAACTCCTTCCATGCCTTTTGCTCAGAAAATGCGCCATAGGTCAATTCGCACAACCTGCATTGATATGTCTTCGGGCTGAAGACCTTATGAGCCGTATCTAGAATGGCATTTAAAGCGCCCGATCGTGCGTTGTAGATGAAGACAAGTCTTTCAGTTGATGTATTCATACCTTGTTAGTCCGTGGCCTTCACAAGGCATTACAAAAGCCTACTCCTCCTCAGAAGATTCACCTTCTGAGAAGTCAGCCAGACCTTTCTCAGTAAGAAGGTTGTACCATTGTACCACCTTTTTGATATCGCTGGCATACACACGATCCTCATCAAAGTCAGGCAAAACACTGAAGAAATATTCTTCTAAGGCTTCTTTGCTGTCCTTAGGATCTACAGAAGCCTTCTGACCATTTTCTTTCTCTTGGATCTTGGCCATGACCTCACGGAGCGGAACCTCCTCGGACAGGGTGTAAATAGCTATTTCGGAAAGTACGCTAATGTTATGGCGAATGCTTACGGATTGTTTTTTACCATCTAACAAAGATTCGACGACAAAGCCCGAACGGGTCTGTGCTTTCAGCTCATACAACCCTGGTTTTCCTGATATGGCTAATATTTTATCTAAACTCATCTTTAAAAGTTTAAGAGGGCAAATATCAAAGGTTCTACAGATATAAGCAACAAATAAGTGATTTCTTCATCCGTCGAGATCACTTATTAGCGCTTCACCCAAAATTGGCGGTCCAATTTTGACCTCTCCACTGGGAGAGGTGAGCTAGCGTACTTTTTTCGCCAGCGGGAAACGCATCTTATAATCTACTTTTATCAATCCTTTCGAGATCTTGTCAAGCTTGTTTTTGATGAGACGCTTCTTCAAGCTCGACAACTTGTCGGTAAACAGGATCCCTTCGATATGATCATACTCATGTTGAATGATCCTGGCAGCAATGCCACTGTAGCTATCAACTTTTTTATTGAAATCTTCATCCATGTACTTTATGGTGATGGTCTGATTGCGAAACACATCCTCGCGCACATCTGGGATGCTTAGACAACCTTCATTGAAAGGCCATTCGTTGCCTGTTTCTTCTACCATCTCAGCATTGATGAAAACTTTCTTTAGACCATCTAGCTGTTCTCTTTCTTCTTCGGTGAGCTCTTCATCATCCGCAAAAGGGGTAGCATCTACCAAGAACAGGCGAATGGGCAATCCCACCTGTGGGGCCGCCAAGCCAACACCACTGGCATTGTACATGGTCTCCCACATATTATCGATCAATTGTTGAAGGTGGGGGTAGTCTTTTGTGACCTCTTTTCCTTTTTTCCGCAAAACGGCATCACCGTAGGCTACAATAGGCAATATCATCTAATTAAAACTTTGCTTCCTGTTATACAAATACGATTGAAGTATGATGGTAGCGCTGATCTCGTCGACCAGAGCCTTGTTCTGGCGTTGTTTTTTCTTCAAGCCCGAATCTATCATTGTCTGAAATGCCATCTTAGAGGTGAAACGCTCATCTACGCGTTCATAGGGGATCTCAGGAAGCGCTTCCACCAGCTTTTTTAGAAAAGGTTGGATCAATGCCTCGCTTGCAGAAACTTTGTTGTTCATCTGTCTAGGCTCTCCAACGAGAATTCGCTCAACAGCTTCACTCTCCACATACTTCTTTAAAAAATCCAACAACTCGTCAGTAGGCACAGTAGTAAGCCCCGAAGCGATGATCTGCAACTCGTCAGTCACCGCGATCCCCGTTCGTTTCTTACCATAATCTATCGCCAAAATCCTTGCCATTGTTAGATTTTTGGCAAAAATACGCTTTATCTTGTTACGGGTGTAAATTCCTTCGCATTATTGAAAGGCAGCATGTATCTTTGCTTTCCAATTTTAAAAGAGATGAATGAACTACGTCAGATCATAGAGTACGCTTGGGACCATCGCGAAGCGTTGAAAGAAGCAAAAACACAACAAGCTATCAAAACCATTATTGACTTGTTGGACAGAGGTGAGTTACGCGTGGCCGAACCTAGCGAAGCGGGTTGGCAGATAAACGAATGGGTAAAGAAAGGCGTGGTGCTTTATTTCCCAATCCAAAAAATGGAGACCTTAGAAGCAGGCCCGTTAGAGTTTCATGATAAGATCCCTTTGAAAAAGGGGTATGCCGAAAAAGGAATTCGAGTAGTTCCCCACGCCATTGCCCGTCACGGAGCCTATGTGTCATCTGGAGTGATCATGATGCCTAGCTATGTGAACATTGGCGCTTATGTAGATGAAGGCACGATGGTAGACACTTGGGCCACTGTTGGAAGCTGTGCACAGATCGGCAAGAACGTACACTTATCGGGGGGTGTTGGCATTGGTGGTGTGCTAGAGCCACTTCAGGCAGCACCGGTAATCATCGAAGACAATGCCTTTGTGGGTTCGCGCTGTATCGTGGTAGAAGGTGTCCGTGTCGAGCGCGAAGCAGTTCTAGGGGCCAATGTGGTACTTACAGCCTCAACGAAGATCATCGATGTTACTGGTGGCGAACCTATTGAATTGAAAGGCAGAGTTCCTGCTCGGTCTGTGGTAATCCCTGGAAGTTACACAAAGGCTTTTTCGGCTGGCGAGTACCAAGTGCCATGTGCGCTGATCATCGGAAAACGCAAGGAGAGCACCAACAAGAAAACCTCGCTCAACGATGCCTTGAGAGAGTATGACGTAGCCGTATGACAATTTCTGACAACAATAGAAATCAAGACAATAGATTTGCAAAGCGCCTGATCGGCGCTTTCATCATTTACAAATTAAATCTAACTTTGACTCTAAACCGTTGATTTAATGAAGATCATAATCCTAGCTGCTGGCATTGGCTCAAGATTGGGCAATCCTTTCCCAAAACCGCTGACTCCATTAAAAAATGGGAAAAGCATCATGCAAATGCAGGTTGACAATCTCACAACCAAATACGACGTTGATGATATCAATGTAGTCGTCGGCTTCAAGAAAAATCTGATCATGGAGCGTTTTCCAGAGTTAACTTATGTGTACAACCCGTTTTTCGATAGGACAAACACCTCGAAAAGCTTGCTTCAAGCATTGAAAAAGCACAAGGGCAAATCTGTGCTATGGCTAAATGGTGATGTTGTCTTTGACCAACGCCTGTTAGACGTAATACATCCATACGTTTTCGAGAAAAAATCGTTTGTGGCAGTCAATACTAGCAAGGTGGCCGACGAAGAGGTAAAATACACTCTTAAGGATGGTTACATCCACAAGCTATCAAAAGAAGTAAAGAATGGCCTGGGGGAAGCCGTCGGCATTAATTTCATCGCATCTACAGACATTAAAAGCTTTATCCACAGATTGCAAGAGTGTGAGCCCAATGATTATTTTGAAAGAGGTCTTGAACTTGCCATAGAAAAGGATGGGGTGAAAATTGAGGCAGTAGATATCTCGGCCTATAATTGCATGGAAGTCGATTTTGCCGAAGATCTAGAAAATGTTAACAATTTTCTGTAGGAATGCGATTCATTCTATTTTGTCAAAACAACTACGCTTTTGGTATTTTAGGACCTATCATGGAAGTTCTAAAGGAACAAGGGCATGATTATCTGTGGTTTGTGAGAAGAAAAATTGTCAAAGATTTTCCCTTTCGCCAAGAAAATCACACTTCTTCTATCATCGATCTTGAAGCATATCTCAGCGATGTGATATTTGTACCAGGCAACGAAGTACCCTATTACCTGAGAGGGTTAAAAGTCCAGATCTTCCATGGACTGGCCGGCGAAAAGAAAGGGCACTTCAGAATGCGTAGTTACTTTGACCTGTACCTAACGCAAGGGCCATATTTTACTGAACGATTCAATCAGCTTAGAGATCGTTACAACAACTTTGATGTCATAGAGACTGGTTGGCCCAAACTAGACATCTACGGAAAGAATAGGGATGCGTATGCTTCGTACAAGAATGAACTTCTCAACAAGCATAGCGCAAAGAAGATCTTATTATATGCGCCCACTTTCTCACCAAAGCTTACCTCTGGCCCACATCTTTCAGATGAGTTAAAGAAATTAGCAAACAACTCGGATCATTTAATTCTCATCAAGTTTCACCCGCTAATGGAAAAAAAGTGGGTGCTCGCCTATCAAGAGTTAGCCGCTGAAACAAGAAACATCATTTATCAGGCTGAAAATAACATCATAAAATTTCTTCTTGTCGCAGACCTTTTGATCAGTGATACTTCATCTGTCATATACGAATTTCTGTTGTTAGATAAGCCGGCAATCACATTTAAAAGTATTGCTACGAACATTCGTTGGGAGAACTCTGACGACTATACTGCTCTAAGTGCGTTGGTAGAAAGAAACTTGAAAGAAGACCCATTCGCTGATTCTAGAGCAGAGATCTATCAACGCTACCATCCGTACAATGATGGTAGGTCGGCATTGAGAATGGTCAAGACTGTTGAAGAGTATGTAACTGCAAAAGGCATCCCTGAACGCCGAGATATTTCTTTGTTGAGGAAAATAAAGATCAATTCGATGTTCGGCAGGGCCACAGGTGTTGGGATCACCACGGGAAAAATGTTGCAAGACGCATTTCCTGTTAGGAAATTAACAGTTCTCATTATTACTTACAATGAAGAAGATAACATAAGACGATGCCTGGATTCCATATCATTTGCCGATGAGGTCGTGGTCGTCGATTCATACAGCGAAGACAAGACCATTGAAATCATTGGCAATTATCCCGACGTGACACTCGTAAAGCGTACTTTCACGAACTTTACCGATCAAAAAAATGCTGCTATAAAGCATGCCACAAACAACTGGATCTTGTTCTTAGATGCGGATGAGGTGATCACCCCTGCACTAAAAGAAGAAATCCTTGAACTGCTTAAAAGCAAGAGCATACCGCATGCGGCTTATTGGTTTTATCGAAAGTTCATGTTCAAAGACAAACGATTACGCTTCAGTGGGTGGCAAACTGACAAGAATATTCGACTGTTTAGAAAAGACAAGTGCGAATTCACCGAAGGTCGATTAGTGCATGAAACGCTGGAAGTAAACGGTTCTGAAGGCACTTTTAAAAGTAAGCTGGTTCACTATTCGTACAAGAACTACGAGGACTACAGAGGAAAGATGCTAAAGTACGGGCAACTAAGAGCACAAGAAGAGTATAGAAAAGGAAACAAAAACAATACGATATCCAAAGTAATAAAGACAGGCTGGAAGTTCTTTAATCACTACATCTTGCGATTGGGGATACTAGACGGAAAGAAAGGCGTTATCATCTGTTACCTCAACGCACTTAGCGTGTACGAACGCCACAGACACTTGGAAAAACTCTGGAGAGAGAACGCCTAATCCAAAAACTTCTCTCTATACCATCTCACCTGCTCACGCAACCCGCTTTCCAAATCGGTCCTTGGCAAATATCCTAACACCCTTTTGGCTTTACCGATGATAGCCGCGGTTCTCAGTTGGTCTCCACGCCTTGGTGGGATGTGGTCAATGACAGCTTTCATGCCTATGATCCTTTCGATCAGTCGAATGCCATCGCCTGTTGTATGCTCATGATCAGAGCCAATGTTAAAGATCTCGCCGTTGCAAAGCACCTCCTTACCAATCACCGATGTCAGCCCTTCTACAATATCACCAACATAGGTGAAGCTCCTGGAGTGATGCTCGCTGCCTTGGTATAAAGGAAAAGACGTTTTCTCATAGATCGACCTTATCAACTTTGTATACAATTTTTCTGGTCGCTCCCTAGGTCCATACACTGAAAAACAACGGAAGGAACATGCTTTGAGTTGCCCAGTCCTGACCAGGCCCAGCACCAATTGTTCTGCAGCTAACTTTGTTGTGCCATAGTAAGATATTGGTCTTGGCTCAGCATCTTCAGGCAACGTAGCCTCTTTCCCATACACAGAAGAGGTCGCTATGTTAACAAACAGCTTCAAATTCCGAGCACGGGCCAGTGTCCAATCAAGTAAGTTCTGGGTCGCAAAAATGTTGTTTTGCACATATTCTTCTAGTGTAACATGAGCGGCAATTCCAGGTTGGGCGGCAAGGTGAAATATGTAATCCACATCACTTGGCAATAAATCCGAGAGCGGTGCATTTAAATCCGCTTCAATGATCTTTCCTCCTCTTTTTTTAACGTCTTCAGCATTCAAACGCTTAAGGCTCACGTCATAATAATCATTGAAATTGTCGATCCCTATCACATCATGCCCAAGATCCAAGAAGTATTCCGCCAAATTAGAACCTATGAACCCCGATATTCCTGTTATCAATATCTTCACCTAATAAAAATTAAAAAAGTTGATCTGTGCCCAATTTAGATATATTTGCGTTAATCTCTAGTATTTTTGATTGAAGCTTTAAAAATGAAAGACAACTATTTCGCCGAAGTAGAGAAAAGCATCGGCATCCTCAAGAAAGGTGGCACTATCCTTTACCCTACAGATACGGTATGGGGCATTGGCTGTGATGCCACTAATGAAGAAGCCATACGGAAAGTCTATGCGCTAAAACAGCGCGAAGAGAGCAAGGCGTTGATCTGTTTGGTCTCAGACTTTAAAATGCTACAACAGTTTGTTGAAGAAGTACCCGAAGTTGCCTATGACATTCTCAAGTACGCCCAGAAGCCTACCACCATCATCTATGACAAACCTATCCGAATAGCTAACAATCTTGTTGCCAACGACAACACTTTGGCCATACGGGTAGTTCGAAATGCTTTCTGCCAGCAGTTGATAAAAAAATTGAAAAGACCGTTGGTCTCAACCTCGGCCAACATCAGCGGCGGGCCTACACCGAAAAGCTTCAATGAAATAGACCCGCTTATTTTAAACAATGTGGACTATGTCGTAAATTTGCATCAAGAACGAAAATCAGCAAAACCGTCTTCTATCATCAAACTATCTAATGATGGTCTTGTGAAGGTGATCCGAAAGTAGTTTTGCTTTGCTACATACTTGATGAGCTACGAAAAGGCATTACAACACCCCATTTTTAAGACTATTCAACAAGCGGCGCAAGAACTGCAACTTGACGCATATGCCATTGGCGGCTTTGTCCGTGATTTTCTATTGAAACGCGGTGATGTCAAGGATATAGACGTGGTGGCGACCGGCAGCGGAATCGACCTTGCCCAAAGAACAGCTGCGCTGCTTCCTGAACAGCCCAAGGTACAAGTCTTTAAACGCTTTGGCACAGCCATGCTAAAGACCAAAGGCATAGAAGTGGAGTTTGTGGGCGCCCGAAAGGAAAGCTATGCAGAAGACAGTCGTAAGCCTGCTGTTGAAAACGGCTCTCTGGAAGATGACCAGAATCGTCGCGACTTTACCATCAACGCGTTGGCCCTAGGGATCAACAAACATAACTTTGGCGAATTGTTAGACCCGTTTGACGGACTGAAGGACCTTGAGGA
>JANQRC010000033.1 GCA_028284745.1 Flavobacteriaceae bacterium
GATACTGCCGCCAATGACTTTGAAGGAAGCGCTAGAGACCACAAAGATTCATAGTGTGGTCGCCAGAGTGAAAGCTAATGGATTGCTTGGCCAAAGACCCTTTAGGTCACCCCATCATACTATATCTGACGTCGCATTGGTCGGTGGGGGCTCTTATCCGCAACCTGGTGAGATATCGTTGGCACATAATGGAGTACTGTTCTTGGACGAGTTGCCAGAGTTCAAGCGGAGTGTGCTAGAGGTAATGCGTCAACCATTGGAAGATCGTGAGGTGACCATAGCAAGAGCCAGGTTTACAGTTACCTACCCATCTTCTTTTATGTTGGTGGCTAGTATGAATCCCAGTCCTGGCGGTTATTTTAATGACCCCAATGCACCGGTAACTTCTTCGCCTGCTGAGATTCAACGCTACTTAGGTAAGATCTCCGGACCTTTGTTAGATAGGATAGACATTCATATTGAAGTCACCCCAGTGCCTTTTGAGAAACTCTCTGAGGAACGAAAAGGAGAAGGTAGTGTTTCGATAAGAAAGCGCGTGGCCAGTGCGCGAGAACTGCAGGTAACGCGTTTCAAAGACTTTGAGAACATACATTACAATGCGCAGATGGGCACCAAACAGATTCGTGAATTCTGCAAGTTGGATGAAGCTTCCAAGTTGCTATTGAAGAATGCCATGGAGCGATTGAGTCTTTCTGCCCGTGCTTATGATCGTATATTGAAAGTGGCAAGGACCATTGCCGACCTTAGTGCTTCAAAAGTGGTTGGTGGCGCACATATCTCAGAGGCCATTCAGTATCGAAGCCTGGATAGGGAAGGTTGGTTAGGCTAGGAATTGATCACTTCTTGTAGATCTTCACTTCATCTGCCAATAGCATGATGGCCTCCTCGTCAGTGACCTTCTTTAGAAGTTCTATGCAGTAGTTCTTGTAAAGGCTCTCACGATTAAAGATACGCCACAATGCGTGCACAAAATCTCTGAATTTTAGCTCCTTGTTCCACTGGATAAGCCCTTCATGATCTGCGATCATAAGCATCTTCTTCATGATCTTTCTGGGCTTTTGGTAGTACACTTCGATGGGCTCCATGATCGTTTCCATAGTATTCTTCGATAATTCTAGTAATTCTGAAGTGGCTCTCAGTTGTCGTTTCAGTTTTGGCACATTACGGTCAAAGGCTACTTGGGATGCGATCAGCTTCCCACGTATCTCGGCGATCCTCCTGAAATCTTCCATGTTGTTTCGCCTTAGATGATCTTCTACGCTTACCAACCATTCTCTAAAGTTGTCTATGGTCTGGTAATCTTTGTTCTTAATGGCGAGTATGGCATCCAATTGCTCAGAATCTTGCCTTAAGCTCTGGTATATTTCGATTGACATGCGCTTCATTGTATGTACGTAATTTATGAGTAGCCTAGATGAAGTAAACGGGGAAAAAGCCTCATTGAAGAAGTGAAAACACCTCCTTTCACATCATTTTCCCTTCTTTTTCAAATTCACGCTTGATACCCTCGGTAAGTAGTGCTTCGTCAAAAACGCGATCCTTTCTTTTCAGGGCTTGAAGTGAGGCATAGTGGATCACATTCACGATATTGGCGCCAGTGAGCTCATAGGTTTTGGCCAGTCTCTCTAGTTGAAGGGATCTATCAAGTTTCACTTGTTTTGGGATGTTCTTTTGCCATAGCAACAATCGCTCCTTTGCAGATGGGTTTTCAAATTTTATGATGGTCTGAAACCTTCTGGTGAAGGCCGCATCGATATTGCTCTTTAGATTAGAAGCCAAAAGTACCAATCCCGGGTGACTCTCAATTCGTTGCAGGAGATAGCTCACTTCTTGGTTGGCATATTTATCATGTGCATCGCGCACATTGGTGCGCTTTCCGAAGATGGCATCGGCCTCGTCAAAGAAGAGGATCCAGTTTTTGTTTTTTGCCTTGTCGAACAGTTTTGAGAGATTCTTTTCAGTCTCTCCAATGTATTTAGAGACCACCATCGAGAGGTCGATACGATACACACTACGTTCTGTATATTTTCCCAATAGGCTAGCGGTGAAGGTCTTTCCGGTACCAGGCGGCCCGTAGAGCATTACTCTGAACCCTGGTCTTATGTGGTCTTTCATGTCCCAATCATGAAGCAGTGTGTCGTTATGCTTCAACCAGGTCTGGATATCCATGATCTGGTCCATGGTCTTTTTTTGGAGCACGAGGTCTGACCAAGTTAGATTGGTCTCGATCTTTTGCGCAGGGAAGTCCATGCTGATGCTTGGGTCACTGATAAATCCCATAGTGAACAGCTGTACATATTCATCATCTAACTGCAAGGCACCACTCATTTTGGGTTCTCCTGCGGGTACATTGCCTAGGGTGATGATGTCGTTGGCGGTAAAGAAATGGTTTTGGGTGAACAGCAAGTGGAGTTGGTTTCTTAGTTCGATATCGTCTCCTGCGATGATGAATTGAACGGTCTGCCCAGTAGGGATGATGCCTCGATGGTTTTTACCTTTGATTCCGCCCAGCACAATAAGATCGCCCCCTTGCGGAAGGTACTCATTGACCACATCGCTTATGAGGGCTGGGGAGACGTGTGGCACCAATGCCAACAGTAAAGTAACAAACTCTATCTGTGAAAGGTGATTTTCGTTGACGAAGGCACAGAATGGGGTATTGTCCTCGATTTTATGAATGGTAGGTACAGGCAGCTTCTCTTCCTTGAGATGCATGTGCAACCGAAAGCGGATCACCTCCCTTAAATAATCTATGGCCTGTTGTAATGAGGAAGATCGCCTATCTACTGTATCGTTCATAGGCTTTTTTGAGTCGTCCGTCATAGTTGTGTGTTTTATAGCCCGGACCGTTGTATGCTCTAGCAAACTTTGCCCAATTCTTGACCTTCAGCCAGTGGATCAGACTCTTCCCGCTAAAGGTATTTACCGCTAGGAATTTTCCAAAGGCCTCTAAATGTGCCTGTTCATGCTGGTGCATCTTCTTTACGAAGTCATCGATGCTGGCATAGCCAAGGCTTTTGTAATGGAAGCCCATAATTTGAAAGGCACCCCATGATGCTGAAGCATGAGCAGCGTTCCTTACTCGTTCGTCATTTCTAATGCTAGTGGCTTTTTGCAATCGCTCATATTCACCTGTGCCACCCCGATAATGAGTCCTTGTCCATTTTTTATATAGTACATCTGCATTGCCAGCGTTTGAAAGCTGTTTCGGGTCTAACCCTCTGTTTGTGAGTTCTCTCCAGAAAATATGCCCCTCAAAAAGGATTTTAGGTCTGCCATCACTCAAAAAGCCTTTGCCACGGCTTTCTATTTCGTTGACCGCTTTGACGGCAGCAAGCTCTAGGTCATACTTTATGGCAAGATCCTTCAGGTCTTTTTCAGACAATAGCTTGGTATTATGATCCAAAAAACTTTGCTTTTTCTCGATAAGTACAGACCAGGTCTTTGGTCCTACAATACCATCGACCACTAGTCTGTTCTTTTTCTGAAAGTCTTTTACAGCCGCATCGGTATCTAGCCCAAAGTAGTTAGAGACAAAGACCGAATAGCCTAGCTGGGTCAGGAGTTCTTCTAAGAAGTGCACATCTTGCCCACGTGAGCGATATCGAATGGTTCTCATGATTGGAAGTTTGACGCAAGGTGTTTTTTCCAAAGAGTATTTCCTACAGGAAGAAGACTTGAAGCAAGGGGGATTTTTCCCTTGTTAAGAAGACTCGCGAGTTGACCTTCGGGTCTTTGGTCTGTGTCAGTTGCTTTATATGCTTGCTGCGGTGCGTTCATTCCTGTTTTTTTGTCATTCTACTGCTAAGGAATGCTGCAATTAGCGGTATAATCACCGTTGCTATAGTAAAAATTGGTTCCAGAGATTTGACCATAGGTAAATGCACTGTTCCCTTTCTTACAGGCTGCCATTCTATTTTTGACACTTGTTCCGTTTCCAAAGTAAACTACTCCTCCCGTGGGGTCGGGCAAGGTATTGTTCGTTACTTCTTTGGCTATTCTCTGAGCTTCTACCCACATTTTTTTATCGGCTCCTGTTAAATTCTGAACACTACTTTTAGGTACGATCCCATGAAATTGCTGTTTGGTAATTATCTGTGAGATCGTACCCCAGCCACCATCATACCTATTGCGTACTATCCAGGCGGCTGCGGTCATGGCATCCTCTCCTTGGCTTCTTTGTTCACCCCAGATCATTCGAGCCATCAGATCAAGGTCGCCAGAAGATAAGGCTGCATTTGTGGCCCTTAAATTGGTGGGATCGATATATCCGTAGAGCATCATACCTCCGGCAACTAAATTGCGATGAGTCATTTCCTCGATAATACCCTTGGCCGGACTCTCTATTGTTGGAACAGGTATATCTACGCCATTTGCAAATGTGAACACACTTGACCCTCGTTTTATCCTTCCAACCCTATTTCCGCCGTTACTCCAATAGACTTTTAACGGAATTGTCTTGGTGCTTTGTACGATAGCGCTTGTTCCTGCCTGTGATGGTTGTGAGTTTGCAGGAGGAACGTTAACGGCGGGGATCTTTATTTGCTGACCATTCTTTAAGGCTGTTGGTCTGGCGCTTGGGTTTGCAGTTTGTATTGCGCTTGTACTGGACCCGTAATAAGAAGCTAACTGTGAAAAAGTACTCATCTTGCTATCCAATTCATAAAGAAAGTGAGGTGCAGTGCTAGGTGTATGCACTCTTCCGATTTGCGCTCTTTGTACAATTCTTGAGTTGTTCTTGGTTTGCTGAATGGTATGGGTAAGTTCATGTGCCAACAGGTGCTTTCCGCCTCGTGAGGCAGTATCGTACTTTCCGCTGTTAAAGTAGATGTCATTGCCATTGGTGAAGGCTTGTGCGTTGAGTTGCTGACTCATCTGTATGGCATTGCTGTTATTGTGGATCCGTACCTTG